>NZ_JBALGC010000109.1:0-31004 GCF_036916575.1 Nostoc sp.
GGCTTTAACCCTAATCTTTTTGCTTGCCTATCTGTTAGTGTTACCTTGCCGACAACGCTCTTGATTATTCTGGCTCTACCTTTGTCTGTACCTGTAGTTTGTTTAATAAAAAAAAAGCAATTTTGGGACTAACTTGCTCTAGAACCTTGGTTCGTACTGCTTTTTCTAAACTTTCAAAACTTGTTAGTTCTTCAGCTTGAGTGTTCCGATAAAGAATCTTTGCTGCTTCCAGCAAGCAGGCTTCCAGTCGTTGGGAGTCTTCAGGGGTCATAGTAGTTGCACTTGCTACTCGTGTATAAGCTTGTAACTATCTTCCCTCTTTTACATTTATATTTGCAAAAGTGAGATGCTCCCTATTCATCTTTACTATCTCATATTTAGAGTTATAGCTTTTCAAGCTGAGTCCTAATTATATTGAATATTTCTCTCTGTCACTTCTTTGACAGTAGAAAAAGTAAAAAACTTTAATATATCTGTTAGAATAAAAAAATTTTGACTTCACAAAAAATATCTATATCTTACAATCAATCTGTGGGTAGCAAAATAGCTATAAATAAAAACGGTAGAGCAATAAATACTCTACCGTTTTCTAATTTTTTATTTGAGACTTAAATCCCAAACCCTAAATCTTACTCAACACCTTGGGGTAACAATTCCCGGCGCTGTTGAGAACTAACTTGCACAACGCCATTTTCATCTACATCAACAAGAGCTGTATCACCATCCTTGATGCGACCAGACAGAATTTCTTCTGCTAGGCTATCTTCTAACAAGCGCATAATTGCCCGACGTAATGGCCTTGCGCCGTAGCTGGGACTGTAACCTTCAGTGATCAAACGATCCTTGAAGCGATCGCTAACTTCTAAGGTGATACCCTTTTCTGTTAGACGACCAAATACTTCCTTGAGCATAATTTCGGCGATTTGGGTGACTTCAGGCTTGCTCAACTGACGGAAGACGATAATTTCATCGAGTCGGTTGAGGAACTCTGGACGGAAGTACTGTTTGAGTTCTTCGTTCACCAAAGAGCGAATCCGGTTGTAAGCTGACTCGGTGACATCTTCAGCAAATTCAAAGCCGATACCGCTACCGCCTTTTTCAATTACCTTAGAACCAATATTGGAAGTTAAAATCAGCAAGGTGTTCTTGAAGTCCACCGTGCGACCCTTGGCATCAGTTAACCGACCGTCTTCCAAAATTTGCAGCAGCATGTTGAATACATCCGGGTGTGCTTTTTCGATTTCGTCGAACAACACTACGGTGTAAGGACGCCGCCGCACGGCTTCGGTCAGCTGACCACCTTCGTTATAACCAACATAACCTGGAGGCGAACCAATCAGCTTGCTGACGGTGTGACGCTCCATGTATTCCGACATATCCAAGCGGATCATTGCTTCTTCGGAACCGAAGAAGTAAGCAGCCAAGGACTTTGCCAACTCGGTTTTACCTACACCAGTAGGCCCAGAGAAGACAAAGCTAGCTATCGGTCGATTGGGATTTTTCAAACCGACACGAGCGCGACGAATTGCCCGTGAAACTGCTTTCACTGCATCGTCTTGACCAATTAAACGCTGATGCAAGGTGTCTTCCATGTGCAGCAGCTTTTCAGATTCAGATTCGGTGAGTTTGTTCACCGGTACCCCAGTCCAGGAAGCGACAATGTGGGCAATGTCTTCTTCTGTAACTACGGGTTCTTCATGTTCAGAGCCAGCTGCATTGGTTTTGCTTTGAGCGATCGCCCGGATTTCGGCTTTGATTTCCATTTCGCGATCGCGCAGTTCCCCAGCTTTGTCAAAGTCTTGAGAGCGCACCGCGTCATCTTTTTCTTTTAATATTTGACGCAGTTCTTTGTCTAACTCCTTGGCTGCGGGTGGCAGCTGGGAGTTAATCAAGCGCACCCGAGAACCAGCTTCATCAACTAAGTCGATAGCTTTATCTGGGAGGTAGCGATCGCTAATGTAACGATCTGATAACTTCGCCGCCGCTACCAATGCTTCGTCGGAGATTTTCAGTTTATGGTGTTGCTCGTAGCGTTCGCGCAGACCATATAAAATTTCAATTGTTTCATCAACTGTAGGTTCGCCAACCATCACTGGTTGGAAACGCCGCTCTAGGGCTGCATCTCGCTCGATGTGCTTCCGGTATTCATCTAGGGTTGTGGCGCCGATGCACTGCAACTCACCCCTAGCCAAAGCTGGCTTGAGGATATTCGCTGCGTCAATAGCACCTTCTGCCGCACCCGCACCAATTAAGGTGTGTACCTCATCAATCACGAGAATGACATTACCCGCAGAGCGGATTTCATCCATGATTTTTTTCAAGCGTTCTTCAAATTCACCCCGGTATTTGGTTCCTGCTACAAGCAAACCAATATCCAGTGTGACGACGCGTTTATCTTCGAGGATGTCAGGGACATCTTTCGTGGCAATGCGTGAAGCTAAACCTTCAGCGATCGCGGTTTTACCAACCCCTGGTTCCCCAATTAGCACTGGGTTATTTTTAGTTCGGCGACCCAATATCTGAATCACCCGCTCAATTTCCTTAGCGCGTCCCACCACCGGATCGAGCTTGTTGTCTATTGCCATCTGGGTCAGGTTTGAGCCAAATTCATCTAGAGTCGGGGTTTTTGTGCGCCCGGATGAACCGCCTGGTGAAACTTCGGCAGTTTCTCCCAACATGCGGATGACTTGGGTTCTTACCTTAGATAGATCCACACCGAGGTTTTCTAGCACCCTGGCTGCTACGCCTTCCCCTTCGCGGATTAGGCCCAACAGCAGATGCTCGGTGCCAATGTAGTTATGCCCCAGTTGGCGTGCTTCTTCCAAGGAGAGTTCCAAAACTCGCTTTGCCCGTGGCGTAAACGGAATTTCCACGGCAACAAAGCCTGATCCCCGACCTATAATTTTTTCAACTTCGATTCGGGCATCTTTGAGATTGACGCCCATTGATTTCAGCACTTTGGCAGCCACTCCAGTGCCTTCGCCAATCAAACCCAGGAGGATCTGCTCGGTTCCGACAAAGTTGTGACCTAAACGGCGGGCCTCTTCTTGGGCCAGCATGATTACCTTAATGGCTTTTTCTGTGAAGCGTTCAAACATGGCATTTTTCCCATCACCTGCGGTCGTGCCGGTATGCTGATTTTAGCACAGGCAAAGCTTTTGGATGCCTGTATAACAGATTATAGACATCCAGAAGCTATAACTTAGGTTGATGGGCTAATTGTTAACTATTGACTACTTTTATCTGGCTAGTGTACTGAGGAGCTTTAGTTCACCAGCGTTTTTGGGATTTATTACAAATAGCTGACTGCTTAGGTTAAGAGTTTCTTTACTCAATCCTAAACACTTACATATAACATATATATTTTTTTATGTCAAGCAAAAAATTTTATTCATAGTTTTTTCTTATTTAAGCCATTTTGAAGATAAATTATTTCAATACAAATTAGGTGCAGCAAAGTTGCATTTTTTTGCTGAAGCTGATCACAAGGTCCGATAATTCCAAATTAATAATGCCCAACTACTTAAAATGCAAGTGCCAAGAGGATTTGTCCAGGCGATCGCTGATCATGGAATACCACTGGTCTAAAGTTGCTTGAAATTGGGGGTGTTGTAAATCTGAGAGCCAAAGAATTAGAGCGTCTTCACCGTTATCTTGGTAGTAACGCCGACGCCGCCCAGCGATTTTGAAGCCAAATTTTTGATATAAAGATATAGCCCCTAAGTTGGAAGCTCGCACTTCGAGGGTAGCTCGCTCCATTTTGCGATCGCAAGCTGTCTTAATGAGTGAATATAGTAAAGCCTGTCCCAAACCTTGACGGTGATATTGGGGATCAACCGCCAAAATTGTAATGTGGGCTTCCTCTAAAATTGACCAAAAGCAACCCATTCCCAGCAGTCTCGAATTAGAGACAGAGGAAAATAAACCCAGCAGATCGCTGTTGGGACTGTCCAACTCACGCCCGTAAGCCTCCATTGTCCACAAACCGCCAAAACAGGCTTGATCCAGTTCCAGCAATGCACTTACATGCTCTTTTTTCAGTAATTTGATTTCTAAGTCTAATAAAATCACATTTATTGAATAACGTTACAAACCCTTTGTAAACTGGGAATCGGGAGACGAACTCAAAGCCCGTAATTTGAACAAGGAAAACTTTTATAGTTATGGTATCGACTCACCCCACTGGGGTTCAACATTCTGGAAGTCAATATTTACCTCAAAGGCACGACACCAGCGCAAACCCATCGCCTAATCAAGAACTTTTACCCTTGACTGCCAGAGTTCATAATCATGACCTCTTGGAAATTGGTGGGTGTGATGTTACAACCCTAGTTGAGCAATTTGGTTCACCTTTATATATTTTAGATGAAGAAACTCTACGTTCGGCTTGTCAGCAATACCGAGATGCTTTCAAGCAATACTACAAAGGTGAATCTCAAGTATTGTACGCCTCAAAAGCTTGGAATTGTTTAGCAGTTTGTGTGATCGCCGCTTCTGTTGGGCTGGGAATCGATGTAGTTTCTGGGGGCGAACTTTACAGCGCCTTGCAAGCGGGTGTTAGTCCCCAGAAAATCTACCTGCACGGAAATAATAAATCTCATGAAGAACTAATTTTAGCGATCAAGTCTGGTGTCACCATTGTGGCGGATAACTGGCATGAGTTGCATACCCTTGTCGAAATAGCCCAACCTGTTCAACCAATCCGGATCATGCTACGGCTAACTCCAGGTATCGAGTGTCACACTCACGAATATATCCGCACAGGACACTTAGATAGCAAATTTGGCTTTGATCCCAACGAGCTAGATAAAGTTTTTACCTTTGTCAGTCAACAATCTGCCTTTAATTGCGTAGGAGTACACGCTCATATTGGTTCCCAAATTTTTGAGCGCCAACCGCATCAAGATTTGGCCGCTGTCATGGTGCAGTGGTTGCGGGATGCCGCGAAGTATGGTTTAAATATTACAGAGTTAAATGTTGGTGGTGGTTTAGGGATTAAGTATACAGAATCAGATGATCCTCCCAGCATTGAAGAGTGGGTAAAGGCGATTTGTGAAGTGATCCAAGAAGCTTGTGTAGCCGAAAATCTGCCTTTGCCGAAGTTACTTAGTGAACCAGGGCGATCGCTAATTGCTACAGCTTGCGTCACTGCCTATACTATTGGTTCATCCAAAGTCATTCCAGAAATTCGTACTTACGTGGCAATTGATGGAGGAATGTCTGATAATCCCCGCCCGATTACTTACCAATCAGTTTATCGAGCAGTCGTTGCCAACAAAATGTCTTCTCCCTTAACCCAAACAGTCACAATTGCTGGTAAACATTGTGAATCAGGAGATATTCTGATTAAAAATGCACTACTCCCAAAGACTGAACCAGGGGATATTCTCGTAGTTATGGGAACTGGTGCGTACAATTACAGTATGGCATCTAACTACAACCGCTTGCCCCGACCGGCAGCAGTCGTAGTGGCGAATGGCGAAGCAAATTTAATTTTGCAACGTGAAACTTATCAAGACTTAATTCGACAAGATCGCCTACCAGAAAGGCTAAAAAAATAGTCATTTGTCCTTGGTCATTAGTCATTAGCCAGGAACTAATTACAAATGACTAATGACTAATAACTAATGACTAAATGTAATTAGAGGCAAAAGTGTAATCCAGATGTCATGAGAGATTGGTGGAAGCAATGGCTGACAAACCTGGGATGGTCGCAGTCCTTGCTGCTTGGGACTCTGGATATTGTGTTAGTGCTGGCGCTGACGTACATGATACTAGTTATTATTAGTGAGCGCCGGACATTGTGGATGGTGCGGGGATTCATTATCTTAATGTTAGCCTCAGCACTAAGTGGCAGATTAGGACTACCTCTGCTAAGTTTTGTACTGGAAAAGTTGGTGATTGGTTGTGCTGTAGCAATGGCAGTTGGGCTACAGTCAGAGTTTCGACGGTTTTTGGAGCAATTGGGGCGTGGCGAATTCCGCCAGCTATTTCAACCTGACCGTCTGGCAATCCCTAAGTCTGATAGTGTAATTGATGAAATTGTTGAGGCTGTTAAAGAATTGTCAAAAAACCGCATCGGAGCTTTACTAATTTTGGAAACCACAGGGCCAATTGATGAGCGAGATTTTTCTGTGCCAGGAGTAAAGCTAAATGCGGAGGTTTCTAAAGAACTGATCCAAACAATTTTTCAGCCGAAAACTTTGTTACACGATGGAGCGACATTAATTCGTGGTTCGCGGATCGTGTCATCAGGTATAATTTTACCACTTTCGGGACGCACAGCCTCGCGCCAGTTGGGAACACGCCACCGGGCGGCAATGGGAATTACTGAGCGGGTCGAAAATTGCATTTGTGTTGTTGTATCTGAAGAAACGGGTTCTATTTCCTTAGCGGAAAGGGGAACCCTAAATAGACCACTGACGATTAGGAAGCTGAAAGAGTCATTAGAGGCTCTTTTGTCCCCAACCGTGGATAGGGAAGCTGTTGCTCCTGGTCTGTTGAGTTTTGTTCGTCAGATAGGTGGGAAGACACTAGCACTGGTTTCACGTTTACTCAGATTACCATCGACCGCTTCTCGAGATAAAAAATGACAGCACAACAAACTAAACTGCAAGATTTGCCTACTGACTTAAAACGAGAACTATTGCCCCAGCATGTAGCGGTGATTATGGATGGCAATGGTCGATGGGCTAAACGTCAGGGTTTACCTCGGATTATGGGTCATAAGCGAGGAGTAGATGCTCTCAAGGATTTACTTCGCTGTTGTCAAGATTGGGGAATTCAGGCGCTGACGGCTTATGCTTTTTCAACGGAGAACTGGAAAAGACCCCAAGAAGAGGTGGATTTTTTGATGACTCTGTTTCAAAGAGTTTTGCGCCAAGAACTGCGGGAAATGATGGAAGAGAATGTTCAAATTAAGTTTGTGGGAAATTTGCTAGACCTGCCACGATCGCTCCAACAAGAAATATCCCGTTCAATGGCAGAAACTAAGGATAATCGCGGTATCCGGTTTTCAGTGGCAACTAATTATGGCGGACGGCAGGAGATTTTACAAGCTTGTCAGGCGATTGCCAAGCAAGTTCAGCAAGGTCTGCTACAACCCGATGAAATTAATGAACAAGTGTTTGAGAGCCACTTGTACACAGCAGGAATTACTGATCCAGATTTATTAATCCGCACAAGTGGAGAAATGCGCCTCTCAAACTTCCTTCTCTGGCAAATGGCTTATGGGGAAATTTACATCACCGATACTCTCTGGCCCGATTTTGACCGGGCTGAGTTTCACCGCGCCTTGTGTGCGTACCAGCAACGGGAGCGGCGGTTTGGGAAAGTCTCAAACAAGTGAGCAGTTAAAAGTGAGGAGTGAGGAATAAAACTCATAACTCTTAACCAAAGGCGGAGCGTCTTTGGCTTTGCTCCTAATTCTTAACTTCTAACTGCCTCAGGGACCAGAAAACACGGCTTGTTCTACATCATCCCGACTGAGAGAATACTTGAATGAACGTTGGATATCTTGTCCATCTTCCCCAGATTTGACATATCGAACTACGATTTGCTCAACATCGAGCCATAGTTCAGCTTGCCAACTAGGGCGCTGCACACGCCAGCAATGCCTCTGTATATCGTCTTGTTGACAGCCTTGGTCTTTTAGCCACTGTTCAATTTGTGGCAGGGGATGATTATATAGGGGGGTATCAGAGGGAAGAAGAGGCATAGGAATTTTAGATTTTGGATTTTGGATTAGGAAATTTTTTAATTTTTAATTACCATAGGGGTAATTGGTTGTGACACATGGATAATCTGCTGTTGTACAGACGAAGTAGGCTGTAGCAAATGTGTTTGGAAAGCAGCCTCACCACGAGTTAAACCGATGCCTACTGCTAGTAGTAGACAACCTACAAATGTTAACACCAGCATAAATAAAGCAAAGATTTCGCCAGAAGAGAGGGGGCGATCGCTCGCATCCAGGTAAGCTGATTTTGACCAGTCATGGGAACGTGAGACGGGATGATTCAAATCAGGGGGTGGTTGAATCACTCCAAAGCGGGAATAGCCAATTTTTAAATCGTAGCTTAACCGACGTTCTGGATGGCTAAGGGTGGCGTAGGCTTCGTTGATTTGCTGAAATTTGAGAGTGGCGATCGCAGTAGGCAAGTCTGTAGTATCAGGATGATAGCGTTTGCTCAGTTGCCTATAAGCACGACGAATGTCGATTACCGATGCCCAGGGATGCAGTCCTAGCAGGGAGTAATAAGTTGGTTCACTGCTTTGTGGCATTGTCCCTTTGTGATTCACGGCTGTTTGAGTCACCTTGCTCAAAGATATTTTTTATATTTTAAATCCTTTGTGAATTGGAGAAGACGGAAGAAGAAGAGAAACAATTTAGTTTACTAGGAGTTCTACGAATAAAAAAATATAAGTAGCAAGGTTGGTAAGCCTTTAATTCAATGTTAAGTCTTAAGCGATAATTTTGTAGGTAAATTAAGTATGGGCAACCAAGCCAACCATC
This sequence comes from Nostoc sp., assembly GCF_036916575.1. GTDB lineage: Bacteria > Cyanobacteriota > Cyanobacteriia > Cyanobacteriales > Nostocaceae > Nostoc. Next base: position 8,513 of record NZ_JBALGC010000109.1, read on the forward strand.
AGGTTGACTAAGAAACTAAAAAGACTAGGATGTGAAAGTTACTTCTAACGGATTAAATCAGCACGGGGTTTAAAGGTTTCAATTTGACGCAACTTTTCGTACAGTTCCCGTTCTTCTTGACTAATATTTTTCGGGGTAACTATTTGAATTTCCACTAATTGATCGCCACGTTTGCCATCATCGCTGGGGTAGCCTTTATTCCCTAGCCGGAATTTTTGACCAGACCTAACTCCTTGAGGGATGGTCATTTTTACAGGGCCATCGAGAGTTGGTGCTTCTACCTGTCCTCCTAAAACTGCCTCGCTGGGAGTAACAGGGACTTGGCAGACTATATTTAAACCTTCTAGCTTAAATAATCGATGAGGTTCAACGGTAATTTTTAAGTAAAGGTCGCCATCACCAACGCCTTGGTTCCGCAAACGGATGGATTGACCTGTTACCATACCTGAAGGCATATTAACTTCTAGCGATCGCCCATCTTCCAAACGAATGCGTTCATTGCCACCTTGATAAGCTTTTTCTAGTGGGAGCGTTAATCTGGCTTCTATATCCCGACGAGTAGTGCGAGGTGGAGTGTTAACAGTGTAGGCAACTTTTGTTCTGGGGGAACGAAACGGATCGCTAGTATTGCCATTACTGGAATTACTTGTGCCATTCTTATTTTTGACGCCGATAACTTGATTAATAAAGCTTTCAAAGTCAGAGAATTGGCTTGGATCTACGTCCTGATTCACGTTGCGATCGCCTTGGCTATTCTGCCAAGTTTTAGCCTTTGGCGTCTTAGGGTTGCCCGCAAAGCCTTTTTGCTTCCAGTAGCGGCTAAACTGGTCGTACTGCGATCGCTTGGCTGGGTCTGAAAGGACTTCATAAGCCTCGCCGATATCCTTAAATTTTTCCTCCGATTCTTTGTTACCCGGATTGAGATCGGGGTGATATTGCCTTGCTAACCGCCGATAAACCTTTTTAATTTCTTCACTAGAGGCGTCTTTAGATACTCCCAAAATCTCGTAGTAATCGCGAAAATTCGGCAAATTTTGCATAGTTCAGTGATTTAAATTTTAGATTTTAGATTTTGGATTAATTAAAACAGAAGAGTTAAAAGTTAGGAGTTAAGAGTTGAAAGATTTAATTTTTAACTTCTAACTTCTCACTCCTAACTCCTAACTTTTATTAAAAGTACTACAACCAATCATTGTCTTCTTCATCATCCCAGTTATCTTGGTAGCTGGGACGGGATTTGCGTGGAGGACGGCTGTCATCTGAGGAAAAACGACTGTCTCGGCTATACTCTGTGCGATAGTCTTTACCGTAATCTCTGCCATAGTCCTTACCATAGAAGTCGCGTTCTCGATATGTATCTCTGGGAGATTCGCGTTCCCGTTCCTTATCACCGCCAGTAAAAATGTCACGGATAGTACCAAACAAGTCGTCATCTTCGTCTTCAGCATAAGACTGGCGGACTTCCCGATTTAGCTCATATAGAGCATCTTGCAGGTCGGCGTAGGCTTGGTCAATACCGCGATCGCTATTTTCTTTGAGACTCTCTTTTAGTTCTCGGCAAATATTATCAATTCTTTGGCGGCGGCTGCGGGCAAACTGCATACCAAATTCGATCGCTACTTCTCTGAGTTGTCGTTCTGCTTGGATAATCAACGCCTCAGAACGAGTCCGCTTTTCTACCCGTTCTTTACGTTCCCGGTCAACATCGGCGTATTTCTGAGCGTCCTGAATCATCCGATTTACTTCCGACTCGTTCAACGTGGAAGCGCCTTGAATGGTGATACTCTGTTCTCGCCCAGTGGTTCTATCTAAGGCTGTTACCTGTAAAATACCATTAGCATCAATATCAAATGACACCTGAACTTGAGGAATACCGCGTGGTGCTGGTGGGATGCCATACAGCTTGAACCGTCCTAAAGACTTGTTGTTTGCTGCCATTTCTCGTTCACCCTGGACTACGTGAATTTCCACAGTATTTTGGTTATTTTCAGACGTGGAAAAAATGTCAGAACGGCGGACTGGGATGGTGGTGTTGCGAGGAATGAGTTTTTTCATCACGCCGCCGATGGTTTCCAATCCCAAAGACAGGGGTGTGACATCCAAAAGCAGCACATCTTTGAGTTCGCCGGCGAGAATACCTGCCTGAATTGCTGCACCCACTCCCACTACTTCATCGGGGTTGACGTTCTCGTTGGGTTCTGTACCAATCAAGTCCCGTACTAGCTGCTTCACCATTGGCATCCGTGTAGAACCGCCAACTAGCACAACTTCTTCAATGTCTCTAGGTGAGAGTCCGGCATCTTTGAGGGCCCGTTTCACTGGTGTCCGCAAGCGCCCCACCAAATCACCACATAAGCCTTCAAACTGGGAACGAGTTAGACGAGTTTCCAGATGTTTGGGGCCATCTTCAGTGGCGGTGATGAAGGGTAAATTAATATCGGTGACGCTGACAGCAGAAAGCTCAATTTTGGCTTTTTCCGCCGCTTCCATCAGACGTTGCAAAGCTTGGCGATCGCGTCTTAAGTCTACCTCTTCTGTTTCCAGAAATTGCTGTGCTAACCAATCTACTATTATTTTGTCGAAGTCGTTCCCACCAAGTTGCGTATCGCCACTGGTAGCCTTGACTTCAAATATGCCATCGCCTACTTCTAAAATCGACACGTCAAAGGTGCCACCACCCAAGTCAAATACTAAGATAGTTTCCGTTTCACCCCGATCTAATCCATAAGCCAAAGATGCCGCAGTCGGTTCATTAAGAATCCGCAGCACCTCTAAACCGGCAATTCTGCCAGCATCGCGGGTTGCCTGCCGCTGAGAATCGTTAAAATAAGCGGGTACTGTAATCACTGCCCCTGTGACTGGTTCACCCAAATAGCGACTAGCATCGTCTGCCAATTTCTTCAGCACCATTGCCGAAATTTCTTCTGGGGCGAAATCTTTATTGAGACGAGGACAAGCAACTTTGATATTACCTACTTCGTCTTTGCGGATGGTGTAGGGTACACGCTTGGAATCTGGGTTAAGTTCACCATATTTGCGCCCAATAAAGCGTTTAACTGCGAAAAAGGTATTTTGGGGATTGAGGACGGTTTGTCGCCGTGCCATTTGCCCAACCACCCTTTCACCTTCTTTGCTGAAGCCAACTACGGAGGGGGTTGTTCGCATTCCTTCTGCATTGGCAATCACCACCGGCTTGCCACCCTCCATAACGGCGACTACTGAGTTGGTTGTACCCAAGTCGATGCCGACTACCTTGCCCATGCGTTGCTCTTCTCCTAAAGTGTCTTATATATTTATTATGATTGGGCGGAACTACCTCTAGTTTTGTGCCAGAGGATAAAAACACCTCAATGGTATAATAGTCATCATTACAGGCAGTAAGCTAAGAAGTGCAGCTAAAGGAGATAGTTGCAAGACTAGGATAGCATTGACGATGATTGGTGTGTCCAAGCAGCGTCAATTCTTGTGATCCAGCTACTTCTATGCACTGTATCTGCAAGTTTGTAAATGCACCTTAATAATACTTGTTCTGCTTGTTTGAGTGTCGGAAAACTCTAATATTGCCACTATTTTAAAGATTTGAATTTAACAGAGCGATTACAAACTTCCCTGAGTGAGATAGCGCGAGAACGCGATCCTTACATGGCAACGGCTGGACATTTTTTTGTCCAAGAATACATCCGCCAGCAATTTTCCCAATGGGGAAGTGTGGAAATCCACACCTTTGAAGTCAGAGGTAAAGCTTGTAATAACTTGATATTAAATTTACCATCCGAAACGAGAGGGCAAAAAAAGGATTTGCCACCTATTTTAATTGGTGCTCATTATGATGGCGTTCCGGGAACACTAGGAGCTGATGATAATGCCACAGGTGTGGCGGTGTTGCTGGAATTGGCCAGAAAGTTTGCTGCCGAACCAGTAAGATATCCCTTAAGGCTAGTTGCTTTCGATATGGAAGAATACGGCTTACTGGGTAGTACTGACTATGCAGCCCTGTTGCACCAACAAAAGCAACAGCTACGCTTAATGATCTCCCTAGAAATGCTGGGCTATAAGGATTCTACACCCGGCTCCCAAAGTTACCCTCCTCCTCTGGAACGCTTCTACCCAGATAAAGGAGATTTTATTGCTTTAATTGGCAACTTGCGGACATTGCCTGATTTAATTAGCATGAGCCGTAATATTCGCAAAGCTGGCGTATCTAGTCAATGGCTACCCGTACCGAATCGAGGTTTAATAGTTCCCCAAACCAGACTGAGTGATCATGCACCTTTCTGGGATTTGGGTTATCCGGCAATGATGGTCACAGATACGGCATTCTTGCGAAATCCACATTATCACAAACCTAGTGATGCGATCGCTACTTTGGATTTAGATTTTCTTAGCGGTGTATATGAAGGGTTGGAAATTGCGATTCGGCGGTTGTGAAAAGTTAAGATAATTCTCGTAGTTCAGTGAATACCTTATCTGACAGTTCACCATAATCTGTTCCACTACTAAGGGACTTCCATCCTTCTGGTTAACTCAACATTCCAAGCAAATCCTGCGTTATCGTCAACATCTTGATCTAAAGAGTGGATCAAAAAATAAGCAAGCTCTGCACGCTCTTGCATAGATAGCTGAGATAGTTCAAGCCTAAGTTTCTGTATTGTTTCGGTCATAGTCTGCGATTTTCATGCGATTAATCAGCATATAGTTAGTGTTGAATGTGGCGCTGATTAAGGTCAGCGGTTTGCCATGAATCGAAGCGCCACATAATCTTCAATATAAAGGTTTATAGTTCAATACGCTTGGTGTTAGCACCTGCCTCCTTAATGACGCCACTTACTTCTCCTGTCAAAGACGCGCAAGGGACAAGTCGGGCATTGCCCGCCCAGCGCAGTGGCTCCCCAATGCCCCAATTTAGTTGTTACCAATTACCACTTTGTTACTCTGAGGATTGTACTAATTGACACGAAATAATTAAGCTAATGAATGCCAAGATCAAAAAAAAGGATGCCCCAAGGATATTGAAAGTACTATGCCAGAATTACACCAATCAATTGCCCAGCATTACCACGAACGGACTAAATACAACCCTGAGACTCTCGCCTCCAAAAATCAAGGGTTAGACTGGGCTAAACAGCCAGTGCCCTTTAAAGAGTACAAAATTGGCTCTACTTTTGATCTCAAACCCTATATCCAAGAAAAACCAGAGGGATTTGCTAATAACCCAGATGCTCAATGGTGGCAAAGACTTTCACGGCTGCTGTTTCGCAGCTATGGATTGACAGCGAAAATGCCTTCTATGGGTAGTGCGGTGTATTTACGTGCTGCTCCCAGTGCAGGCGGACTATACCCTGCCGAAGTCTATGTAGTTTCCCGTGGCACGTCATTATTACCACCGGGTCTGTATAACTACCAATGTCGGACTAATTCCCTGATGCATTATTGGGAAAGTGATGTTTGGCAAACTCTCCAAGCAGCTTGTTTCTGGCATCCTTCTTTAGAAAATACCCAACTGGCAATTATTGTGACTGCGGTTTTCTATCGTTCTGCATGGCGCTATCAAGATCGGGCTTACCGCCGGATTTTTCTAGATGCGGGACACCTGTTGGGCAATATCGAATTGGCTGGTGCGATTACTGACTATCGCCCCCATTTAATCGGCGGTTTTGTAGATGAATCGGTAAACGATCTACTTTATATCGATCCGCAACAAGAAGGTGCGATCGCTGTCTTACCTCTGGCAGACTTATTAGATGTCAATCAAAATTTGCCATTGGGATGTACTGCTTTACCTTCTGTCACCGAAACCAGTTATCCCCAAATCCCCGATGGCGAACTGTTGACATATTTCCATCGACACACCCAGATCCAATCAGGTATAACTGGCAATCTCAATCTACCAACTATCAAACAAGAAAAATCCTTAGAGGATAAATATAACTTTCCTTTCTGTTTGAAAATTCCCACCGCCACTGCACCTATAGACTGGGGACAAAAACTGTCAGAACTCGAAAGTACTATGTACAAGCGACGCTCTACCCGCGCCTACAATGGTGATGATTTAACCTTCGATGAATTGAAAAGTTTACTCGATTTCACTTACCAGCCGCAAAATTACATCGACCAAAGTTTAGATATTTCTCCAGACTACTTTGATTTGAATTTAATAGAAACATTCATTGTTGTTTGCGGAGTCCAAGGATTGGAGGCGGGTTGTTACTATTACGCGCCAAAAGCCCAAGAATTACGCCAAATTCGGTTTAAAAACTTTCGGCGAGAGTTACATTTTCTCTGTTTAAAGCAAGAATTAGGACGGGATGCAGCAGCGGTGTTGTTTCATACAGCCGATTTGAGAACTGCGATCGCCCAGTATGGCGATCGCGTTTACCGTTACTTACATATGGATGCAGGCCATTTAGGACAACGCCTGAATTTAGCCGCAATCCAACTGAATGTAGGTGTCAGTGGCATCGGTGGATTCTTTGATGACCAAGTAAATGAAGTTTTAAGTATTCCTGCTGAAGAAGTAGTTCTATATATCACTACACTGGGACGCTCAAGATAAAAATAATTTCAGAGGCGCACAGAATGCAAAGAGTTTCTTTCTGTGTCCTTTACGTCTCTGTGCAAGTAATCTTTGCTTAGTGTAAACTATCAGACATACTTTACACTGCAAGATTCGCATGAAGATTGAACCGACATATACCTCTTTGGGAAGTCTCTTTGAGTACAGACCTATGTTTTTTATTCCTAAATATCAAAGAGCTTATGCATGAAGTTGCGAATCCGTAGAAGACTTTATAAAAAATTTAAAGATTTGAAAAATTTTTGTCAGACAACCACTAATGCTATTTCCTGAAAATGAAAGCCAACGGCTAGAAGTACTTAATCAGTATCAAATTTTAGATACGCCACCAGAAGAAATCTTTGATGAACTAGCTCAACTAGCTGCTAACCTTTGTGAAACACCAATCGCTCTGATTAGCCTAGTTGATGCAAAACGGGAATGGTTCAAGTCAAAAATCGGACTAACTATATCGGAAGTTCCTCGAAGCATTTCTTTTGGTAGTTATACTATCTTGCAAAATAAAATATTAGTCATCGCGGACGCTTTGCAAGATGAACGGTTTGCTACAAATCCCTTTGTAACATCAAATCATTATTTCCGCTTTTATGCGGGAGTTCCTCTAATTACCTCAAGCAGCTTTGCATTAGGTAGTCTTTGTGTAATTGATTTTGCACCGCGAAACTTGAGTGTTAAAGAGCAAGTAGCCTTACAACAGTTGGCTCGACAAGTAATCAGATATTTAGAGTTACATCGGCAAAAAGTAATTGATGATAGCCAAAGGAGTTTTAATCTCCTTTTTTCTAAAAATCCTAATCCCATGTGGGTATATAACCAGAAGAATCTGCAATTTTTAGATGTAAATGAAGCTGCTGTTGTTCACTACGGCTACTCACGAGAAGAGTTCTTGCAAATGCGAAAAACTGACATTTGCCCTCCAGAAGATGTGCCTATCTTGCTGAAATATTTAGAACAAAACTACCCTAACTTACACTTTGCTCGACAATGGCGACATCGGCGAAAAGATGGACAGATTATTGATGTTGAAGTTGTCACACATACAATAGACTATGGCCCTTATAACGCTCGGTTGGTTAATATCCGAGACATCACAGAACACAAACGAATAGAAAGAACTCTTGAAGAAAGTGTAGCCAGATTTCGAGTTATTTCTGAAGCCATTCCTGTTCCATTGATTATTTCACGTGTATCTGATGGGTTGATTTTATATGCTAATCCAGAGTTGCTTCAAACATTTCGCTTTTCTCCAGAGTCCAAAGTTAATCGCAAATATTTCTTAGATTTATATTATAATTTTGCCGATTTAGAAGCATTGTTGCAACTTCTCAATCAACATGGCTTTATTCATAATTATGAACTTCAATTAAAAAGAGGAGATGGAACTTATTTTTGGGCGATCGCTTCACTGCAATCCTTAAATTATAACAATGAATCAGCAATTTTAACAGTATTTTATAATACAGTATTTTATAATATTGATAACTGCAAAAATCCAGAAACAAAAGTCCGAGAGCCAAATGAGTTTTTGCAGATGATTTTTGAGAATATCCCGTTGATGATTGCACTTATTGATGCCAGTGGCAAACTCCAGTGGGTGAACCAAGAATGGGAAAATGTTCTAGGTTGGAAATTTCAAGATTTCCAAACTCATGATGTCTTTGAAGCGTTATACCCTAATCCTGAATATCGACAGGATGTAATTAATTTTATTCAGTCTGTACAGCACAATTGGGGTGACTTTAAAACTCAGGTGCGCGATGGTCGTTTACTGGATACGTCTTGGACTAATGTTTACCTTTCAAATGGTCAAATTATCGGTATTGGGCAAGACATCACAGAACGTAAGCGAATTGAACTAGCTCTAAAAGCCCAAACCGAGCGGGAGCAATTGATGCGAGCCGTTGCTCAACGGATTCGTCAATCTTTGAATCTCCAAGATATTTTGAATGCAACAGTTCAAGAAGTGCGAGATTTACTTGGGGTTGATCGAGTGGTCGTTTATCAGTTTGACTCAGAGATGATCGGCACAATTGTAGCGGAATCAGTGCAACCTGGATGGACAGTTTCTTTGGGTGCAAAGATTCATGATACTTGTTTTCAAACAGGCGCAGGAGTGGAGTATTATCAGGGACACAAACGAGCGATCGCTAATATTTATGAAGCTGGACTAACTGATTGCCATATTGGCTTATTAGAAAAGTTTGAAGTCAAAGCAAATTTAGTCGTGCCCATTTTACTAAAAGTAAGCTCTAAAAACCCTGGCTGTCATCTTTGGGGTTTACTGGTTGCTCACCAATGTTCTGGTTTCCGCGAGTGGGAAGAAAATCAATTAGATTTGCTCGATCAACTTACAGTCCAATTGGCGATCGCAATTCAACAATCCAGCATCTTCGAGCAAGCTCAAATTGAACTTGTTCAAAGACAAAAAGCTCAGGTTAAGTTAATAAATGCCTTATTTGAAAAAGAAGTTCTGTTAAAGGAAGTTCATCATCGAGTTAAAAATAATTTCCAAATTATCTCCACTCTATTACAACTCCAGTCTCAAACACTCAAAGATCCGGAAGTAATTAAAGTTCTTCGAGAAAGTCAGAACAGAATTGAGTCAATATCTCTAATTCATAAAAATTCATATACTTTTGCTAATATTGGACAAATTGATATTGTTGACTATATCCATAATTTGGCAGCAAGCTTGCTAACTTCCTATCAAATATCGCCTGGTAGAATCGCTCTAAAAACTGATATAGATTCAGTGAGTTTGAATGTTGACCAAGCTATTCCTTGTGGACTAGTTATCAACGAATTAATCTCCAATGCCCTCAAGCACGCCTTTCCCAACCAACAAGTAGGCACAATCAGTATTGCTTTACGTAACGTTGGTAATAATATCGAGATGACTATCCAAGATAATGGGATTGGTTTACCAGATAATTTAGATTGGACAAATACTGATTCTTTGGGTCTGTCATTAGTATATGACTTGGTTACAGAATAACTAAAAGGCGATATTACTCTAGAACGCAATCATGGAACAGTATTCAAAATCCAATTTACGCAGTTAACTTTGCATCAGTAAATATCAAATGGCTCAAGCTAGGATTTTAGTCGTTGAAGATGAAGTGATTGTGGCTAGAACTATTGCCAGCCAACTTACTCAACTAGGATACATTGTTACAGGTACAGCTTCATCTGGAAAAGTTGCCATTGCCAAGGCATCAGAAACTCAACCAGAACTAGTATTAATGGATATTATTCTTAAAGGTGAGATGGACGGTATTACTACTGCCAGTCATATTCGTGAGCAGTTAGACGTTCCTGTGATTTTTTTAACTGCATACGGCGATGAGCATACTTTAGAAAGAGCAAAAATTACCCAACCTTTCGGATATATCGTTAAACCATTTACTACCAAAGATTTAAGAATAGCGATCGAGATCGGTCTGTTAAAACACCAGTTAGAGCGTGACCTGCGAGAGAATCGAGATCAGTTAGCAACCCTTTTAAACTCAATGAGTGATGCTGTAATCGCCACTAATGACCAGGGAATGGTGACATTCATGAATCCCGCAGCTGAGGCGCTGACTGGTTGGCAGCAAAAAGATGCTTTAGGAAATGAGGCGACGAAAATTTTTCATATTGTCGATGAAGTTACAGAAGATACATTAGAAAACCCTGTGACAAAAGTGCTGCGGGAGCAACAGGTTGTTTCTTTAGGGGAATTCACATCTCTGATTACAAGAGACGGAAAAAGAGTTCCAATTGGCGATAGTGCTTCACCACTGAAGCGACGACCTGACCAGATAAATGGTGTAGTAGTTGTTTTCCGGGATCTTAGCGAACGACGCCATACAAAATTGCTAGAGCAAGCATTGGAAAAGGAGCAAGAACTTAACCGTCTCAAGTCCTTATTTATCTCTACCGTATCTCATGAGTTCCGTAATCCCCTGACTGTAATTCAAACGGCAGTAGAACTCATAGAAATGCAAGGAGCAAATTTGACAGATGCAAAAAGAGGTATTTATTTAAAGCGAATTCAAGGTGCTGTGCAATCTCTGGAAAAACTCATGGAAGAGGTGCTGTTTATGGGTCGAGCGGAAGCAGAAAAACTCGTATACAATCCTGCTCCACTTAACTTAGAGCAATTCTGTCGAGAGTTAATCGAAGATTTTTCTATTGTTGAAAGTAGCGTGTGTGAAATTGTTTTTTCCTGTCATAGCGATCATACCGACGCTGTAATGGATGAAGGACTTTTACATTACATGTTCAAGAATCTACTCTCAAACGCTGTTAAATATTCTCCAAGGGGTGGCAACATTCAGTTTGATTTAGTATGTGACCAGATTGAGAAAGTAGCAATTTTTTATATTCAAGATCAAGGTATGGGCATTCCAGAACCAGACCAAGCTCGACTTTTTGAATCATTTTATCGAGCCTCAAATGTTCAATCAATCAAGGGTACCGGATTGGGGTTAGTAATCGTTAAAAGGTGCGTTGATGCTCACAAGGGTAAAATCAGTGTCACAAGTCAAGTTGGAGTCGGTACTACATTTACAGTAATTTTGCCCTTAAATACCGAATTATCCTTGACTGAAGCTAATGAATGATCGCATTTAAAACTTGCTTTTGTGATTAACTCACATCCTGATTTTTGGAATTAGCAATTTGGGTTTGGTAGTGACGCCATTTTTGCTGCTGACGCGCTCTTTTCTCCTCGCTGAGGCTCTCAAAACAATAGGGACAGGAGATACCTTGCTCATACTTACCAGACAGCTTATCTTCCTCAGAAATCGGACGCCCACAACAGAAGCACTGCTCACAACTCCCTTCATTCAACCCATGACTAACGGCTACCCGCTGATCAAAGACAAAACATTCCCCTTCCCATAAACTTTCTTCTGCTGGAACTTCCTGCAAATACTTGAGAATGCCGCCCTTGAGATGATAGACTTCTGCAAAGCCTTGGGCAAGCATGAAGGATGAGGCTTTTTCACAGCGAATACCGCCCGTACAAAACAGAGCAACTTTTTTGTGTTTAGTTGGGTCGAGGTAGTGTAGCACATAATCGGGGAATTCTCGGAATGAGCCAGTTTGGGGATTTTCTGCCCCTTGGAAAGTACCGATATTTACCTCATAATCATTGCGGGTGTCAATCACAGTTACTTCTGGGTGACAAATCAAATTATTCCATTCCTGGGGACTGACATAAGTGCCAACTTGCTCATTTGGGTCAATTTCAGGCAATCCCAAAGTAACAATTTCTGGCTTCAACCGCACCTTCATCCGCTCAAAGGGAGGGGTTTCGGTATGGGACTCTTTGTATTCTAGGTCTGCTAGACGAGGGTCAGAACGCAGAAACCAGAGAACAGAATCAATCGCCTGACGCGAACCTGCAATTGTACCGTTAATACCTTCTTGTGCCAGCAAAATTGTTCCCTTGACAGCTTGTGCTTGGCAGTAAGACAGCAGAGCATCTCGTTTCTCGGCAAAATCTGGCAGCTTGACAAATTTATACAGTGCTGCAACAACTTGGATATTTTCTGGCTTCATCCCTTTGGTCACGGAACAATATTAAGTTACAATAACAACGGCAATCAAAATTACCTACTATTTTAATTTTAGGGGGTTTAGCTCAGTTGGTAGAGCGCCTGCTTTGCAAGCAGGATGTCAGCGGTTCGAGTCCGCTAACCTCCATTGGATATGATTTATCTCAATGTGCGATGCCTGCGGTTCTTGCTAGCCTACGCACATACTATGTTAATCAAAAGCCCATTCCTTCATCGGGAATGGGCTTATTTTCCTTAGTAGACAAGGCGTAAGAGGAGAGGGAAGTTGGTCTTACATCTAATTGCCCTTATCCAAAGCCGTACTTAGTTAGAGAAATCTCTGGATAAAGAGGTAAACTGTGACTTGACAGCACTAAGGTAATTTTAATCGTTCAAAATTTGCGGCGGTAATTTGTTAGCACTGACAGCAGCCTTAACTAAATCTTCCGCAACAATATTTCTGTTCTGGCGTTCAAAAATCAAAGTTTCCCCACTGGGAATGCCTTGCTTCTCTAAACCACCTTGATAAGCAAGAGAAACGAGATTAAAGGGTTTGAGGTAGCTGACATTCTTGGAATTACTGCTTAATGTGTTAGAGTTGATAGCTATGTTTGTTTACCCAGCATCAGCATAATTGTTATTTGTAGGTGGTTCAGCGTTAGCAATTCCAGATGTCAGCGCAAAAGCACCAATAATAACTACACAATTAATCAAAGAAGTTGCAAGTTTCATAGGTTTATCCTTAAACCATGTCCGGACTTGTGACCAATTGACTTGTCCTCTCCATCCTTTTGCCCCCCTGCTTTAGACTTATCGGTATCTAGCCAAAAATTTAGTTACTTGAGAGTAAGATTGACGACTTTGCTAAACTCGGCAATCACCGATTTAACATCGTTACTTATCACTAAAGGTTATTCCTCTAATTTCTTAAGGGTGTCAGGCTTGTGAGCAGCTTCCGATCCTGTCTTATCACTTTTAACCACGTACTCTGGGTTATCATCACTAGCAGCGATATGGCTTCCTCTAATGTTTGTAGGTGAGGTGAGCTTCTTTACCACTTCGCCAGTTATCTTGCCTTGTGGAGTGTTCCATTCAACCTTGTCGCCTGTTTTGAATTGATCAGTCACTATAAGTCTCCTGTTTAATATTTTATACCTTAACAAGTAACATTATATTTGCTGTTTAAAAGATAGTCATCATAGTAGTGATAGAAGCTTGACTATTAGATATCGGGCTTATGGCTGAAGAAAGCTAGTACCGCAAGGCAAAAGTCAAAAGTCAAAAGTCAAAACTTCGGCTTCCAAGAGCCTTGAAGAAAGAGCGCAGTCGTAAAGCCTGCGGCATAGCTTCTCTCTTCTCTACCTTGGGCTGCGCCAACGAGACGCTGCGCGAACGCTTAAGGCGTAGCCTCTCGTAGAGAAGGGTCAAAAGTCAAAAGAATTATATTCCGGGCTTTTGAGCTTCGCTATCACTAATGCTGTCCGTTTACGCAAAACCAAGACCCCACGTTGTACAATCGCTAGAAAGACAATCTGGAGATCGACTTGCCTAGATCGATTCACTCTACTCAACCACCACTGAAATTTATTCCCCAACGGTTGAACCCGCTGGTACTCCAGATTGTTCGGTGGTTACTGCCGATCGCGTTACGGTTTCGCACTCGACCTTGGCTAACGGCTGGTATTGTCCGTGTTGAAGCCAAAAATGTTGAGGTATTAGCTGAACTTTATCAACAATTTCAGGCTGGAAAAATTCGCTTTTTGTTGGCATTTCGCCACCCAGAGGTAGAAGATCCCCTGTGTATGCAGTATTTGCTTTACCGCATTGTGCCACAGGTGGCTCGTCAAAAAGGTATTACACTGCGATCGCTTGTTCACAGCTACTTTCTCTATGACCGAGGTATGACGGTTTGGGCTGGTGCTTGGCTGGGTTGGTTGTTTTCTCGGTTAGGAGGTGTGCCGGTTCATCGCGGTAGGCGACTAGATCGCCAAGCTATTCAAACAGCACGGGAGTTGTTTGCTAATGGCAAACTACCGATCGCAGTGGCACCGGAAGGCGGTACTAATGGTCATAGTGGTATTGTTAGCCCACTGGAACCCGGTGTTGCTCAAATGGCGTTCTGGTGTGTAGAAGACTTGCAAAAAGCTAACCGGACTGAAACTGTGATCATTGTGCCGATCGCCATCCAGTATAGCTACGTTGAGCCACCTTGGTCTAAACTGGATTGGCTATTGAGTAAGTTGGAAGCTGATAGTGGCTTGCCAGTTAAGGAAATTGCTCAGGGCGATGGCGAAGAGATTTACTATCAACGCCTGTGTAAATTGGCTGAATATCTGATTACCGAGATGGAAGAGTTTTATCGTCGCTTCTATCATCAAGACATCCCAAAAACCATCTCAACTAATGAATCTGCTAATCCTAATCAGGTGTTGATTGCTCGACTTCATCGCTTACTGGATAAGTCTTTACAAGTTGCCGAACAATATTTTGGAGTTCAGGCGCAGGGTAATTTTATTGACCGCTGTCGCCGTTTGGAAGAGGCTGGCTGGAATTACATTTACCGGGAAGATTTGCCAGATATCAATGCTTTACCACCCTTTAAACGTGGTTTGGCAGACTGGATTGCAGAGGAAGCAGACTTGCGAATGCGGCATATGCGGATAGTGGAAAGTTTTGTTGCAGTCACGACTACTTATATTCAGGAACAACCGACGACAGAACGGTTTGCAGAAACAGCTTTGCTCATCTTCGATATGCTTTCTAGAATTCAGGATACAACACTCCCAGGACGACCTCGGTTAGGTTTGCGACAGGCACAAATCACCGTAGGGGAACCAATTTCAGTTACTGAACGCTTTCAAAATTGTCAGGGCGATCGCTATGCAGCTAGACACGCTGTGAGCGATTTGACAAAAGATTTGCAAATCGCTTTAGAGAAGATGATTGGTTGATTACCGATTGTCTGCTTCTTGCAGGGTACGATTGCTTGGAGTTGATTAACGGGGTGTCTGTGGCTACTGAATAATCCGCTTTCAACGCTTTTATCAAACCTTCGCCACTTTTTGCAACACAATTTATATAACTCCAAGCGGTAATAGTACCCCTAAGGGTACTATTAAATACATTTTTTAGTTGATATCGTAGCTTCTTTAGTAGAGCAAAGGAGGTAATTTGCCTTCTCGCTTGCACTAATAATTACAAATTGAACAAAGAAAATTATCATGAATTCACTAAAAAAGTCCATGTGCTTGGCAACAATTTTGGCATTTGCTTTGTCATTTCTGGTGTTCTGTTTCCCTAGATCAGCGATGGCAATTCCAAGCACCTTTGCTACCTTAATTATCACGGAAGAAGCTCAAATTAGTGAAGGTAAGTTCAGTATCAATACAACAACAATTCCTTTGCCAAGTAAAACAGTTGTTCGCTCTGCTAAACTTTTCTTACCTATTGATGAAACTGGAACAATCAATAAGATTCAAATTACTGGTCCAAATGGACTTGAATTCGGTTGTCAAGATATTAAAGTGAAGGATGGTGTTGATTTAATTAAAGCCTGTGGTGGCCCTGCTGCTTTAGAAGCAGGAGGAGCGATTAATTATGTCGCTGAAGGAAGTGATTTTGGACCGGAACTTAACACCAAGGTAAAAGTTGTTTTATCGGATGATTTCTAGTCAATAGTTCGTTGCTTGTAGGGTGGACATTGTAATGCCCATCCTACTGTGGTCTATTCTGTAATAACTGCAAGCCTAATATTTAAAACTTTTTCGCTCGAATTTTGTCAAATATTGCACCTTCATCAAAGAATTTCTTTTGAATTTCGTCCCATCCTCCTAAATCTTGAGCTTTAAAGATAGTTTTAATTTTGGGAAATTTGCCTTCCACTTCTTTTGTAACAGTCGGGTCAACAGGACGAAATCCTAATTTGGTAAACTCTCGTTGCGAGTCTGGGGTGTAAAGAAATTTGATAAACGCTTCTGCAATCGAGCGAGTACCGTGTTTATCGACATTTTTGTCTACAACAGCAACAGGATTGTCGATGGAGATATTGACATCAGGCACAACATATGAAATTTTTTCGCCATTTTGTACTGATAAAATCATCTCGTTTTCATAGTTGAGCAGAACATCACCTAGACCATCTTTGAAAAACAGTTCGCTGGCATTGCGAGCAGTTTTGGGCAACAAAGGTGCATTATTATAAACTTTGGAGATAAAGTCTATTGCTTGATTTTCATTTCCGCCAGTTTTTGTCACAGATCCCCAAAGACTAAGGAAGTTCCAGCGAGCACCACCAGAGGTTCTAGGATCAGGTGTCACCACATTTACACCATCTCGTGCTAAATCTGCCCAAGTTTTGATATTTTTGGGATTACCTTGACGGATAGCGATCGCATCTAGAGATTTGGTAACAATTGCATCATTAGGCGCTTCTTTTTCCCACCCTGGTTGAATAAAACCTGCCTGAACAAGTTTATTAATATCAAGAGCAAGTGACAGGTGTACCACATCAGCTTCTTTACCATCAATCACAGCAACAGTCTGGGAACCTGACCCATCATAGCTTTGATTGAAAGTGAGGTTTTGGTTATGTTCATTCTTCCACTGTTCGATAAATTTGGGAATGATCTGCTGGTATGCTGCACTAGTAACCGAGTAAGAAACAAACGTTAGGGTTACATCACTCTGAGAAGTTGCGCCAGTATTACCAGTATTATTGACATTACGTGGAGAGCAAGCAGCCATCACGATACTCAAGCTAACTCCGACTAAGAATAGAGACGCAACACCCCACGCAGAATACTTGTACAACCATCGTATTAGTTGTACGCACCACTGTCTTGCAGCGTGTAAAGTTTTAACAATATAAGTCTGAACTAATTCAGTCAAATATCTCCTTGATTTAGAAGTACGTTGCCCCTGGTTCATCAAATTTTTCCCCGAATCTGCGGTAACTTGAGCAAGGTGCTGTAGTTAAGGAGCATTATAAAACATTGGTTAAGGATAAATAACTTTTTATTAACCTAAATTTAAACAAGTTATTCAATGTAGCGCTTCTGGGTTGAGTTCAATAGGACTTACGCAAAAACTCTCTCAAACTCTTATTTCCACCGAAGTTCAGAGCGGCGGAAGCCGCCGCTCCGATTTCTCTCCGTGTTCTCTGTATCTCTGTGGTTCGTTTTTCATCTACTCATGTGTAAGTCCTATTCAATACAGACCATTCCCTGTAAGGGAAGACGAGTAAGCCTCAAAGCCTCTACAACGGGCAAGGTGGAGTTATTGACCAGTGTGTCGTTGTGCATCTACAATGCCTTGCCAACGAGCTAACTAAAATATCACAATTAATACCCAGGATACTATGACTATTTCATTGACTAGCGATCGCAGAAACTTAACTAAGCGCAGTTGCCCAGAATTAAATTCAGCCAGAGATTTTAGCTGTTTCGCTATCCATGAGCTTTTGCGTTGGATTGCAGAGATGATGCGACTCAATAGTAATTGGCTTGCAGAGACTACTGTATTACTAATGATTTTAATTAACCATAACGTTGCCTGAATAGCGTAGCTTGCCGCCGTAGGCATCGCAGCTCGAAAAAAAGCGATCGCACTTGGCATATTGCTAATACAAAAAAAGGTTTTCTACCTATTTTTACTTTATACATTAGAGAGCGACACTCATGGAAAAATATTTTATATTTCTTCACTCACGGAGTTTCACAAAACTAGCAGAGCCATATTTTGCATCCTACAAGCTATTCGAGCGTGTTGGCAAATTTTCACACACAAGTTTTAATTGTGCCGATTGAAGCTGGGATGGCAATTGTATTGTGAATTGTGATTGTGGCTCAAAGCTTTACAGTCACCCCGTCACGTAGTAAAGCTATAATTGGGATGCAAGAGAAGCCGGATACACTTCAAAGCGATCACAATGGCAGAATTAATGATTCATAGTAATGTTAGAGGTAGCTCTAAATAACATTTGGATCATATGCAAAAATCTTATATTTGAACATCTCTATTCAAGATTTGATATAATTCCTTATTAAATATTGTTTTAGCCCATCCAATGAACCTAATAACATGGAAAATCTAACTCAGAAATTATCCAAACCGATAGTAGAGAAAGTTGCTATTGTTGGTGCTGGCCCAGGCGGTTTAGCTGCTGCTATAGCACTGAGAAGCCAAGGGATAGACGTTCAAGTTTATGAAAAAGCCCAAGAATTTCGTCCGGTTGGAACTGGACTAGGACTGGCTCCTAATGGCTTGAATTTTTTAGATGCGATCGCGCCGGGAATAATCGAAACCCTCAAAAGTTCAGGATGCGAGGTTTACCATACGGTTTTAAAGAATATTCAAGGAGAAACAATCCGAACTA
Organism: Nostoc sp.; assembly: GCF_036916575.1. GTDB lineage: Bacteria > Cyanobacteriota > Cyanobacteriia > Cyanobacteriales > Nostocaceae > Nostoc. The sequence goes on from NZ_JBALGC010000109.1 coordinate 27,003, forward strand.
ATGCAACCAAATTCTTGGAGCAATACGGACAGCCATTATTGACTGTTTGGTGGTATTCTTTGCAGCAAGTTCTAGCCTCTAGATTGCCATCTGAGATCATTCATCTCAATCATCGCTGTATCGGCTTTGAGCAAGATAAAAAAGGTGTGGAAATTCATTTTGATGGCGAAAAATCGGTATATGCAGATTTGCTGATTGGGGCTGATGGTGTCAACTCTGTAATTAGAGAAACTTTATTTAGCGAGGGTAAACCTAATTATATTGGTAGTATGTGTTGGCGTGCCGTCATCAAGTATCACCACGAGCTATTTAATGATTATGAACTAGTTTTTGTCAAAGGCAATAAACAGTTTATGTACATTCTCAATGTGGGTGGCGGCTATACCAGTTGGATTAGTCGGAAGTTATCGCCTGAGTACTCTCTTTCCCACAGTGCTGATCAAGTGAAATCTCGCATTCTCCATGAATTAGCCGATTGGGATGAATCCTTTCAGGCAGTGGTAGAAGCGACACCAGCCGAGCAAATCTGGGAGGGGCCGATTTGCGATCGCTCTCCGTTAACTCACTGGAGTCAAGGCAGAGTTACTCTTTTAGGCGATGCTGCTCATCCAATGGCGCCTGCTATGGCACAGGGAGCAAATACCACTTTTGAAGATGCATACGAACTGGGAGAGTGTTTTTCCCAGTCAGCTAATCTCCAAGAAGCTCTCACTAACTACGAACAGCGTCGCATTGAGCGGACAAAAATCATTCAAGCTCGTAGTGCCTGGGGTGAGATGCGCTACTACGACGACACATCGATATCTGCTGGACAGACAGAGCAACCGCAAATGACGCTCAATGAAGATTTTTATAAATGGTTGTATAATTACAAGCCATCTGTAACAAGTTAAATCTTAGTATTATAAATTGAGATTGCGGAAGGCATTGCGAGTTTTTTTTCAAAGTAACAATAAAAATCTGAGCAATGAGACAAAAAAGTTAAATTTGGTGCTAATCTTAATCGAGTAATTCGAGGATATCAAAAGTGACTGTTTTTAGTCAAGTCCTCAAACACAACAAATCCGTTGAATAGTTGAGAATTATTCCCGCAAACTCAACACAACTTAATTAAAATATTAATTTTTGTACAATAATAAATTTTTATAGTAGTTGGGTTTAAAATCCTCAAAATCTTTTGTAATGAAACACCCATGTACGCAGATCAACGCAAATAAATTATAATCCTCCCCGTACTTGAAGTACGAGGAAGATTCAATTACCCCTACTTAGCAATGCTGATGATTGCAGCTATTGGGATCTAGCTGCAAGCTTGCAGACATGCCTTAGATTCTATAGATTTTGAGAGATGTGTGTGTGATTACGCAACGATCTCAAAGTCCGTAGCTGCTAATACTGGTGGTCGTGTGTACAGATTGTTATCGTTATCAATGTTGGCAAATTGACTACCTGTCCCATAGCCTGGCGATGTCAAGTTTTGGTTGAAGAACAAGTTGCCAGTTCCAAGACTGTAAGTAATGAGTCCAGAGCTGGTTGCAGCTGCTGCATCATTAGCTACTATCTGAATATCGTATAGATTATTGAGTCCGACGAAAGTTGACTGATCCAGGACAATTTTGTCATTGCCGCTGAAGTCAGTAATTCTATCTACACCCAGATCAGCACTATAGAACGGAGCGCCTGAGTTGAACACGAAGCGATCGCTACCACTACCGCCCGTCAGGATATCATTACCTTTTCCACCTCGTAAAATGTCATTACCAGCGTCACCATAGAGAATGTCATTACCAGCACCACCATAGAGAATGTCATTGCCAATACCGCCAAAGCCGCTTAACGGTGTAGCTGTGCCACTACCATCAAGGAAGTCATTTCCAGCACCGCCTGTGAACGATACAGCACTTACGCCAGTTCCCGCCAGGTTGTTAACATCAAAGATGTCATCACCACCACCACCATTAACTTCAAACCTCTCTGCGCTATCTACAGTCAAGGTGAAGGGAACTAGGTTCAGCCGATCAAAGATTGCTCTGCCTTGGGTGTCTCGTTGCAGGCGGAAGCTGTCTCCCGCAGCCGCCGCGCCGTTGACCTCAACCACGTCATAGCCAGCGTTACCACTGATTCTGTCGCTACCGTCACCGTTGTTCCAGATCAGTCGGTCGTTGCCGGCTCCGCCAATGAAGGTGTCGTTGCCGCGATTTCCTAGTAGGGTATCGTTACCGTCCCCACCGGATAAAAAGTCGATACCATCGCCACCTCGTAAGAGATCATTACCAGCGTCACCATAGAGAATATCATTGCCAGCACCACCAGAGAAGCTGTCATTGCCAACACCACCAAAGCCAATTAACGGTGTAGTTGTGCCACTACCATCAAGCAAGTCATTTCCAGCACCGCCTGTAAACCATACGGCACTTACGCCTGTTCCTGTCAAGTCGTTGACATCAAAGATGTCATCACCACCACCATTAACTTCAAACCTCTCTGCGCTGTCTACAGTCAGGGTGAAGGGAACCAGGTTGAGCCGATCAAAGATTGCTCTTCCTTGGGCGTCTCCTTGCAGGCGGAAGTTGTCTCCTACACCCGCGCCGTTGACCTCAACCACGTCATAGCCAGCGTTACCGCTGATTCTGTCGCTACCGTCACCGTTGTTCCAGATCAGTCGGTCGTTGCCGGTTCCGCCAATGAAGGTGTCGTTGCCGCGATTTCCTAGTAGGGTATCGTTACCGTCCCCACCGGATAAAAAGTCGATACCATCGCCACCTCGTAAGAGGTCATCACCAGCATTACCATAGATGCTGTCATTTCCAGCATTACCATAGAGGCTGTCATTTCCACCAAAACCACTGAAGCTATCAGAAGCGGCATTACTAGTACCTATATCTGATCCATAGGTTGGTCCTGGGCCTGGAATCCAATTTACTGCCATGATTAATACTCCTAATTCTTAATTTTCAAGTGAACAATCAGGTACTAGTACTTCATTTTTAGGAAAAGTATGAAAGTACTAGTTTCTATCTACGAACTACAAAACCTGTAGTTTTTAGCTGCTAAGTATTACTCAGAGATACGTTCTTCTTTTATGCAGAAGATTGGTTTTTGTAAAACTTCTTCAGTATGAACTTTGCAGAAAAACCTTACTACATCCTGATTTTTCACGTTATGTAGAAAAAAAAGAATGGCTCGTGAATGCCTTATGCAAACCAGTTTTCAACTGATTGGATGATTTTCACTAAAGTTCAAAATAGTGCTTCTGGTGTGCGAGGATTAAATACCTAATTGTTAAATTTACCACTTAGTAGCAAAGTATATTCACGGTTTAAGATATATTGATTACACAGTCGCAAATCACTTCTATGAAGAGAGCTAAATCTCGTTAAAAGGAGTACTAAAAAATAATTTCAAGCGTTAGGACAAAGCGTACAATCAGTATCTTATCTAGTGTAATAGACATTATATTCAACACAGGATTTGATGTGATGTGTTTTTAAGAATACCCATCCATAGTCCAATCTTGAAGAGATAAATTAGGAACTTTGCTAAAATCTCTTTGATTACGGGTAACCAAAATTGCCCCCTTTGCCAGAGCAATGGCAGCAATTCTTAAGTCTTGCGTACCTATCTGGATTTTTTGCTGGCGCAAACTCTGGTAGTAACTGTATGCTGCATCATCGAAATCTAGCAAATTCATACTACAAAAGTAAATCTGGGTTATTCACAGATTTCGATAAGCAACTACTAGCAGTTCTGGTTTAGTAGCACACTTGCTAATAGAAGCTAGTCTACCTTTCAATTGTTCTTCGAGTGTGACTGTTGTAATATAGCACTCGCCATCTTAATTAGGACGTAGAATAGAGAAAGAAGTGATTGATTTGGGTATTATTATGGCAAACCCTTATAGTTATGCCCTGCGACAAAAAGTGATAGAGGCGATTGAACTCAATGGAATGAAGCGCTGCGAAGCCAGTGAATTCTTCAATATCAGTCGTAATACCATCAATA
>NZ_JBALGC010000110.1:0-38767 GCF_036916575.1 Nostoc sp.
CTCGCAATGACATAATCTGTCATTGCGAATGCAGCGCTAGCGGAATGTTCGCCCTTGGCGTTCCCGCAGGGTAGCAATCGCAAGGGCTAGGATTACTGAGCTTTGCTTTGGTGCGATCGCAATGATACCAGCAAGATTTACAACTCATTATATAAATCTTTCCATTCTTGATTGATGCTATTGACTAAATCAATTTTCTTTTGTCTGGAACCTGCCTTAATCTGTTTTTCTCTACTAATTGCTGTATATGCATTTCCAAAGACTTCATAATAAACTAATTTAGTAATGTTGTATTTCTTGGTAAATCCTTCTATTGTTTTCTCTTTATGTTCATCAACTCTCCTTTGTAAATCGTTTGTTACTCCTGTATAAAGCACAGTATTATATTTATTCGTCATAATATACAAATAATATTGCTTGCTCATTTCTAATCTTTATTTTTGATAGAAACTCACTCATAACAAATTTTTGTGATATTTGTCATTGCAAAATTATAAGTAAGTAGACGGACAAAAATATTTACGGTCATTGCGAGCGGAGCGTACTCCTTCGGAGAAGCAAGCTACGCGGAGCGTCTCGTAGAGAAGCAATCACAATGGCTGAGATTGCTACCCTTCGGGAACGCCAAGGGCGAACATTCCGCTTCGCTCCATTCGCAATGACAAATTAGATTTATTATTGCAAGACTTCCCAATCTTCGAGAAGCACAGCAGGTTCAAAAGGATCATCATAACGGTAAGGCTGTTTGCCACGCAAAGGATACAAATTCGCTTCTTGGGGACGAGTCTGAGTTTCTAGAATGATAATTTCAACAGCTTCCCCAGCCTGAAATGGTAAGTCCTTGATTATTAAAGTTCCGTCTTCGGTTAATGTTGTTTCAATTCGATGTGCTTTCATAGTTACTCTGCAACTTCTGAATCTAATAAATGAGTAAATGATTTCATTTGTCGTAATCCTTCCTCACGCCAATTATCATCATTCTCCCCTTCTTCTAAGTTAAATAATCTTTCTCTACACAGAATTTGCAACAACAGTGGCCAGCAGCAACTTATTGTCAAAATCCACTCTACATCTTCATCAGTGAAAGCAATCGGCGAACTTGCAATCAATTCTTGCGCTTCTGTCTCAGTTAATGCTCCCAGATATGCGGTATAGCCAAAAATATTGAAAAAAGGTGAACTGTGTCCTGTGTTTCGCGCTAGTTCTATTGGTGATTCGGGGGTAGCCAAGACAAATGCTAGATTTCCGCCTGTGTGGTTAGTCGCCAAAGACCGCAAACTTTCCCAAAAGCCATCATCTAATTCTGAACAGCGTTGCAAGCCAACGCCAATCTCATCTAATAAAATGACTGTGGGAGAATGCAAATTATCGCTGACTATCTCCATGAAACGATCTAAATCGCAAGGTGTCGGCATTTGCATCTTCAGTGATTCTAGGATGTACTTTAGCAGCCCATCTCGACTTTGCATTCGTGCATTTTGCAAGTCTACAAAAATCCAACAGTAATTTTCTGGATGCGGTAGCCAGTCAGATTTTTGCTCAGGACGCAACTGTTCTGCTAGGGTGGTGGTGATATTTTTTAGGTAGTGCAGCAGGGATGTTTTACCACTGCGCTTTTTACCGATAATGGCGGCGTTTTGTAGGGGATGGCGTTTGAGTAAGTTGAAGAGGCGTTTTAATTCTTTTTCGCGTCCAAAAAAGTAACGCGGCTGGGTGATGGGTGCGCCAGTGATGAAGGGTGATGCTTCCCCGTTAATTGGCTGAGGTTTAGGCGGTTGAGTTTCTGGTTCTTTGTATGCAATGTCTTGCCACTCGAACCCCAGTTTTTTGCTAAGTTCTACAAAATTTAGATAGTCAACAGGTTTGCCAGTGAGAAAGCTTTTGACTGTGGAGAGAGAAAATCCTGTGTCAGTAGCTAAGGACTGTTGGCTGGGATAGCCGTTACGCTGAGGTGCTGACTTGACTTTTTCAATATACTCTGGGGCTACTCGGAGCGATCGCGCCATCATTCCTCATCGAGAAACTGCTGTGAGTATATCAGATTTTTATACTAGCTAAATAGCCTTGCTGTTGAGCGATAACGTCTTGCACCCTATGAAATTATAGTCATCTTGAACTTAACCGATAATCAATTACAACTCGTCTAATGGGTGACTATTTCTCAACTCCGTTCTCAACCAGCACCAAGTTGTAATGGAAATGTAAGGAATTAAGGGCTTTAAAAATGAAACGAGAATTGGGAATTCTGCAAATTATCTTATCACTTTGCGGAGTGATGATGTTTGGTACAGTAACTTACGCTGCGATTAATATGGTGAATGGTCAATACCAAGTTGAAATATCGCTCAATACTAAGGGACTCATTATTAAGTCAGATATTGACAAAAGGCAATGCAAAGCAGTAGAAGATATTGCTCAAAAGCAAGAAAGCACAAATTTAGACCAAAAGACAATTAATTAGGAGTAAAAATCAGTAATGAGTTAGAAGTTATTGATTATAACTCATTGTGAATGAACCTCTAAGCTTCGTTGATGAACTTCTAAGCTTCGTCGATGAACCTCTAAGCTTTGTCGATGAACCTCTAAGCTTTGTCGATGAACCTCTAAGCTTCGTTGATGAACCTCTAAGCTTTGTCGATGAACCTCTAAGCTTAGTGAATGAGTCTTTGATACTCGTGAATGAACCTTTGAGCTTCGTGATTTTTTTTACGAACCGCAAAGGACGCAGAGGACGCAAAGAAAAAGGAGAAATATATCTATAAATAAAGTGAAGTAAAGCGCTGCGTTAGCTTTTGGCGTAACGCACCTACCAAAACACTAAAGGAGTAGAAATTATAGGACTTACGCATAAGAAATCCCCCAACCCCTTAAAAAGTGGGCTTTTGAGATCCCTCCCTTTTTAAAGGGGGTTAGGGGGGATCGAGGTTTCAGGTTTTGAGTGCGTAAGTCCTGAATTAATAAGGAGTTAGGAATAAATAACTCCTAACTCTTGTACAGACGCGATTAATCGCGTCTCTAATTTTTACAGCGCACAACTCAACTCGCCGGCTTTTTGACTGAAGCGGTGATTTTCCCGATAGTCCACGGGACAATCTATCACGGCGGGTACATCTTGAGCGAGAGCTTCTTTGAGTGTGGGAATCAAATCTAAAGCTGATTCAACTCGGTAGCCTTTTAAACCCATACTTTCGGCTAATTTGACAAAATCAGGATTGCTAAAATGCACAAAAGATGAGTTTCCTTTGCCAAATTGATTTTCCTGCTTCCACTCAATTAACCCATAGCCACCATCATTAAAAATTATGGTGACAAAGGGCGTACCGACACGCAAGGCTGTTTCTAATTCCTGAGAATTCATCATAAAACCGCCATCGCCTGTTACAGCAACAACTTTGCGCTTGGGATGAATCAGTTTTGCTGCTAAAGCGCCAGGAATGGCAATACCCATAGCTGCGAAGCCGTTGGAAATTATGCAAGTATTGGGACTATGGCAATGATAATGACGAGCCATCCACATCTTATGTGCGCCAACATCAGAAATGACGATATCATCTGGGCCCATCACTTGGCGTAAGTCATAAATTAACTTTTGCGGCTTAATCGGAAATCCGTCATCATGGGCATACTGTTCGTAATCAGCCCGAATCTCTGACCTTAAGCTAATAGCAAGAGGATCGGGTTTACCTTGTCTATCTGCTAATTTTAAAATTTCATACAGGGAATCGGAAATATCTCCCACTACTTCAGCGTTGGGTATATAACTACTATCAATCTCCGCCGGACTTACCCCAATATGCACAATCGGAATTTCACCATTGCGATTCCATTTCTTGGGGGAAAACTCAATTAAATCATAGCCGATCGCAATTACTAAATCTGTGTTATCAAAGGCACAGGTAATAAAATCTCTTTGCTGTAATCCCACTGACCACAAAGCTAGTTGATGTGTGTAGGGAATCACGCCTTTACCCATGAAGGTATTAGCAACAGGTATATTCAGTAAGGTAGCAAATTGCGTGACTGCATCACTGGCATGAGCGCGAATTGCCCCATTTCCGACTAAAATTAATGGGTTAACTGCTTGGCAAATTGCGGCGGCGGCTGCCCGAATGCTAGCAAAAGATGCATAAGTTTTTTCGCTATTATCCTTACGCAAAGGGTTACCTTCAACGGGCATGGCAGCAATATTTTCTGGTAAATCAATGTGAACTGCGCCAGGTTTTTCAGATTGCGATCGCTTAAATGCTTTCCGCACTACTTCTGGTGTAATACTTGGTCGCACAATCTGCTTATTCCACTTGGTAACAGGTGCAAACATTGCCACCAAATCTAAATATTGATGGGATTCAATATGCATTCTATCTGTTCCCACTTGACCAGTAATCGCCACTAAGGGCGCACCATCGAGGTTAGCATCTGCTACCCCAGTCATCAAGTTGGTTGCCCCAGGCCCAAGAGTAGAAAGACACACTCCAGCTTTTCCTGTTAAGCGTCCGTAGACATCGGCCATGAATGCTGCACCCTGTTCATGACGAGTTGTAATAAATTTAATGGAAGAATGTTTTAGCGCTTCCAAAACGTGCAGGTTTTCTTCGCCAGGGAGTCCAAAAATATATTGCACTCCTTCATTTTCTAGGCACTGCACCAATAATTCTGCTGTATTCATCTTATTTCCTAACTAGCAACGAATAAGACTGGGGACTAGGGATTGGGAATTAGGGATTGGGGACTAGGGATTGGGGATTAGGAATTGACTTTTGAGAAAATATTTCTGATGCCTAAAACCTAATACCTGTTAATCCCAATACCCAATACCCAATCCCCAGTCCCTAGTCCCTAATCACTTCACCCACACGGTTTTAACATTGACAAACTCATGTATACCTTGGATACTCAATTCTCTGCCATATCCAGAACGCTTAATGCCGCCAAAGGGCAATCGGGGATCAGATTTGACCATACCGTTGATAAACACGGCACCTGCTTCGATTTCCTTAACCAAGCGATCGCATTCTTGGTCGTTGGTTGTCCAAGCACTTGCACCTAAGCCAAAGGGTGTGTCATTAGCGAGTTTAATGGCAGCATCAATATCTAGAACCCGGAATAGCAAAGCTACTGGGCCAAAGAATTCTTCTTTTGCTATTGGTGTGTCAGTGGGGATATCTATGATAATCGTTGGCGGATAAAAGTTCCCTGGACGATCTGATAAAGGATGTCCACCGGTGAGGACTTTACCACCGCTGCTGATCGCATTTTGCACTTGTTGATCTAAATCCTGGAGAATATCAGGAGTTGCCAGTGGGCCTAAATCGGTATCTGGTTGCATGGGATCGCCTACTTTCAGCGCCTCGAATTTTTCTAAAAGCAATTTTTCAAATTTATCTGCGATCGCTTCTGCGACAATAAAACGTTTCGCTGCAATACATGATTGCCCGTTATTCAACATCCGTGCTGTAGTAGCTGTGACAACTGCTGTCTCTAAGTCAGCACTTTCTAACACAATAAATGGATCACTTCCTCCCAATTCCAAAACAGTTTTTTTAATTTGTTTGCCGGCGGCGGCGGCGAGGGATGCGCCTGCTGGTTCGCTTCCTGTCAAGGTGGCAGCTTTTACGCGGTCATCAGCCATTAAATCGGCGACTTTGGCAGCACCTATTAATAGAGTTTGAAAAGCACCTTCAGGAAAACCTGCCCGTCGGATAATATCTTCTATTGCCAAGGCGCACTGCGGCACGTTGGAAGCGTGTTTGAGTAAGCCGACATTTCCTGCCATTAGAGCTGGTGCGGCAAAGCGAAAAACTTGCCAAAAAGGAAAATTCCACGGCATCACCGCGAGAATCGCACCCATTGGTTGATAACGTACAAAACTCTGGTTGGCATCAGTTTTTATACTGACATCAGCTAGAAAATCAGGGGCGTGTTCAGCATAGTAGCGACAGACGACGGCGCATTTTTCGACTTCCGCGATCGCAGCTTTAAATGGCTTACCCATTTCTAGAGTCATCAACTCAGCAAATTCTGCTTTGTCTTGCTCTAAAATATCAGCAGCCTTTTGCAGCCAGTGCGATCGTTGAGAGAAACTAGTCTGGCGATAGTGTTCAAAAGCCTGATTAGCCAAATCGAGTTTAGCGTTGATTTCTACATCGTTGAGCGGCTCAAATATTTGAAAAGTCTCCCCAGTGGCGGGATTAATGGTGGCGATCGCCATTACCTGACCTCCCGTTAAATAAATAGCTTCAGGTAGGCTTCCTAGTGTTACACAGATCAATTTTGGAAGCTACACCCAAATTTTAGTCTTTTAACCCAGAATTAGTTGCTTAATATTACAATTTCGCAATTAGTTTTTAAATAAAATATACAATTTTACTGTGTATTTATATTGTTAAAATTTACAATTGTCATTAGTCATTAGTTAGTTGTTTTTCAATGCACCATCCCTAAAAATTAATGATTGGACTAATAATTGTTGGCACTTGCTGCAAATTTGTCTGATAAACCTTTACTAATCGCTCAATACCTTTGAAACGATAATCTCCCATTTCTTGGAAATCTGAGGGTCGTGAAAGCATTTTGTGGGTGGCTTCACTAATCACGCATTCACTAGGGGGACAAACTACTTCCATACGAGCAGCAAGATTAATCGTCCCGCCTAATGCTGTATAATCAACCCTTTGGGAACTACCGACATCTCCCACAACAGCCTTACCGCTATTAATCGCAATACGTAATTGAAGAGGTTCGTGCCAAAAACCATTGGCATTAAGATGTTTGAGACGAGTGAGCATTCCCTTGGCAGCACTAACAGCGCGATCGGCGTGATCTAGTTGCGGTTCTGGAGCGCCAAAAAATGCCATAATACAATCGCCAATATACTTATCTAAAGTGCCGCCCCAAGTAAACACTTCTTTTAGCATTTCTTCAAATAAATTATTTAAGAGTTGAGCGATCGCAGTTGGTGTTAACTGTTCAGAAATTGCCGTAAAGCCAACCAAATCTGCAAACAAAATACTGATTTCGCTCTCGGTGGGAGCTAAACGACCACTTGGTAATCCGCCTATAGATATCAACTGCTGTACGACTGCTGGAGAATGGTAGCGTTCTAGTCGGTGACGAATCATCTCTTCAGTTTTGAGTTTCTCTACTAATAGCCAACGCTGCACGCTAGAAGCCACAAGGTTTGCTAAAGCTGAAAAAAAGCTGAGTTCTTCTTCGCCTTCGTTTGCCCAATGGTAAGAAGAAAGATTGGCATCGGCATACAGTACGCCCACAACTTTATTTTCATCCCATAAAGGCACCGCCATCGCGCTACGAATGCCTTTGACTAAAATACTTTGTTCACTAGCAAAGCGTTCATCCTGATGGGTATCAGCAGTTTGAATAACAACTTTTTCGTCAAATACCTTTTGACAGATACTACGACTAATCCAACTACCATCAGAGGGAAGTTGTTTCTTTTGAGAAATATTTCTAGTGGCAGCATTCACTAATTCTAACTGGCCGGAACCATTGACATCAATTAATAATCCCAAGCGATCAATACTATCAAGGTAACGAAAAACCACTTGTTGCACTTGGGAAAAAATCTCTTCTATAGATGCCGCCGCACAGAGATTTTTAGCTATATCTACTAAGTCTTTGAGACGGGCAATGGTTTTGTCCTTATTATTGATGTTGCCATCTTTGCTATCAGGTGCAATCCATTGCTGTTGCAATTGTTCGACATTGTGAAGGATTGTTCTTTGCTCATTAGTGTCCAAAGTTGCGGGATACTCAGGTGTCGATTGTGAAACAGCGCTTGTGAGCAACACTACCAGGCTAACATTGCCCAGCCAAAGGATATCGCCGTGATGTAACTCTTGGGGATAGCTAACAAGATATTTATTGACTTGCGTCCCGTTTTTGCTACCCAGATCTTCAATAGTCCACACACCGTCAGCCGTTTTCACAAGGCGAGCATGGTTGCGGGATACTCCAGCAAAAGGTAAGTACAAGTTACATTCCGGCAAACGGCCAATTGTAAATACATCTTGCTCAACTGCGATCGTTGTGTCGGTATCTCCCTCTTGTAGGCGTAGCGTGAGTTCAGTCATGAGTGTGATAGATTCATCGAAGCTAAAGGTGCAAGCATCTGTGAGATAAGTTATACCCTACAGATTAACCTTCACCTTTTGTTTATGACACTGTTAACTGCATTCCGACAACTGTATGTGACAGATATTACATTTAAGGAGACAATTTTCCTAGAGATTCAGTTCAGAGGGGGTTTGAATCCCATTGTGAAGGGGAACCACTAAATTTTAAATTTTGTGAGCCAGCGCAGTGAGTTCAGCACTGTCCAGAGTTGTCAGAGCGGCAAAAGCTACCGCTGTGAACTTCAAAGAGGGGTTTCCTGGAGCAAATGGGCTAGTAGTGTGCGGCGGAAATAAACCGAGTATTATATGGGATAATTAAGCCAGTAGATTAAAAGCTTTTTTCGGTAACAAAGAATCCAGGGTATGGCAAGATTAGCACCAAAAGAATTAAGTTTGAGTGATAGTGAGGGGAATGAACTGCAAGAGTTGATAAACCGACACAAGACAGCACAGCAAATCGTCATCCGAGCCAAAATTATTATCCTGGCATCATTAGGGAAAAATAACGGCGAAATTGCCCGAATATTAGATATTAGTCTAGATATGGCTGGTTGATGGCGAAACAGATGGTTAGAGACACAGGAAACCGAATTATCAGTGGTTCAAAAATTACAAGATTCTGAACGACTTGGCGCACTATTTTAATCAGACAATGGCTAAACCTTTTAAGTGGACATATAAGGGTAAAGTTTTAGCTATCTAATACTTGGTTTATTTCCGCCGTGCTGTACTAGTTACTGATTTAGGCTCGCACCTTGGTGTCAAAAAGAAATAAAATCCCCTCCAGGAATACAAATGGGAGGGGAATATGCTTAATGAAATTATTGCCATCTATGCTATCACTGATGACTTATTGACGGCGATGCCTGCGGCGGGCTACGCCTACGGGCATGAAGATGATATTCGATGTGAAATGAGTGATGCAGAAATTATTACAACGGCACTGATTGCGGCAATCTTCTTTAGTGGTAATCAGAGTAAAGCTTGTGCTTACATGAAAGACCATAATTTGATCGTGAGAATGTTGGAAAAATCACGATTTAATCGGAGATTACACAGGCTCTCAATGTTAATTAATGATTTATAGCAGTTCTCAGTTGAGTGCAATATAGTAACAACAGTGGGTGAACCATCCAATAATGTCTTTTTTTGTGACTGCATTGAGGGCATTTGTAATAGCCTCATCTAACTCTTGATATGTTCTAGCAGCTTGGGAACGCAAAAACTCTTTCACTTTCGACCAACAGTTTTCAATTGGTGAAAAATCAGGAGAGTAAGGAGACAAGTAAACTAATTTTGCCCCAACAGATTCAATTGCTTCTTTAATACCTATAACCTTATGGGAACTGAAGTTATCCATAACTACACACGCACCTGGCCAAAGTTTAGGAACCAAAACTTGAGTAACATAAGTGTAAGAAGTTATTTTTTCTTCACTACTATATGCAGTTGCACTCAAGACATTTTTTAATCTTTGTATATCTATTTCAGAAACAGTGCTAGCAATGATAAATGCTAATCGTTGTCTCTCAACATTTTCTATATCTTGGCCATTTTTTAAAGTCGTAGCAGGTAAAATTTGAACGTCTTCGACTGCAATTCCTAATACTTCAGCCAAATGTCCTAATTTGAATAAAACTTCAATTTCTTCAATACTTTTTGGCAAACCTTCTAGGATTATTTTAAGGCTTCCTTGCTCAATATCAACTATTTTTATAGAAGTATCTTTAGTAATTTCCTGTAGAAGGGCTACAATAGCTTTTAATTTTGGTATGTCAACTTTAGCAACACTGCCAGCCATAGCATAGATTAATCTTTCTTCTTTAGTTGACTTTTGTTCTTGATTTACAGTCATTGGGGAATTTGTTATCTCCGTAATGCTATAACCGTCTTGTTCTGTCTGTTTAAAATTACCTATTCCAGAAAATTTCTTAACTGCTCTTTTCTTGTTCCTTTTTTTTAGCAAAACAGGAGTAAGATGTTCAGAAATTCCCAGTAATTGGAGTTCTACTCGACCAAATTTGAAAGCTTCGTCAATAGTACGCTTCGCTCCTACTGCTTTATAGAAACCAACGGCAAATGCAATGGCAGCTGTATCTCCAATTGCTTTATTCATACCAACAACATATGGAATATGTTTAACAATAGCTTTAGCTTGAATTTCTGAATAGCAGCAATTTAAAACTACACAATTAACTTGTTCAGCCAACAACTTAAAAAGTGCTGTTAAAGCATCAGGTTGTATCGGATGTACTTTTCCTAATATATCTTCAAAACAAAGTTCACCCGTACTTTTACCATGTCCAGCAAAATGCACAATCTGAGGATTGATATCCAAGAGCGCTTGGCTGATATCACTTGGACGCACAGCTTCACGTGACTCTAGCAAGAATTTCTCTCGGAATTGAGCTAATTGCAATCTCTTACGGATATTTCGTAACTCTTCACCTAACCGTAACCTTGATGCTTCAGTAGGCTCGGCTGATAAAAATAGAATTTTGATACAACTATCAGTGTTTGACACTTCACTGGATACCTTACTAGCTTTCATCCCGTCAACTTTTCAGTACAGAATTCAATAATTTGTATTAGCTCTCATACCTCATAAACTCTGTGAAGATGCCTTATCGAGATCCCCAAAAATGAGCTTCTCAATAATCATTGTGACTGAGAACTTGTTTGGTCAAAATCTTTTTCATCTGTAACTAAGGCTTCCAGCCTTTTCAAGAGTGTCTGCACTTGTTTCCACTTTGGGGGATTTTCTCAAACTTTTGACTGAGTGATGCGACGGGTAATCGTTTGAATTGTAGCTTGGGGAGACTCAGGATCTACTGAAGGTTGGGCTAAAAGTAGCCAAGGTGCATTTTGCCGCCATGCGTCGTCTGAAAATCATACTCAGACTATGTTTCAGAAAAAAAATGACTTTCATCTAAAAATTAGAATTTGACAGGCCAGATTCGCTACTTTTATTCGTACCATTTGAACCCCTCTAATTTTTAGAAGCTGAAACCCTTCTGGCTACGTGACAAAACCCTGTGCCAAATAACTTAGACTTTTACTGGTACAGCCAAAATAAGCTTTTTCTCCGTTTTTTGGTGACAAGAGCGATTTTATTTCTGTAACTCTTTCACAGCAGGGTTTTCAATGTTCGCGTGGCCGTAAAATGTGTCTTCGCTATTTTTACCCCCTGTACTAAGCTGGAAGCTCGAAATATCGGCACTCCTTCTACTAGCTCGATGCGGACAGCACCATCTAATGGTAAACTGTTGGGCAAGTGTGACAATTTCATAGGTAAATTGGTTGTCATGGCATCTATCTGAAAATATACAGTCTTTGTTTTAGTAGCGTCAATCTCACCAATTACTTTCTCCAAACTGTCGGTGAGATAATTTTGGCTGACTTGTCATCTAAATAGAAATTGTAAACAGGTTCTCCTGATAATTCACAACGAAGCGGCTCAAGAATTTTAGTGAACGGATTCCAAACTGCTGTTACAGTCCGTTTCGCTTTCTTCCTTTGCAACTCACACTGAATATGTACCGTAGGGAGATGGATAATCATTGCACTGTGCAACCAAGCTTCTACACTCATTGCATAACGCTCTTGGATATCTAACAATTTTCTCTCTAACTCTCTATTAGTGGCTTCAATTCGTGCTAATTCCAAATCTAGTTCATCACCAATCAATTTTTTTAACTCAATCTTGTTGCGAATCGAGTCGCTAATCGTGTTGTAATAATCCTTGAGTCTTTCTTCATCCCTAGCTCTTGCTCTTGTTAATTTAGCCTGCCAATTATCTAGAGATTTTCCAATCAATATTGCACTTTGATGTTCGATTAACCTCAACAAATCTTCAATTGGGATCGCCAATGGTGTCTCTTGATGCTCCATAGTCATTAGGTCAGACTCCCAAAACAAAGCATCACCAATTTCTACTGGTGTTACTCCTGTTATTTCATTGATAATGAACGAAACTAAACCAATCCTTTTTTCGGAAGCCTGAGCTGTGTAAGCCACATTACACAAGATGTAACGAGTAATTTCTGGTTTAGCATCTAAAAAACGAATTAAGCCATTTTGAGGTGCGAGTCTCTCCAATAAAATTTTCTCAAAGCCTGTGTTTTTCAGATGTCCATCGATTTTAACACCCAACGCACTAATAAGTCCTTTAACAGCTAATAGTTCAGATAGCTTATTTAAGACTTCTGAATGATAAGTAACAAAAATACTTTGGGGTACATCAGCAATAGTAGTAAAAGTAACTTCTTCTGGGAGCGAAAGCAGCGATGCTATATTTTCAGTCAACAACACATTCAAAATGTGTTCTCCAGCAGGTTCTGCTATTCCATCATGCAGAGAAACAATTTTTTCTAAGGTAGCAATAATTGGGTCTGATAACATATTCAGTCAAATCAATTTCTCAAGCTTCAAAATCTTCGCCAAAAATCTGTTCATCCAATTCTTGAATTTGCTGATACTGGTTTTTGGCTTTCAACAAATTATCTGCCAATTGCTCGAAGGCTGTATCTAATTCGGGCTTGACTTGATGCTTGAGCCAGATATCCATAACAATTTCACTAAAGTCAAATTCATCATCCACGTTCCCTAAAATTGTTTCAATCTCTCCGACCACTAGTTCAAACATATTAATTTTGTCATGCAAGATCCGCAGAATATACTCTTCGATACTGCCCTTGAGACAAAAGTTAAAAATAAAAACATCCTGGGTTTGTCCAATGCGGTGGATACGACCAATGCGCTGTTCTATTTTCATTGGGTTCCAGGGGAGGTCATAATTAACGATCGCGTTCGCAAACTGAATGTTACGTCCCTCTCCCCCTGTTTCCGATGCTAAGAGTACAGAAACATTATCCCGAAATGCGGCTATAGCCTCATCTTTCTGTTTAAGGGACATCCCACCCTGAAATTCTGCAAAGGGGATATTTGCTGCAAGCAGAGTTTTAGCCAAATAGGTGCTAGTTGCTTTATGGGTTGTGAAGACCAAGGTTTTCTGGGAAGATTTTGAGAGCATCTCTACCAATACTTTTGCTTTCTCGACGTGCTTCACCTGGGCTGCTCGTCTTGCTAAAGACTTCAGTTCTTCATCGGGTAAGCGAAGAGTCAGTTGCTTGAGGGAGTCGGCCAAAGCACCAGGGGATGAACCAGCACGCATTAGCAAATTGGTACGGGAGAGTCTGTCTAGTTTGTCCTCTGAAGAACGTAAATACTCGCTCAAGTCCTGGTAAAGTTTCTCCTCACCTGCTTGGGAAGTAACGGTAATTGTGGTGGCGAAGCGTTTGGGCAGTTTGACATCTACTAGGGCGCGGGTATTTCGTACCATGACTTCCCGCATGAGAGAGCGTAACTTTTCGGGATTTTTAGGAACTCGCCCATTTCTGGAATCTACGTATTCTTTTTTAAAAGCGGCTTCTGTTTGTAGTAATCCTGGTTTGAGGAGGGTGAGCAGATTAAACAGTTCAACAAGGGAGTTCTGCACTGGCGTAGCAGTGAGCATGAGGATAAAGCGCTTATTGAGGGCGTTGACCAGTTTCCAGTTGAGGGTAGTGCGATTTTTCAGGTGGTGGGCTTCATCAACAACTACCAAGTCCCAAGTGCGACTGGTGACATGGGGATAATGTTTAGCAGATTTAGCCGTGTTTAATGAAGCAATAATTCGGGGATTATTCGTCCAAAATTCGTCTATCGGTTGTTGCGGATCACGGTTATCTGTGGTGATAGTAGCAATATTAAATTTGTCACTTAACTCTGATTGCCACTGCGAAACTAGGGATGCGGGAGTTAACACCAGCATGGACTGTACCATACCCCTAGCTAAGTATTCGGCTATGATTAGTCCCGCTTCAATGGTTTTGCCCAATCCGACTTCATCCGCAAGCAATGCACGTCCACCCAGTTGTCTAAGTACTTTTCGGGCTGTTTCAATCTGATACCAGTATTTGTCAATAGCAGTGAGGGTTGGCAGGCAAATTAGCTGGTCATAGTCTGCCATTACGGAGAGGTTGAACAGGTTTAAACGCGCCTCGTAGAAGTTGAGCGGGTCGTATTTCCCAGCTTTCAGGGCTTCAAAGGCAGTGTCAGAATTGAATTTGAATGTATAGTTTTTCTCCATGATGCGCCCCTACCAGCTACTTTTGACCACTCCACAGACACCTAACAGCGATCTTCCCCCATAATAAAACTGTTAAATCTACATACAGTGAAGTTATATAAAATCTACTGGAATTTCTATCGTATTAATAAACTTTTTTCATCTGATACACGTAAACTGGAAACTAAAACCGAGCCAGTTGACCAAACTTAAACGTATTTTTCTAGGAACAAGAGCCAGTGTCAACTTATGACCATCTTTGCCGCATTATTGCCCTGTTTAATCAGGCGGGTGGTGTCGCCAAATCGACACTGACCCAAAACCTGGGATACCACCTAGCCAAACGAGAACACCGCGTTCTCCTCATCGACATAGACCCCCAAGCGTCCTTGACCAAATTCATGGGGTTAGTGCCATCTCAGTTACAAAAAACCATTGCTGATGCCATTATCGATGAGCAGCCCTTACCGATTCATGACGGCATTCACGGCATGGACTTGGTTCCAGCTAACCGAGTCCTAAGCAGAGCCGAAATGCAGTTAGTCAGTGCTGCCATGCGTGAGTTGCGCCTCAAGGAAGCCGTTGAATCTGTTCTAGATGACTACGACTTCATTCTTGTAGATTGTCCACCCAGCTTAGGGTGTGTCATCAAATAGGTATCAATCTATTTTAAAATTAATAGCCGAAAGAGAATTGAGTCAACAGGGAGGAATGTGATCGTGACACGTCGCTATGCCTTGCGGAATGACCAGTGGGAGCGCATCAAAGACTTAGTACCAGGACGGAAACAGACGCTCTTGAGTAACAGCCAAAGATAATAGATTGTTCGTGGAAGCTGTACTTTACCGCTACCGAGCAGGTATTCCGTGGCGGGACTTACCCGAAGGATTTGGAGATTTTCGAGTAGTTCATACCCGTTTTAGCCGATGGGCAAGGCGTGGGGTGTGGCTTGATGTATTTGAGGCGCTAGCCTCGGATGCAGACAATGAATATGCAATGATTGACTCGACCATTGTACGTGCCCACCAACACAGTGCCGGAGCAAAAGGGGGGATGCTAAGAGCGAAGCCATCGGTCGCACTAAAGGTGGACTAAGTACGAAAATTCACGCCCTGGTCGATGCCTTGGGTAATCCAACTGGCTTTCATTTGACTCAAGGACAAGCATGTGATCTTGATGGAGCCGAGGTGTTACTCGAAGACCTTGCAGCCGATACACTGATTGCAGACAAAGGATACGATGCTGATGAGTGCGTAATTGAACGACTTGAACAGCATAGCAAAACGGTGGTAATTCCGCCCAAACGCAATCGCATTCTCCAACGTGAATATGACAAAGATTTATACAAAGCACGACATCTTATTGAGAATTTTTTTGCCCGACTCAAACAATATCGAGCGATGCCTACGGCGGGCTACGCCTACGCCACACGTTATGATAAGCGAGCCATAAACTTTCTCGGCGCAATTTATCTTGCTGCTACCGTTATCTGGCTTAATTGATGACACGCCCTAGCACTTAAAGTTAACCCTCTTTTGTCACTCTCGGAAAACAATAATCGAAGTAAGATTCTGAAACTTTGAGTTGGTAAAGCTTTGAGCCAATATTATCTAACAGTAACTAAAGTTTGTAGCCAAAACCTGAAAATTAAAGCTCCGAAAAGCTTTCAGCGATTGGATTCTCCCAAAGTGACAAAAGAGGGTTAAGAACGTCACCTGTAATGGTCTTCTCCTCAGGGGAGACACCCGTCGTAGGATGCCCGAACGCGAACAGCGTCTCCTGTCTTGAGAAGGGCTGTAGGGCGATAGCGCAGCTGTCATTAGTGTCAACTTAAGTCCAAACCCAGCTATATGTAGTTTTCATAATAGCTTGATGAATTCTTCATAATTTAGTGCTCATAATTATCTCCTGGTAAATAATATAAAAGCAGCGTTGATATCCCGTGCACTTCAAAAGTAGGTTTAAGCATCTATTAGTAGTAATTAGTAATTCATACTTAGCACGAACAACTAATAAAAAAGTTGAGGTGCTTACTCTCAACAATTATTGATTTATTGGAACTAACTCTCTTTGGTGCTATCCATTACTAGTCATAATAATCACATAGAAGCTGATGAATCAACGTTGGATTTTTCCTAAAGCATTTAATTTGCTGATTGTCATTGCTAGCATTTTATTAGTGCTATTAGCTACGCTTTATCCATTTAATTTTTCTATCCCAGATAGTTTTTCCCTGCCAGAAATTTTTGCCAGTTTTAACAATGCTAGTGATTTTCAAGACCAGATAAATAATTTTTTGCTGTTTATGCCTTTAGGTTTTGGCTTCACTAGACTCTCGCAAAAACTAAGGATAAAACCAAGAGTGCAAATTTTCATAGTTACCCTGGTGAGTGCTAGCTTATCCTTAACAGTTGAAGTTTTGCAAGTATTCCTCCCCTCAAGAATGCCTACTCCTTCAGACATTCTGAACAATACTATTGGTGGATTTATTGGTTTGATTTGCTTTTATCTATGGAATAGTCAAAGCTTTAATAATACTGTTGCATCTATAGAAAACAGCAGAGCTAGCCGCTCAGTTAAACAGATAGGAGTATTTTTTATTGGATATATATTTTTAACATTTATGATTTCGCTACTTTGGCAGAGTACGATAAATTTGAGTAATTGGGATGCCAATTATCCACTGCTAATTGGCAACGAAGAAACGAGGGATAGACCTTGGCAAGGATATATGTCTAAAGTTTATATTGCTGATCGAGCCATTTCAACAAATGAGGTAGCACAAGGATTAGCTGATTCAAGTTACTTTAATAATCTTGGTAATTCTCTAATAGCTAATTATCAATTCAAGGGAAAATGTTGCTATAAAGAACAGACTGGACAATTGCCAGAACTATTGTGGCAAGGACAGCCCTCAGATACGCAGGAAGGTAAAGGTGTTTTTTTGAGTTCTAGTCACTGGCTAAAAACAGCTACTCCTGTCACAACTCTCAGCAAAAGAATCAGTAAAACATCTGAATTTACACTCAGCACTACCCTTGCTACTGCCAACTCACAGCAGTTTGGCCCTGCCCGCATTATTTCAATTTCTGGCAATTCCCTACGTCGCAATTTGACGCTAGGACAGCAGGGGAATAACTTAGATTTTCGATTAAGAACGCCGATGACTGGAGAAAATGGAGCAGACTTAACACTAAAAATACCTCATATTTTTACAGACACTAATACTCATCAGATAATCATCACTTATTCTAGAGCAACTATCCAAGTATATGTAGACAATCTACAGAATTTTTACTCTTTGAATTTATTGGAGTTAATGCCTAAAAATCAGATAATTTTTTACTATGCACTAACTTTTATTCCTCTAGGCTTTTGCTTAACGATATTAACTCTTCTAGCAAAAAAAAGATTGATACTTTCTAAGTTATTGATTTCTGGGGGGATATTAATACCTTCTCTAATATTGGAAGGTATTTTAGTAAGTAAGAGTGGTAAAAACCTCAGTCTAAAAACCCTATTACTAGGTATGTTATTTACAGGAGGAACTATGTTGATTTTGAGAGTGCGGGCTGCTCAATTAAAAAGGATAAATTAACAATTGTTCATTTTCTGTCACCCTGATTTAATTGGGTGGTAATTCCAAACTAATTTCACCCAACAAACCCTTGCGAAAATCTGTTAAAAGTTGCCTTGCAGCTCGCTCTATATCACCTTTGTAACGATGCTCCGCCAAGGCGTGCAAATAGATATCTCCAGTGTCGGATATCGAATCGAGTTGGTAGCGGGACTGTAATGGTTTCTTCGGTAACAAGTCTGTGGCTACAGCTTCCAAATAGTTTAGTAAATCCACTAAGGCTGCTGCTACTAGCTGATTATCATAAGATGCTTCACCGATATCATCACAAATGGCTAATTTCAATGCTGCGTCTTGGTCTTCCAATCTTACAGGAATGACACCAGGAGCATCTAGCAATTCCAAATGTTCGGAAATTCGCACCCAGCGCAGTTGGCGAGTCACTCCAGGACGGGCAGCACTTTCCACTACTCGCTTTCCTAACAGACGGTTAATCAAAGCTGATTTACCGACATTGGGAAAACCAATCACCACGGCCCGGACTGGACGGGGTAACATCCCACGATCGCTTCTTCTTTGATTGAGTTCTACCCCAACGGCCTGCGCTGCCCGTGCCACTTCTGTTATACCTTTACCATGTTGAGCGTTGGTAAAATAAGGGACTTCTCCCTGACGTTTAAACCAATCTATCCACAGCGATCGCATTTGCGGCGTAATCATATCTACTCGGTTAAGTATCAACACCCGTGTCTTCCCCTCCACCCACTCACCTATTTGGGGATGGTGAGTCGCTAAGGGAATCCGGGCGTCTCGGACTTCAAACACCACATCTACCCGCTTCAACTGTTCTTTGAGCTTCTTTTCAGCTTTCGCAATGTGACCTGGATACCATTGAATCAGGTTTAATCTATAGTTTTGAGTTATAGCCATAGTCGATTACCAAATAAATTATTATCACTTATCAATTATCATTCACTATGGCTTGATGTAAAATCAGACGGTTGCCATCAGGGTCATAAGCATAAATTTCTCTGCCGTGGTCAGCAATGGAAATGTCTCCTGGTGGGGGATAGCCCAAAGCTGTTAAGTGAGCGATCGCATCTTCTAAGTTACTCACCTCTAAACACAAACTTATCTTACTTTTGGCGCTCGCTTCAAATTCCAATTCATTTGTGTTCTTGGGTTTAAAAATACCTAATCGCATACCAACCAAATTAAACTCAGCATAGATATTCGGAATCAAAAGAATTGGCTTTTGCTCCAGCAACTTAGTATAGAAATTCACTAACTTCTCGCAATTAACCGATGCTATGGTGACAAATGCGTTAGTGTACTGGAAAACCATATTTGCCTTTCGCCTTTTGAACTTTTCAGTTACATAGCATAGACAGGCAAGATGTCAAGCTTAAAGGATGTTTTAAAAGTGATTGGCTGTAATTTTAGTTACTTGTATCTCACCCATACCTTTCCCCTTTTATATCCCATCAGCAATAATCAAATCCATCATTTCATTCTTATTCTTCCGATAAACCCGAAAATCACTATCTAGCGTCAAGACACAACTCCCCACAATTAACTCACTCATTCTTACCAAACACGCATCAGCTAACGACATCGGCACATTCTGATACCGCTTCAGCAACTCTTTAACCGTTCCTATTTCATCACTGAGACGAAAAGAGATTTGAATTAAGCTAGTATCTAGTAAAGACATAACTGCATCCTCTCCGCCATAAAAATCTCGCAATATAAAACACGTCTCAGTAATTACTGCTTCGCAAGTAAAGAAAGGCGGTTCAATCTTTTTCTATTCATTAACTGCCCAATCATGTGAATTTTCCCGATTATTAATAAATGCGACTAAGGGGACTGTATCTATAAGTACCTTTTTCCTCATTTCCAACCGAAGCCTTCTAAATACTTCTTATTGGTAGCTAGATCCCCAGGCCCTCCATCAACACAGCCAGCAAACTCTTTTGCAGCTTCATAGGCGGAAATAGGTTCTTTCTCTTCTTTATGCTGTACATGCTGCTTTTGCGCCTTAAAATGCAAAAATTCAATAAAATTTAATACCTCCTGCTGCTTCTCAGGAGATAACTTTTTAAATTCATCAATTATCATTTGTTCCTTATCAATTGCTTGAGTCATTATCCTATCCTCCTGAAAAAATTAATCCAAAATCTAAAAAGTCTATAACAGATGTTTTATTTATATTTTTAGGTTATTTCACTGAAATATTCCTTTTTACTAGTGTGATTAAAATGTAATATTTGAGGCGCACTGTCGCCTATATTAGATAGAACAATGAATTATTAAGACAACACCCATATGAACCATAAAATAAGTAAAATTAAATTTACTTTAAGTCTGCTTTTCTTACAGCATTTAAAACTTTTTTATAATCTTCGTCGCCTATTATATTTGAAGACCAAGATGATGCTCTATATAAACTTTCATATGTAGAAACAATTTCATGTCCTTTTAAAATAAGTTCTTCCACTTCTTTCCAAACTAAAGTTTCAGAATTGTTCTCAGCGTTTAAAACATAATTTTTATCTATATGAGCTACCTGTTTGTCTCTAAAATCAATTAATTTTCTAACAAGTGGATTTGTTTCTTTGTTAACATATTGTATATCTTGTTTTAAAGTTTTATTATTAAGTCTTCTTGGAGTTTTAGATAGGTCGTCAGCAAGTGGTCTATCTTTAATTCTTTCATAAAAGCATTCTTTTTTAAAAAGCGAAGGATTTGAATGAATAGTATTAAGAAGTTTTTTAAGATTGAAACTATCTTTATGATGGTCATATACTTGACATAACATAAGTATTGTACTAGTAGCATGAGCTTCAATTGTCAATTGCCAAAATACTGGAGATTGATTAATTTCAATATTATATTCTTCACTTGCATTACAAAGATTTGTATATAAACGATAATGTATAGATGCATATACCAAATTATTAGTAATTTTTTCCAAACTCTTTTCAAACTCAATACTACTTATTTCCATTTTCCAGTAAAACTAGTGTATTTTTTAAAGTATAAATGAATTGCTCAATCATCCATTGATCAAAACCAGGCTAAAGCACTATGGTCTTACCCCAAAGTAACTCACACCCCCAAATTCCAAAGCAGTAACAAACTCTCCAAAATCCAGAGTTAGGAGCGCGGGTCAAGCTGAGAGTTTAAAATCTGTGGTGAAATTGAGTGTACTTTTTAAAAAACTACAGTTTAATAGTTGTTATTGATACTAAACTCTATTGAAAATCTTTAAAGGTTAATCTTCTAAAAGTAACGAGCGCGGAGGGATTTGAACCCCCGACCCACAGAACCGGAATCTGTTGCTCTATCCACTGAGCTACGCGCCCTTAATATTTCATATTATAGCATGTCTGTGATAAAATTTGCAGCCTAGAGAAACTCGTCTGGGTTAAAGATAATTAGCTGGGTCTACTGGTGTACCATTCCGACGAACTTCAAAGTGGAGGTGGGGGCCAGTTGAGAAACCTGTAGAACCGACAGCACCGATCGCTTGTCCGCGTTCAACTGCTTGTCCTTCGGAAACATACAACTCGCTGGTATGACCGTACAGTGTAGTCATACCATTGCCGTGGTCGATAATTACAGCTCTGCCATAACCACCATACCACCCAGCAAAAATCACTCTTCCTGAATCGGCTGCCCGAATTGTACTACCATAGCTAGCGGCAAAATCTAACCCGGCATGAAAGCGACGATAGCCAAGAATTGGGTGTATCCGCCAGCCGAAGGGACTGCTAGTAGGAGCATCACTAGGATATGCCATCACACCAGTTCCCCGAATGATCATGCTTGTCCGGCTGTTGGTTTTTGCTTGCGCCTCTTCTGCTGCTCTAGCTTCTGCTACCTTTTGTTGAATCAAGATTTCCAGATTTTTGGATTCCCTCTCTAGCTGGTTTTGCGCTGCTTCCAAGGCCAGGCGATCGCTATTGAGGCGTTGAATCAATTCTGATTGCGATTGCGCCTGAGTTTGATAATCGGCTTTTTGTGCTAACAGTTGCTCACAAATCAAGGCAATTTCGTTTTTTTGCTGTTCTACTTCAGTTTTTTGTTTATTGATCAGGTTTGCTTGTTGGTTGAGTTTAACTAAAATTTGCTCGTCTGCCTGATACACTAACTTCAACTGATGACGGCGGCTGAGAAAGTCGCTGATATTTTCACTTTCGAGCAAAACTGCCCATCCAATAGATGCAGGCGATCGCTGGAGATAACGCAATCGTGCTACTGTTGCTATTTGGCGCTCCTGATAGGAACGTTCTGCTACATCTAAATTAGTTTCTAACTGCTGGAGGCGTTGGGTGGCGAGTTGTAATCGTGATTCGCTCTCTTGAATATAGTTATCTGTAGTTTGCAGATTTTGCTTTAAACCAGTGAGGTTTTTTTGGGCCTCTTGTTGGAGATTTGTTAAGTGATCGCGATCCTTAACCACATTCTCATGCTGCTGGTTCATTTGTTGCTGCTGTTGTCGCAAAGTATCAATAGACCCTGTGGAGGTTGCGTGGACTGGAATTAATGCCAAACAAATCCACAAAATGCAGCAAAATGCAAGACATAAATAGCCAAAAATCTGCTTTTTTACTATAAATTGCGCTCTCATAGTGTGCAGCCCAATCAAAACGATGCTTTCAAATACTATGAGGATTATTCCCAAAATCCGATTAATTCACCCACTTCAACGCTTAAAATATTGAGAATCAAGCAAGGGGATATTGCAAAATGTTAGTTTTTTTGATTCCAATCAAAAGCTCTAAAGTAGCAAAATCATGGATAGAAGTATCCAAGATGTTTGAAAGATGTCTAGGCTCAGTCTGCAATCAAACTTCCTTAGAATTTCAGGTTATTGTAGTCTGTCATGAAAGACCGGAAATTAGTTTTCATCATCCCCAAGTACAATATATCGAAGTTAATTTTCCTATTCCAGACTCAACCTTAGCTGAAAAGATGGATGATAAAAGAAAGAAACTTGCTGTTGGACTATTAGCTGCTCGAGAACTACAGCCAACACATATAATGCCTGTAGATGCTGATGACTGCATCAGCAAACGATTAGTAAGTTTTGTTGCTCAAAATCCACAAAGTAATGGTTGGTATGTAGACATTGGCTATGAATATCAAGAAGGAAGCAGCAAAATTATGGTTCGCAAAGAAACCTTTTATAAATTGTGTGGAACGTCTAACATCATCAATTATCGGTTGTATAGTTTGCCTGATAAAGTACTGCGCGATGAACCTTTGACTGGGCATGACGATTTTTTAGAAGGACATCCACTTGCTAAGAGATATTTAGCAGCGCGAGGAACACCTATTGAGCCATTACCTTTCCCAGGTGCTATTTATGTTAGAGATAAAATAGGTGAGAGTACTTCTATGCAAGAACCACTAGTTGCTATATTGAAGCGTAATCCTAAACAAGCTTTGCGAGGTATAAAGAAAACTCTTCTCCTTCCGTTTAACCAACGGGAACTTATAGATGAAATTCGTGCTGAATTTAACCTATACCCTTTAAAGGATGTTTGAAAAGTGATTTGTTGTAATTTTAAGCGCTTGTACCCTAAAACTTATAACTCAGCACGGACTAAATGCCCAGCTATCGCTAACAGGACTTAGGACTGATGCATAACAGACAAGAAAAAATTTTGCAAGTGGTAGTGACTGCTGGGCAGATGCGCGATATTGAAGAGCGGATCTTTGCAGCGGGAATGCCTGTAGCAGCTTTGATGGAAAA
Source organism: Nostoc sp. (assembly GCF_036916575.1). Classification (GTDB taxonomy): domain Bacteria; phylum Cyanobacteriota; class Cyanobacteriia; order Cyanobacteriales; family Nostocaceae; genus Nostoc. Next base: position 23,583 of record NZ_JBALGC010000110.1, read on the forward strand.
GGTCGCGGGATTAATTGCCCGTCGCATTCAAGAGATCTCCCTTTTTAAGGGGGCCTATGTTCCTCCAAACACCCCCTTAAAAAGGGGGTCGCCACAGGCGGGGGGATCTCGTGTCGGAATTCTTGTCGGTCCTGGTCATAATGGCGGGGATGCTTTAGTAGTAGCCCGTGAATTACACTTTCATGGGTATAAGGTTTGGATTTATTCTCCTTTCTCTAAGCTCAAGGAATTAACTTCGCAGCACTTGCAGTATGCTCAGAGTTTGGGCATTCCAATTTATCAAACAATTGAGCAACTGCCAGATTCTGATTTGTTGATTGATGGCTTGTTTGGGTATGGTTTAGAAAGAAACCTCACTGATCTCATTGCCTCTGCAATTAATCAGCTAAATGATTTGCCTGTGCCGATTTATAGCATCGATTTACCTTCAGGTTTACACACCGACACAGGTGAAGTATTAGGAACTGCCATTCGCGCCACTCACACTTTTTGCTTGGGTTTATGGAAACTAGCTTTTTTCCAAGATCAGGCGCTGGAATATCTCGGCAGAGCTGAGTTAATCGATTTCAATATTCCTTTAGCTGATGTGGAAGCCGTTCTAAAAGATACGCCCAGGATTAAACGTATTACACCAGCAACGGCACTTGCTACTTTACTCGTACCCCGTCCACCAGTCACCCACAAATATAAGCAAGGACATTTACTGTTGATTTGTGGTTCGCGGCGCTATGCAGGTGGAGCAATTTTAACTGGTTTGGGTGCGCGGGCTAGTGGTGTGGGGATGCTTTCGATTGCTGTACCTGAATCGCTGAAATCTCTTTTGGTGTCACACTTGCCAGAAGCGCTAATTGTCGGTTGTCCAGAGACGGAAACCGGAGCGTTCGCCCACTTACAATTACCAGAAAACACCGATCTGAGTTCCTTTAATGCGATCGCCTGTGGCCCCGGTTTAACACGAGATGCGACTTTGATTGTCCAAGAAGTGATCAACAGCGAACGCCCTTTGGTTCTTGATGCCGATGGTTTAAATATCCTGGCACAAATGGGAGCGATCGCCACATTAAAAAAACGTCAAGCAGTAACCGTACTCACACCCCATACTGGCGAATTCCAGCGATTATTTCCTGATGTCCCCGATGCCAAACATCACAGGGTGAAAGCAGTACAGGAAGCAGCGGCGCAAAGTGGGGCTGTAGTGTTGTTGAAAGGGGCGAGAACTGCGATCGCAAACCCTCAGGATGCCGTTTGGATTGTTCCTGAAAGCACACCCGCCTTGGCGCGTGGCGGTAGCGGCGACGTGTTAACTGGGCTAGTGGGTGGATTGTTGGCACAAGCGACAACTAAACACATTCCCGTAGAAGATATTGTGGCAACAGCTGCTTGGTGGCATTCGCAAGCGGGTATTTTAGCAGCCCAAGAGCGTACCGAATTGGGTGTAGATGCGTTTACATTGACACAATATTTGATAAAGATTCTAAATAATTAAATGGCTTCTAACTATGATTCTAAAACTCCAGACCCAAAAAGAAAAATTACAGGCAACCATTAGTAGTCTGCCAAGGTAACAATGTTTGGTCATATAGTCGGATATAAGCGCTTCCTTTTTCTTTGTCCATCTGTGCTTTGAAATGGCATTTTTTGACTCCGTAATTATATAACTAGGACTTACGCACTGTATAAATTAGCCATAATATGTTTAACGGTATTTGTTCGTTTCGGGCGCTTCGCATAACCCTTATTTATTCGTTTATTTGCGTAGGCGTAGCCCGTCGTAAACATCGCTAGATGCTAAACATAGCTGAAACACTTAAATTGCGTGTAGTACTTATGTACGATGCGTAAGTCCTATTAAAACGGATTGCTGGGTGAAAAGGGTAACACTTTCATATCGTTACCGTCTTCAGTAATGACTTTTAATGGAAGTGAATCCTGATCCTCTCGTCTAGATAATTGAATCTTTTGAAAACCTTTTTTTGTAGGCTTAACTACCATAAGATAGTGATTGCCTACCCACTTAATACTTATTACTCTGTACAGTAAAACCCAAACTTCAGCTATCTCTCCAGTGTTAATTTTAGTCCTTGAGAATTTATCACATTGCCATACAGGATTACCTGTGGGTGTCCATAAACCCGCAAGATAATGATAATCAAAAAAAGAACTACCACCAAAAGTTGTAAACGAAAAAATGTTATACCTCAACCATCTTTCAAAACGCTCAGGTTCCTTAGTCAGATCATCATATCTTTTCGTAGACAGCAGAAACTTCATTTGTTCTGCTTTAGTAGGACGCACCCATGTTTCGGATGAGTTGCAAATTTTAAATGGTACTTCAATCGCTTTACTGCGATTAGTGGACTGTGAAACAGCAGGCTGTGAAAAAGTTATGCTGATAATAGTCTGAGCGTTTACAAATGCTCCTGTTAACAGGAACATGCTTACTAATTTAAGAAGTTTCATGATTTTGCTTGTTTATTTATATGAACAGTATTTATAAGGAAACTCCGTTTAAAGATAGCGGAGTATATGCGTGGCATCATTGTTTAGTTAGGAATGAGTGAAGTTAGCTTATGCATTAGACTCAGCCGCAACCCAGAAGCAAGAATAGACCAATTCTACTGCAATCAGCCGCCATGTGACCTTGAAATAGTTCACACTATCGAAGTTGAGGAAATAACCCTAGATTTATTTATCAAGTTGAATTTCGTTTTCTAGTTGGCCCAGAGGCACCAATGTTAGCTGTGACACAGCGCGTTGCTGAGTTATATTTTGGTGGCGGCGATCAAGAAAGTGTTCCGTGATATATCCGTAGCGCTTACCTCGGTAAAAACTAGGTCTGGGAGTGTTATCGTTTCTCTTATATATCAGGGTAGAAGATGCAAAATCTTGAGCGATCGCAGAATCGTACACTTGTCGAATTAGATTAATTCCGGCGGAATTGTTTGGATCGAAATTGAAAGACGTATCACTAGACCGATAATCGATCATTTCTCGGATCACCAAGCCTTTAGGTGCCCAAACGGCAAAACTTAACTCCTTGCCAAGGCACTTAGATGTAGAATACAAATCGGGTTCTCCCGCTTGTAACTTGATGCTAGGCATGAGGAAAGCAATCAACTGATGATCATCTGACCATCGCATTACTATCTCAGTGTCTTGCCCTGGTAAAGCTACTGCTGGTAGATTAAGACAAGTGCTAAGGGCGCTGATTAAGCCTACTAAAAAACTAAACTGAAACTTAGATACGTTGGTGTAGATCAGTTGAATAGGGGGCATTATTGACTTATGCTTAGAAATTTCAACGCTATAACGTTGTTTACAATTAACAATATATAAAATTTAGTAAGATATGGATGAAGACATTGTGTCAGTACCTGAATATAACTATTAAATAGTGAGTAGTGCATAGCTTATCAATTTTATTTAAAAGTAATCCGAAGCGTTGTTATACATAAACTTATTCTTTAATACGTAAGTATCGACTCTCTTCATTTTGAGTATGACAATTATCCAATTGGACTAGTTAGTAAGAATTATTTTAAAAATATCATTACTTAACTTAAATTAGAAAAATTCATATCTTGCCATTTACCATATAACAGGGTTTTACCTCTAAAAATGTCGTTAAATGGTAGTTTCACGATATTGAGTCCGGGGAGGAAGCAGTACCAAAAAGCGCGATGGCGTACCCGCCCGCTGGAAGCGATCGCTCCGCTCCAATCAAGGGTTCAGCCGGGATAGCCGACTCAACCCCAATGGCAGGCTTTAAAGCCGAAACACGGTAGAGTTGATTGATGTGTGAGCAGAGGCGGAGCCTTTAGGATGGCATTTCCAGTCTCCGACTGGGAACGAGGAATGAGGAATTTGTATCAGCCATTGACTAAATACCAACGCTGTAGCGCCAACCGTTGAATTTCGCGCCAGGGAATATTATGTTTGCGGGCTAACTCTGCACAATCTTCATATTCTGGCTGCACATTAACAATAACTTTTTCTGGTGATTGTCCTTTCCATGCTACTTTGACACGCACTTTGCCATATTCAATTTCCACTTGTTGAATTTCCCGTTGTAAAATGGCACGTTGCTGAGTTGTTCTCCGAATACCCAAAGTAGTGGTTTCGCGGAATACAACCGCTTCACAACTGAGTAAATTTTCTGGATGACAGATCACAGTTAGCAAAATCCCTGGACGGGACTTTTTCATGCCGATCGCTTGGGTAAAAACATCCACCGCACCAGCCGCAAACAATGCTTCAAATACATAGCCGATCGCTTGCGGATTTAAATCATCAATTTGGGTTTCTAATACTGATATCGTTTCTAAATTTGAGGTATTATCTTCAGAATCGCTGAAATTGGACTGTAAACTTGCGCTTTCACCCAACCAGAGGCGTAGAATATTGGGAATGGGTAAATTTATGGTTCCTGCTCCCAGTCCTATCTGCTTGATAGTGATCGCGGGTGGTGAACCAAAATCTCTTACCAAAGTAGTGGCGATCGCAGCTCCTGTTGGTGTCACTAGTTCTCGTTCAATGCTGTTGTTATAAACTGGACAACCTCGCATTTCCCACAGCTTTAATACCGCTGGTACTGGTACCGCCATCTGACCATGTGCAGCCCGAACAGTGCCGCCGCCTGTTGGGAACGCCGAGCAGTAAAGTAGGGGCCATCCTTCTTCATTGCTCTCAATCCCCAACCAATCTAACCCCAGGCAAGTACCCACAATATCTATGATCGCATCTACAGCACCTACTTCATGAAAATGAACTTTTTCAGGGGAAATTCCATGCACTGCTCCTTCAGCGACTGCTAGCTGTCGGAATACCGCCAAACTCCAAGCTTCTGCCCGTGCTGGCAACCCCGCTTTGAGAATCATCCGCTCTATTTCTGGCAGGTGACGTGTGTGATGGTGACTGTGTTCGCGATCGTGGTCGTGGTGGTGATGATGATCGTGTACTAAATCCACATGGACTTTAGTCGCCTGCTGACCATTGCGTTGGACAAATTCCGCCCTTAACTGATATTCCTGTTCAATTCCCAACCCATTGAGTTTTTCAATTAAATACTCCACAGGAACACCCAAACTTACCAAAGCACCCAGGCACATATCACCAGAAATCCCTGTCGGACATTGAAGATAAGCAATTTTATTCATAGTCATTAGTCATTGGTCATTAGTCAAGAGTTATTCTCTCCTATCCCCAGTCCCCAATCCCCAGTTTTTCTATGGCAAAAATTTTCCCAGTTCATCCGGATAATCCTCAAATTCGCCGAATAGAGGAAATAAAGTCGGCGCTTTCTAGTGGCGCAGTCATGCTTTACCCTACTGATACAGTCTATGCGATCGGTTGTGATTTGAATGCCAAGTCGGCGGTAGAACGAGTGCGGCAAATTAAACAGCTAGCAAATGATAAACCACTGACATTTTTATCTCCCTCGCTTTCAAATGTGGCAACTTATGCCTTCGTAAGTGACACAGCCTATCGGATTATGAAACGCCTGATTCCAGGGCCATACACGTTTTTGCTTCCAGCTACTAAGTTAGTACCGCGATTGGTGCAAAGCCCAAAGCGGAAAACTACTGGAATTAGAGTACCAAACCATACTGTGTGTTTGGAGTTGCTGGCAGCGTTGGGTAATCCGATTATTTCAACTTCAGCACATCTGCCACCAGATGAAGCAGATAATGGCATGATTCGGATAGATCCAGAAACTGTTCAGTCGCGGGTAGAGCTATTTGACCGTTTGGACAAGTTGGTAGACGTAATTATAGACACTGGCGAGGAACCTACATTTGAAGTGTCTACCATCTTGGATATGACCAAAGACGAAGCAGTAATTATACGGAGGGGTTTAGGTTGGGAAGCAGCAGCAGCATGGGTATAAGAATTGAACTTCACAGGCGTACCTCTCCGTTTCGGAAATTGTGATAAAAACGACTCCAGTTTTGAAATTGTCATACTTAAAGCCGATGTCTACGACGGACTGTTCGCTGAAGCAGTGGATATAACAGGATGGTGGCAACAGTTGGCACAGCAAGGTATTTGACAACTTAGAGAAAATGGCGAGTAATTATTCCCAGCGTCAATATTGTGGCTTGTGAAAAAACCGACACATTGCCATAACTGTAACTCTTTCGTATTTCCTACAGTTTTATATATGAGCTTTAGATGTGAGCATTACATGTGGCAAGTTTTGATGGATGAATGCCTAAAGATTCTCCAGCCAAGGCCAGCCTTGATTGCTGTGTCTGCGTTGTAATTACGGTGCAATACTACTACCTGGAAAAGTCATGAAAGCTAACGTCGTTAATCTACCCAACTCTAGACCCATTTTTGAGAACCACGTTTCGACCGAAGAATTTTCAGATAGCAGCAGTGATACCTTGATTGAATTGCTATGTGAGGAAATGCAAGCCCAAGTGAAAGCAGCACCGAGGTGCGTAGAAGCTTTAGCAAAGCGCATAGCTGTAGAAGTAGAACGCATTTGCGACAAAAGCTCCCGTATCCAAACATCTGGGCAAATCAAGTCTTGGCAGATGACGTTGGGAAGGCATCGGGTGCAAAAGTGCTTACGTTACTACCAACTAGGTTCCAAACAAGGGCGTGTGGAATTACATAGCAATTTGGGTGCTATGGTTTACCGCCATGTAACTACATCTGGCTCTGAGTTGGGCTTTGAAGCTCGTTACAGCCTAATTGAAGATTTTTTACAAGCATTTTATATCGAAGCTATCAAAGCTTTCCGCAGAGAAAACGAACTACCTGAGGATCACACGCCGCGTACTCAGCTGCAATTAGCTGAATACATGGCCTTTACGGAGCAGTATGCTAAACGCCGGATCAATTTACCTGGTGGTGCAAATCAGCAATTGATTATCTTGCGGGCCCAAGGTTTTGCTCGTCGTCAGCCACAAGAAACTACCGTAGATATTGAAATGGCGGTAGAGTCTGCTAAGGGTGAAGAAGCAGAATCTTACCAGCGCAACTCGGCGGTGCAACAACTGCGATCGCAAATGATTGCTCAAACTAATTTCGATCCATCTGAAGAGTCAGAACGCGATCGCGTCATCACTGAATTGATGAAATACCTGGAGTCTCAAGGTCAATCTGACTGTATGAACTACCTCAGCCTGAAACTCCAAGACCTCTCAGCCCCAGAAATTGACCAAATTCTCGGTTTAACCAGCCGTCAGCGCGATTATCTCCAACAACGCTTCAAATACCATGTGGAAAAGTTTGCCAAGCAACACCACTGGCAATTAGTACATCAATGGTTAGGCGCAGGTTTAGAGCAAAAGTTGGGTTTATCTTCCCAGCAGTGGGAAATTTTTGTGAATCAACTCACAGAACAGCAACAGCAAATATTACAGTTAAAAACTGCCCGACAAAACGACGTTGCGATCGCCAAAGCCATCAAATGCACCCCCAAACAACTACAAAAACGCTGGACTCAACTTTTAGAACTAGCATGGGCTATCCGCAACGGTCATACTGAAGCTCAGACAGGTTAAAGCTAAGGCGAAATAACTAAAATTTATCTAAGCTCAATCCCAGTTATTAGAGAGGTTAGGAAAAAGGTTAAGGGGCAAAGCGAAAAGCAAAATTCCATTTCTTTCATCCTTTCGGGAATTAGTAACTCCTTTCTTATCCAAATTATTAATACATTTGTATTTGTTTAGTACAAAAATACCAAGAATTTCGGATTTTTTACCTATTAATCCAACCTTGTTTAGTCAAAATCAAAAATTCATATTAAGCAACTGACCTTTTTTTACTGCTTCTGTGAAATCCTATAATAAACAGGACTTTTGGCAGAGGGATTTAAGATGGCTCTGACTCAGGGCGGACGGGCAAATAAGTCTGGGAATATTTTAGAAGGAAATGTAGAAGCAATCTTGAATGGACATAATTATTTCCAAATAGGGAACTATGTCCCAAAAGAATTTATACTAAATGCTGCTTTATTACCAAAACGTTATGGAAAAGAAGTTTATATTGGAACTGGAATTTATCATACCCTTCTGAAGGTTGATTTTTATGTTGTTGGCTCACCTGCAATGCCATCTGGTTTAATTTTTGAGTGCAAATGGCAAGAAAGCCCCGGTTCGGTTGATGAAAAATTTCCTTACTTGAACATGAATATTCAGCACTATTACCCTGCACCAACTATCGTCATACTAGGCGGTGAAGGTATGCGAGAAGGCGCAAGCAAATGGCTGAAAGCAAGAGTTAATGATAACCATAATTTATTAGCAGTTTATAGCTTAGACAGATTCATTGCTTGGGCAAATAAAAATCTTTAAAAGATGTAATTAATAGTTCGGAAATTATCCCTCTATTTTTTATCTTTGAGTTAATTGATCGTGCTGCTTTGATTCTGTAGATTTCAAAATTGATATCTGTATAAATTTTTCTAATAAATTCGCTCTCAGAATTACATACCATAACTCTGACACCACGATTTGCCAACTCTGCACAAGTATCTCTTAAAAGTTCTTGGTCTTTTTTACTAAAACAATTTTGACTATAAGCAGTGAAATAGCTAGTTTCACTGATAGGATGATAGGGCGGGTCAAAAAATACAAAGTCATCACCGCTATTCGCATAATTTAGAACTTGTGTAAAATCTGCTTGTTGAATTTCTGCATGAGAAAGTGCTATTGAGGCTACTTTTAGCAAGTTTTCATGACAGATGTTGGGATTTTCATATCTGCCTAAGGGCACATTGAATTTACCCCGTGAGTTGACTCGATAAAGACCATTAAAACAAGTCTTATTAAGATAAATTATCCGAGCAGCTTTTTCTATATCAGTACCATCAGAATTGTTTCGGATCCTATAGTAATAATCTTTATTATGTCGGTTTTTATGCTCTTTCAATATAGAAATTAACTCATCAACATTGTCTCTAACACAACAATAAGTATTAATTAATTCTGCGTTAATATCAGTTAAAATTGCTGTAGTTGGTTGGAGATAGAAAAAAACAGCACCCCCACCTAAGAATGGCTCATAGTAATTTTTATAACTCTTGGGAAAATAAGGAATATATTGCTGTATTAACCTACTTTTACCCCCTGCCCACTTCAAAAATGGACGCGGGCTAGTTTCCTTGGGGACTTGAATTACCATTTACTTACGATTTAACTGAAAATAATCGTGACTAAATAAAGCCAATATAACCGACGAACCATATTTTATATTAACTGGCTAATTTTCCAGCCGCATAGATTACAATTGAGTAGATAAAGCAGATCAAAACAAACGTAAGTATATAACAAGGCAGTTTACATTCAGATGTTTGACGGATTTTGGGATAACGTCTTTCGCTACCCCCGGTACTTAATTAGTATCGTCTTAGGGCTGTTTCTGAACACCTTTGCGCCATTAGTGCCATTGTTGAAGCGCCCAGTCACCTTGATCGCCATCTTGGGTTTATTTGTGAGCAGCCTAGTCTTCCTTACTCTCACCCTACGTGCAATGCTGGGCTTGAGTACAATCTAGACTAGGGCTATATTAGGGCTATGCCCCACAGACGGTTGTTCTTGGCGTTGCTCTCGCTAAGTACTGTCTATCCAATTTACATCTATTTTTGTTGTACAACCTCTGTGAGGAGGCGAAATTTTTATGGCTACAAATCGCCGCGTTTCCCGCGTTGCTGAATTGATCAAACGGGAAGTTAGCCAAATGCTGCTCAACGGCATTAAGGATGACCGTGTGGGTACAGGAATGGTAAGTGTTACTGATGTTGATGTTTCCGGCGATCTCCAACACGCCAAAATCTATGTCAGTATCTATGGTACAGATCAAGCTAAGGCAGAAACAATGGCAGGCTTAAAGTCGGCCACGGGTTACGTCCGCAGCGAACTTGGGGCGCGGGTACGGCTACGTCGCACACCAGAGGTCATCTTTGTCGAAGATCGCTCCATAGAACGCGGTAATAAGGTACTAGCACTACTAAGCCAACTTAACCATGAGCGTCCGCCAGAAAATCTGGTAGCTGTAGAAGACAGCACAGAGCAAGATGATGAATCATCCGGTGAATAAGTAACTTAAATAACAATGTAACTTCAGAACAATTAATCTCAGCAAATCCGCCAAACAGTTTACAGACGTGACTAGATCGCGTCTGTTTTAATGTGACCATAACCTACTTCAGCGATCGGTAGTTGCATGTATACGCTTTCTGTTTATCTTGGCTTTCGTCTTTACTCTACTGCAAAAGGGTAGTAGGAGCACCAACCCTTCTGTGCAGATGCATAAATGCTGCTTGTCTCAAGCATTTTTATGTGTATCCTAATTACGAATTAATATTACTCCACCCTTCTACAGATGTTTCTCAAAAGAAAACTGTGTGATATTAGTGCTGAAAATAACCAAGCAATTACGGTTTATTTAAGAAATTGTTAATAGATACTAGGGTAAAAGCCTTTGTAGTGTACTTTAGCCGTTATGTTTTGCAACACTTTATACCCTAATATCTGACAAATATTCTTGTATTGTTTACCCTAAGATAAATACCAGCAGTTCTAGATCCGGTTTGAAGGTGATTATTTGATATGTAAGCGATGCTTGCGGCGGGCTGTGACGCTCGTTCGCCCTACGGCATCCTACAGTGGGCGTCTCCCCAACTCTTGGAGACGCTGCGCGAAGGGACAAGACTCGAAGAGAGCTTCTCTACGAGACGCTGCGCGTAGCTTGCTTCCCCGTAGGGGTATGCTATCGGTGACGCCATGTGAATTCTTCCCACCCGCCAAATCATGCCTAAAGGTAGTAATGGCAAACTTTCAGAGCTGTTGAATAAAAGTCATACAGCCACCTCAGCAGGTTAAGTTAACTACTCGGAATTTTTTTTGTAAAGCGGATTTTCCATAATCGTCAGGATTTGTTGACTTTCTTAACATTTCTTGAAATAATTTCCGGATATGTAGCGTCAAAATAAAAACAGTTCCGTATAGCAAACTACAAAATCCTAGCGACAAGTCTAATTTGTGTCATGTTTGTTCCTAATTATTAACGGGAACACTATCCTAAGTGTTAATTTGTGAGTAAAAACCATGAGTGTCAATACGGTGCCTTCTATAAATTACTACTCTCTAGATGTGATTCAAGACGAAGCACGCCGACTGGTGCAAAAAGGAATGGTTAGCCGACAACAGCCAATATATACACTCTGCCAATACATTCCAGCCAGAGAGTGGGTTTGCGTTGAATGTGAATTAGAGAAATGTGACTTTTTGTTACGCGATCGCATTGGCGACCTAATTGGTCGTGAACAATGGGACAACGACTAAATCAATGTTTGATTTCGGATTTGGGATTGGGAGTTTATTTTCAATGTGTGGATGTCACAATCAACGATTCGAGGCCCAATCTGTGGGATAATCTCTGGTTTTTGATAAGCATTGCCCCATGCAGAATCTTGCGTTTTTCATTAACACAAAAGCATTGGAGTCTGAATTTATACAACTTTTCAAGTTAAACAAGGCATCGGAATTAATTGTTCTGTACATCTGGTGTCACGGCTTGAGTTTAGTATGTAGATTCTGTGAAGTTCCTACATTGATCCGATAGAAGTGTAGGAACTTCACTTTTGACTCGCAATTCATTGCATCGCTTCCCTCAAGTAAGCGATAGCCTGCTTGCTGTTCAAACCCAAAATCCGTCTTGAGAAGTTTAGTTTGCTAAGTCCGCAAAATCCAAAATTTGTATAGTATTTTTTCTGAAAAAATTTCAAAAAGCACAGAAAAATCGTATGAACTATTATTCTACTTGCTCTAAATACTGATTAATGTCTTCAATGATGCGAGTAAGTTCAGCTTCAGTAGTCAAGCGGATATTGACGTTGCGGACAGTCAGCAGAAGTTTGGCTGCGAAGGGCGTTGGCCAGATATTAGGATTACAGAAAATTTCTAAAAATACTTCACCCGTATAACGATATTCCAGGGGAGGCTGGGGAGTGACTTTACCGCCGCCAGGAGTGGGTTTAGCGGCGACAGCTTTCAGGCGCTTCATCAGTTGATCCGTCGCTGTCTTTAATTCTCGTGCTGCTTGGGGTGAAAAACTGAAGGAGACTGAACCTTCAATTAGGTTCAATGTTAGAGGAATTGAAGACATATCTTTTTTATTAAAACTTCTTGATAAGTATTAATTTTACCGTAAGAAGGGGTCTGAATTGCACTCTAATAGTTGCCCGTGTCTTCTTCAAAGACCACTAGCGCCAGGTATGGGAATTTTGTGATCTGGCGATTGCCTCCTTTAAGTGGGTTGGATTTAACAGGAGGACGAGAACAACTTTTCCTACGAGTTTCTTTGTAATCGTAGACATAATTTTGTGTTTTTGATGGTTGTTTTCGCCGATTTTGCAGAAATTTTCAGACGTGTAGGCAAGGACTAGGGCAGTTTGATGAAATTCAGAACCGGGAGCAGTCCTCTGGGAAATTGCTGCATCTTTCCGCCACAGACTAAGCCGCCAAGCTCGACGGCGCTGGCATTTATTGGTTTTGCTGCGGTTGCTGAATCAGGCTGTGAAGCCACCATCAATCTTCAGGTTCGCACCGGTGATGAAAGCAGCTTCTGCACTGGCGAGATAGGAAACCATGCCGGCGACTTCTTCGCTTTGGCCGTAGCGCTGGAGAGCGATCATGCTTTTCATCCTCTCGGCAAAGGGGCCCTCCGCCGGGTTCATGTCGGTGTCCACCGGGCCGGGTTGGATATTGTTCACCGTGATCCCACGAGGACCAAGATCGCGGGCAAGACCGCGCGTGAAGCTGGCGATCGCACCCTTGGTCAAAGCGTAGACGGAGCCACCAGCAAAAGGCATGAGGTCGCTGTTGACACTGCCAATCATGATGATCCGTCCGCCCTCGCCCATGTGGCGGACAGCCTCCTGAGTTGCCACAAAGACGCCCTTGACGTTAACCGCGACGAGGCGATCAAAATCATCCAGTGAGATTTGGTCAATCGCGGTAAAAGCGCCGACCCCCGCATTGTTCACGAGGATGTCGAGACGACCAAAGGTTTTCACAGTCTCGGCGATCGCGTTTTTCACCGCTTCGACATTGGCACTGTCGGCGCGTATAGCCAAGGCTCGGCCACCTGCCGCTTCGATGGCAAGCACCACCTCGTCGGCTTTTTGCGGCGAGCTAGTGTAGGTGAGGGCGACAGCTGCGCCATCCTGCGCCAGACGTTTGGCGATCGCCGCCCCCAGACCGCGTGAGCCGCCTGTTACCAATGCCACCTTACCTGTGAGTTTTTTGGTGCTCATAGTATTCTTTTGTCCTTGGAGTTTGTCGTTGCGATACTGTTTTGTATCGTATGGTATAGATATAAGGCATGGGAGCAAGCCTGTCAAGAAACTATTATACTGATGAGTATGAAACCGGAAAAAACCACTGCTGCGATGGGCCGACCTCGCAAGTTCGATACCGATGACGCGCTCAATCGTGCAATGTATGTGTTCTGGCGCAAAGGTTATCTGGGAACCTCCCTTTCGGATCTAACCGAAGCTATGGGTATCAATCGCCCTAGCCTCTACGCCGCCTTTGGCAACAAGGAATCTTTATTCCGCAAAGTGCTTGAGCGCTATGCCGACGGGCCGTCAGCTTATCTTCATGAGGCTCTCAAAGAGCCGACCGCGCGCCGGGTCGCCGAAGGGATGATGCACGGGGTTGTTGACCTGGGAACCGATCCGCGCAATCCACCGGGATGTCTGTGGGTTCATGGCACACTTTCATGCGGAGATCCGGACGATCCGATCCGGCAGGAATTGTCCGCACGCCGAGCGTCAAGCGAAGCCGTCCTGTGTAAGCGTTTCGAGCGGGCGATTTCGGAGGGCGATTTGCCGGCCGATTCCGACCCAGCCGCTCTGGCTCGCTTTGTCGTGACGGTCAATTGTGGAATGTCAGTCCTGGCGGCGACCGGAGCCACGCGGACGGAACTACTGCAAGTTGTGGAGACAGCATTGCAAGCGTGGCCAAAGTAGGACGATACCTATTTAATATCGCATGGACATCTGACATAGAAACCGCCCACTACATCACCGAAGAAGTAGAAAGCCGATTAGAGGAACGGTTCCGTCCAGTAAGGATTTTAATTCACGTCGAGCCACCAGCATATACAGCAGATTGCAGGTAGATAGAGTACACTAAAGGCACTTTGCATCAACCGGGACTATGAAAGCTTACTCCATCGACTTTCGAGAAAAAATAATTGACGCTTACTCTCAAGGCGATACATCAATTAGAAAAATAGCTTCTAGGTTCGATGTAAGTAAGGCTTTTGTACAAAGGCTTCTTTTACTCAAAAAAACTCAAGGTCATGTAGAGCCACAAAAACAAGGTGGAGGGATGAAGAGTGATTTGGATAAACATAAAATTGAGCTAGCTCAAATGGTAGAAAAATATCCCGATGCTACTTTATCTGAGTATTGTGAATATTGGGGACAAACTTACGATAAATGGGTAAGTACTAGTGCTATGTGTCGGGCGTTGCAAAGACAAAATCTCACACAAAAAAAAAGACATTACGTAGCAGTCAATGCGCCACAGAAAGAGTCCAAAAGCTAAGGTGCGAATTTTGGGAAAAAGTGAAAGCTATAGACCCAGAAAACTTGGTTTTCATCGATGAAATGGGTGTTTTACTTGGTTTAACACGAACTCATGCTCGTAGCCCGTGTGGGCTACGAGCCTATGATTTAAAACCATTTTATAGAGGTGCGAAAGTAACGGTTATTGGAGCCATCAGCTTAAAAAAAGTTTTAGCTGTCATGACGATGAATGGCTCAATGGATGGAAATGCATTTGAAGTATTTATCCAAAAATGTTTGCTCCCTCAATTATGGGCGGGTGCTGTAGTTGTTATAGATAATGTGCCATCTCACAAAGTAGCTTCAATTGAACCATTGATTCTATCGTTGGGTGCGAGTGTTCTCAATATGTCACCGTATTCTCCTGATTTTAATCCGATTGAACTTTGGTGGTCGCAACTTAAATCTTTTTTACGTCAATTCTCTCCAACCACAACAAAAATGGTTGATATTCTGATTGCAACGGCTCTTGATTTGATTAATCCGCAACATCTAAAAAACTGGTTTACAGACTGTTGCTACTGTACTTCATGAACCTGCAATCTGCTGTAAGTCTGAGCAAATTAGCTTTGAAACTGGAGTTAAATAGTTTAAA
>NZ_JBALGC010000111.1:0-14844 GCF_036916575.1 Nostoc sp.
ACTGGGATTAATGCGTCGCGGTTATCAGCGTGGTTAATTCGATTTGGCTTATTGTGCGGCCATAAGTAGGGTAGCACAACCTTAATGGTGGTAATTTTAACGGGTCGCAAAAGTCCCCATTTTCAAGGTACAGCCGTCTCTGCTGTAGAAGAGGAGGAAGATCTAAACTTGGGCGAAAGTCTAAGCTTGGGCACTCCCTCGTGATTATAGAAGCTCATAGTTCAGCTTTATAGCTACTATGAGTAATTTACGCAGTAGCGATCGCAATTCGGGTAAATGGATAAGGATGCTAAATAATCTACTCAAATCCTGTAAAATTAAGTTTCTCATTTTTGATTTTTTAATTTCAGCAAATGCCACTCGAACTGCAAAACCTCACAGGCGGTTACACCTCAGTACCAATTGTTCAAGACATTAACCTCACTCTGCAAACAGGAGAGTGGTTGAGTTTAGTTGGTGCTAATGGCTCAGGTAAATCTACTTTACTCAAATTGCTGAGTCGTATTCTCTCCCCACAGCAGGGAATAGTGCTACTTGATGGCAAAGCAATTCACTCTCAACCCCCAAATTTAGTTGCACAGAAACTGGCATTATTACCGCAACAACAAACAGTTCCTGTTGGTTTAACAGTGCGACAATTAGTAAGTTTAGGACGCACACCACATCAACCTTGGTGGCAATGGGAACTAAACGCCCAAGATTGGGTGAAAGTGGAAGCTGCAATTAAAAAGACGCAGCTAGAAAAATTGAGCGATCGCTTAGTTGAACAACTTTCAGGTGGTGAAAGACAACGCGCTTTTTTAGCTCTAGCATTAGCACAAGAACCAAAAGTATTACTGTTAGATGAACCTACAACTTTTTTAGATATAAACTATCAATTGCAACTATTGGAACTGCTTAAAGAACTGAATCAGCAGCAGGGATTAACTATTATCACGGTACTACATGAACTGAATTTAGCAGCGCGGTATAGTTCTCGCATCGCTTTATTAAAACAAGGTAATTTTTGGGAAGTTGGTACACCTGAAAAAGTTCTGACACCAAATGCGATCGCCCAAGTCTTCGGCGTAGAATCAGTGATTATTCACACGCCTGTCGGTTTACAAGTTTGTGCCATTTCTGCTGTTTAAAATCAAATCATAGTATCGCATCCTAAATTTTTCATAATTAAAAAACCTCCCAATAATCTGCCAGAGGTATTTTAACTTTTCAACTGTAAATAATCTTAATCCTCAATCTTCATGCTGGCGTGTCTAGACTAGGGTTGGTTTATGTCTGCAAATGTTTGGAAAACTGCTATTTAATCAAGCGTGGAGGTATAGCATCTCCACACGGGCGGATATGTTAATCTTATGGACCGCCTGAAAGGTTATAGCCAATGTAGCAGTTACTGCCAGTACGAACAAATACACCTGTTGGTGTCCATTGCTTGATCTGTTTGATAGAACGAGCATCTAGGAACAGTGGATAGGGTTCACCCAACAAGGTAGGTATTTGTCCAACTTGCGTAAGCGGCCACGACTTTTTATCTATCAAATCTAACTCTGTCCTACAGAGAAGCTGTATCCCGTAGGAAAAAACTCCAATGCACTTATTTGAAGCAATATAGACCCGATCACCGTATGAAACTCGGCAAGGTAATCCTCCTTTTCCTGGTAGTGCGTAGCCAAAGAAGTTAAAGCTCCACGGTAGAAATACAAGCAAAAGTACAGAAAATAGGATGAAGCCTACTGTACCCAGCACTATGGTAAATTTCCGAATGGTACTCATATTTAGGTCACTAATGATCTAGCTAAGTTTAGAAACTGTCATTTATAGCAATCGCCAAAGCCGTTAGGACAGTTTGCGGAAAACGCGTTTTCAACAGCGTACTTTGTGATTTTATTGCTGTCCTAAGCTCACTGTCCGTTGCTATATATGCCAAGCGTAGAAATGACCGTTGGGAAATCTTTGAACAAAAATAATCTAGAAATGGCAATGATCAACGCCGCTCAAAGCTTCAGACATAAAAAATCAAAAACTTTAAAATCGAACAAGCTGTAACTCCTTCGGGGCAAGGCTTTGTGAAGTTATCTAACTCTATTAGCGTACAAAAAACTCGTTTTAGCACGATCACCCCATAGGGGCGCACAGATGTGCGCCATCATCGCATAAACACTAATTTGTCAAAATATACAACTAATTTAATTGACACCTAAGACTTAGTTTCCTGTGTCTGTGCGTCGATAATTACACTCCAGTCATCGTTTTTCACAGCAGCTTCAAGTTGACGCTGACGCTTGGCTTTACTAGCATCTGTTGTTTCTGACTCTTTAGAGAGGGTTGTGTCAGCCATTGCTTTCCGCAGTTTTAGCTTTTTCTCCTCATAGGCTTGGCGTTCCGCCTCTGACATTACCGCTTTCGCAGCTTCGCCTATAGTGCTAGCCCACATTTCGCTTTCGGAAGCATTACCAGGTGGTGTGCTTTCGAGTTTTACTATCCACGCATCTCGCAAATCTTCCATTTCTTGACGCTTGGGGAACTTGAATGCTTGCACACGCACAAAAGCACACTTTTGCTCACCATTTTGGGTGATATGACCGTTTAGGGAAAGCAACACATTCCGAGAATAGCCAATGTACTGAGTACAGCGTTCTGCGTCTAATACTGCGTAAACACCTGCAATTTTCGCGTTCTGAGCAGCCGCACTCCAAGCCTCAAGGTCAATGATTTCAGTACCATTGTTTGCCAGTTCAGGAGTTATACTCACCTCAGTGGCGGCGTGTTCGTCGTCAGAACTATACAAAAAATCATGCAGTCCACGGTGGTTTATGGGAACATTTTGATGTTCAATTGGCGAGTTGTGCTGAGTTTCCATTGCAGTTGATCTCCGAGTTATTAATTAGCGATGCCAACGGCAAGCGCGAAGCCTACGCAAATATATGCCCTTAAAATATTGAAGCTTAAATCTACTCACATCTCTAAATTCTTGTTCTTAAAGATTCTCACAAAGCGAAAACAGCTATTAAACCTTATATGAATCAATTAACACCTAAAAATTGGATATTCCTCAAACAGCAGATGACCCCTTATTTATTTTTACTACCCGCCTTAGCTCTTTTGGGGTTAACTGTCTTTTGGCCTGCACTGCAAGCGTTTTACCTCAGCTTTACTAGTTATGAAGATATTGCCCAGTCGCCACAATGGATAGGTTTCGCCAACTTCCTCAAGCTTTGGAAGGATGCAGTTTTTTGGAAAACCTTGGAAAACACTTTTTTATATCTTGTAGGTGTAGTACCAATTTTAGTAATTGCTCCCTTAGTACTGGCAATTTTGGTAAATCAGAAACTGCGGGGAATGAATTGGTTTAGGGCAGCGTACTACACTCCAGTGGTAATTTCAATGGTGGTTGCCGGAATAGCTTGGAAATGGCTGTATGCAGAAAATGGATTACTGAATCAGTTGTTTAAAGCTTTAGGTCTTTTTCCAGAAGGTATTCCTTGGCTAACTAGCCCAGCAAAAATTTTTGGCATTGTACCAATTTCTCTTGCCAGCGTCATGGCTGTCACCGTATGGAAGGGACTAGGCTACTACATGGTAATTTATTTAGCGGGGTTGCAATCAATTCCCGCTGATGTGTACGAAGCCGCAGCCATTGATGGCTCTGATGGTATCAGCAAACACTGGGATATTACCATACCTTTGATGAAGCCGTATCTAGCACTAGTGGCGGTGATTTCGGCTATTTCTGCGACCAAAGTGTTTGAAGAAGTATACATTATGACTCAAGGAGGGCCACTCAGTAGCTCGAAAACGATTGTTTATTATTTATATGAGCAAGCCTTCAACAATTTGGAAATTAGCTACGCTTGCACAATTGGGCTAGTGCTATTTTTGATAATTTTGGGGTTATCAATTTTGCGATTAGCTATTAATCAGCAGGGGGACGATAATATCACAATTTGATATTGACTTAATTTAACCTGATCTCAACGTAAGAAAAAGTCTGAAATCTAGACAGAGTAAACTTTATAGCAACCCAGGGCTGTGTTGCTGTTCCTGAACCTCATATTCTAACTAATCTTCGTTATAAGAAATGCAGCATTGAAATAAAGATAATTGGCGAAATTTTATTGGTATACAGGAGAACATCAACAATGGCAGGTCGTAACAAGTACAGCGACGATGAAAAACAAAAAAATCGTCATAAATATAAACAGTCTTTCACAGGTGATTTAATGAGCTATGCAGCATTAATGGGAGAAAGCTTTACTTCAAAAATAAATTCCTTAGCACAAATTATTAGAGATGCACACTATCCGAGTTTAGGAACTTATAAAGAACGTCTATTAATGAGTATGATAAAACAGTTTATCCCTAAAAGGTATGATGTAGGCACGGGATTTATTATATTTCCAACTGAAGAAATTGATTTTAATAAGCTGTTCCACATTTAATTTGCATATATTGGGCGGGCGAGACGCCCACCCCACAATAAATGTACAATTTTAGATTATGCAAACTAGATGTGGTTTAGCTTAATCAACCTATTGGGACTTAAACATTTTTTAGCCAGAAACAAGACTCAAACCTATACAGGGTAAGGAAAATACACCAAATACTCAAAAATGCTTCAAACCCAGATATATCAATAACCAGGGTAAAACGATGTCAAAATCTTTCTGTATATACGTTTGATGGTTTTTTAAGGCTACTTTTTGTTTAAGTCCCATTATTTAAAACCGTGTTTGATACTCCACTACTGCACGACTGTCATCGGTTAAATTAGTGGAAGCACGCACACGAAATTCATTGTTTATCCGGTAATTAACACCCCATTGGAAAGGGTCATTTGTTGTCAAAATTTTGATGCTAGAAATGGAAATCTTGGAAGAAATATCAACCCCAGCCTCTGCTGCTAATTCCAAACTTGAGCTGCTTCTTCCCGCTTCGGGATTATCAGAAATAATGGTAGGAAATATCCGCAGTTCACTTAAGCCAAAGGTACTCCCAATCTGATTAAAAGCCGACTGAAAATTGTTAAACACAGCTGAGCCTGCGATGTTAATCAGACCTAAAGTACTGTCAGCACGTCCTTGGGTGTCTATAAACCCACCTCCTAAAAGAGCAACAATTTCGGTTTGACTACGTGACGGACTGCTTGTTAGTTCTAGATTTTCATTTAGTTTGCTGGCGAGACCATTGATAGTAGCTTCGACTCGAACACTCTCTAAAGCTGATAAACCTGTGGTATTTATCCGGCTGAAGTCATTACTTTGAGTTACGTCCAGTACCTTGGCAAATAGCCGAATATCTAACTCTGGATCACGGGGTTGAGAGGGACTAAAAGTTGCGGTGTGTGTATAGCCACGAGCAAGGTTAAATTGGGTAGTAAATAAATTCACCCCACCTTGTTCTAACCGGATAGTGCCATCGGGTATTGGCTGATTGATTAAACCGTTAACTATAAGATTACCAGTTGCACGGAAGCTGAGAATAGGGGGACGGGTAATTTGGACGTTTTTGCCTAGTTCCAAATCTAGATTATTAAATCTGGCGATGCCTAACGGCAAGGTTGCCGCCAACCCATTCCCAATTTCAGGTTTACTTTGCTTATTGGCTTTTGGGGGTGATACACCGAGACTACTATTTGCAGATGAAGTGGCGTTGCTAGATTCTGCCAGCAATATCTGACCATCAAATAAATTTACTTTACCGCCAATTATGGGGTTAAGGGCAGAACCAGTAATCTGCAAATTACCGCTAGCGCCTCCCTGGTAAAGTCCCTTGAGATTCAACGCTAGCTGATCGTCGAGATTAACGGTCAAGGGATTGTTGATAGTCACGTTCTCATTGTTGAAAATGGGAATTTCTCCAGCAGCTTCTACCTTCCCACGGCTAAATGTACCCTGAAGATTTTCTACTAAGATGCTGTCAAAATTAAACAGCACTCTACCTGTGACATGTCTGAACTTACGTGGCAAAGCCTGGGCTGAAAAAGTAGCATTATTGATAGTAGCAATTCCATCTACTTCGGGTTTTTGCAATGTTCCGCGTATCTTGAGGTCTACTTCTCCTTCACCTTTCTCAAATACTACTTGGTTAGTTAATGCGTTTAACAGTGCTAATCCCTCATTTTCCAACTTCATATCGAGAGTTATTTGCTCACTGTCTGACGCCACAGAAGCAAAAGGTAATTTATAAGGGATGCTGCCAGTAATATCAACAGGTTTTGGCCCGGCAACTGCTACAATACTACTAAAGTTCAAGCGTCCGTTGGTATAGCTGAAACTTGCCGTTGCTGATTCTATTGCCTTCTGATTCAGCTTTCCTTCTGTGATTTGTAATTCCCCTATAGCTTGGGGATTAGCAATACTGCCTGCTAAAGCTGCTGTGGCGTTAAGATTCCCTGTGATTCCAACTGGCAGTTTGACAACATTATTCAGTACTTGTACCGGAAAATTATTCACCCGCAGCTGACCAGATTGTTGATCACCGCCAATGTTACCTGTGAAGGCAATCAGCCTGTTTTTAGATTCGAGCCGTAAAGGTCGCAAACTTAAAACACCGTTTTCAAAGTTGCCTTCGGCAATCACTTGGTCAGCGGTATAAAAACGATTTCGTTCTTCCTTTTTACCCCAGGCAAAGTTTTGTCCATTCAAATTAAATTCCACTGATAATCCATTGGTTGTAGCTGTATTTACAGTCACTTCCCCGTTGAAAGTTCCCTTTAAGTCTGCCAAATCCGGTATGGGAGTGGAATCAAGTCGCTGTTGTTCCTGTTCTGCTACCAGGGCTTCAATTTCAGAAAACCGTTGGATTTGGTTAAATAAGGGCTGATTTAGCGACCCTTGAGGGTTGGTGGTTAGATCCGCTGCCGTGCCGTAGGTTGGTGCTGCTAAACCAGGTTGCAAATCTTGTAAATCAAATATCTGTGCTACAGCTAGAACATCTTGAATCTCACCCTGGTTGACGTTGAGTTTACCTTGTAGTTGAGGGCCTTTAGGGGTTTGAGCAAAAGTACCGACAAGGGCGTAGCTGCTTTTGCCTTTGACAAATTCACTACTGGCGAGTGTGGCTTTACCGTTACCATAGCGGAATTGAGCCGCTAAACGATCGCCGCCAAGCCGGCCAATTTGCGGATTAGCGATCGCTAAATTCCCCGTAGCTGCCAATGTCTGCTGATTAAACAGCAAATCCCCAGTTAATAACCCAGCTATCTTACCAGCACCCAGGCGAGTAATTGGTGGCGGAGTCAAATTCAATATTTGTAAAGGGAAATTGGCAACTTTGAGTGCCCAATCATTCCCTTGTACATTACCTGTTGCTAATGCTTGCTGCCATTTTACTAAGAAAGATTTAGGGCGATTATTGGCATCTAAATTGAAGGCAAGGCGATCGCGATTACCCGCCAAGTTCAAATTCAAACCGCGTCCCTGTGCTGAATCGATGTTTCCAGTTAACAATGGCTCAAAAGCAATATCTTGAACAACCAAGTCTCGTAAATTAATTTGTCCTACCACATTTGGCAGGGGCAGCTTACCAGTGATTTGACCATTAAAATCGACTCTCCCCGCCACAGCAACCTGATTAGGAAGATTGATAGGTAACTGTTTTAAGTTGTAATTCTGGGCTTGAACGTTGAGATTTAGGGCAGTAATTTCCGGTATACCTGCTCCCTGAGCATTGGCTAATATGTTACCAGTAACATTTAAACCGGGAGCGGTTGCTCGTTCAATGGTAAGCCTTTCACCACTCCAAGCGATCGCAGCCGTCAGGGGTCGCTCAACACCAGGAATACCTTGGGATAATTGCACCTGTCCAGCGGCACGCACATCAGCTAATTTGGATGATCCTAGCGTGCCAGCTAATTGCAATTGACCGCCAAATTGACCTCGCAATTGCTGATTTAACCGATTTAATTCTACACCTGAAGCATTAACTACAGCTTGATAGCGACCATTAACCACTTGGATATTAGAGGCTCTGATCGTTCCACCTGCAACATCCAGCCGTCCCTGACCACTGGCTTGAATAGTTTGCGGTTGGAAAGACTCAACAGAACCCGCCACGTTCACTTGACCAGTTAACGCCCCTTGGAACTGCTTTGGTACTGCTGCCAACTGCTGCAACGGTACATTATTTGCCTGGACTTGCGCCTGATATACACCATTCGCCACTTGGATATTAGAAGCTGTAATAGTCCCACTCGCAACATTTACCCGTGCTTGACCGCTGGCTTGAATAGTTTGTGGTTTAAAAGGATCAACAGAACCGGCGACGTTGAACTGACCAGTTAACGCTCCTTGGAACTGCTTTGGTACTGTTGCCAACTGCTGCACAGGCACATTCTTAGCCTGAACTTGCGCCTGATATACACCATTCGCCACTTGGATATTAGAAGCTGTAACCGTACCACCGCCAATAGCAAGGCGACCTTCACCACTGCCACGCAGGGTTTTCAGGCTGAAATTATCTCTGTTGCCTGCGATTTGGAACGTACCCATCAATGGATTATTTAAAACTGGGGGAGACTGTTTCAATATCCGCCCCAACCGCACACCATTAGCTACAAGTTGAGCAGAAAAGCCTTGGTCTTGCAGTTGGACATTAGAAACTGCAACTGTACCGCCACCAATTTGAACTCCTGCACCATCAGTGCGAATCGTGGCAATTTCAAATGGTGCTGTCCTGCCTGAGAGGATGAGACGACCATTGAACTGTGCCCCAGCCAAAGAGACATTTTGCAGTTGACTTTTGTCTACAAAGGGTTCCAATTTCACCCCAGAGGCAACAGCCACAGCTTGCCAACGCTGATTGGCATAACTACCAGTTGCCCGTACTGTACCACCACCGACATTGAGAGCCACATTACGGAAGGAGACGGTGCGATTTGGAGCGATTGCAACTTCGCCAGTTCCGGGGTAAGTTCCGTTAGGAGCCTGAAATTTTACCACAGTTTGGACATTGGTAGGAGCGCCTGTTAGTTGGGCTGTAGCTGAGACATTGCCGATAAGGAACGCGGGTGTTATTTCATAAACTTTTGCGATCGCATCCCCTGGAACATTCTTAGCGGCGAAATTTAAATCCAGTCGAGGGTTTTTACCGAGTTGCATTGTGCCAGCGCCCGTGATTTCACCACCGACTTTGGCGAACCCTTGAATATCTCTTAGGGTAATTAAAGAGGAACTAGTAGCAAGCTCAAACTTACTACTGATACTATTAAAATCAACTTTATCAATCCGAGCAGTTTGGATCGTGGCAACTGAGCCTGAGAGAATTGGCTCTTTTGTTGATCCAGTAATCTGCAACTCTGCTTGTACTTGTCCAGCGATCGGCACAGGTAGTTTTACCTTCAGAGTCTCCTGGGCATTAGCCAAACTTACTGCATTTACACGCCCCGCCAACTTAAAGCCTGCTTTAGTGTCGATGATTCCCGTAGCCACTAAGGGAATTTTGCCGTAGTTGGTAATAACATTCTCTAACTGCAATTCCGTTTTCTGGAAGCGGAGGTTTCCTTGGGTATTGCTCAACAGTTGCGGCACTTTAGGCACTTGAACTGTTACCCCTTGTACAGTAGCGCTGCCAAACAATAAAGTTTGCTGTCCTGGTGTTAACCGAACTAACAAGTCGCCATTGGCTCGACCCGCCTGTAAATTCACTGGTAGCTTGATTAACCGAGTAATATCCGCAGCCAGAAAGTCTTGTGCTCGCAACTGGAAGTTGCCTGCTAAGACCTTGGAACGCGTCTCTCCCTGAATGGAAATACTGCCACCACTGTCTGCTTGACCCCCGACATCAAACCTAATCAACTGATTGTTTGCTAAAAGTTGGGCAGAACCGTTGAGTTGAGAAAATGTTACAGGAGATGAGGGAGATATTGCTCCCCCTGCCCCCCCTGCTCTCTTCTGCGGCATCAACACCAACTTGGCATTGCGAAACCGCAGGTTGTCCAAATCAGTTTTAATTGCGCCGCCTTCACCTGGCGAGGCTATATTAGTGGAAACCCAGCGTCCTTGGTCATCCTGTTCAATGTAAATATCCGGGTTGACTAAGGTGACATCTAGCTTTAAGTGACGGTTAAAGATTAGTTGTAACAGGTCAAAACCCACCTCCACAGCTTCGACTGCGGCCCGATCTGGATCTGTGGGTGTGGCTGGGATAGTTGAAGCTCCAAACTGCACTCCCGTCAACGAAAATTGTGTGACTCTTCCCAGTTTTAGCGGACGATTGAGTGTAGTCGTGAGACTTTGTTGTGCTAAGGGTGTTAACTCTGTTTGCACAAAAGTCCACAAGCGCCAAATACCGACAACAATTCCTAACAGTAAAAGTCCGCCCAAGGTAATGCTACCCCGACTCAACACCAGCAACCACAGACGCTTGCGGATAGGGTAAGGGAAGTGATGATCTTGATTGGAAGATTTAGTCATTTGCTTTCACTGTATTAATTGCCGGATGTCCCTGGCACACACAAGCATTAACTGGCACATTGATTCAGTATGCCATTTCCAGGATACGCCAACTAAACCCAAGACCTTATTGGTTGAGTTACGGTATTTGCTTGATCCAATATTTATGCTTAAGAATATTGGCGTTTTCAGGAAATTCTGAGTTCAATAGAGTGAAAATTGTTCCTGTGACTTTCCCTGAGGCACAACCTAGAACTTTAATATGAATAGACCTTAAAAAAGACAGATGATTACACCAATGCGTGTTTTTGTGTTAATTTTTAATGCTCGAACGGAAAATGAGGGGATTCACACGATTCGGGAGGGCGATCGCAATAAAATTCTGATGTTCGAGTCAGAAGACGACGCCACGCGCTTTGCCCTGATGTTGGAAGCTCAGGATTTCCCCTCACCTACACCAGAGCCGATCGATGCTGAGGAAATCAAGGAATTTTGCGAAACTGCTGGATATGAATGGGAAATCATCCCAGAAAACAGCAATTTAGTTGTCACTCCCCCAGAACTGAACGTCGAAGAAACCGACTGGCAAGCAAACGCCCAGAAGGAGGATACTGTTGAAGACACCTTCCCTCTCAATCAACAGCCACTAGAAGAACCAGAATTGTCTGATTCTGAACTAGAGAAGATGCGTCGCAAATTGGAAGGATTGTTGTAATTAGTCATTAGTCATTAGTCATTGGTCATTGGTCATTGGTCATTAGCCATTGGTCGCTAACTGGCTAATGACAAAAGACAAAGAATAAAGGACAAAGGACAAATGACAAATTTGCAGGAACGCGGGCATCTTTTAACCGAGCTGGTAAATCCTAACAGTTTTAACTTAGACCAGCTCAGTTGTCTGGAATTGGTGGAGCTGTTTAATAACGAAGACCAAAAAGCAGTTGCGGCGGTTGCGGCGGCGAAAATTCAGTTATCACAAGCAATTGATAGCACCGCAGAACGTTTGCGCCACGGAGGACGCCTATTTTATATCGGTGCGGGTACAAGTGGTCGGTTAGGGGTGTTAGATGCTGCTGAGTGTCCACCTACTTTTTGTACACCCCCAGAGTTGGTACAGGGGATTATTGCTGGTGGTGCGGGTGCGCTGGTACGCAGTTCTGAAGATTTAGAAGACAGCATCGAAGATGGCGAGGCTGCGATCGCTGGGCGACACATTACCCAGCTAGATGTAGTAGTTGGCATTACCGCTGGTGGGACAACGCCATTTGTCCACGGTGCGCTTCATGCTGCTCGTCAGCGAGGAGCCACTACTATTTTTATCGCCTGTGTTCCAGCTGAACAAGTTAGCTTTGATGCCGATATTGACATTCGCCTATTGACAGGACCAGAGATAATCGCTGGCTCAACTCGCCTGAAAGCTGGTACAGCCACGAAGTTAGCTTTAAATATCCTTTCTACTGGGGTAATGGTGAAGCTAGGCAAAGTATATGGCAATCGGATGGTGGATGTGGCGGTAACAAATCAAAAGTTACGCGATCGCGCTTTGCGAATTTTGCAAGACCTCACAGGTTTAAGTCGGGAAGCTGCTGGTTTTTTACTAGAACGCAGTGGGAAATGGGTTAAGCTAGCGCTATTGATGCACTGGACTGGTTTGGCAAAAGATGAAGGCGATCGGCTTCTTTCAGAACACCAAAGTAATCTCAGGGCAGCTGTTTTGAGCTACAAAAACGACAAGCAGTCCTGAGAATTTCTTTATGACTGATTGTGCCAGTTGCGTAAGTCCTGATCAAAACCGATATGGCAATTGCAAAACTATCCCTTAATAAATACTCTATATATGGCTGTTACTTGTCTTAGTAGCACGCCTTTTTTTTAGATTAAATAATAACTACAAATAGTGGCTAAAGATAAATCATCACGGATAAAGGATCAATAACTTTGAAAACTAAGGAAAAGTTTTTAAGTTTTAATTTGGGAGTAAGAGATACAGCCGTAATTTCGTTACAACACATCACAGAAGTTTTGCAAGTATCATTACCAGAAATATGTAGCGTTCCTGAGATGCCCAGTAGCGTCTTAGGTATTTATAACTGGCGTGGTGAGATGCTTTGGTTGATAGATTTAGAGGCAATGTTAGGTTATCCTCCAATTTCGCAAAGACCAAATTTACTTTCAAGAATGATGGGGATTGTTTTGGAAAACAAGGGTAAGTATTTGGGACTATTGGTGCGAGAGCTTATAGATATTGAATGGCTTGATACTAAGCAAATGAAACCCGCAATATCTGAATTATTTTATCCTCAAATATCACCTTGTTTACAGGGATACTTTATTAATGATTTGGAGGAGATTATTTTGAGTTTGGATGCCACAACTATTATCCAAGCTCCTATGTGGTGGATTCATAATTAAATGTTTGATAATGGGTGATTAGACATAGTATTTTGATAATTGCTAATCCTTAATAACCCAATAAAAGACTGTTTTTATCTGCAAAATATCGAATGATTACCCATAACAAATTTTGAGGCTAATCCAATGACATTTTTGTATAACACTAGCCATGAAAATGAACATCTAATCTCAGAATTAGAAAATCAGAACGGTAACGCTAATATAGCGAATATTGCTAGTAATGAAATATCTTTCCAATTACAGCTTTGTGTCGCCCAATACCTAACCCCACCTCTGGCATCAAATAGGGTTCACCTATTTGTAGTTGGTAGTTTCCATCTATCAATTTATACACTTCAAAGGGTTAATGTTGGTCGCGCCGCCAAAACTCAGGGTTATAAATTACGTAGTACAATACACTGAGTTTTCGGTAGATATCAAGCTTCTCGTCATATTCACCTCCTGGGGTGTGGGATACCATTTCTAATGTGAATATTGGAACTATCCCATTTTCTTCCCAAACCGCGTAACTTTTGCGTGATTTACCACCCTTTTTCCGTTCTACTCCCACACTTAAAAAAGCATCTGGCACTACAGGTACTCTAGGATTTACTCCTGTGGTGTGATATACTCCCATATCTACTCCGAAGTACCAATCCATGCGATTTGCCCAAATAGAGTTGAGTAAGAAGAGTAAAATGTTGGGCAAAAAGTTTTGGTCTAGCGCTCTTCCATCACCTCAGAAAATAAAAATCGAAGCAGAAAACTGAAACTATGACTAAATCAAGATTTGAGGCTTTATTTTCTAATATAAATTCCAAAATGTAGCCAAAATCTGGAAAGTGAAGTCTCGTAAGCCTTGCAGTGATTGCTTTTTCAAAGAGTGATGGAAGAGGGCTTGGCGAAGCCTAGCCCTTCGGTCTACGTTATCCACTGGTGTATTGTCTGAACAGGGAAGTTCATCAGTAGTTGGTAACGCATTTTTGAGATCAGGTGAGAACATAACCGTTGTCTCGCTGGCGTTTGATGCCCTTATTATAAATGAGTGACGAAAAGTTTAGCGTTTGAGTGTAGGTTCACCAAACTTAATTAAAAGCGCGATCGCAATACTAACAAGCAAAATTAACGTCATACTCAAGGCTGAACCAAATCCCCAATTTTGCGTTGCTCCAAGAAACTGGTTATAAACTAACCGCGCCGCCGTCATACTAGAAGCACCACCGAGTAATTCTGGATCGATAAAATCCCCCAAGCCTGTGATGAATATAAGCATAGAAGCAGCCGCAATTCCAGGAAAAATTTGTGGTACAGTTACTTGGCTAAAAGTTTCCACCGGATTTGCACCTAAATCAGCCGCTGCTTCTAGCAACCGCTTGTCTAGCTTTTCGAGAGAAGCATATAAAATCAAAACCATATAGGGTAACAAGCTGTAACTCATGCCAATAAATACAGCTTGACTCCGGTTAAGTAATTCCAAAGTAGGCAAGCCTAAATTGCTGAGTAAACTGTTCAATAAACCAGTAGGACGAAGAATTGTAATCCAAGCATAGGAGCGAAGTAAGGAGGAAGTCCACAAAGGCAATATAAAGCCTAATAGCAGCAAATTCCGCCAACGCTGCGGCGCTATTTGAGCAATCCAATAGGCGACAGGGAAGCCCAAAATTAAACAAATGATTGTGGTACCAAAGGCAAAAAATAGCGATCGCCCAATTACTTGCACGTAAAGGGGGTCAAATATTCGGATGTAGTTTTTGAATCCGTTGGGATTGACCAAATCTCCCGGTCGGATGTCTGCAACTAAACTTAACTCGAAAATTATTAAAGTTGGCAGCACCAACAAAAGTAATAACCAAATACCAGATGGTACAAGTAATACCAAAGGTTGGAGCAAATTTCGTCTCAGGCGATGCAATCCTTCTATTTTAGAAATATCATTTTTTTCAAAATTCATCACTTATAACTCCTAACTCCTGTACAGACGCGATTAATCGTGTCTCTACTCTTAATTCCTGTACAGACGCGATTAATCGCGTCTCTACTCTTAACTCCTAATTATTTTAGT
>NZ_JBALGC010000112.1:0-36817 GCF_036916575.1 Nostoc sp.
GGGGTTGTGGTATCTGGAGTATTTTGATTAGTTGGGGTTGTGGTATCTGGAGTATTTTGATTGGTTGGGGTTGTGGTATCTGGAGTATTTTGATTAGTTGGGGTTGTGGTATCTGGAGTATTTTGATTAGTTGGGGTTGTGGTATCTGGAGTATTTTGATTGGTTGGGGTTGTGGTATCTGGAGTATTTTGATTGGTTGGGGTTGTGGTATCTGGAGTATTTTGATTGGTTGGGGTTATTGTATTTGGAGTATTTTGATTAGTTGGAGTTGTGGTATCTGGAGTATTTTGATTAGTTGGGGTTGTACCTTCCTGTGAAGAAGGTGTTGGTTGCTCTGTATTATTTTGTTGTATGGTACCCCCTGAAGAAGGTGTTGCTGGCTCTGTAGGTTGCCCCAGTCCTATTTGAGGCAGAATAGCGAAGCTGAAATAAGAAGTAATAAAGAGTAAAGAAACTGTCTTAGATAGAAATTTTGATTTTTTAGATGAATTTTGATTCATTTTCCCTTATTCCTTGAGCTTTGATGTTTGGCAGTTATTTTATCATGAAATGATATTTAAATATTTCAAAATACTATAAGCTACAAGATATATTTATATTTATTTTTAATTACATGATATATTTTTATCTTTTAATAAATAACCTTTTTCCCAAACTCCACTCTTAAAAGAGCCATTAACAAATTGAAATACTCCATATCCATTACATTTTCCATTTTCAAAATTTCCTCTATACTCATCACCATTTTTCCATCTTAATCTTCCTAGACCGTTACGCTGATCGTTTAGGTACTGACCTATATAATACTGATATGAGCTAGTTTCAGTCGGAAATGAAAATCTTCCACAACCATCACGCTTATCGTTTTTGAATTCTCCATCATATCTACTACCATCTTTAAAGAGTAAAATTCCTTTGCCAGATATTTTACTATTCTGATCAAAAGAGCCATAAAAATTAATACCATTTTCAAACTTTTTATCTGGTTTATCTGGTAATGGTGGTAAAGATAATAAGGATAGATCCCTATCACAAGGTAGTTGAGTAAAGTTTTCGGTCGTTTTGGTACGTAATAGAATAAAAAAAGCTGACACAAGCATTACAAGTATTCCCGCTCCTACTCCAGTTGCAACTAAAACTTTTCTACGAGATGGTAATTTCCACGACCTTGTTGACTTGGATAATGCTGGAGATATAGAACTCAGTGCTTGCAAAGCCTCGTTTGCTGTTTGGTATCGCTGGCTAAAATTGTAACGTACCATTTTAGTTAAAACATCAGCCAATTTATTGCTAACATTTACCTCGTTTCGCCAAATTATTTCTCCAGTGCTGGGGTCTTCTTGGAAATCTTTAGGTAATTTGCTTGTCAAAGTTTGAATACCAATCACTCCCACTGCATAGATATCACTACATAGTTTTGGTCTAGAACTAGCTTGTTCATTTGGCATATAGCCATTAGAGCCAATAGCAATAGTTGAAGTAACTTGACCTTGAGAATTTGCCGCCAAACCTTTAATTTCTTTAACTGCTCCAAAGTCAATCAGTACAATTTTACCATCCTCAAGGCGACGCATCAAGTTTTGAGGTTTGAGATCGCGGTGGATAATATTTTGTTGATGAACCACGGACAAAACTTCTAGAATCTGTTGCAATAGTTGAACAACTTTGCCTTCACTCCATCGATAACCAGGAATAATTTCTGTTGTTAAATCATGCCCGTCTACAAATTCTTGCACTAAATAAAATTCACCATTTTCCTCAAAATGAGCGAATAGTTTAGGTATTTGGTTGCTAAACTTACTTAAGCGGTATAAAACTTCTGCTTCACTCTCGAATAATCGTCTAGCGATCGCTAACACTTCTGGCTTGAAGTTATTAGGTCTTAGGTGTTTAACGACACATTTAGGTTTGCTAGGTAAATCTAAGTCCTGAGCTAAATAGGTGTCGCCAAATCCACCACTTCCCAATTGCTCTATGATTTTGTAGCGTTTACGGAGAACTATGTCTATAAGCATCCATGTAATCTCGCAGGATGTTACATGCTGTATTGTATCACTTTTAGAGAACTTGGTATTGATGCATTCCTAATGTTATTAATTTAGCTGTAAACTGTCTTTATTATAAGTAAAAGTTTTAGTTGTATAAGCATTGCTATTTCTTTCGGTTTGTGCAACCCTCACTCTAATTATAGAAGCACTCGCTAATTTCAAGAATGATTCAACAAATTTTATAGGATTTATTAGATATAGTCTTAACTTCAAACTCCTAGCTCTAAACTCCAAACTCCTAACTTTTTTCATGCCATCCAAAATCTTACCACCACCCCTGAAACCTGGAGACTTACTACGAGTAATTGCCCCTAGTGGTGCTTTGCGAGAATTTGAGGCATTTGGACGGAGTGTAGAAATTTGGCGATCGCGTGGTTATCGATTAGAAGTCAGTCCTCAGATAGATGACAAATGGAGTTATTTAGCTGGTAAAGACGAAAACCGCCGTCACCAACTAGCAGCAGCATGGCAAGATCCTGATTGTCGTGGTATCCTTTGTGCCAGAGGTGGTTTTGGCAGCACCCGTATCTTAGAAAATTGGAATTGGCCAAACTCAGCGCTTCCCAAGTGGCTCATAGGCTTTTCTGATATTACAGCTTTATTATGGAGCCTTTATACAGCAGGAATTTCCGGCGTTCACGGCCCCGTACTAACGACTTTGGTAAATGAGCCAGATTGGTCAATTGAGCGATTATTTGATTGGGTGGAAAGTAGTTCTTTCACCCCTCTCAAAGGTTGCGCTTGGGGTGGTGGTGTAGTTAGTGGTACTTTGTTACCAGGTAATCTCACAGTCGCAACTCACCTTCTGGGTACACCAATTCAGCCACATCTGGATGGTGTAATTCTGGCGCTAGAGGATATTACAGAAGCACCTTATCGTATTGACAGGATGCTAACACAGTGGCGCTTGAGCGGTGCTTTGTCTAAAGTCTGCGGTATTGCTTTGGGCGGTTTTACTCGCTGTGAAGCGCCGCCAAATGTGTCTAGTTTTAGTGTAGAAGAAGTATTGCGCGATCGCTTGGGCGATTTAAATATTCCGATTGTCTCTAACTTACCTTTTGGTCATGATAGTCCCAATGTAGCATTACCAGTAGGTGTAGAAGCAACTTTAAATGGGGATACGGGGATATTAGCGATCGCACCATAGTTTACCGCAAATATTTTTATCACAAAAAGTTTTGGTGGTACATAAAATCAAATAATATCCAAGTTATTATTACTATTAAAAAGTGACTCTGAAGTGTATGGAAAAATGTTTATACTACTTTAGGATTATCTAAATGAATCGGCGATGTGAATTTCTTTTCAATGTACACAAGCCAATTGCTGGTATGGCTCCCAGAATTGCTGCCGTGAAGCCTTGTCCACTCCAATACAATATAAAATTACGGTTTGCTTCTGGAATCAAATCTTGCACAAGAAAAAGCAACCAAACCAAAATAGTGATCAAGAAGAAAGAGATTGAGGGTAAAAAACTCCACCACCAAATGCTAACTGTATATCGCCTCAATACCAGCCATTGGCAAATCCCTAACCAAATTCCAGAGATGATATATGCGATCGCAGATAGAAATCCTAAAATCAAAGTATCTTCAGGAAATGATGAGGCAATGGTTGAAATGTAGTTAATCCAGGCTGTAGAAACACCGTTGGCAATTAGCCAACCTACACTGGTAGCAAATAACCACTGAAAACCCGAAAAATATCCGTAAATTACTAAAGCTTGGTCAGCAGCAAAAATCACGGCAAATACAATATTACTGAGACTTCTGACCAAAATGCTCCATGTTTGTGGTTGGATAGCAACGCTAGGTAAAAGACTTTGGAGAATAATTTTCTCTAAGGCGATACTGGCAACGCCACCCACAACCCATCCGATCAGGGTCATCAAGGTAAACTGAATAAAAAACCTCTGTCGCTGTGATCGCGGAATCAAAAACTTTCCTGGATTAGGCTCATTATTAGCGGATGCAAGATGATCGGGACTGTTAGAGTCAGTTTGCATATAAAGTTAGGGGAGTAGAGAGTAGGGAAAATAGACAAGACTAAGAAAATTCTTTTATATTCCAATTTCTTTGTTGATTCTTGTTTTATCCCATTTTTTACTTCCGACTCCCCTTTGTTGTGAAACGACTGGGGACTTTGCTGACAACTTACTGATAAGCTGATAAAAGCTAAAAAAGTGACTTTTAGGATGAAGTAATAAATGGGTGTTTCTTCAACGACTCCTCATCTCTTACGGGCTGCTCGTGGTGAAGTAGTAGATCGTCCCCCTGTATGGATGATGCGACAAGCGGGACGATATATGAAAGCATATCGAGACTTAAGAGAAAAGTATCCTTCGTTTCGCGATCGCTCGGAAATTCCAGATGTAGCAATTGAAGTTTCCTTGCAACCGTGGAGAGCCTTCCAGCCAGATGGAGTAATTTTATTTTCTGATATTGTCACCCCATTACCTGGTTTGGGCATTGAGATGGACATTGCCGAAGGTAAAGGGCCAATCATCTCTTCGCCGCTCCGCACTCAAGAACAAATTGATCGTCTGCGTCCCTTAGAGCCAGAAGCAGCTCTACCATTTATTAAAACAATTTTGCAGACGCTGCGCTCTGAAGTAGGCGATAAATCAACGGTGTTGGGCTTTGTGGGTGCGCCGTGGACGTTAGCAGCTTATGCAGTAGAGGGAAAAGGTTCTAAAACCTATTCCATCATCAAAAACATGGCATTTTCCGAGCCGATGATACTGCATCAATTGTTAGCTAAATTAGCAGATGCGATCGCCATCTATGCCCGCTATCAAATTGACTCTGGTGCTCAAGTTGTGCAAATGTTCGATTCTTGGGCGGGTCAGTTGAGTCCTCAAGATTATGACACCTTTGCTCTCCCCTATCAGCAGCGAGTTTTCCAGCAAGTCAAGCAAACCCATCCCGATACACCTTTGATTTTGTTAGTTAGCGGTAGTGCGGGTGTGTTGGAAAGAATGGGACAATCTGGCGCTGATATTGTCAGTGTAGACTGGGCGGTGGATATGGCAGACGCACGAGCAAGATTGGGCAAACAAGTCAAAGTTCAAGGAAATCTTGACCCAGGCGTGCTATTCGGCTCTAAACAGTTTATCCGCGATCGCATCCTCGATACCGTTCGCAAAGCTGGCAATTGGGGTCACATTCTCAATCTCGGTCATGGTGTCTTACCAGAAACTCCCGAAGAAAATGTCGCTTTCTTCTTTGAAACCGCAAAGGAACTGAATCTTGCAGGAGTTAAGGGTTAGAAGTTATGAGCTATGAGTTAGAAGTTATGAGTTAGAAGTTATAAACTGTTTAAGTTACCAGTTGCCAGGTGTAGAGTTATTTTATTCTTAACTCCTCACTCCTAACTCCTAACTTTATTTTTAACTCCTGATTCGGAACTTTTAACTTCATTTTCAACTCTTCACTTTTAACTGCTTACTTTTGATAAATTCTCTATGAGCCAGAAACGGATTTTAGTGACTGGTGCAAGTGGTTGTATAGGTCATTATCTAACAGAAGCCTTAATTAAGGAAACAGATCACGAACTATATCTCCTAGTTAGGAACCCAAGTAAACTGCAAGTTGATACCAAGGCACGTTCAGGTGTCAAGGTTTTGCAAGGTGATATGCAAAATATTCGCCAGTTTGCCGATTTGCTATCCACAATTGATACAGCGGTACTCACAGCCACAGCTTGGGGTGGTAATCAGACATTTGATATTAATGTCGTCAAGACTATAGAGTTACTCGAACTGCTAGATCCAGAACGTTGCCAGCAGGTAATTTATTTTTCGACAGCTAGCGTTTTGGATCGCTACAATCAACCATTAAAAGAAGCCGGGGAAATTGGGACAGATTACATTCGTTCCAAATATGACTGCTTACATCAAAAAGAAAAATTAGCGATCGCACCCAAAATTACCACAGTATTTCCCACTTTAGTTTTGGGCGGTGATGCCAATAAACCCTATTCTCACGCCACATCTGGCATTTCAGAAGTTACGAAATATATTAATTTGATTCGCTTTTTGGAAGCAGATGGCAGTTTTCACTTTATCCACGGACGAGATATTGCCACTGTCGTGCGATATTTAATTGATCATCCTGTCGAAAATGATCAACCACGTCGGCTTGTTCTAGGTCAAGCACCATTAACTGCTAATCAAGCAGTGGAAAAACTTTGTACTTATCTGGGCAAAAAGATTTACTTTCGCATTCCCATATCTTTAGCATTGGCTAATTTGATTATTGTTCTGTTCCGCATTCAGATGGCGGCTTGGGATCGATTTTGCATGAACTCTCGGCATTTCACCTATGAAAGTTTTATCAATCCCAATAGTTTTGGCTTGCCAAATTATTGTGCAACTATAAGTGATGTTTTAAAAATTAGTGGCATTGAACATGCATGATAAAATATCTATTATTTGCTAATGATGGCGGTCATTTTTTGTAAAGGTAAGCCGAAACAAGCTGCCAGTTCTTCCAATGTCAATCATTTGTGTGTGTTTGCTTCTAACATAGACGTTGCAGCCGCAACGTAATCAGATTAGCAAGATAATTGACATTCTTAAGAGAAGTTGCTTGGAAATAAAGGCTAGCAATACCGGAGTCTCCAGTAAATTTCTGTATTTGATAGGTGGCAATTAGAGCAGCTTGACGAGCTTGGAGATAGGCAACATAATATTGCACAATAGCTAATCTTTTTTGCTATCTAGCTTCCTTCCAACGAGCTCGCAAAACAGGAAGCTGCTAAAAAGTACTGATAAATTTAATCGGGTCTACTGTGACAGTTGCGTAAGTCCTGCTGATATGCATTTAGTTTACAGTCTGGTCGTAGTAAGGGAAGCCAGAAAGCTCCTAACTTCTGTTTCAACATGCTTTTATTTTTGCCGATTAGCTTATCTGCTGCAAGAATTCTAGTCCCTAGTCGCCCATTTAAAGTAAAAATATCAATGGAAAAATAAAACAACTTTA
The DNA here is from genome assembly GCF_036916575.1 of Nostoc sp. Classification (GTDB taxonomy): domain Bacteria; phylum Cyanobacteriota; class Cyanobacteriia; order Cyanobacteriales; family Nostocaceae; genus Nostoc. The sequence goes on from NZ_JBALGC010000112.1 coordinate 7,031, forward strand.
ATAAAAAGTCAATAACTCTTAATTTTCGTTAAAGTGGGATAACAATCAAAGTGTGAGGATTGATACTAGATGCGAATTTTGTTAGTGTATCCAATATTTCCCAAAACCTTTTGGTCATATGAAAAAATCTTGGAGTTAGTCGATCGCAAGGTTTTATTACCACCTCTGGGTTTAGTAACAGTAGCCGCGATTCTGCCCCAAGAATGGGAATTCAAGCTGGTTGATCGCAACATTCGTACAGCAACAGAAGCAGAATGGGCATGGGCAGATGTAGTAATCCTCTCGGCGATGATTGTCCAGAAACAAGATTTACTTGAGCAAATCCAGGAAGCAAAAAAACGTGGCAAGCTAGTCGCAGTCGGCGGTCCCTACCCCACCTCTGTACCTCACGAAGTTGAAAATGTTGGCGCAGATTTTCTGATTCTGGATGAAGGGGAAATCACTTTGCCCATGTTTATTGAGGCAATAAAAAGGGGAGACACATCTGGCACTTTCCGCGCCACAGAAAAACCTGATGTGACAAGCACACCAATACCCCGCTTTGATTTATTAGAATTGAATGCCTATGACATGATGTCGGTGCAGTTTTCGCGCGGATGTCCCTTCCAGTGCGAATTTTGTGACATTATTGTTCTTTACGGGCGCAAACCGCGCACCAAAACCCCAGCACAACTGTTAGCAGAGTTAGATTACCTCTATGAATTGGGTTGGCGGCGGGGTGTGTTCATGGTGGATGATAACTTTATTGGCAACAAGCGGAATGTGAAGTTGTTGCTCAAAGAGTTAAAAGTATGGATGGCAGAACATAAGTATCCCTTCCGGTTTGACACTGAAGCTTCAGTTGACTTAGCGCAAGACTCAGAAATGTTGGAGTTGATGGTTGAGTGCGGTTTCTCAGCGGTGTTTTTGGGAATCGAAACGCCAGATGAGGATAGTTTGCAAATGACCAAAAAGTTTCAAAATACTCGCAGTTCCCTAACTGAGGCAGTGCAAACCATCATCAAAGCGGGATTGCGCCCAATGGCTGGGTTCATTATCGGCTTTGATGGTGAAAAAGCAGGCGCAGGCGATCGCATTGTCCGCTTTGCTGAACAAGCAGCTATTCCCTCTACAACCTTTGCCATGTTGCAAGCGTTACCTAATACTGCGCTTTGGCATCGCCTGAAAAAAGAAGGACGACTACGGGAAAATCAAGATGGCAACATCAACCAGACAACATTGATGAATTTCCTCCCTACCCGTCCCCTGGAAGAACTTGCACGAGAATATATTGAGGCATTTTGTACTTTATACGACCCAATGCAGTATTTAGATCGCACTTATCGCTGTTTCTTGATGATGGGTTTGCCGAGTTGGAAAGCACCAGCTAAAATGCCTGAGTGGGTAGTTATTAGAGCGCTGCTAACTGTAATTTGGCGACAAGGAATCAAACGGGAAACTCGCTGGAAATTCTGGCATCATTTGTTCAGCATCATCAAGCGTAACCCAGGAGTTGTTGAACATTACATTGCCGCTTGTGCCCACAACGAACATTTTCTTGAGTATCGCCAAATTGTGCGCGATCAAATTGAAAATCAGCTAGCTGAATATTTAGCACAAGGTGCAGAAAAGCCTTATGTGCTAGTTAAGGAAAAAGTAGAGGAAAAAGCTAAAGCAGTAGTCAGTTAAGGGTGGTAATGGGTAATAGGATTTAACCTTAACTCGACTTTATCTATTTTCGTGGAACGCGATTGCATACGCTAAAACCTTTGTATATCTGACGTTTTACTTTTTCGATTTAACCGATAATCAGTGATATGGAAAAAGGTTTTGCCAAAAAGCTAGGGTTTTTGCCGTATAAAGAGAACCCAGTTCTTAATTTTGGATAAAGTCGAGCTTAAAATATATTCATCAAGTCCAATATTTATTGAATTTGGGCAGTTGTTTATTGAATTCGGGCAGTCGTTTATTGAATTCGGGCAGTCGTTTATTAAATTCGGGCAGTCGTTTATTGAATTCGGGCAGTCGTTTATTGAATTCGGGCAGTCGTTTATTGAATTCGGGCAGTCGTTTATTGAATTCGGGCAACCACCAAGAATTCACGGAAAACAATTTATTGCTAATTTTCGCCCTCTCTAAAAGGGGAACACCCCAAATATGCAAAATACCCTTAGATGTTTTAGCAGAATTAATTTTCACTTCTATGTCTATTTATAACGGAACTTAAACATTTTTTCGGGATAAACAAGCCTCAAACCCTTGCAGGGTAAGGGAAATACACCAAATGCTCAAAAATAGCCCAAACCCAGATATATCAAGAAACTAAGCCTAACGATGTCAAAGTCTTTCTGTATATAAATTTGAGGCGATTTTTTGGGTGTTTTTTGTCTAAGTCCCAATAATTGCGATCGCCTACGGCGGGTGCAAAGCATCATCGCACTTTACCTGCTGCGCCAATTCACATAAGGTATAAAAGTTAGAATGCTCGTTTTTGAGACCAAAGCTTCGATAATATACAGCAGATTGCAACTTCTCTACTTTGGGCTACGCCAAGGTGAGGTACAGATAATCGTAGGGAACATGGCTGTGCCCCTACCCGTGTACTTCATTTACCTGAAATACGCTGTAGTTCATCTATAATCTTCATTCGGAAGTTGGGACGGAAGTTGGCGAGTTGATAGTTAAAACTGTGCAATTGACTCTCAAACTTCTCCAAAAAATCAAACCCGTTGATGTTGTAGTAAACTTTCTGTTGCTTGAGACTCTCCAGCCAGCGCTCAACATATTTCTCGCGGGAAATGATTTCCATAGTTTGCAAAAAGTATTTTAGGCTATTGGAATTTTCTCGCAATTTAATTGCAACAATTCATATAATCTAAATAGTGTGTTAATATGCAAAGGAATCTCGGTTCTGATGGGTAGCAGCCATCAGACGCAAGGGGGAAAGTCCGGTGTGAATCCGGCGCTGTCCCGCAGCTGTAATCAAGGCTTGCCTTGTGAGTCAGAATGCCCGCCGAAGTTGACTTGTAAATTTTGTACATCTGCGAGGCACAGATTAAGTATCTTTATGAACATTTCTACAATCACTAAGCTTTACATTCTCATAGCTCCACATATTAAGACGCTACAGGTTACGGCTTTTTATAAGACTGTAGATAGTTAATTGCGGGTACAAATTGCGTAGGCGTAGCCCGTCGTAGCGAAAAGTTGGAGCGGAGGCTTCCGATGCTCGCGGACTCGCTAACGCTGCGCTATCCGTTGGTGCAGCCCGCCGCAGGCATCCAAACTTTTCAAGGCAGACATCGCTTACGCTAAAAAATTGGCGTAACTATTCATAAAAAAGAAGGATACGCTTATTTGTTTGGCTGATGTTCGCGCCCGATAAATTAAATTCCCTCCCACATCACCTGCAAATTAGTGGAGAACTGAAATTGGACTAGGCTATACTTTATCTTACTACGTTAACACGTCTCTACGGTGTGATATCTGCGTTGAAAACTTCTTTCTTGCGATCGCAAAATTAATCAACAAACAACACACTTTATATGTATAAAATTCCCGTCACAGTGATTACAGGATTTCTAGACGCAGGCAAAACAACGTTAATTCGCCATTTACTGCAAAACAATGAAGGGCGACGCATTGCTGTTTTGGTGAATGAATTTGGAGAAATCGGCATTGATGGCGAACTTTTGCGTGATTGCCAAGTTTGTGACGACGAAGAAGACTCCAATAGTAACATTGTTGAACTCACCAACGGTTGCTTGTACTGCACGATTGAATATGGTTGTTTTTTGGTCTTGGTTTTCCGTTTTTTAATTGATTCAATTACAGGTGCTTTATTCATTGCTACCACAATGTATAATTCACTGCTAGCAAAACTCCAACTGCAATCTTAATCTCTTACTATTTATATAAAAATATAATTAATTTATAGGATACATGTAAAATTTTTTATCTCACTTTTTGCTTTAAAAGCATAGTTTTTGTTCCAAAAATTGCGGGAAATTATGTTATTTATATCTCTTGACATGGGACATTTTAGTGAATATTATGTCAATCAGTCCGGATTTCATTTACTTCTCCGGAAAATCTCTGTAAATAAATTCACCCCTATCCTCACAGCACTACATGAAACTACGCTGGCTCTTACTTAGCCTCATAAGTATTCTTCTACTATCATCGCCAGTAAAGGCAAATCCTAACACAAATCAGGTTGACAGCGCAGATAGCGGGAGTGGAAATCAATCAGATTTACAACTACCAGAACTGAAATTTATTCCCCCAACGCCCTCAAGCGATTTTCTTGCCCCGTCAGTTCCTAAATATACTGGTATAGTTCCTCTAGGACGAGAAATATCGGAATTACAAACTCCAATTAAAGCATTAATAGCTCGCTACAGATTCCTCACTCCCGGAATCTATTTTATGGACTTACAAACAGGAGATTATTTAAATATCAATGGTGGTCAAGCTTTCTCCGCCGCTAGTACAATTAAGTATCCTATTTTGATTGCTTTGTTTCAAGGAATAGATGCAGGAAGAATCAAACTAAGTGAAACATTGATAATGCAACGTAAACACGTTACTGGTGGTTCTGGAGATATGCAGTATCAGCGAGTGGGAACTAAGATTAGTCTTTTAGAAACTGTAACTAAAATGATGACTATTAGCGATAACACCGCTACAAATATGATTATCGACCGTTTAGGTGGTAAGGCAAATTTAAATCAACGGTTTCGCACTTGGGGATTGCAAAGTACTGTGATTTACAATATGTTAGGAGACTTTAACGGAACTAATAAAACTAGTGCCAAAGATTTAGTACGATTGTCAGCTTTGATTGCAAATAATCAGTTAATTTCTGATATAAGTCGCTCTCAAGTTTTAGGTATGATGAATCGTTGCCATAATAGAAGTTTACTCCCGTCTGGTTTGGGTTATGGGGCAAGTATTGCTCATAAAACAGGCACTCTGAGGTTTGTACTGGGCGATGCGGGCATCATTGAAACACCATCAGGTAAGCGTTATTTAGCAGGAATCTTCGTGCGAAGACCGAATAATGACGAGAGAGCAACAGCTTTTATCCGTCAAGTTTCTCAGATGGTATATGGCTACTTCGAGCAACCAAAAGTCAGCCATCTACCTTAATGATTGACGTTTATTCCGAAAAAATTAAATTTTCTAACTCTGCACAAGTCTTGATTTTGCTTGATGGTAGACCAATTAACGATTTAGGATTCCTGAACCATTATATGGTCAAGGCTATTTTAACTCATTGACAGATAGCGATCGCAAATACACAGATCAAGTTCTCACTGATTTAACCTGGAACTCAAAACTAGGAAGCGGGGATGATTCACTGCTAACACCAAGAGTTTATGCAGATTTGCTTAACAACTAAATCTTGTTTGACGCGATCGCCTCGACTGTATTTCGATCAAAACTTCTGGGTTAGCCCTGCCTGAAGCATTGGTACAAGCCTTTCGCTAACCCGAAATTCGCATAAGGGCAACAGTAGATGGAACGAGCGTTAAAACTGCCACGAAACTGTCCCTAGTACCGTAAACGGTGCGCCAGGAAACACGCCGGTTGTGCCACTGGAACTTTCAAAGTAGTAAACATCAAACAAGTTCTTGATATTCAGCCCAACTCGCCAGTTGTCACGGCGGTAATAAATGGCTGCATCAGTTCGCACATAGCTGGGCAACGTGAATGTATTCTCCAAGTCTCCCTGTCTGTCGCCCACAAAAAACAATCCACCGCCAAATCCCAACCCTTTTAAATTTCCTGTTTGAATTTCATAGGTTGTCCAAAAAGAAGCACTATTGCGAGCAACATTATCAGGTTCATTTCCCTTGTATTGTGGTCTGGGATCTTCAGTAATTTCCGGATCTATATAAGCATAACTGGCAAGAATTTTCCATCCTGGCAATATTTCTCCGGCAACATCTAACTCAATGCCCCGACTACGTTGTTCACCCACCTGAATGCTACGAAACGGAATTACTGGATCGGGTACGACTATGTTTTGCTTAGTGATTTGGTAAGCTGCCAGAGTTGCTGAAAGCTTGCCATCCAACCATTCAGTCTTCACACCAACCTCAAATGATTCACCTTTTGTGGGTTCAAACGGCTTGTTATCTGCATTTACGGAGTTAGCTCCAGAGGGTTGGAAGGAGCGGCTCCAACTAGCATATAATGAAACTGGTGCTATCGGTTGATAAACAATTCCCATACGAGGACTAAAGGCAGTGTCTTGTTGATCGGTTGATAAACCAGTACCTTCACTCAAGCCTTCCACAAAATCAAAGCGTCCACCCAGCAAAATTTTCAGTCGATCTCCAATTGAAATTAAGTCCTGACCATAGATACCAATCAAGTTTTGATATATCCTTTCCTTAAATGTTATCCTGTCAAATCGAATCGGATCTCGATTGTAGTTCGGGTTAAACAAATCGATTGATGGTAAAACAGTAATCGTTGGATCGTAGAATATATCTCGTCTGTAATTTGTTCGACCTAAGTCCAAACCGAAGAGTAAATCTTGCTTCACAGTACCAGTTTGAATTTTTCCAATCGCATTTGTTTGCAAAAAGAAATTTTCATTGTCAGCTTTCGTAAGCGCATAGCCTCGATTTACAGTTCGATTGTCTGGTTGTAATCCTAAAAGGAAAGAAAAAGGCTCATCAAAATTTTCAATTTCGGCTCTAAAGGCATTGCGGATTGACCAGTTCTCGCTGAATTTGTGTTCCAAGCGGTAGCCAAATCCTGTGAAATCGCGTTTGAACTCAAAATTAGGGTCATCCAAAAATCGTGAGCGAGGAACCTGTCCAAGGGGGTTTGGTAGGACTGAACCAACTGCGGGAATACCTAAGTACTCTCCTTTAAAAGTATTAAGATATTCGCCTTCTAGGGTTAAATTCGTATTCTTTCCCAAGTCAAAACTGATGACTGGTGTTACAAAGGCTTGCTCTGTTTTCAGAAAATCAACAAAGCTATGAGAGTTTTGATAAGCTGCATTCAAGCGATAGCGAACCGTTTTGTCGGCGTTTAAGGGACCGGAAAGATCCAATGTGGGGCGGTAGAAGTCGAAGTTACCAATGGTTCCTTCTACGGCATAGTAGGGGGTTGAAAGAGGTTGCTTTGTCACAATATTGAGAATACCTCCTGGTTCGCCTTGACCATATAGGACAGATGCAGGTCCTTTGAGAATTTCAATTTGCTGGATATTGGCAACTTCTAAACTGCGCCTATAACGCTCTTCCCGTTTAAAACCATTAACAAAAACACCAGTAGAACCAGTGTCTGCAAAACCTCGAAAAATGTAGCTTTCCGCGACTGCGGATTGAGAACCACCGCTTCCAGGAGTCACGCCACTAACGTTTTGCACCGCTTCCCGAATTTGTGTAACTTGTTGATCCTTTAGAACTTGTTGCGGGATAACTTGAATCGAGCCGGGAATATCGCGGATGGGAATGTCAGTTTTCGTTGCAGTGGAAGCATTAGGTACACGATACCCATCTTGTTCACCCGTCACCACCAATTCAATCGGCTCATCACTATTGGTTGATGGTTGAGTAGGCTGTGTCTGATTTAGAGGCTGACTAGCTTGGGGTGTTTGGGATGGCTTTTGTGGAGAAGTCGCCGTTGCTGTAGTTGCTACTGCAAAAACTAGCCCTGCATCATCATCAAATAACTCAACCTTTGGTAAAACCGCAACACCCACTACCGTCACTCGTACAGTATTTGCATCAATATTTGTAACTGTTATTTCAGTAATTCCCTCAATTGGTTTTTGGGAACGGAATGTAAAAGTATTGCCATCAGCTAAACGTAACTGTCCACCAGCTACATCTACAATAAAATTGCTGCCAGCACTGCGATTTGTAACTTGCAGTCGAGTACCAACAGGTGTTTCTAAAATTAGCTCTACACCTTTAGGAGTGGGATTAGCTTTCACTCCTGTTATTGGTACAACTTCACCCCCAAGGTTTGAGGGGTTGCTTGGTGTTGGCGACTGCACGAGCATTTGAGCGCTAGTGCTAGGACGCTCAACTTCACTCAGTTGTCGAATCCTGAGAGGGGTTTGCTTTTTCAATCCTACTTTGTCTTGGGTAGCTATATTATGCACCTCTTTTTTCAGAAGTTCGCGTAGGTGCAGCCCGCCAACTCTTAGAGACGCTTTGCGAATGGCATCGCCTTGATCATTCACCCTTCGAGCCGATGTCGCTAAATTTTCCCGATTTTGTACTCCTTTTTCTTGTGCCCAAACAGGTCCAACGCCTAGTACCAGCATATAACTAGCTACTAAACCTAGCCACTGCAACTGATTGATCATGACTTCCCACACCCAACAAGAATTTTTCTCAATAATTATAGAGGATACAGATGAATGAACATTAGGTGAAAGTGAATAAAGTTATTGAACACCACTACTTACTAAATCCTGTTTGACGCGATCGCCCCCGTCTGTATTTTGATCAAAACCTCTGGGTTAGCCCTGCCTAAACCATTGGTACAAGCCTTTAGCTGACCCGACGCACAAGGCTATTTTAACTTGTTGATGAAGCGCGATCACAAATACACAGACCAAGTTCTCACCGATTTAACTTGGTAATTCAAAATTAGGAAGTGGAAATAATTCGCTGCTAACAGCAAGAGTTTATGCAGATTTCCTCAACACTCGTTTTGATAGTTGCAACTCATCCCAAGCACGGTATGATAACAGGCAAGCTTCTTACGGATTGCAAGCACAACACAGTTGGAAATTTGCCAATAATCAAACCTTAGTTTACGGTTTTGATTACCGCAATGTCTTAGCTACTAACAGTGCATTCAACTTTTCTGTTGATACAAAAATAGTCACTTACGACGATAGTATTAGTCCAACACCTAAGCCAATGTAGTGGTGTAAAGCAAGGTTTTTGTCAGTTATAGTAAATACTCGTGCTAAATAAAGGTCAAAACTCCCAGGAAATCCTTCCCTCAACGGTGAATGGGCTACCCGGAATAACTCTTGTAGTTTGACCGGCACTCGTTTCAAAGTAATTGATGTCAAACAAATTTCTGATATTGAGCTGTAGTCGAAGCTGATCGCGCTTGTAGAAAAGAGCTACATCCGTTCGGAGATAATCGGGCAGTTGGAAATCATTCTCTAAATCTCCTTCTCGCTCTCCAACGTAGAACAAGCCCAACCCCGCTCCAAAGCCTTTCAAGCCACCCCTTTGAAATTCATAAGTTGTCCAGAGATTGACGGCATTTTCCGGTGTCGCAAATAGCCGACTCCCGACGCGATAGCTGTTGTCTTTGGTAATCCGGGCATCGGTGTAAGCATAGCCAGCATAGATATTCCATCCCGGCAAAATCTCGCCAGTCAGATTCAATTCAATGCCTCGACTGCGTTGCTCACCCGTTAGAATCGAAAAGCGGTCATCGTTGGGATCAGTCGTTAAAACGTTAGAGCGTTCCAAGTCATAAAGAGCCAAAGTAGTCGAGAGCGTTGGACTCAAATCGGCTTTCACACCGACTTCGTACTGTCTGCCGCCCTCTGGGTCAAATAGACGGTTATCAGCTGACCTGCCAAAGTTCGGCGTGAATGACCTAGTATAACTACCATACAGCGAAATGGCTGGAATCGGTTGGTAGACAATCCCCACGCGCGGGCTGAACGCATCTCCTCCCTGAGATAGTTCTTTGAATGGTTGATCGGCAAACGCACTTCCATTCGTCTGTGTAAACAGGTCAAACCGCCCGCCTAGCAGCAACTTTAAATTCTCGGCAATAGTAACCTGGTCTTGAAGATAGACACCCAGGGAATCAGTTAGGTTGGACAATCTATTTCTTGAGCTTTCAAGCACTCGTGGCGGTTGACCATACACAGGATTGTAGATGTCAAGCAGTGCCGCTAGTCCCCCATTGCCAGCCCTATAGTTTGGGTATCCACTTCGATTGAGATCGACTCCAAACAGTAGCTGATGTTGAATTGAACCCGTTAATATCTTACCTATCACATTAGTGATCAGGGCGTAGCTATATTGGTTGTAATCTTCAGTAAAGAGATCGCGATCGACGGTACGGTTATCATCTAGCAGGTCGTTGCCTGAGCTTCGAAGACTATCGACACTTGAAAATGATGCTTGGAAGGCGTTACGGAGCGACCAGTTGTCGCTAAATTGATGCTCCAGATCGTAACTAATGCTGCCGATTGTAAAATCACGGAAGTAATTCGGCTCTGCAGTGTTCCGGTTGATGGGAATTTTGCCATTGGGGTTGGGCAACACCGTGCCAAGTGCCGGTAGACCCAGGTAAAAGCTATCGATATGCGTATGCCTGTATTCCCCTTCTATCGTTAACTTGGTTTTTGTTCCAAGCATCAAACCGATGACCGGGGCAATGGAATAGTTTTTGGTGCTCAGAAAATCGACAAAACTACCCGTATCTTGGTAAACGGCATTCAACCGATACAACACCGTTTTGGAATCGTTTAACGGTCCAGACAAATCTATTGCACCACGATAAGTATTATAGTTACCAACTGTGGCATCAATTGCATAGAACGGATCTCTTAGGGGTTTTTTGGTAATCAGGTTGATGGTAGCACCTGGAGTCCCCACACCAAACAGCACTGAAGCTGGACCTTTGAGCACATCAAGGCGTTCAACATTGGCGAGATCGGCAGCAAAAGCGGCATTGTAATCAGGTAAGCCATTTCTGAGATAATTACCGGTGAAACCTCGAAGCACAAAGTCGTTTGATTGAAAGCCGGGAATATTGCTTAAAGACGCTCCACTCACATTTCGGAGAGCCTCTTGAATAGTGGTCGCTTGTTGGTCGCGCAAGACTTGTTGCGGGATGACCTGAATCGATTGGGGAATATCACGTAGAGGCGTATCAGTTCTGGTGGCAGTTGATGAATCTGTGGCGCGGTAATTATCTTGCTCACCCGTCACCACCAACTCTATTGGCTCATCACCACTAGCTGATGGTTGAGTTGGTTGTGTCTGGTTTTCCGGTTGCTGTGTTTGGGGCTGTTGCGTTGGCTGTTGTGGAGAAGTCGTCGTTGCAGTAGTTGCTACCGTAAAAACCAGACCTGCATCATCATCATATAACTCAACTGTTGGCAAAGCTTTCTCACCTACCACCGTCACTCGCACAGTATTTGCATCAATATTCTGTGCTGTTATTTCAGTAATTCCCGCAAGTGGTTTCTCAGAGCGAAATGTAAAAGCCTCACCTAATGGTAAACGCAATTGTCCCCCAGATACATCGACAATAAAATTACTGCCCGCACTGCGATTTGTCACTTGCAGTTGAGTCCCAACAGGTGTCTCTAAAATCACCTCTACACCTTTAGCAGTCGGATTAGCTTTCACCCCCGTTATTTGTATAACTTTACTCCCTCTGTCTTCCCTTTGGTCAGTGGAGTTGCTTGGTGTTGGCGACTGCACGAGCATTTCGGCGCTAGTGCTAGGATGCTCAACTTCACTTAGTTGTCGAATCCTGCTTTGGGTTTGCTCTCTCGATCCTACTTTGTCTTGGATAGGTATATTATGATTCACCTCCTTCAGGAGTTCGCGTAGGCGCAGCCCGCCGTAGGCATTGCCTTGAGCAGCCACCCTTTGAGCCGATGTCGCTAAATTTTCCCGATTTTGTACTCCTTTTCCTTGGGCCCAAACAGGCCCAGCGCCCAGTACTAGCAAATAACTAGCCACCAAACCTAGCCACTGCAACTGATTCATCATGACTCCCCACACCCAACAAGAATTCCTCTCAATAAATAGAGAATACAGGTGAGCCGAAATCACAGAAAGCGCTTTTTGCAGCTAGAAGAACTTTTTTTTAGCACTAGAAGAACTTTTTCCATTGTTTTTGATAGAGTTTGGGAGTCAGACCAAATTTCTTGCTAAAGGCTTTGGCAAAATAGCTGTGACCAAACCCCACGGCATTAGCCACTTCAGTCACTTTCATCTCTTTTGCTTCCAAAAGTTGACGCGCCTGTTCTAGCCGATAGTCATGCAGGTAACTAAACGCAGGTTTGCCAAACACTTGACGAAATCCTTCCTTAAGTGTACGGCTATTTAATTCCACCTGTTGCGCCAGTTCCATTAAAGTTGGAGGATTATCTAATCGTTGCAGCAGCAATTCTCTGGCACGGTAAATTCTGTCTGCGACATCTGGCTTCAAAGAGTGAGCATTTTCATTGCTATTCCTGATTTCAAGCTCCTGCTCAATCACCAGCGCCATTAACTCCAGCACTTTGCTCTCCAGATACAGCCGCTTGTTTAAGCCCTGGTAGGGACACTGGAGTATCTGCCGTAAGGGAATTTGCATTGCATAAGTAATCGTTCCAGCACGGGCATAATATTCCTGAGTTGTCTGTCGAATTAGATGCTTTAGACTCAGTTGTAGTTCTCCGAATGGATCTCCAGTAAAAGAGCAAAATAACTCTGAGTTGATTTCGATATTAACCACATGATAGTACTGTTTTGCTGACCATTCAGTGAGCTCTTGGGGTGCCGTCCCGCTTCCACAAAAAAAGTATTGTCCAGCAAAGTAGTGTCCAGCCCCTGCGGTTGTGAAACGCTCTTCATGAATGCTTCGCAGTTCTCCCGTTCCTGAAAGCAAGAAGGTAAATTCTAAACCATGCTCTCGCTCTGTGACTCTAGTTATCAAATCGTCGTGGAACTGGATGTTACCAATCATGATTTGCAACCCTTCTCGCAGTTGGATGATTCGGCACTGCCCCTTGCCCAGTCGGGAAGGATACTGCCAAAGCACATCTAACGGATCGAATGGATCGAAAGGGCGCTTGGTATGTTCTGTCTCCAACAATTCTTCTAAGTAAGAAGTTCCTGAAATGGTGAGGGTCATGGTGAGAGTTGGGTTTAGTTAGGTAGATTCTCAATCTCATCTGCTGCCTGATTTGCTTAGATGAGAATAATTTCTACCTTTATAGAATCGCCTGACTGGAGTATAAAAGGCAAGGGCGATCGCTATCAATGCTTGCTTCGCCTGTAACTCTATCAACCCGTACAAGCGGTACACTTGTTAAAAATTTGTTGCTTTTGCAGATATCACGCTTCAATATATGCTCCAATGCAGAGGTCGGTTCTGATGGGAAGTAACCATCAAACGCAAGGCGGAAAGTCCGTGTAAATCCGGCTAGGTTTTACGTCTAGCCCTTTTAGGGTGAACATATATACTATCAAAATTTTTACGGCATTTAAGGCATCGGCTGGAATTGAACAAGGAATTTATACATTCACCTCAAAATTTTTGGACTGTAAATTAAATGATGCCTACGGCTGGCTACGCCTACGCATTCGCCAAAGTACCAAAATTGGGTTAAAAATATTATTTATTTCATAGTACAAACGTTCACCTTAAAAAAGCTGATCCTATCTATTTCTCAAATTGTTAATGCTCTTAAAGGGGTATCTAGTAGGATGTTAAGGAAACAATTTCAACTAACACCTCATGTGGATCATTTGTAGAGTCTTAGTTATTTTGCGATTAGTTGTGGAGGAGCGCTTATTGAAAAGATTAAGCAGTATATTGAAAATCAAGGAAAGTCGCCCTTCTAGGGCGAGGCTTGTATCCCAAATTTTAGGTCAAATCAGAGATGGATGCTAAAGAGACTAACTTGATGATGCTTGCGCGAGCGCAAGTCCGTGCTCGCGCTTGGGAAGACGCTTTTCGCCTTTCTCGTGAACCGCTGCTTTCTAGTACATCTGTTGGTTGGCAAGACATTCATCTGGAATATCACTGCCAGCCTCCTAGTGAAGTGCCAGAGCATCTTGATGCTGAACACGAAATTTACATCCCTCACTTTCAGTGCGATCAAGCTATGCAGTGGACGATTGACGGATGCTATCAGCAAAGGCAGATGGGTAGGGGCGAGATTGCCATTATCCCAGCCCATGTCTCTCACAGCTTGTCCTGGGATTTTAACGCCGAATGTACCATAATCTCCCTCGCTCCGGGCTTTGTGAGCCGCATTGCCTACGAATCGCTCGAGCCAGTTACGGTCGAGCTGGTACCAATTTTTGCCCAACTAGATCCATTAATCTGTGAAGTTGGGGCAGCACTGAAATCAGTGTTAGAAACTGATAGCGTTTACAGCCGCTTATTTGCTGATTCTGCCGCAACCCTTCTTGCAGCACACCTTCTACAGCACTATTCAATCAGCAAAGGCTCGATTCGCACTCATAACGGTGGACTACCAAACTACAAACTACGCCGAGCGCTTACCTACATTCAGGAGCATCTAGACCAGAACTTGAGCCTGAGCGTGATTGCCGCCGAGGTCAGCATGAGCCAATACCACTTCTCACGCTTATTTAAGCAATCAATGGGAATTTCAGTTCACCAGTATGTGATTCAATGCCGGGTAGAGTGTGCGAAGCAATTGCTGTTACAGCATGAGTTAAGCATTACTGATGTCGCTTTTCGAGTCGGGTTTGCCAATCCTAGTCATCTAAGCCATCACTTCAAGCGTATCGTTGGTGTCATTCCCAAAACGTTTCTCAACCAGTAGCAAGAATCTGTTGAAGCCAGCAAGAATCTAGGCGACATTTTCCCGTCAAACTTTTTATAGTTGAAGCAACGAAGTAAATGGCGTGCCAGCCTCAATTAGGTTGAGTTCGTCCAAAGATTTAGCTGCTAATCAAGAGGCGATAACAAACATGTCCCAAACAAATACTGCCGATCGGACACAGACGGTGTTCATACTGGTCAAGACAACCCCGGAGTGGCTTGCCTTTCCGGTTGAGGAGCGAGTCAGGCTTGGTCGTCACAGCCTTCAGCCGCTCCTTGACGAGTTCCACAACAAGGTTCGCCTGAAGTGGTATGATGTCGAATTCTACTCTGCACGGATCACTGATGTCTGGATGATAGAGGCCGGGAATCATCAGAGCTACGAGCTTTTCTGTGAGAAGCTCCGCGAGACGCCTTTCTGGGATCGCTATTTCAAGGTCGAGGAGATTCTTGCTGGCGAGGAGAACGCTTGGGCGAAGAACTACGGAATCGACCCGTTTCGATCCTGATTTCTGCTGTCAATGCTGGTCAGGCAGCCCTGACACGCAATCTGATATTCATTGCACGTAGAGGAGACTTTGCACATACGTGTGTTCGTGACCGGAGCCATTGGGTAGGTGGGTTCCGCAGTCGTCAAAGAGTTGGTCGGCGCTGACCACCATGTGATATCATGTCCGCCTAATTCTAATTAGTTATAATTCACGCATCTGTGCAAAAACCAGGAAACCCTCTTTCCCCCAGCTCCCTGCTCTCTGCCCCCCTGCGGTCTTAATGATAAGTCTTTAACCGGACATGATATGACGGGCCTCGCCCGTTCCGACGATAAGGTGATCGCGATCGCATTTATCGCACTTTAGCAATTAGTGCGTCACCGAATAGCCCATCGTAGACATCGCTCAATGCACATATCAAATTGTTACTACAAATCAGCTTGACGCATTAGGAGCGGCTGAGTGCGGGGTATGATCAATATTAGTTTGACGCGCAGTACGTTTGCGCTCGCTTTTACGAGTGCCTCCAGCCATTTGATATTCATGGCTATTGTTGCCAAACTTATGAGCAACGCCAAGCAAAATTTGCTCAGAGTAGTCTGCTAAATCTTTTTCTTTTTCAGCGATCTGAGTTAATAAGACATCAATAGTAGAGAGGATAGTATTGTAGCTTTCCAAAGATTGACGGAGGTCTCCAATTCTATCAGTATAATCTTTAACTGTTAAACCCACTCCGACATCTAGCGTTGGACTAATGGATTTAACGCAGGCTAGACGCATCTCTGCTTTACTGAGAACACCTGAATTGCGTTTTTGTCTTGCCATAATTGATACCCATTTCTGAAACTTCTCATAACTCTATAGTGGACAATTGTTTCCCAAATTGTCATACGTAAAATTATTGGTTTTTGTAAAAAAAATAACTTTTATCCTTGTGAGACAAACGTTAAGGCAGAAGTTACTTCCGGCTGCGCGAAATACGGTTTTGTCGTAGCAGAAGTTACTTAAAAGACGACAGAAGTTGCTTTTGGCTGCGCGAAACACGGTTTTGTCGTGGCAGAAGTTACTTAAAAGACGACAGAAGTTGCTTTTGGCTGCGCGAAACACGGTTTCGTCAAGGCAGAAGTTGCTTCAAAGACGACAGAAGTTACTTTTGGCTGCGCGAAACACGGTTTCGTCAAGGCAGAAGTTGCTTCAAAGACGACAGAAGTTGCTTTTGGCTGCACGGAATGCAAAAGTCTTCTCTTGGCAGGAGTGTTTAGAGACCTGAATACTCAGATCCCCGACTTTTTAAAAAAGTCGGATATCTAGCACCTGAGCATTTTATATTTAATTTACACCAATTTAAAAAAAGAATGCGACAGATACACATCTCCAAAACCTTGTCCTGTCTGGATTTTGAATTTTGAATTGGTATTAGTTAATTTATGCAACAGTAATTTGAAACTGTTGTATCATCTTAGTGATCGCTCCTTTCCACCCTATTAGTCTTTCCTAAAACTCCCACTGAATCGTGCCTTGCACTGTAAATGGCTCACCAGGGTAAACCCGTGTCCGGTTGGCAGCTGACTCAAAATAATCCACGTCGAATAGATTTTTGAAATTGAGTCCAACTCGGAATTGATCTCGCTTGTAGAAAATAGCAGCATCGGTGCGGAGATAACTGGGTAATTCAAACGTGTTGAATAAATCTCTTTGACGTTCGCCAGTGTAGAACAAACCCAGCCCGAAGCCTAAACCTTGTAATGAACCCTTTTGAATTTCGTAGGTTGTCCACAGGTTGAAGCCGTGTTTGGGAACGTTATTTAAGAAGTTGTCTTTTGGAAAGGTTCTATCTTCTTCAATCCGGGCATCGGTGTAGGCATAACCCCCAAAGATACTCCACCCAGGTAGAATCTCACCTGAGAGATCAAATTCAATCCCTCGGCTTCGCTGTTTTCCGGTTTGGATGAGTAACAGTGGATTGCTGGGATCAGTCGTCTGTACGTTTGTCCGAGCCAAGTCATAGAATGCCAATGTTGCAGACAATCGGTTACTCAAATCTGCCTTGATGCCCACTTCATATTGAGTTCCGCTCTCTGGTTGCGGAATGACGGTTGAAAACACATTTTGCGTTGGTACAAATGCGCGACTATAGCTGGCGTAGAGTGAAATGGGTGGAATCGGTTGGTAGACCACACCCACGCGAGGGCTGAACACCTCTTGTTGTTGAAAATCTGTCGTTGAGGTCAGTAGATCGACTCCGGTTTGATTGGCAATATCAAAGCGTCCACCAACCAGAAGCTTGAGGTTCTCGAACAATGAGATTTGGTCTTGGATATAAATACCCAAGGCATCTCCCTTGAATGTACTGATAAATACAGGGGTAGGCGTTGTTTGTGGGCGACCATACACTGGATTAAACACATCAAGCGATGTCGCTGGACCAAAAGTATTGTAAGTATATGTATTCAACCTGGTTAATGCAAACCCTGTTACGAGTTGATGCTGAATACTGCCTGTAGCAAACTTACCAACAACATAGGTGTCAAGGCTGTAGTAATCATTTTGAAAGTCTTGAATCCCACCTGACCGTGTCACGGTACGGTTATCATTTTGCAGCGTATTTGTGGCGATTGTATCTCTATCCAGGCGAACATACGCAGCTTGGAAAGCATTCCGTAACTGCCAGTTTTTGCTAAAGTTATGCTCAAGGTTGTAGCCAACTCGAAAGATACGATCATTGTTTTTGCCACCAGGCTCACCCAGGTAGCGACCCCGTGGAATATCGCCATTGGGGTTGGGCAATACTGAGCCAATCGCTGGGATACCTGTGTCAAATAATGACTTCTTCTCATCGATATATTCAAATTTTAGAGTCAGTGCCGTTTTATTGCTGATCAGCCAGGTTAACTTTGGCGCGACCACATAACGCTGAGTGTCTAAAAAATCAACAAAACTGTCACTGGTCTGCGCTCCCAGATTCAAGCGATACAGCAGCGTTTTACTGTCATTGAGTGGACCAGACAAATCGATCGCTCCCCGATAGGTATCAAAGCTACCGATTGTCCCTTGCACTTCATAAAACGGCTGACTGAGCGGCTGTTTTGTCACATAGTTGATCGTACCTCCAATCCCCCCTTGACCATAGAGAACAGAGGCAGGACCTTTGAGAACCTCAATCCGATCAACAATCGCAGCATCATAGCCAAGAAACTCACCTGAAAGATCGTATAGCCCGTCTCTGAGTGTATTGTAAGCCGTGAACCCTCGAATCACGAGGCTCTGGAAGATGGCACGCGATGAGACTCCTGACTGGGATATACCCGGTACATTTCTGAACGCATCATAAAAGTTCGTTGCCCCTTGATCGCGTAGCACCTGCTGAGGTACGACTTGAATCGCTTGCGGAATGTTGCGCCGAGGCGTATCGGTTTTGGTAGCAGTCGATGCATCTGGTACGCGATACCCGTCTTGTTCACCTGTCACCACTAACTCAATCGGCTCATCACCTGATGCCGATGGTTGAGTTGGTTGTGTTTCGCTGTCTGGCTGCTGCGCTTGAGGTATTTGTGATGGCTGTTGTGGAGAAGTTGCCGTTGCTGTAGTTGCTACCGCAAAAACCAGTCCTGCATCATCATCATATAAATCAACTGTGGGCAAAGCTGCAACACCTACCACTGTCACTCGCACAGTATTTGCATTAAGATTAATTACTGTTATCTCAGTAATTCCCGCAAGTGGTTTTTCAGAACTAAATGTAAAAGCATTGCCATCAGCTAAACGCAATTGCCCACCAGATACATCCACAATAAAATTATTACCAGTACTGCGATTTGTAACTTGCAGTTGATCCCCGTGAGGTGTCTCTAAAATCACCTCTACGCCTTTAGCAGTCGGATTTGCTTTTACGGACGTTATTTGTATAACTTTACCCCCCCTGTCTGACCCTTGGTTAGCGGGGCTGCTTGGTGTTGGCGACTGGACAAGCTCTTTAGCGCTGGTATTCAAAAGCTTTATCTCACTCAGTTGTCGAATCTTGCCCTCAGTTTGCTCCCCCGATCCGGCTTTATTAAGCGGGGATTTCTCCTGTGCCCAAACTGTTGGAGCAATCATGACACAGACGATACTTGCAATCAATGTCAATTTCAATGAATGACCCATGACTCTCCACACCAACTTAATAAAACTGATACTCAAGAAATTCTTTCAAAAACAGTACCAGGAAGTGAGAGCAATAGGTGATTGTTTTGCTGACTAGACGGAATTTTTTTACTGACTAGACGGAATTTTTCATTTTACTTAAACTGCCGTCGGTAGCAACCAGGGTAGCAACCAAACTTTTTGCGGAATGCTCTTGCCAGATATCCCGGATCTGCAAACCCGATCGCTTCAGCTACCTCTGCAACTTTCATTTCGCCCGTTGCTAGAAGCTGCCGCGCTTGCTCTAGTCGATAGTCATGCAGATAGCTAAACGCAGTTTTGCCAAACACTTTTTGAAAGCCTCGCTTGAGCGTGCAGTCATTTAGCCCTACCTGCCGTGCCAGTTCTGTTAGGGAAGGAGGATTGTCCAGCTGATTCAGCAACAGTTCTTTAGCATGATAGATGCGGTTTACATCCTCCGGTTTCAATTGCCAAACTGGATCTGGCAAATCCTGCTTTGCTTTTAAAAGTTCCAGGAGCAATGCCGTCAGTTCCCAGATTTTACCTTCCAAGTACATCTTCTGCGTCATGTCTTGATAGGGACAGTGCAACATTTGCTGTAATGTAACTTGCATCGCTGATGTGGTTGTTCCTATGTCAAGCGATCGTTCCTCATCTGGTGGTTTCACAAGATGCTCAAAAGCAGCAGGCAATTGCCCAGATGCATCGCCCACAAATGAGTATAATAGTTCAGGCGTCATACGAACTTCCATCCAAATCGCTTGCTCAACGGCTGGCAACTCCACAACTTTACCCTCTGATATGCCCTTGCCCCACAGAATATATTGTCTGGAGTTAACAGCAGTATTGTCGATCTGAAATCTTTCTGAACTGACGCAAAAGCCATAGTGTAAACAGGATTCAGGTTTTGATTCATTTGCGATCACAAAGTCATGGCGCAATTGCCAATTATGGATGAACAAACTTAGACCCTGCCGCAATTCAAAGTACTGTGCAATCCCCTGACCAATCAATTCAGGAATCTTCCAGCTTGTGATAAAGCCATTCGAGAGCAGAGGGTCTTTTTGTCGGGATGCTGCAACTATCTCCCTATAACCTGCTTGAGAAAGAATTATTGTCATAGCTGCTTTGAGTCAGTCTGGTGAAGTTGGCAAATATTATACTGGAATGCTAGTAGCAAATGAGAAAGATATCCATTAAATCTCAACCTTAGATAGCGATGCTTGCGGTGGTCACAGAAGCTCACTCGTAAAGCCCTACGGGCATGGCTACGCTAACGCGCAGCGTCTCGTAGAGAAGTGCGGAGTACGCCAACGCATTTGTTATTTTGGCGAACTCATTTGTGATTTCAGTAGTTGCATTTGCTATTATGGCGTAGGCGTAGCCCGCACTTCGGCAAGCTCAGTGACCATCGTAGACATCGCACTTCACGACTACCTATAATTACACCAGTATATAGATTAACGTTGACTTGTGTGCGATCGCCAGTTGGAAATTTGAGTCTGAAGCGCTCAAATGCATGATTAATTAGAAGATGCAAACATTGGCTTGCAAACGTGTGTCACCGAATAGCCCGTTGTAGCGAAAAGTTGAGCCAGTGCGTTGGACGGGTTTCCCGACTTGTTCGCTCTTAGCGTTCCCGCTCTTTAGCAACTGGCGTTGGAGCGGAGGCTTCCTCCATAGACGCAAAGCGGCTTGCCGCAGGCATCCAAACTTTTCAAGGCAGACATCGCCCAATGCCTAGTTAGATACTCTTATTGGTTTTTGTAAAAAAATAATTTGTGTCCTGATGAAACAAATGTCAAGACAGAAGTTGCTTTTGGCTGCGCGAAACACGGTTTTGTCGCGGCAGAAGTTACTTAAAAGACGACAGAAGTCGTTTCCGGCTGCGCGAAACACGGTTTCGTCACGGCAAAAGTTACTTCCAAGACGACAGAAGTCGTTTCCGGCTGCGCGAAACACGGTTTTGTCACGGCAAAAGTTACTTTCAAGACGACAGAAGTCGCTTCCGGCTGCGCGAAACACGGTTTCGTCGCGACAGAAGTTACTTCCAAGACAACAGAAGTTGCTTCTGGCTGCACGAAAACACAAAAGTCTTCTCTTGGCACGAGTGTTTAGAGACCTAAATACTCAGATCCCCGACTTTTTTAAAAAGTCGGGGATCTAGCACCTGAGCATTTTATATTTAATTTAGTTGATTTAGGCAACAGCAATTTGAACAAGTCATAGAATGCTAGAGTGGCACTCAGGCGATCGCCCCTGGCAACTGGAGAACTACGCTAAACTCGTGCTGAGTAAACGCAGTTGCGCGTTTGGAATATCGACAACAAAACTATTTCCCTGACTACGATTTGTAAGTTGCAATTGCTGCCCTTGAGATGTTTCTAAAATCACCTCCAGTCCTTTGTCAGTAGTATTGAGTTTTACACCTGTTATTGGAATTAAAGACTGAGAAAGCCACTGTTTGATGCTAGTAGCAGCACGGTTAATTTCGCTAAGATGAGGAATTTCACTAGCTGGTAGCTCACCTCGTTTTTGTCGTTTCACCCCACCGCCTACAGCATCTTTCTTGACGAAGGATAGCTTGAGAGGGGTTTGAGCAGTATTAACGTGTCTTAAATTTCCTTGGGCCCATGCGGGCGTAGCAATCAGCCACATCCATGTACTAACTATAAATAACAATTGACATTGTTTAGTCAACATTACCACACAAAACTAATAAAAAACAATATCAAGAAGAATACAAGTAAATCAGGTGTGATAGATGAGATATTAGAGAGCTAGAGGGAATTTTTCGAGAGCTAGAGGGAATTTTTTCGTTGTTTCTGATACTCCTTGGGATTTGATCCAAAATGCTTGCGGAATGCTAATGCAAAAGGACTGCGGTCTGTATAGCCCACTGCTTGAGCAACTTCAGTGATATTCATCTCTCCAGTTTTTAAAAGTTGTCGTGCCTGCTCTAAGCAATAATTGCGTAAGTAGCTAAATACTGTAGTCCCAAAAATTTGACGAAAGCCTTGTTTTAAAGTAAAGTCATTCAAATTCACCCGTCGAGCTAGTTCTCTTAAGGAAAGAGGATTGTGCAGATTCTCAAGTAAAATGTCTCTGGCGTGATGAATGCGGTCAAAATCTTCTGGTTTGAGTGTGCCGAGATGTTGCCTGCCCTCTTGCATTTCTAGTTCTTGCTCAATTATCAGTGCCATCAGTTCCAGAGTCTTGCTTTCTAGATACATCCGCTTGAGCAACCCTTGATGGGGGCAACCTAGAATTTTCTGCAACGTGATTTGCATTGTTAAGGTGGTTGTCCCCACGCGCGTGTAATACTCCTGGCTTGGTTTTCTAATCAAATGATTCAGACTTATTGGAAGTTCCCCTGAAGGATCGCCAGCAAAAGAACGAAAGAGTTCTGGAGTCATGTGAACTCCTAGACATAAATGCGGTTGCCGTGCCGAGAACTCCTCAATCTCTTTAGGTGCAACACCACTCCCAGTAAAAAAATACTTTCCGGCACTAAAGGTCATAGAACTTTCTTTACACATATGCCGAGTTTCTGCAACTCCTGAAAAGACGAAACCATATTCCAGATGATGTTCACGCTCCTTGACTTTTGTAATTACAGTGTCATGAAGCTGATAGTTACTAATACATAGTTCCAATCCCTCTCGCAATTTAATAAATCGAGACTGTCCCTCACCGAGTCGGGGCGGGTGCTGCCAGAGGATATCCAATGAATCGAAGGGATCGTAAAGGCGTATGGTGTCTTGAGTTTCTAATAATACTTCTCAGTAAGCATTCGCTGAAATGGTGATAGAGTTGGGTTTACTTAGGTAGATTCTCAATCTCATCTACTGCATGATTCGCTTAGATGAGAATAATTTGTATCTTTATAGAATCGCCTGACTGGATTATGAAAGGCAAGGGCGATCGCTATCAATGCTTGCTTCGCCTGTAACTCTATCAACCCGTACAAGCGGTACACTTGTTAAAAATTTGTTGCTTTTGCAGATATCACCCTTCAATATATGCTCCAATGCAGAGGTCGGTTCTGATGGGGAGCAGCCATCAGACACAAGGCGGAAAGTCCGTGTAAATCTTGCTAGGTTTTACGTCGTATACACCAGATGTTTCACTTGGTATGGCGGAATTCAACATGACAGAGAAAGACCTTTGCAAACAGCCTCTAAAGAAAAGCGATCGCATTTATCGCATTTACCGCATTTTTGCAATTAGTGCGTAGGCGTAGCCCGTCGTAGACATCACTCAATACGCATCAGATCCCCGACTTTTTAAAAAGTTGGGGATCTAAGCTAAACTTGCATTGAGACTCATCGTGGAGTAACCTTGATGCTACATATTAAACATAGATTTCAAAGCTTTGAAGAATACCTATCTTATAATGATGGCACAGATAAACTCTATGAGTTATTTAATGGAGAGTTAATCGAGATGCCTCCAGAATCAGGAATTAATGTTCAGATTGCCACATTTCTATTAATTCAATTTGCATCTCTACTAGATTATAGAAGAGTGCGAGGACATGGTTTAGAACTGGAAGTCAGAGGAGAACCTAGAAACCGTTACCCCGATCTGACAATTATTCGCCAAGAGCATATTCAGCAGTTAGCAAAACGTAATACTATTCGCTTAGAGATGCTACCGCCTCTACTGGTGATTGAAGTGGTTAGTCCAGGAGAATTGCAACGAGATAGAGATTTTATCGCCAAGCGATCGCAGTATCAAGATTGTGGGATTTCTGAATATTGGATTATTGACCCCGAAGCTCAAACTATATTAATCTTAGAACTGATTGACAAAACTTACACTGAGATAGGTAACTTTTCTGGTAATGATTTAGTTGTATCGCCGCAATTTAGTCAACTAAATCTCAAAGTATCACAAATCTTTGATGCAGTAAATCAAGCTTAAAGATAAATTGCGTTCGGCTTTGCCGTTGCCCCTTAGGCAATCGCCTGTTTTGGTACGATTGCATTTTCCCTGCGCGATACCTTCTGTACGAGACGCTGCGCGTAGCTTGCTTCCCCGTAGGAGTACGCTAACGCAAGTACATAGCTACCAGGCACGTTTGACAAAGATTTAGCAGACACAATTCTAGTTGCGATTGTGCTTTGCACACACTATGCGATCACCAAACGCTACGGGATTTCCTTACTCACCCATAACGCTAACATTTTGAATTATCTTCATGTGCAAACGGTTTGGTAATTTTTCTGAATTTTTCGCTTTTAATAATTTTAAAACTCCTTAAAATTAATGTTGATAATCTAATTCTTTGCTCTTAACTTAACCATTTTTATAGTCTGCGGGGAGCGATTTTTTCCTTTGTAGCGATACCACCACATCACAAAGCCACTAACAAACAAAATTAACGGTGCAAGTCCGACAAATAGGTAAAAAATGCGAGATGGCAATCCCCAGAATATACTAAAGTGTAGAATACCAAAGGAGTTGAGGATGCGATCGCCCAATGACGCCTGCAAAGAACTATCGACTCGCAAAACCTTACCACTGTATTGGTCAAGATAAACACTGCTTAGACCATGAGCTAGATTTTCTTGGGGAAGTTTAAAATCAACTACTAAAGCTTCTTCTGGTGTAGTTGGAAAAGTAATCTTCCTGAATTCTGCTTGAGGTAAAGCAGCTTGAGCCGTTTGTAATTGTTCTGTAAATCCTAATGGAGAATGACCCGCAACAACAACAGAAACTGGAGTTGGTAGCGGCTTAGAGAAGGTGAGTGCATAGATCATCGGGTTGACGAATTCTTCAAAGCTCCAGCAAAATCCTGTGAAAAATGTGAAAATGAGAAATACTGATGCAATCACCCCACCAACTTTGTGAATATCAAAGTAAAGCCGCTTGGGATGGGCGTTCCACTTGATTTTGAAGCCAGATATCAACTTGCGCCAACCAGGCCAAAGGATAATACCTGAAATACTCATAAACGACATCAGTAAACCAATAATACCCACAAACTTATAGCCAATGTCACCGCCTAAAAGCCTCATGTGGAGTCCAAGGATAATGTCAAAAGACTTTTGGATGAAGCTTGGCTGCAAGTTATTACCCAGAATTGCTCCGGTATAAGGGTTAACGTAGTTATCTGTCGATTCGTCTTTTTTGGTTTTCACGCTTACAATCATCGGCTCATGTGGCTTCGTTGGCCAGTAAATAGCCTCGACTGGTGGTTTTGGTTGCGAAGCATAGGTTGTTTTGACAATGTTCAAAACAACCTCAACTGGCAGCATTTCACTTTGAGGGGCGATTGTGCTGATTCGGCGCTGCGGATCAAAGGTGCGAATTTCGGACTGGAAGACTAATAAACTACCAGTTATATCATGTTCGGATAATCACTTATGATAAAAGTAGGGATGAAAACGATGAACTATGCCGAAACGAATCAGTATAACCACGCATTTAGATATTGCTGAGTTAGAACAGCTTTACCGTCAGGCCAAAGACGGAATAGAAAGTCGTCAATACCAGATTATATGGTTACTATCACAAGGGAAAAAGACGGAAGAAGTAGAGGAAGTCACAGGCTACAGCAGAACATGGATCTACGCATTGGTTAAACGGTATAAGCAGTTGGGTATAAGTGGAATTGGCGATCGCCGCAACTGAATATTATTTTCTGTTTGCAGTTGAGCAAGTACAACAGTCATCACCAGCAATGTAAAGCCAACAGCGATCGCTCCTCATCTGGTGGTTTCACAAGATGCTCAAAAGCAGCAGGCAATTGCCCGGATGCATCACCCACATTTGTCAAAAAAATAACTTGTAGCCTGCTAGAACAAACGTCGAGGCAGAAGTTGCTTTTGGTTGCGCGAAACACGGTTTTGTCACGGCAAAAGCTACTTCCGAGACGGCAGAAGTTGCTTTTGGTTGCGCGAAACACGGTTTTGTCGCGGCAGAAGTTACTTTCGAGACGACAGAAGTTGCTTTTGGCTGCGCGAAACACGGTTTTGTCGCGGCAGAAGTTACTTCCGGGACCACAGAAGTTGCTTTTGGCTGCGCGAAATACGGTTTCGTCGTGGCAGAAATTACTTCCGGGACGACAGAAGTTGCTTTTGGCTGCGCGAAACACAAAAGTCTTCTCTTGGCACGAGTGTTTAGATATCTGAATATTCAGATCCCCGACTTTTTAAAAAAGTCGGGGATCTAGCACCTGAGCATTTTATATTTAATTTAGTTGATTTACGCAACAGCAATGTTGACTTAAAGTTTGTGTAGTCTGCACAGAGCGATTTTTTCCTTTGTAGCGATACCGCCATATCACAAAACCAGTGATGAATAGAATTAACGGTGCAAGTCCGACAAAAATGTAGAAAATACGAGATGGCAATCCCCAGAATGTACCGAAGTGTAGAGGAACAAAAGAGTTGGTGAGTAGTAAGTAGTCGTTATGAACTAGAAGACTGGGGAGCAGAGGAATAGAGGAACTGGGGAGCAAAAGAAAAATTCTTTCCTTTTCGCTTTCCCCTTTTCTCGATGTCCAATACCCTAACTCTTACCTAAACGCTCAATTATTCTCACAGTCTGCTGTTGGCGATTTTTCCCTTTGTAGCGATACCACCACATCACAAAACCAGTGATAGACAGAATTAGCGGTGAAAGTTCTACAAAAACATAGAGAATCCGCGTTGGTAGTCCCCAAAATGTGCCATAGTGCAGTGGTGAAAATGAATTCATCACTGCTTCTGCCCGTGTCGGTTTCAGCCCATTCTGTAATTGCAACACTTTACCTGTGTATTGGTCAAGATAAACCTGACTATAACCGTACTCTGCTGTTTCTTGCGGTTGTTTTTTACCGACTGTATAAACCTCTTCTGGTTTTTGAGGAAGGTTGATATAAGTTGTAGCAGCACCAGGTAGCGCTGCATCAGCTTTTTGTAAAATTTCGCTCAGTTTCAGCGCAGACTTACCAGGAATTGGTTTAGAAACTGGATCTTTTATAATTGGTGTAAAGGTAGCTACATAGATGGCAGGTTTAGCAAAATCGTAGAAGTTCCAGCAAAAACCTGTAAAGGCAATAAAAGTCAAGAAGACAGCCGCAAGAATGCCTGATACTTTGTGAACATCAAAGTTGACTCGCTTGGGATGAGCATTCCACTTGATTTTGAAACCAGAGATTAACTTGCGCCAACCAGGCCACAACACAATTCCTGTAATGCTAAGAATCAACAGCATAAAAGCCACAATGCCGACAATGATTGTACCGATTTCACCTGCAAGGAGTTGATAGTGGAGTTTAAAAGTCCAGCCGATAATTGTTTCCTCCCAATTACGAGAACCCATAACTATACCTGTGTAGGGATTGACGAAAACTTGGAGAGATTTATCATTTGGAGCTTGTAGCCAAAAACTATAGAGAAGGTGAGGGTCTCTTAGTGTGTTAACGCTTGAGATTTTCAGGTCTGGTTGCTTGGCATAGGCAGTTTTGACGGTTTCTAGTACGGATTCTATCGGCAGGGGTTTGTCTTGAGGAATGACTTGTCCAAATTGTTGACTTACTAGAAATTCGTCAATTTCGCGCTGGAATACCAACAAAGAACCAGTCAAGCCGACGATGATCAGTACTAACGCTGCGACTAAGCCAAGGTAGCGGTGTAAGAAAAATGCAATGTTTCGGAGTGATTTAGATTTCATGATAATGCTCCTCAGCTATGACTTAGAATCAAATGGAGATCGTTGCAGAAAAACGCTTAGATGAGAATAATTTCTATCTTTATAGAATCGCCTGACTGGAGTATAAAAGCAAGGGCGATCGCTATCAATGCTTACTTCGCCTGTAACTCTATCAACTTGTATAAGCGCTACATCCCTCAAAAATGTTTAAGTCCCGTTAGCTCGACTTTATCCATTTTGTTGATATAGCTGTAGCCAACAAGGTTAAGACGTAAACTAAAAGAGTTGCCATAGCGTCTGAAACCGTTCTCAACCAAGCAACGTCCTTATATGGCTATAGCTATAATTAATCTCAATAAGTTCTAGTCAAATGAATAATGACCATTATTATTCCAGCACAGGCGCACCGACAACTCTTTCAAGAAGTGAATGAAACTCCACAAAATAACGACCCTGATGATGAGTTAGATATTACCTACAAGTATCCCCAAGCATTGGGAGAAGGACATTATCGACGAGTTGAGTTGCGACAGAGTTTATTGTTGGAGATTGAGAGCTATCAGCGCCATGACAATTTAATAATACAAAGCATTGACCGTCCACATCCTTTGGAGTTTTGGTTTATGCTTTCAGGACAGTGGAGGGAAAGCTCTCTTTGGGCGGTTAATGAGACGGAAACGGGACAGTACGGTTTTTTCGGCAGTGGTATGGCTGTTAGAGGAGAAGATGAGTTTTTACAAGGACGGCAACTTTTGGTGGGTGTGCATTTAGAACCAGAGTTGTTGCAGTCCTTTATTGGCAATTCTTCTGGAGAATTACCAAAAGCATTGCAACACTTGACGCGATCGCCACAGCAACCTTACCACTTTCGCTCCAACGTCATGACTCCAATGATGCAATATTATGTGCAGCGAATATTGCATTGTCCCTATCAAGGTATTATCAAGCGCACATACTTGGAAAGCAAAGTGCTGGAACTGTTAGCACTGCTGCTGGAGCAAGAAGCAGAAATTCAGATGGGAAGCCGGACACCCAAACCGCTAAAATTGGGAACATTAGAGCGGATTCTTTATGCCAGAGACTTGTTATTGCAACAGATAGACAATCCACCTTCTACCGCAGAACTGGCACGCTTGGTCAAACTCAATGAGTATGCACTCAAGCGCGGGTTTCTACAGGTATTCGGCAAGCCCTTGTTTACTTATCTCCACGATTACCGCTTAGAACAGGCGCGTCAACTACTAGAAACTGGGAACATGAAGGTGAGTGAAGTTGCTCAAAAAATCGGCTTTGCCAGTCGCAATTACTTTGCTGCTGCTTTTAGGAAGAAATTTGGCATCAACCCTAAACAATACTTGATGCAACACAAACACTCCTGATAGCGACCAAAAAAAACTCCCGCTAGCGACCAAAACAGCTTTCTCATGGCACGAGATTAATGATAGTGTTTGTTGAAAAGAATTCTTGTTTGAGTTTGGTGTGGGGTAACAAGTGAAACAAAAGCAGTTAGTAAAGATTTTCTTACTGACAATTTCCGTTTGTCTTTGGGGTGCAATGAGTGCAGTTGCTACAGAAGTATCCAAGCAAAAGGGAGAGAGTAAATCTGTGGCATCGGCATTATGTAATTCCAGGTCTATTAAAGAAATTCCCACACTCAGTCAGATAGAGCGTCCCAACACTAGCGCCACCATGCTAGTGCAGTCGCCAGCAAGAGCAACTCAAGTTGTACCAATTACAGGAGTGAAAGCTAATTCCACTCCCCAAGGTGTCGAGATAATTTTAGAGACAACCCAAGGGACTCAATTGCAACTCACAAATCGTAGTACTGGTAATAATTTTATCGCTGATGTATCTGGCGGACAATTGCGTTTACCGTCAGGCAAGGCTTTCACATTCCGTTCAGACAAACCCATTGCGGAAATTACTCAGATAACAGTTACGAATATTGATGCAAATACTGTGCGAGTGACGGTAGTGGGAGAAAAGGCTTTGC
>NZ_JBALGC010000113.1:0-31986 GCF_036916575.1 Nostoc sp.
CACTAAATAGTTACCTCTATCTTCCTTGGCGTTCTTGGCGTTCTTGGCGGTTCGTTTTTCAAGATTAAGTGCATCTTCATGGAGAATTGGTATAACATAAATTCTGATAGAAAATTTAACTTTAATAATTGAATATATATACTGATAATTAATATCGACAACTACATTTACTTGTTTATGTATAAAAGTGCAGTTAGGTAAAAATAGTTTTATTGGTGATTCATCATCGAATTTTGTATTAAATTCATTAAGCTTTTAACATATCAAGCATGACTGATATGATAGGATATTAGAGCAGAAGTAAACATGAATAAATATCATCTCTCAAATTATTCATAACTCCTTGGGAATTTTGTAACCCTTTACACTTAAATATTCTTAATGGGTTTGGCTTCTGCTGGGGAAAGCAGTTAAACTTAACCGTACTATGATTTTTATTGCAACAGAATTGGTTTGAAATCAATAGGTTCAGTTGTTTTTGCACTAGAATGAAGCTCTTGATTACTTACAGACAAGAGAATTTGTTTGGAGTCAATAGCAACAATTAGTACATTAAAAGAGCTACAAATATTTTTTTGACAGTTGTTCAACTGTGAATTCTCTATTTACACTTATCTAATTGCTGACCCCAAGAGCCTCAAAAGATGATGAAAGATATTTCCACTAACCAATATTGCGGGAATCTAGCTTCCCCTTATTAAACCTTTAGCTTAATATTTTGCTTGTAACTTTTAAAGGAGACAAAAGCATTATGTCGTCAGCGTTAGTTAAGCCTTTAGACCGCGAATCAGTCATTCCAAATGACGCAAAGAGTATGCAGTATCAAATCGTAATTGTCGGGGGTGGAGCCGCAGGCATCACAGTCGCTGCTCAACTGCTGAAAAAAAATAAGCAGCTTGATGTTGCCATTATTGAACCAAGAGATAAGCACTACTACCAACCAGCTTGGACTCTAGTTGGTGGTGGCGTTTACAAAGCTCTTGATACTGTAAAGGATGAAAAAGACTATATTCCTGAGCGTGCTACTTGGATCAAAGATTATGTAGCTCAGTTAGACCCAGACAACAATACAGTTATTACTCAGGAAGGAAAGCGTATTTGCTATGAATATCTGATTTTAGCTCCAGGTATTCAAATTGATTGGCATTTAATTAAAGGGCTAAAAGAAACAATTGGGCAAAATGGCGTTTGTAGTAATTATGCTTATGAATACGCCCCTTACACTTGGGAAGTTATCAAAAACTTCAAAGATGGTAATGCTATATTCACTTACCCTAATACTCCAGTTAAATGTGGAGGGGCACCACTGAAAATTACCTATTTGGCTGATGATGCCTTCAGAAGACAAGGGATACGCCCTCAGTCAAAAATCATGTTTTGCACAGCTATGGGAGTAATTTTCGGCGTCAAAGAATTCGCCAAAACACTGCTTTCTGTAGTAGAGCGTAAACAGATAGACGTGAGATACAAACACAATCTCAAAGAAATTAAAGCTGATACCAAAACAGCGATTTTTGAGGTTTTAACAGATTCGGGAGTCGAAGAAGTAACTATCCAATACGACTTACTTCATGTCACACCACCGATGAGCGCGCCTGACTTTATAAAACAGAGTAAATTAGCTGCACCAGATGGAGCAAGTCTTGGCTTTGTTAATGTAAACAAACACACGCTACAGCACAATGTTTACCCGAACGTGTTTAGCTTAGGTGATGCTGCGAATCTCCCAACATCGAAAACAGCGGCTGCTGTGAGAAAACAAGCGCCAGTTGTTGTTCATAACTTACTGGCTTTAATCAACTCAAAAAACCTCACTCAAAAATACAACGGCTATAGTTGCTGTCCAATAACTACAGGGTATGGCAAGGTAGTGCTTGCTGAAGTTAGTTATGACAACAAGCTTTCCCCCACATTTCCAATTGATCCAACTAGAGAACGGTACAGTATGTGGTTGCTAAAAAAATATGGCTTTCCCTATATCTACTGGAATAGAATGTTGAAAGGTAAACCTTTTGAAGGGAAGTTATTAGGAATTGGCTCTTGAATTTATTTTTATGGAAGATTCCTACGAGTTAGTTTTAGAGCAGGGCAAACGCATCTAAATTACTCCTGATCACGACCAATCTTTAAAACCAACGAAAAAATCAGCATTTCTCGTTTGATTTGTTTTCCAAGCTCAAAGCGATCGCCACAGAGTAACCGAACAAATTTTAACCATCCACTTGAGCAGATTGCAACTTTTGTTTGAGCTGCCAAACTCCGTTTTCTAGACGATTTGTATATTTCCCTTAACCGCTAAAATGGTAAACTGCCAACTCCACACTTCGGTTAAATCCAACACAAACCCAGGTAAAATATCTTCTCCTGACAAATTTACAGGTTTATTCAGAACTTCTACATCCCGACTTTGGCGATAAATTTCCACCTTTTGATTTTTCCGGTCAATTAACCAACCTAAACAAGCGCCATTTTCTATATATTCCCTCATCTTGGCGCGTAACTTTTCTATAGAGTCATTTTTAGAACATAATTCCAGCACAAAATCAGGACAAATTGGAGCAAAACTTTCTTGCTGTTTTAAGGTGAGAATATCCCATCTTTGTTGACGTATCCAAGCAGCATCAGGAGAGCGATCGCTCCCATTAGGCAAATAAAAACCAGTAGATGAGTCAAAAGCTACACCTAATTTTGTTTGACGATTCCATAATCAGAGTTGTCCGGCGATGTCAAAGTTTCGTTTGCCTGTATCGCTGCCAGCTGGTGGCATAACAATCAACTCTCCGGTAGCAGTTCGTTCTAATTGTAAATCTCGGTTAGCCAGTGCTAACTGAACAAACTGCTCGTGGGTGACTGTGAGTGTGAGTGTGGGTGGAATATTGACGGCTAAAGTTTGGGATAAGTTGGCTTGTGTCATTGTTCCGTCTTTAAACTAGAACCCAAATGTTACAGAAGGCTAAAATAGTTTATCTTCTGGTTATTTCCAAAGTAACATCCAAACGTTATAACGTGCTTCCTCGCATTCTACGTTAGGAAGTCTCTCTCATGTTGCCTATCTGTGTCCGTTGGATTCCGTATTCTAAAAAGCATCTGCATCGTTGTCAACACCTAATTCTCTATAGCAATATTCATGACCAATTTCTCTGGTAGGGTAGTTATCAGAAAATGGCAAGCATTTATATTCAGAGCAAGGGTGGTTACTATAGTGACAACTGGTAAGCTACTCTCTCCCAGTCTAAAATTACCTATCTCTTTATGACAAACACTATTTCAATTACCGATTCCCTGGTTCCTCATTCTGTACCGAAACCAGCAATCATTCGACTAGAAAACATTTACAAGATTTATGGTAGTGGCGAAACAGAAGTACGAGCCTTGAATGATGTCAACCTCATTGTGGAACAGGGCGAATATTGTGCAATCATGGGGCCCTCAGGTTCTGGTAAATCCACAGCCATGAATATTATAGGTTGTCTAGACCGTCCCACAGGCGGACATTATTACTTAGATAACCTCGATGTAGCCCAAATGGATGATCGCTCATTAGCACACATCCGTAATAAAAAGCTGGGGTTTGTATTCCAACAATTCCACCTATTGCCCCAACTAACAGCATTAGAAAATGTCATGTTGCCAATGGTGTATGCTAATGTCAACCCAAAAGAAAGAAGTGATCGCGCAACAGTTGCACTGACGCGAGTCGGTTTAGCAAATCGCCTCAACAACAAACCAACTCAGCTATCTGGTGGACAACAACAAAGAGTAGCGATCGCCCGAGCGATCGTCAATCATCCCGTAGTACTCTTAGCCGATGAACCCACAGGCGCACTTGATTCGCGCACAACCCAAGAAGTCTTAGACATCTTTGGCGAACTCAATGCCAGTGGGATTACTGTTGTAATGGTTACTCATGAACCAGAAGTTGCTCGTCAAACCCAGCGCATCGTTTGGTTCCGTGATGGTCAAGTTATACACTCCAACCTCACTCCAGCCGAATTAAATCATCTTGCTGTATCATAAATTCTTAATTTGCTGACTGCAATATCTATCAAATTCTGTACTGCAATGGTGACATACAAACACGATATCGAAAATGTTAATTGGGAGGAGATGAAAGCTACACTCAGTCAAGATAAATTCGACAACGGTAGAAGTGCTGAACAACTCAAAGCATCGTTTGCCAACAGTTATGGCACTTGCATTGCTTATGAAGGCGATCATATTATCGGCACTGCTCGCGTCCTGTCTGATGGGATTTGTAATGCTTACATAGTTGATGTTTGGACATTTACGCCTTATCGTCACCAAGGAATTGCTAGCAAAATGATGCGAATCTTATTAGACAAATTGCAAGGTCAGCATGTCTGTTTGTTTACAGATGATTCTATCCCATTTTACGAAAAACTAGGCTTTACCGAAAGAGAAACTTGTCTGGAGCAGATAATCGGTAAATGGCTGGTGAACACATCATTAATAGATGGCTAAATAATAAGCCTATGTGATTTTTAATAATTGAAAGCCACAGATACCCAACTTAGTAAATAAGTCGGGTATCTTGTTTTTCACAGTTATAGATATGGATTTAGTCTAATTACAAACTTGAGGTTTTGCCAGTTTCTGCTTGTGTTGCGATCGGCTTGACATCGGTGTAACCCAATTCACCAGATATTGTCCGAAACACCGACATTTGCTCTTCAAATTCTAATCCTTCAATTTCCGAAAGCAAATCATTAATTTCTTTAGTTGGCTGGTAGGTGCTTGGCAAATCAACTACCGTATCCCCCATAGCTACCGCCCAAGCATACCAAACTAACAATTGATTGTTTTCTTTTATCCCCCCATAAGCACGGGAATGCTCTGTATCCTTACGGTTGACTATATCCCGCATAATTGCCAGTTGCTCCTCATCTGACAATTTAAAATAGTCTTCTGATAGAATTGGTGATAGTTCTGGTTCAGCAGCAGCTGGAGCGGCTGGAGTTACAGAGTCACCCATTTTTTTATAAACCAAATAGAACCAGGCTAGTTTAGCATCGGTATCTAAAGCGTTAAACGCGTCCACCAATTTTTGAGTTTCATTGCTCTGGGCTTGAGAAATAGTTTTATCGTAACTTGCACTCATAAATTTGTTTCCAAGAAAATTTAACAGGCCAAACTAAGTGGTACCAGAGTTTGAGAATCAAATTCTACTACCCGTAGAAATAGTTAAATTAATTGAAAATTGTAGCTTTAATCTACCTTTTAATAGAGGTAAAAGTCTCCCCCAGGAAGCAAGA
The DNA here is from genome assembly GCF_036916575.1 of Nostoc sp. GTDB lineage: Bacteria > Cyanobacteriota > Cyanobacteriia > Cyanobacteriales > Nostocaceae > Nostoc. The sequence continues at coordinate 5,274 of NZ_JBALGC010000113.1, forward strand.
AAGCAGCACATTACTTCGTTATAATTGTCCCCAGCAATAAAAAATTTACCTAAAGGTTTTAATTATGCCTGATGAAGAAGTGAAGCCCAATTTAAATGAAGCTTCCACCCAGGATGCACAATTAGCTGCCGAGAGCATAGCTAGTGGTGAAGAAAAAGCGCCAACGGTGGATTTTGATACTGATTATGAAACTGCACAACAATTCAGCGTTAGTGAAGTTGACCGCACAGGGAAAGGTGCAGCAGCAGCCGAAGCAGCCACTGCACCTAATCAGAAAACCTTTCAGCCACAAGAGACAAAAACTCAAGCTCAGTCAACTGGTAATCCTGATGATTTTCTAGAATCAGCAAAGGAAGTAGGGAATTCTCCAACTGAGGGTGCAACTAATGTTAGTGATGATCTAGTAGAACAAGCTTTGGAAAAGGGTGAACGGAAAAATTAAGTTTTCCTGATATCTTAATATTTTGATAAGATGGGCAATGTCACAAGTATGAAAATTTAAGTTCTCGGCATTGGTAGACATTGCCCACTTTAATGTTTTAGTTAATTGTCAATTGTTAAGATTTTCACTATCGACTTTTGACTGTGCCAATTTTAGATTTTAGATTGAAGAATTAAAAATTATTTCGATTCATGCCCCACCTCTAGTGAGTGGAACAAATTCAAAATCCAAAACTGATAGACTATTGATTAATTAACGACTATTCATCACTTCTAGGAGTTCGCTAGGTCGGTGAATTAAATAATCTGGATTTTGCTTGGCTAGTGCTTCAGGTGAGTTAAAGCCCCAAGTCACTGCAATCACTTGAATATTTGCTTTCTTTGATGCTTCTATATCTCTGGTCTCATCTCCAACATAAATAACTTCTTGAGGTTGGAGTTGTTTTTGCCTCAATACATTATTGATTATCGTTGTTTTGCCAAAAATTGTAATTCCTGAGTAGATAAAATCAAATAGGTGATTTAAATCATTGATTGTGAGAAATTGGGTCACATTTTCTTTAGAATTAGAAGTGATAATGCCCAATTTATATCCTTGATTTTGGAGTTTCACTAATGCTTCTTTAATCCCAGGAATTGGCTTTAATTCTGGGATTTTGTTTTTTAATTCTCCTTTAACTTTTTTAACTAGAAAAGGTATCTTAAATAGAGAAACTCCGGAGTACTTAATAATTTCCCTAGATGTGAAGTTTTTGAGGAGGGCTAATTGCTCTGGGCTTATTTGTCTATAACCAAAGTCTATAGCTAGACGATTAGCAATACTTACAAGGGCATCTACTGTATCAGCAATTGTGCCATCAAAATCAAAAATAATTACTTTCAGGGTCATTCTTTCGCCTGGATGCGTCAAGATTAGCTAGGGCGTTGCGTCGTAACATTTCTGGCTTAATCCGCCGCAAGGCAGATGCTGGAAATCGTTTATCCCACTCCTGATCTGAGATTTGGGCTAATTCTAGCAGCTGAGGAGCAATATTCCCAGGATAAGGCTGAAACTCTGCAATATCAGTTGGGCTGCCAAAACGTTGATTCCAAGGACAAACATCTTGGCAAATATCGCAACCAGCAACCCAGCCTTGCAAATGAGGTATGACTGTTTCTGGCAATTCCTCTGCCCGATTTTCAATGGTATGATAAGCAATGCAGCGATTAGCATCCACGACAAAAGGCTGAGTAATTGCATCCGTAGGACAAGCCTGAAGACAACGAGTACAGCTACCGCAGTGTTCTGTATGCGGGCGATCGCTCTCTAATTCCAAATTTGTCAACACTTCTCCCAAAAATACCCAAGAGCCAAATTCCGGTGTAATCACATTACCATTTTTGGCAATCCAACCAATTCCGGCAAGTTGAGCCAACACTTTATCTTGCACCGGGCCAGTGTCTGCATAATAACGAGTTCGTATGCCTTCATCAAGTGATTTTAACCATGTAGATAGCTGCTTGAGTTTTTTATGCATCACCTTGTGATAATCCCTTCCCCAACCATAACGGGAAATTTTGGCGTATTCCTCGCCTACGGGACGTTGATGTGATGTGTAGTAATTTAACGCCACACACACTAGCGATCGCGCTTCTGGCATCACTAAGCTGATATCTTGACGTTTTGGATTAGCCATCCATTCCATATCGGCGTGATAACCCAGTTTAATCCATGCTTGCAACCTCTGCGCTTCTGTGGCATCTACCCTATCTACAGCAGCAATTCCAACTTTGTGAAAGCCCAACTCCCTGGCTTTTTCTTTCACTACACTGCTACTTGTTACAGAATACTGATTCATTTTTTTATCTGGATTTTGCCTAACGAAAGGCATGATAATTCTATATTACGTATTCAATATCTTTGATTAAGATTTGTTGCCTATCTGAGGTAGAAATTTTATTTTTAATCCAATGCGCTACCTGCCTGATCCTGGGTGAGCTTAATTCCTTGCTTTTTAAGCAGGGTTATAACTGCCTGCTGCTAAATTCTGCTGTAAAACTTCCATCGTGAGGAAGATTTCCCAATATGTAGCAATCTATCTCAATAGCAGCTTTCTTTTTAGCTATTTTTGTATTGAAATTAATATTTAGCTAGCATGATACAAGTAATTTTATGACCTCTGCTGAATTTATATCCCCAGCGCAGTTGAAAGAAGAATTCCAGATTGAGGGAATTACAGAACCAAGTGTACTGCGTTATTTTGAAACCTTAAATGCAGGAGAATTTGAGGCAACTGCTGCCTTATTTGCGGTAGATGGTGTAATGCGTCCACCATTTGAATCTGATATTGTGGGGACAGATGCGATCGCAGCCTACTTAAAACAAGAAGGCCAAAACATTAAAGCTTACCCCAACACAGGAATAGCCGAGACTTTAGAAAACGCTACGATCCAAGTCCAGGTAACAGGCAAAGCACAAACTTCCTGGTGTAGTGTGAATGTCTTGTGGCTATTTATCCTCAACCAACAACGGCAAATTTTCTATACTAGAATCAAACTTTTAGCTTCCCCCCAAGAGTTACTTTCTTTACGTCCTGAAAAGTAGCAAATAACTATAAATGGTTTAGGCAATATTTAATCATACCCAAAACAAAATCTCAGCATGAAAAATTCGTATAAATCACATGACTTGAAAAATAGTAAGTTTAGTTTATTGGACTAATTCGGGTAAAGTAGCTTCTAACTTGAGACAGTTGGCACCATTAATCTGCAACTGATAATCTACTTTGTCCATGAGACGATTCATAATTAGCCAACCATAACCACCTTCTTGTTTTTCCATAGGGTTTGGAGCATAGTAGGTAGACATATCAAAGCCTTCGCCGTAGTCCCAAACTTCGAGGGCAAGATCCCGGTCTTTCACTTCCAAACGCAGTAAAATTGGTAAACTTGGTTTGTCTTTGTGAGCATGACGGACTGCATTTGAGTAGGCTTCTACCAAAGCCAGTCTCAAACGACTTGATTGCCGTGACCAATCCACAGATTCTCCTAGCTGGATTTTCAAACATCCCAGCAACCAGTTTTCGACAATATTAAGAAAATTCAAGTCACTTGGTACATGAAGCTCACTTTTCATGACTTACAAAATCTCCAGTGAAAGTATAGTTTGATCATCTTCTTGAACTTGGTTATCTGCCTGAATGCGAGCTAGTAAATGGTTAAGAGAAAGCGGTTGTTGCTCTTGTTGTAAGAGTTGCCAAAGACCATCTTGATTCAGCATAGAACGATTAATCGGCTCAACGCCAGTCTCAGTTTTTACTGCTAAACTAAAATCATTTGAGATCATTGCTTCTGTAATTCCATCGCTGGCTAGTAACAATGTATCTCCAGCAGCGAGAACCAAACGACCAGACTGTGCTTGCCACTTAGGCAAGATCCCCAAAGGAACGCTGCGGACTTTGAGATAATTGGGATTGTCGGCTAAAGCGCCTTGGCCTGACCATAACAGCGGATAGATATGACCGGCATTAGTGTAAACAAGTTCCTTAGTGGTAGGAGTATAACAGGCTAACACAAGGGTGATGAAATAATTGTTGCTAATTAAATCTTCACTGAGAGCGTGGTTGAGGTTCTGCATGACCACATTCGGCTCGGCTGGTGCTTCTTGAGATAATTCTCGGCGCAAAACTGAAATAATACTAGCCATAAATAAAGCAGCTGGGACGCCCTTGCCAGAAACGTCACCCACTGCCAACCACAAGTCACCTTTGGGATGAACAAAAACTTCAAAAAAATCGCCTCCGACTTCCCGCGCTGGGTAACAGCAGGCTTGCACTTTCACGCCTTTGATGTCAGGTAAACTTTGGCGTAGCAAGTTGTATTGAATTTGGCGAGCTACCTCCAACTCATTATGAATCTGCTGTTGCTTTTCTTGGAGGCGCTGGTAGAGTTTTGCTTGAGAGAGGGCTAAGGCTGCTTGTTCAGCAACACCTGCAATCAGTTGGATGTCTTCGTCTTGCCAAGGGCGATCGCTTCCCCATTGGTGGAGGGCTAGCACAGCCAACAAGTGTTGCTGGTAGCTAAGTGGCACAACCAGGTGGTGGCCAGGATTGCCGTTATATACATCTTGAGCAAGTTGATAATGACGGGTTTCCAGGACTTTTTCAATTAAAAGACTAGGGTCGAAGAAGGAATCTGATACACGGGATTGAGGATCGTGGTAGAAGAACTGGTCTTGTGTGAGGCGATCGCCCTCTACTGGTCTAAGCAAGCAACTGGTAGCTTCAAATGTTTGTCCAAGAGTTGCTACAATCTTTTGCAGCATACTGTCGTAGTCTAAAGATTCCCGAATTCCTGTTGTTACCGCATTAAACAAAGATTCTCGCCGTAGAGACCGACGCAACTCTTGCGTGCGCTTCTTAACTAGGCGATATGTATCACTGGCTTGCTCAACTAACACTCTAAGCCGATCCGGATTCCAGGGTTTGGTAATGTACTTGAATACCTGACCGGAGTTAATCGCATCCACCAAATCTTCGACATCAGTAAAACCAGTTAACAAAATCCGAATCGTGTCTGGAAAGCGCTCGACGGTGCGACTAAAAAATTCCGTGCCATTCATTTCTGGCATTCTTTGGTCAGAAATAATCACCGCCATCTCGCCAAATTGATCCAAGATTTCCAGAGCACCAAAGGCATGATTGGCTTTATATACTTGATAATCTCGCCTAAAAGTGCGGTAGAGTAAATCTAAATTATCTGGCTCATCGTCTACCACCATGAGCTTGAGTTTGTCCATCCCAATATCAGCCATATTTGACTTTAGTTTTCACATATTTGAATGGCGAGATAGCGTGATGTTTATCCCACCTGATAAGTAACAAAAAATCAGAGAAGCCATTCACTTTGAAAATATAACTTTCTCAAAGTTGTGAGTTTCCCTTGACCATCTTCAATTGCTCTACACCTAAATTAACTTTATCCAACCAACCCAGAACGCAAGGCGCGGACTGCTGCTTGGGTACGGTCATCGGCACATAGCTTATTTAAAATATTACGAACGTGAGTTTTAACAGTCCCAACAGTGATGTAAAGTCTTTCTGCAATTACTGCATTACTACAACCTTCGACAATCAACTGTAACACTTCTAACTCCCTTTCTGTCAGGGTGTAAGATGGAATTCCTTCCAGATTCTCAAAAGAATCAGAGTTAGGGGCAATAGCCTTGGTATCTACAAAAGCTGATTCCAACTTTTGGGGATTTTGTTGCGCTTGTTGTAATACAATCCGAGCGATCGCCGGATCGATCCAGGCGTTGCCATTGTAAGTTACTCGCACTGCTTCCAGCAAATTATCGAATTTGATATCTTTCATACAGTAAGAGTCTGCGCCAGCCGCAAAAGCTGCCAACACCGCTTCTTTATTATCCCGCAGCGTCAAAATTAACACCTTTGTGATTAGCTGCTGCCCATTAGCAGTAGATTTTACCTCCCGTGTCAGTTCAATCCCATCCTTATCTGGTAAACCAATATCTACAATGGCAATATCTGGTTGTACCATTTTTAACATTTTTAGCCCCTCAGCAGCATTGGCAGCTTCACCTACAACTTCAATTTCATCCTTTTGCAGTAGTGCTGTCCGAATACCCACACGAGTTAGGTCATGATCTTCAATCAGAGCGATACGAATTTTACTCATAGCCAACTTCAGCCCGTTACACTACTTTAACCATAAAGTCGAGTTTGGTGACATACTCCCACACTAACTGCAAGTAGTATAGTAGGGGCTTCTGTTCCCGGACTCAGAGTTGCGAGTTGAGCGTTTTATACTGAGTGAATATTACACTTTAACAATAAAATTTGGACTGGTTCAGCCCAAGTACAAGCGCCCAAGACTAATTAGTTAAATTATGCTTTCTATTGTTACAGAGCAATGGAAATCTCTCCTACATAAGTTCTAATATAAAAAATTTGATAAACTTAACATTTAAGGAAATCTGGTGTGAGGGTTAATCAAGAATAGGCTATGTCTAATGGCAATCAAGCATTTTTAGTGTTGGGAATACCAGTTCATGTGATGACTAACTATCCAGGCTGGTTGTTAGAATGCCTGCACGCAGGCAGAGGAACTCATGTAGTAACGCTCAATGCAGAAATGACTATGCAGGCAGAGCGAAATCAATTCTTAGCTCAGGTGATTAAAAATGCTGAACTAGTGATTCCAGATGGAGCCGGGGTTGTTCTGTATTTGCGGTGGCTGTTATGGCAAAAAGTGCAGCGTTTTCCGGGGATTGAATTAGCAGAAAAACTTTTGCAACAACTTGGGCAACAGAAGACAGGAACAAAGGTATTTTTCTATGGAGGAGCGCCTGGAGTGGCTGCAAGCGCGGCAGATTTTTGGCAGCAGCAAGTTCCAGATTTGAGTATAGTAGGCACTCACTCAGGCTACCATTCCCCAGAAGAAGAAGCACAATTGCGACAAACTCTTGCTCAATTGCAGCCACAAGTGATTTTTGTCGGTTTAGGAGTGCCACGTCAAGAGTTATGGATTGCCGAAAACCGCGATTTGTGTCCTCAAGCAATTTGGATTGGCGTTGGTGGCAGTTTTGATATTTGGTCGGGAACTAAAACTCGTGCTCCTGCCTGGTTAGGAAATAATAATTTGGAATGGTTGTATCGGCTCTATCAAGAACCTTGGCGTTGGCGGCGGATGTTGGCTTTGCCAGCGTTTGCTGCCAAAGCCTTTGTTTATCGTTTGACAGCAAGGGGTGCAATTAGTTAAGAGTGCTGTTAGCGGGGCGTTTAGCCCATGCTGAATTCTGAGTTATGGGTGTTATTACTTAGTTAGTATTAAAGTCTTCATAAAAATTTTAAATTTCCTTTATTGGATTTGAAATTCCCAGGTTTGGACTGGGAATCCTTATTTTGGAGAGAATGTCAAATCTAAGCCTGCAAGCTATTTGGTTGTGGGTATGAGGAAAATTTAACAATGCCAGTATTAACAACTCAAGTTAAGACAGACAAATCTGTTGATCGACAGGAGAGTGAAACTCAACAGCACGCTAGTAATACTACTGTAAAGGTGCAATTGCAATCTGTAACCAAGACCTATGCTAATGGCACTCACGCCTTGTTGAATGCGAACCTTGAGGTAAAAAAGGGAGAATTTCTGTTTATCACCGGGCCAAGTGGTTCTGGTAAATCAACACTTTTGAAACTGCTGTATGGCCAGGAGTTGCCCACACAGGGAGAAGTAATTGTTGATGAATGTAATGTAGCGGGTTTACGGGGCGATCGCTTGTCATTATTGCGGCGACGGATTGGCATTGTGTTTCAAGACTACAAACTGATTACCCAACGGACAGTAGCGGAAAATGTAACTTTTGTGCTGCAAGCTCAAGGGTATACCCGTAAAGAAATTCAACGACGTCTACAACCAACTTTAAAGTTGGTGGGTTTACTGACTAAAGCTGACTGCTTTCCAGATCAATTGTCTGGGGGAGAGCAACAGCGAGTAAGTATTGCACGAGCGATAGTTGGTACACCACCACTGCTGTTGGCGGATGAACCTACTGGAAATCTCGATCCAGATAATTCTTGGCAAGTGATTCAGATTCTCCAAAAGTTAAATTCCTTTGGGGCTACAGTAATAGTTACCACCCACGATGAACAATTAGTGCGGCGGTGTAATCATGCGGTAGTCCAAGTTCGCAATGGACGGCTGTCTTGAAAATAGTCATTAGTCATTGGTCATTGGTCATTAGTTATTGGTTATTAGCAAAAGACAAAGGACAAATAATTAATAAAGGTGGTGTTTGAGTTTTGCAGATAGGGGTGCGAAAGTTGCTGCTGTTTTGGGTGCTACGACTTGTAGGCGATGGTCTCCGACCGACCGGAGGTCATCGCAGGCTTGTAAACTCTTAAAAGCTGCCTCTCGGATCACAACTTCCTCCTCTCGACTGAGTAGGAGTTGCAAGCATTCGACAACATCTTGCTGCACTGTAGAATCAACTCGCTTACGGCTGATGAATTTAGTTAGTTGACGTAGGGCAATCAACCGCTTCAATGGATCTTTTTCTATTAAATTGACCAACAACTGATCGAGGTGATCTTCTTCTCGATTTTCATAAAAGTTGACAATTTGCCATACCAATAAAATTAAAGTTAACAGGGTTCCCACACCTTGCACAATAGCACCAGCAGCAATCCAGGGACTGTGAGAGTCAACCCAAATTGCAGCTGCCATGTAAGTGCTGACAGTACCAAGACCACCACTGACGACTGCTAAGGCTAACCGACGATTTGAACTGTTTAAGAACTTACGTATCTTAGACCAGTGCAATTGCCAGTCCCACTCTTGCATTGAGTAAACCAATACCATTACCCCAACACCGATTAAGAGAGCCAATAGCAGTATCCAGTTCCACAACAACATGGCAACGATGATTGTCAGGAACCCAAGAAAGCCTCCAGGTCCAGAGAAGCGCTTAAATGTTTGCTGCTTTATGGCTCCTTTTGTCTGGAATTTTGTCAGCGACCAGTTCCAGTTAGGGATCTGGTTGATCAATTGCTGCCAAGAAGACGAAGCCTGTCCCACAGTGTTTACCTACTTGATTACGAAATTACATATTGTATAAGTTTTACCAGGATGAAGAAAGGGTGATGGCTGTTGTTGAACCCAAACCACAAGATGCCCAGTTTTCATGGACGGATGTAGACTAGTACAGCACGGCGGAAATTAAGATACCATTTTAAATGGCTCAGAGCAAGGGCATAAAGGCTTTTTGAATTTTAAATTTTGCGAATGCGCATTAGGCTGTTTGCTACAGTCGTTCCTGTATTCTAAAAAAGAACCCGTTCAACGTTTGACAAAGCCCTTGCAGTCGGATAGGCTAAAAAATTATTTATACTTAATTAATTTATACTTCATACTTTGCCAGTACCTGGGAGTGTAATTTGATAATTAATATACTCTAAAAGAATACCCTGACTGGGCAAGTAAGCTTAATTTGGTCAATGAGTTTTTAACGTTTTAGGTTAAAGACAAAAACGAAAGTTATCAAGGGTGAATTGACCATCAAAAGCACAGAAGGTAACGCTGTAAATGTTATTCACAGTTATAGATAATAAGGTATTGGGAGAAATTGCCGAGTCTGAATTAGCAAGATTAGCGCTTGGTAGTGTAGTTTGACTGAGCAATTGCCGATCGCGATCGTAAGCGGAAAGCACTAGCCGTTGCGAACTAGTGACAAAGGCGCTAACCGAGTTAACCGGATGCAAGAAAGTAGCTTCTAAAAATCCGCTTTTAGGCGCTCCCATTAAAACTGTTAGCCCTGAATAGGTTGGAAATGCTGGATTTGATGCCTGTATTGCTAGAGAATTGTGAAAAATTACTCCCCAGCGTTCATACTGGCGCTCTACTGCTTCAAAACACTTCAAGTCTTCTAAGTCTAAACAAATACAAGTAGGCACAGTCATTCTGGCAGGGTCAATAGCTGGCTCGACCTGATCTTGCCAAACTGAAGCTGTAATTTCGTTTTGTATATTAAAGTTGTCAAGCGCAAATTTAGCGTCTTCAATCGTTGGTAGTTTATTTGATTGAAGAGTAGCCTGCTTTACCATGACATCCCGCCTTACCATTACCTAGAGAATAATCAGATTAGTTATACATCAAAAGCTATTAATTCTACATGTAGAAGTAAAATTAATAGTTTATTAAAATAAGCGTTTTAACTATTCTTGACGCTCAAAATTATTTATGAGTTTCTTGATAGACTACCATAAAAACTTATGTTTAATTCACGCTTTAGTGATACTCGTTACCATAAGAAAGCCTTATAAAACAGTAATTACAAGGTTAAGTTGCTTTTTAAGGTGAAAAAAATCACCAAATCTTTACAAGTAATCCAGTAATTTTACATCTACTTAATCTGACGGTGGCGAGAAGTCTTAGAGTGATTAGTTCGCTGATAATAACAATGAGTGGGGAGTTTGAACTAAACACGTAAATCTAGGGTGACTAAAGAAGACGTGAGGACGCAAAGAGGGAAAAAGACGTGGAGAAATTATCAAATACTCTTTCCGTGTCCCCGTGTCTCAGGTTTCTTCTTTAAATTGTGCCAACTAATCACTACAGTCAACAAAAAATACTTATGTTTCAACCACTAGGATTTGAACAACGCTCCATAAATACCTCACTAGGTAGAATGGCATACTATACTGCCGCTGGGTCACCTTGGCTGGACAATGTAACTACCAAAGATGATCGGGAAACTTTGGTGTTTCTGCACGGCTTTGGTGGTGGATCTTCTGCTTATGAGTGGTCGAAAGTTTATCCGGCTTTTGCCGCCGAATATCAGGTCATTGCGCCAGATTTAATCGGTTGGGGTAGGTCTGAGCATCCAGCACGGAGTTATAAGATTGAGGATTATTTGACCACGATTCGGGAGTTTTTCGAGCAGACTTGTATTGGCCCAGTAACAGCGATCGCTTCTTCTTTGACCGCAGCATTTACAATTCGAGTAGCAGCAGCTCAGCCTGATTTATTCAAATCTTTAATTCTCACTACCCCCGCCGGACTTTCCGACTTTGGCGAAGACTACTCCCGTAGTTTTTTTGCCCAGTTAGTCAGCGTTCCCCTTGTTGACCGTTTACTTTACAGCACTGGAATAGCCACCAGTGGGGGTATTCGCAGCTTCTTAGAGCAACGGCAATTTGCTCAGTCTAATCGAGTGTACCAAGAAATTGTAGATGCTTATTTACAATCCGCCCAACAGCCTAATGCTGAGTATGCAGCACTTTCTTTTGTCCGTGGCGATTTATGCTTTGATTTATCCCTTTACATTCATCAGTTGACCACTCCTACGGCCATTATTTGGGGACAAAGGTCGGAATTTACAGGACCCTCAACTGGTCGCCGCCTTGCAGAAATTAATCCCCAAGCGATCCGATTTTTTCAACAGTTGGAAGATGTGGGGTTAACACCACAGTTGGAATTGCCAGCAGTCACAATTGGGTTAATTCGCCAATTTTTACCTTTGCTTAATTAATAGTTTGTTCAGTAGTGAAAGCCCCAGCTAATTTCCTACCTTCTTTACTGAGCTAATTTCAACCATAAGTGTGTAGCTAGACATTGGATTGTCGAGGCTAAATAAATTAAATTAAAGGCGTTACTGAATCAGCTTTTTATTTTTTAACGCCTTTGATTTCATCTGAAAGTTACTTACAATTTGCTTATACATATAGCAAAAGCATCTCGCTAAAAATATCAATAATTCAGTTATTGTTGGTGCTAATAACCCAAGTCATGGGTTATTAATTATAGGGTTATTTAATTAGGCAATCGCGCACAATTAAATTTCGGTTACATATAACACAATTGCGCCTGGGGTTTCCCTGATTTGGTGACTGACATCCGGCTTTGCCGACTTAAAGCAACTGGCGTACAAATTCTATTCGCTACATCTGGGCATATTTTTACAAAAGTGAGATGCTCCCAGGTCAAGTTCAAGACGAATGGTTTCATTATAGTATTCACAATCACTATACTATCCAAACTGACTTGATAAATTGCTAATTATACAAACAAAATAAGGCATAGCAAATTTATACTAGCAGGTAGATTATCTGATGACTATTCCAGAGTCAATTAAACAATTTATCACATGGATACAAGGTTTTGACCATCGTCTTTTACGAAATGAAGATGATGTCAAAGAAAAGTTTATTTTCCCAATGTTTCAGTATCTCTGTTATCCAGAGAAATGTCATCGTGAATACCCTTTAAAAATATCTAAATCAGGAAAGTACGGGATAAATCCAAAAATTGCTCAGATTTATTATACAACAGATGATATTGAACAACAAAATACAGATACTTCACTTATTTTTATTGCAGCAATAGAACCGCATCAAAATAAATTCAATTACTCTATTGAGCAAGCAAAATTTTATAACAATTATTTTAAAACACTATTTTTTATTGTTACTAATGGATATCAAATCAAGGTTTTCAAACAGCTACGTTATCATAGAGAAGAGTCGATATTTGATACAAATATAGATGCGCTGAGAAATTCTGCTCTTGCCTCAACTTTTTATAATCAGCTAAATTTTGATTCGGTGAAAAACATCGATAAAAATACAGTAAGTATTTTAAAATATACTAAATATAACTTAATAGAAAGATTTTTAAGACGCTATCCAGATTTACAGGATGTTTTAGAAAAAAGTTATTTTGAGCCTTCCATAATGCGAGAAGGTTACCGCTTAGTTGTTGTGAAACCAAAAGTAGTGATCGCATGTAATTTACCTAAAGCTTTTGGAGAGGGTAATTGTGAAATAGAATTCAGCAGTATTATTTTAAGAAATCTAAAAATTTACTTAAATCATCAAGATATTTTAGGTCAATTAATGACTGGATTGCACACCCAGGCAGATTGGGGATGTCGTCGGTTTTTTAAACAGTTAGATAAAAATACTTTCGAGGTATATTTAGGTCAAACAACTTTAATTTTATCAGAGTTAGAAGCAATAGACTTGTGTTTGTGTATTGATGGAGTTTGCCAAGAATATAAAAATTTAATAATTGAATTTGAAAATGCTTTAGAAACATGGAATTTTAAATTCGTAGAATTTTCAGAAAGTCGAGGTTTTATCCTTTTTTCTGTCAGACAAGAATTATGGGAGTTAATGCAGCAGTTTGCTCATGAATTTGATTATACTAAAGGCAAGTCAGAATGGCATCTATTCCAGAGAAAAGATATATCAATTCGAGTCAGTCGAGGAATTCGCGATCATACATTTATCTTAGCCAAAATTGATAGAGATTTATATTTATTGCCTAACAATCAAATTAATATAATTTATGAGCTAAATGATGTCAATTTACAATCTATTGAAACAGGTAAATTAACTTTATGGCAGCAAGATATTGGAGTTCAGGGAACCTGGACAGCTAGATATACCAAACAGTGGTTATTAGAGAAATATATTCCAAAAGTTATTAACTATTACTCAGCAAAGGCTCAAATATCGGAAGTTGAATTGCTAGCCAAAATCACAAATTACACAAGTGATCGGGCGCTTATTAAAGAAATTGATAATATCAGAGATTTAGCACCTTATCTTCGCGACATCCAATCTTGGCTACATATATATGTGGAAAATATTGCTGCTTCTCTGTTGAAACCATATTACCAAGCCTATACAAATTTGGTGCGTAATACTGATTCGTCCATAACAGGCATAGACTATATTATCGGAAATTTGCGTAGGGTTGAATGGAAAAATACGCAAGAAGAAAATCCTAGCAATTCCACAAACTGGAAAAATTTTACTTTCAAATATGCTATAAATTGCTTAGATCAGCAAGTTACAAGAATAAATAATTGTGAATACGAGAATAGTCTCAACGCAGATTTGATAACTCGGACATTTATTTGGATTCTAGAAAATGGGAAAATCTCTTTCTCGCAAGCTCAATTAAATGCTGCTAAACAGGCTTTGCCACCACTTTGGGAACAAAGTCGCTTTGAAATGCGCCATGTGTATCCTAATCGATAAAGCTACATAATCCGCTCTAAATCCAACACAAATCCAGGTAGTACATTTTCTCCTGATAAACTAGCAGGATTGTCTAATATCTCTACATCTTTACCTGGACGATAGATTTCCACTCGCTTGTTTTTCCGGTCAATTAACCAACCTAATTGAGCGCCGTTTTCGATATACTCCTGCATTTTCTCCTGCAATTCTTTCAAGGAATCAGTACGAGAACGCAACTCTACTACAAAATCAGGACAAATTGGGGCAAATTTTTCTTGTTGTTCTGGGGTTAAAGCATTCCACCGCTCAATTTTTACCCAAGAAACATCAGGAGAACGTTCTGCACCATTAGGAAGGGTGAAGCCAGTTGAAGAGTCAAAACCTTTGCCTAATTTAGTCTGTTTATTCCAGATTCCTAACTCAACAACCATATCAAAGTTACGGTTGCCAGTATCACTACCTGTAGGTGGCATAATTAATAATTCCCCTGACGCTGTACGCTCAAATCGATAATCGCGGTTTTGCTGACACATCTGGAAAAATTGATCATCAGTTAAGTCTATTTTCAATTTGAGTGTAGAAGGTAAAGTGGTTGTCGTGGCGTTCATAGGCTATTGTGAGCATCTTACTTTCTAGTTTAGTGGTGTGTAGGGTGCGATCGCTGCCAGGAGATGATGGCGATCGCACAAGCCTGGTCATTGTTTTTCACTATCGGCAAAGACGACAAGGGACTGGAACAAGAAATTGAATTCGGCAGATTTTTCACTAACCTTTTAATTGCTATTGGAGTAAGTAGAATTCTTTGGGCGATTTACTTTAGCCAATTAGGATGAGCAAATTTGTTCATTTCTAGTTTGTAGTAACTTCAATGGAGGTCTTGGATTTGGATACCAGGACTTCTTTTAACTTTTCACTTTTGTCTAAAAACCTCTGTTTAGCTTTGGGAAAGTTTGATGTTAATTGGATTTATAAAGCTTCCTAATTTGTCAAGCTATTGTGGATACGTGGGTTTAGAAGTAGCACAAATTGTTTCCAAACAGCTTGCATTTCGTAAAACCTATGTAATTCAAAACAGAAGTATATTGGTATATCAACTTTTAAAATCTAGTCTGGATTCTCATACAGCAAATCGAACTGTTACTGTACTTATATCAAGCCCGGTTTTACAATTAACCAATAAAAACCACTGTGCAATAAATTATAGGCGAAAGTAACTATACAGGCATTGATAACAATATTATATCTGCCTTTAAAAAGTAGTAAGTTAGGAGTTAATTTTGAATTTTGAATTGTTAATCTTTCTCCTTGTCTCTCTTTTCTCCCCAGTCCTTAGTACAGCACGCCATAAATCCAGCTATACCATCTCAATTAATAAAACTTGGGGCTTCAATTATACCTTTTGTAGGAACCATGCTCTATGTCTTCTAGGATTGTGGTTTGTGCAGATAGTTTCCAGCCAAGCTCCCGATCGCTTTTTGAAGACGAAACTTGGTTATTTATTGCGAGGAAAGTAGTTAGCGCTATTCCCCAAACTTGAACAGCTTCTTCCTTTGACATTTCCGTAATTTTACATCCAAGCATTCGTGCAACTGCTTCGGTAATAGCTTTATTAGTAATTCCTGACTCTGATACTGCATGATAGATCGAACCTGCCTTGCCATTATACAATGCGTGAATATAAAGTTCGGCGGCATCATCCACATGGACGACAGAGTATTTATAGTCGCCAGGTTCAACATACCGAGCTACGCCTGTTTGCTTGGCATCGTCCACGAGAAAAGGGATGAATTGACTCCCACCACGTCCGTAAACAAAAATCGGAAGACGTAACACAACACTGCAGATATTTTGCTGTGCCGCACGAAGAATATCCTGCTCGGCTGCGGCTCTTCCTGCTAACTCTCCTTGAAACTCAAAATTTTCTGAGTCATCAATTACGCGATCGCCTGTATCACCAAGCAAACCAGTTCCCGATGTGGCAATGAATGGCTTACCTGAACCTGCCAAAGCCTCCGTAAATGCAGCAATGACATCACGTTCTGTTTTTACTGCACTAGCGAAATCATTATAGTCATGAATAAATGCGGTATGAATGACTCCATCACAAGAGCGTGCGGCTATCTTCAGTTTTTCTCTGTCTTGTAAAGTTCCTAAAACTGGCTCAATTTCAAGGGCTTTGAGCTTTTGTACAGATGCTTCACTTCTAGTCAAACCAAAAACTTTGTGACCAGTCTCTTTGAGTCGTTGTGCAACAATTGAACCAATATACCCACTTGCCCCTGTCAGAAAGATGTTCATAATTCACTCCTTTAAATCAGAACATTGCTACGGTCTGACTATCTAGCAAACTAATAAAGTAATATGCAGTTCAGCACACCTATCTATGGGATTATTCTATATTTTTGCAGGCTAACTCTTATTAGCTCGCTTAATTTTTGAGATACCAATCGCTTATCCTAGTACAATTTGGGCTTGAGCAACTGGTTAAGGGTAGGCAAATTGACGCCACAGTGTACTGTTCCTAGTTCAACGCAAACAACGAATCGCCTCTAATAGACCTCTAGCTTTATTCAGCGTCTCTTCGTATTCTTTTTCTGGCTCAGAATCAGCCACCAAACCTGCACCAGCTTGTACGCTCACTGTCTGATCATGCACTACCATTGTGCGAATTGCGATCGCAGTATTTAATTGTCCTTCAAAATCGTAATATCCATACACACCGGAATAAACACCCCGACGACTAGACTCTAACTCGTGGATAATCTCCATCGCCCTAATCTTGGGTGCGCCGCTTACCGTACCTGCTGGGAAGCAAGCTTTCAGTAAATCCCATGCTGTTTTACCAAGTGCTAATTTACCTACAACATTGCTGACAATGTGCATCACATGGGAGTAGCGCTCAACTACCATTAATTCATCAACTTTGACGCTACCATTTTGACAAACACGCCCCAAATCATTCCGCCCTAAATCTACAAGCATCACATGTTCGGCAATTTCTTTCGGATCTTGGAGTAAATCTTCAGCTAAGACTGCATCTTCCTGGGTGGTTTTACCCCGTGAACGTGTCCCAGCAATTGGCCGTACCGTTGCAATGACTCCACCATCTGAATGTGTTTCGGCTTTCACCATCACTTCGGGACTGGAACCGATGATTTGCCAATCTTGGAAGTTAAAGTAAGCCATGTAAGGCGAAGGATTAATCTGACGTAGGGAACGGTAAAGGGCAAAGGGGTCGCCTGTGTATGGTGTTGATAGCCGCTGGGAAATAACTACTTGAAAAATATCCCCTGCTTTGATATGAGCTTTTGCTTTTTGGACGCTGGCACAGAAATCAGGGCGGGTGAAGTTGCTGGTGTATTCCTCTGGTTGTCCAGATACGCGACTTCCAGGCGGTTTCCATTCCAATCGGGTTTTTTGCGGCGATAGTGGTAGAGATAGCTTTTCGAGCATTTGGGTGACGCGATCGCCCGCTTGTTGATAGGCTGCTTTGAAATCTACTTTAGGATCACGTAAATCAGCATAAGCGATCGCCCAAATTTTCCGCTTCACCTGGTCAAAAATCAATAGGTGGTCTACCTGCATCCACAATCCATCAGGGATATTTCGTTCATCTGGTGGATGAATTGGCACACGCGGCTCAATCCAGCGAATCAATTCATAGCCCCAAAACCCAAACAAACCGCCAATTCCTGGCGGTAGCTGTGGTAACTTGACTGGGTGAAAAGGTGCTAAACATTCGGCTAAAGCTGTAAAAGGGTCGCCTGCAAAAACGACCTGCGAACCATCGCGGTTTTTCTGGGTCGTGCGATCGCCCCTTGCTTCCAAAACCCACAGCGGATCGCAGCCCACTAAACTATAGCGTCCCAGCTTTTCCCCGCCTTCTATCGATTCCAACAAAAAGCTGTAGGGCTGACCTGCACAGACTTTATACCAAGCAGATACGGGCGTATCTAAGTCCGCTACCCATTCTTGATATACCGGGAGGAAGTTACCTTGTAGAGCTAGCTGAGAAAATTCGGATAAATCGGGGAATACCATAAATTGCTTAGAGATTGGGGATTAGGGATTAGGGATTGGGGATTAGGGATTAAGGATTAGGTATCAGAAGAATTTCTTAATACCCACTTCCCACTCCCCAGTCCCCAGTTCCCAGTTCCCAGTTTCTAGTCCCTATACGTCGTGGGTAGCTTTTCCACTGAACTTGAGTTCTGATGGACTGGGGTTTTGCCCAATCCGGCGTGGGACATAACGTACTTTTTCACGACCTTCAGTCACCTTCTCAGGGAAGACACCATCAGCTGGGTGAATTAAAGTAGTTTCTCCATTGGGTAAAATCCGGTAAATTTTGTAATCTGTAATTTTGAATTTCCGGAGTTGCTGACCGCCCAAAGCGATGCCATATTCTTTACGAGCTATATACAGCAAGTTTTCACCTTTCCGCATAATAGCAGCACCACCTGTAGGCAATTCAAATACTTGCTCTTTCGGGCTAGTCCAAGTGATAGCGTACTTTTCTTCCACTTGTGCTTTACTGAGCAAGCCACCGGTGCTGCCACCGAATAGCGGGGTTTGTCCAGAGAGTGTTTCTGCCATAAAGTATTCTCTCAACGTTTTTAGGGAATCCTAACACCGCAACCAGGATCATATTGCGATCGCGTTATAGACTGTAACAGTTTTTAGTCATTGTTGATTGGTCATTAGTCATTTGTCAAAAACTACCCATGCCCAATACCTATTTACTCTTGACTTTTGTCCGCTTTTCCTCTTGGCTACTCTGAACAATCGGTATAGTGAAGTGAAACTGACTACCCTGGTCTTTACCAGTTGACTCTGCCCAGATTTCCCCACCCCAGCCATTAACAATTTGACGGCAAATTGCTAAACCAAGCCCAGTCCCACCAGTGGTGCGACGTAGCGCTCCCTCTTCTTGATAAAAGCGGTCAAAAACTACTTCTAAACGATTTGGTTCAATGCCGCGTCCAGTGTCAGCCACGGTAACCTCGACCATTTGACGACTGTTGTGAATCGCTTTAATGGTAATTTCTCCTTGGGTTGGCGTAAATTTACAAGCATTGTCTATAAGTTTTGCTAGTACCTCTACTAGCCAATCACCGTCAGCTCTGATTAGAGGTAGGTTTTGGGCTATTTGAGTCTTAATTTTGGGCGGCTTTTCCGTTGAGGAATGCGTGCGATTTCGGCTGAGTGCTAAATCCACACATTCTTGTAAGGTGAGGGATTCTGGATGCCATTCCACCCGACCGCTTTCCAAGTTGGAAAGTGTGAGGAAATCTTGTACCAGTTTTCGCATCCGTTCCGAGTCGGAAAGAGCAGTATTGAGCATGATCTGCTGCAACTCCAAGGGCATATCCGGCTCACTAGCGAGACTTTCCAGGCATACTTGAATTGTGGATAGGGGGGTACGCAGTTCGTGTCCGGTGATGGCTATAAGGTTGCTACGGGTGCGGTCTAGGGCTTCTAGCTGCTGGTTAAGTTCTTCTAGGTTGGCGTAAGCTTCCGCTTGGATGAGAGCTGCTCCCACTTGGTTAGCGATCGCTTCTACCAAATCCAATTCCCCAGATTGGCACTCGTGCGGTGGCATCCGGCAATAGTGTAACTCTACAATGCCCAATAATCGCCCCTGATAGAACACTGGTTCCATCAGCCAAGAACGAATGGCAAACTTTTTGGCGATCAATGAAAGTCCTGGGGAATTGGTAACGCGAGGGTCAGTCAGCGTATCGCTTACACAGACCCCTTCGCCTTGTTCCACTATGTCCCGAAATAGAGAATTTTTCTCTAACTCCCAAGTTTGCCCACAAACAGATAAAACACCAGGAGTCAAAAACTCGTGTTCAATTATGGCTTGGCTATCTGAGGCTTGAGCGCGGTAAATTAAACAGCGACAAGCTTCTAGGTGTTGTCCTAATTCTTGTGCCGCCACCTGGAGAACTTCGTGAGGATCGAGCGATCGCCGAATGGCAGTGCTAATCGAGTTGACTAATCGTTCTTTACGTGCTTGGGCAGCGATTGAACGGTAGGCTTTGTGCAATTTGTACTGGCTAGCTTGCAAATAAGTTAGTAAGCGTTGCACAAAGGGATCTGTATCGATGTCACAAGCATATTCGTTGATTTGTTCTGCTCCAAAGTAGTTTCTCGGCTCCCCGATGCTAAACCTCTGACGTGCCTCCTCAATTTTACTTGCCAGTTCTGGTCTGTAAACCAAAATCCTGTCTAACAGCAATTCGGCTGCTTTGAGGCTAACTCCCCTTTCCGATGTCCAAATTCCCTCAAATCTTCGTGCTGTGTCTATATCCAGACTAGGGCTTAGTTCTGGTAGTTGCTTATTTTTAGCAATAGAACCAAGGCTTTCCCGGCAAACCAGACAAGTCGCATAATTATCAGCAATCACTACCAAATGCCACTCTTGACTTAAGCCATCCTTTCGGTCAAAAGCGATCTTTTCGTAGTGTTCCGAACTGTTAGTGAAATCCGTTTCTGGGGCAGATAATACGTATATTTGATTACTTCGCAAGGCAAGTCGCTGGTAGCGATGAGCTTCTTGGCGGTAGAATCGCTCTCGCTGGAAACTAGCAATTACAAGGGGTTGGGCTAAAGTCGCAGCCAAAACTTGATCTTCCATTGCGTGGGAGAGAGCCGTTAGTGAAGCCTTAAAATATAGCTGGGGCCGCAAGTAGGGTAGGGACTTTAGCAGATCACTCAGCACAGAAGTCGAAATGCTCATGAATTATTGTTAAACGCTCAACCTCGACAAGATCCACGTCACAGCTGCATTGTACAAATTCCAAGGGACTCTCAAGTTAAATAGACAGTTGCAATATGTAAAGAACGCTAAAAAGCACTTTTCGCCAAAGCAGGCGCAACACTTTGTTACCAATTAGGAGAGTGCGTACAACTTGATTTGTTCACAGACTACTACTATGCCCAATATACATTCTCGACCAACTTTGCTATCTGCTTACACAGGTAAAATCTTTCAGCGCTAAGTACTAAAACACTAATTATTGTATGGTTTGAACTGTTGTTTTCATTAATAACTACTGATCATTGATTGATAGTCCAACGCGTTGGCGTAGCCCGTCGTAGCGAAAAGTGTATCGCGTCGTTTCCCGCTGATAGCGCAGCGTAAAGCCTTCTTTTCTCTTTCTTTTATGGTCGACGCTGCGCGAACAAAGACGAAGACAGCCAACGAGAGGCTTGTCTGCGACACGCTGTTCGCATTCGCCAACGGCATAGCTTCTCTTCTCTACGAGAGGCTGCGCCAACGAGACGCAGCGCAAAGTCTGAGCCGTACCACTTCGTGGAAGCAAGCTACGCGGAGCGTCTCGTAGAGAGGCTTCCGACGCTCGCGGTCTCGCTAACGCTGCGCTATCGGTTGGCGTAGCCCGCCGTAGGCATCAGAACTTTGTAACAGAGGAGCGTCACTTTTCAAGACAGACATCGCCTACTTTGCCGACGTTGATTTATGCTCACTAAAGAGATTTTTTACCCAAAAATCATCACTGCTACATTCACATAATTTAATCCATAATTAGTGATTAAATTTAATCAATTAATTAATTATCATAAATTTGTCTAATCAAATACCAAAGATATTTAAGACAAAATCGTATAATAGTAGGAAACAAATGCTCTCTATACCCAAGAAAAAGTGTGAATTTCACATTTTGCTGAGTATACTATGTGTTTTGTCTCTTGAAAAAGTTCAATGACTAATGAATTATCTCAAAATCCTCGGTTTTCAGTCTTGACTTTAGACTTATAAAATATAAATTTATCTTTATCAAGGTTTGCTTATATGGATTTGAACGCTGCTATTTTGTCAGCAGTATGTAAGGATTATTTTGGCTCGAATGGCTCAAACGAGTTTTAGAGAGCATCTTTTTTCCAAAAGTTGTGAGGGTCAGCGACCTCTACTTGGAAGACCACAAAAATATAGACCTGTACACGGAACTTTGGCTAATGACACCGGATACACTAATCACCCTGGAAAAAATTTTTCTGGATGGAAAAACTTTTATTCCTGCTGAACAATTACCTATCCCGGAGTGGCCTTGTGTTGTGAGTCAAAGACCACAACCGACACTGACGGTTAAAGATGATGATTTATTTTTTGTGACTGATACTATCGGGAACATTTCTGGCTGTTCCCTTAATGATGGCAATCCTAGCATGGGACTGTTTTGTTGTGATACGAGATTTCTCAGTCGCTTGGAGTTGCAAATTGAAGGGCGATCGCCTGTACTCTTGAGTAGTACTGCCGAAAAAGGGTTTTCACTCTCAGTTTTGTGTGCCAACCCCAGAATCGACGAACGCCTGAAAGCTGAGACTGTAGGAATTCGCCGGGAAATAGTGCTGAATGGGGCACTATTTGAAGAAATAGAGGTATCTAACTACAGCACAACAACCGTCAGTTTTGAACTAAGCATCAGCTTTGATGCGGATTTTCTTGATTTATTTGAAGTCCGGGGCTATGACAGAGAAAAACGAGGTCGGCTTTTACGCCTAGCGGAACTGACGGCTGAGGAAGGAACATTTTCTCTCATCGATGGCGTTTCACCTGTACTCAAAGAACCATCCGCCTCTAGGGAAGAATCTTTGACACTCGCCTATCAAGGTTTGGATGGTTCCGTGATGGAATCCCGTATTATATTCCAGCATCGGCAACCAGACTATTTCAAGGGTTACACTGCGGTTTGGCAGCTAGAGTTGGCTTCTCACGAAACTCAAAAGCTGGGCTACCGAGTGAATATGTTGAAAAACAGCCAGTCCAGTTCAACCGTCAGCGCCGCATTCACCTTAGGACAGGCGAAAGCTGCTGAGTTGATGGAGGAGCAAAACTGGTTACAGCAAATTACACGCATTAGCTCAGATAAGAATACCTTCAATCGAGTGATTGAGCGGGCTGAACAAGATATGTATTTGTTGCGCCAGTCCTTTGGTAAGCATAAGACTGTTTCTGCCGGAGTACCGTGGTTTTCGACACTATTTGGGCGAGATTCGCTGATTGCAGCTTCTCAAACCCTGATGTTAAACCCGCAAATCGCCAAAGAAACTCTGATATTACTTGCGACATACCAAGGTAAAATCGACGACGAATGGCGCGAAGAAGAACCGGGTAAGATTTTGCACGAGTTACGTTTGGGAGAAATGGCTCGTTGTCAAGAAATTCCCCACACACCTTACTACGGTACAGTTGATGCCACTCCGCTGTGGCTGATGCTTTATGCCGAACATTATGCTTGGACTCACGATCAAGAACTCCTAGAGCAACTTTGGCCCAATGCTCTAGCAGCAATGGAGTGGATTGATCGCAATACCAAACAAACCAGTTACTTGAGTTACTTCCGTAAATCCAAACGCGGTCTTGTTAACCAAGGTTGGAAAGACTCTGGCGACTGTATCGTAGACCACAAGGGAGAATTAGCCAACGGACCAATTGCCCTGTGTGAGGTGCAAGCTTACGTCTATGCTGCAAAAATGCGCCTAGCAGAAATAGCTAGGATGAAGAAGCGGCTTGATTTGGCAGATCGTTGGCAAGAAGAAGCTAAAAGTCTTAAGGTTCGTTTCAATCGAGATTTTTGGGTGGAAGACCAGGGTTTCTGCGCCTTGGCTTTGGATGGAGATGGGAAGCCAGTAGACAGTATTACCTCAAATCCTGGTCATTGTCTGCATTTGGGCTTGTTCACACATGAAAAAGCTTATAGTGTAGCAGAACGGTTGCGGGCACCAGATATGTTTAATGGTTGGGGGATTCGTACTCTGAGTAATTTGTCACCCGCTTACAATCCAATGGGCTATCACATTGGTTCAGTTTGGCCCCATGATAACGCTCTGATTGCAATGGGATTGCGATCGCTCGGTCTAATCGATCAAGCCCTGGAACTTTTCCAAGGTTTATTCGACATGACTAATCAGCAGCCCTACCAACGTCCTCCAGAACTTTTCTGCGGCTACGAACGGAACGGTGGTAATGCTCCTGTGCAGTATCCAGTTGCCTGCACTCCTCAAGCTTGGGCTACTGGTAGTATCTTCCAACTACTGCAAATGATGGTCAACTTGGTGCCTGATGCTCAAAATAACTGCTTGCGAATAATCGACCCCGCTTTGCCAGAATCGATTAATCGCCTGTCATTTCATAATTTGCGAGTCGGCCCCACCATCCTCGATTTGGAATTCGAGCGTTCTGGTACTACGACTGCTTGTCGCGTTGCGAAAAAACGGGGCAATCTCCGGGTAGTTATCGAAGCATAGAAAGGCAGTAGGGAATTCACCACTCCCTATTTTATGCTGAGTGCGTCACCGAACAGCCCGTCGTAGACATCGCTCGGCAGTATGACCTGAAATTCAGTAACCGGGCTTGTCCTACCATCCGCTCTAACCAAGGCAGTGTTAGCCTGCTTCATCGCCAGTGTGTAAAGCTCTTAAGAGCTGCTCTGTAAGCTCAATCAATTCATATACAGAATTTTGCGTAAGTTCTGTAGTTTTGAAGCCATGAGCAATAGAATTACGTAATGGGAGTAAATTCATTAGTAACTGATACTCAGATTTTGAAATTACACCTTCAGTTGCTAATTGGTTTATTAAGTAGCGTGGATCAAATCTTTCTAAACTTAGCTCTTCCTTTTGGGCAAGAAGTCTCAAAGTTGCTTCTACCAAAGACCAGGAAGATAGGAGAGCTGATTCTGGATGTTGCGTTGTAAGTTGCCTTGCTACTTGCAAGTGTGATTCTATTTCATCTTCTTGAAGAGAACCCTCTGCTTTGGGAGAATACGCTGTATCCTCTGGGTTGGTCATTACTAATTCAAATCTCCAACCAGGATGTCTTTCTACCGCTTGAGCTAAATTACCTAAGTATTGATTAGAAGAAGAGTTAAGTGAGGAGCGTGACTTGACTTCAATAACTACATTTTCTTCTCCCCGACGTACTATCATGTCGGGGCGATAGGTTTTAAGGAAGTCAGGCAAGTCTTCTAGATTTGGATGAAAAAAAACTTCGTAACCCTTCTGGCGATACTCTTCTGCTAGTTTCAGCAATCGCTCTCTTTCTAGGTTTGCAGTTGGAATTGCCATCAAGTAAGTACCTCCTGGTTAGGAGCATCAATTACCACAATATGTAAGAACTGTTTGCCACGGTCAAAGCCTTCCGCCAATGTCGAGGTCATGTCTTCTACTTTAAAGTTACCTGATAAATTCCTCTTTCTAACTAGGAGGTCGCTTACTTGCTTATCATCGACGTAGGCTAATCCAATAATTGCATCTTGAATAGGTTTCACTATATTGTCTACATCTATTTCAACAGAATCATAGAAATAGGTTATTTGGAGCATAACCAACCCAGTAGCTGTTTTTTGTTCCGAAGACCAGTATTTTTCAGCCTCTTGTCGCACTGTTGTTTTCCAATCTTGAAGCCGATTACCCTTACCGCGCTTACGAGCCTGTTATGATACTGGTGGTCCATCTACTATAAACTCAAGTCTGGTCAATGCACTTTTAAATAATAGATCACAGGTTATTCTATGCAAGTAACCTTGAACACAAGCAAATAATTCCCGCTACTCATGACAGAGGAATATTGCCGTTACTAACTATTGCTGCATCGCCCAGTAGCTTCGCTGAGTGCTTTACGAATTATCTCATCACTTACACCATACCGTTTCAGACTGGCAATTAATGTAGAAACAGTATCACCCTCAAGTCGTCAAGATCAGCTCGGAGTCCTTATCCGATGTAAGCACGAACTAATGGCTGATAACCAGAAAACCCTAACAATGGTGTTACTCGCTTCAAATCCTCAATCACATCTTCGGGAATGCGAATTGTGATTGTCGTCATTGGACGACTTTTATCGAGTCGCTTTTTTAAGACTTCAGCTTTCATAGTATTCACGTTCTTTGTGCGCCGCTTTCCAAGCCGAGATGATCCGAATCATGTCGTTTTCACGCTCAATGTAGACGACCTACAAAAGATTCTATGTTAACTTACCAGCCTACAGACACGATGCCTGCGGCGGGCGGGTACGCCATCGCCTCTAATTCAAGGATGATAATAAATTTCTAATAGAAGATAGGATTAAGGATGTAAAAACAACAATAATTTACATCCTAACTCCTAACTTTTTTTATGCTTCCTCTGAATTTTCACTTTTATGTCCTGGCGATGCTTCGTAAAGTGCATCGAGATGTTGACGCGCATCTTCAACGTTAATCGAACGCATTACCAAAAGTGGCTCTTTAATTAAGTTACCCGCGTTATCTAATAACTCTGGATGCGGTACAAACTGTTTTTTTGATGAATAATAACCATAGTTGCCTTGATTATTCATTGGCGAGGAATTCGTCGGGTAAGTTCGCTCCCGATCAAAACTGAACATGATCAGATTACGAATTAAGTTGCCAACAGCTATAAATGCAAGGATTGTAAAAGCAAGAATGTAAAGCAGGTGTAACATTAGATTTTCCTCCAGAGCAGCAATTTTTAAAACTTTATTTTGTAACGCTTTGATTCGCAGACACTGTAACTCACAGTTAAGACGAGCATTTGACGCACTTTTTGTGCCCTTACATTTATATGAAGCTATTTGTCAACCGTTATTCCACTTACGGTAGCATAGGATACATTATTTTGTTAATCCAAAGAATGTTAAGAAATTGTTAAGAAATTTTTACTATCTCTTTAACGACTGCTCTAGGATCTTGCGTAGACCCAACGGGGCTTGTCATTAGACA
>NZ_JBALGC010000114.1:0-52375 GCF_036916575.1 Nostoc sp.
CACCGAATTTTAATTACTGTACCGTATATGCTGCGCTGTTTCTTGAATCCTTTACCAGTAAGCATTTCAAGACTTAACGGGAAAAGTCAGGTACAAAATAAACATCAATCTCTCGGATTTGGGCTGGAACTTTCCGACTTGTTTCCACTTCCCCCAATGGTTGTAACAATTCTTTAAGATAGTCTTTGGCGAACTGGTCGTAAGGGAACCTGGCCATTAGCTGATTTTTCGGCTGTACCAATATTTTAGATCACAGTGCAATCGCCCATAGCTTGCCTGAAGAAATTTAGGAAGTGCGATGTCTACGACGGGCTGCGCCAACGCATTAGCAAATCCTCTGGAGTATTGTAAGCTAAAACACATCTAATTTAGATAACTAAATTTCATTTGTAGCTCTACCAGTTTCGCCATCCGCCTTTGGGTACAACTTCATTACTTGTAGACTTAAGTCCATGACTTTGCAACAGAGTTTGATATTCTGTGCTGCTTGACCAACGGTCAATTTCTCGCGCCCGCAGCACTGGTACTGGATGGGTTAATTGGGCTGTACGGGCAGCTTTGACCATTTCGCCTAGTTCGGTCTTGCTAATGTCATCGTAAGCGCGGGCTTGGGCAACAAAGGCATCGAGATTCAGTTGTGGCGCTAAGGTGGGGGAACCACCCGCCAGCTTCATTAACACTGACATGACAACTTTGGGATCTTGGGTTGCTAGTAATGCGGCGCGATCACAGGTAAACTCAGCACAGCGAACCCATTCTAAAAGCTGCGCCTGTATCGCTTGAGCAACGAAGGTGCCAACATTGGGCACAATCGCCGCAGCTAATATTAATAAATTTACAGGAGTCAAATAAACGCTATGGTCACACTTGAGATGCCCCAATTCGTGGGCAATTACTGCTTGTATTTCCTCTGGTGTGAGGATATCAATCAGGGATGTGTGTAGCACAACAAAGGGCTGCTTACCCCGCACAGCAAAAGTATAGGCGTTGGGAGCCGGATGTTGCCGGACGTACAACTGGGGAGGCTCTATATCCAGGATTTTACAGGCGTCTAACAACAGCTTATATAAATCAGGCAGTTGCTGTTCACCCACCAGAACGCTGGAAGCAATATTTTCCACATAGAAAACCTGCTCTGCCATTGGGCCGAGCCAATTTCGCACCAACATATCTATGCCTGGTATTTGCTTGAGCGTTTTGGTAGCTTCCAGGTCTAATGGATGACGAAATGAGTCAGCTTTTA
Source organism: Nostoc sp. (assembly GCF_036916575.1). Classification (GTDB taxonomy): domain Bacteria; phylum Cyanobacteriota; class Cyanobacteriia; order Cyanobacteriales; family Nostocaceae; genus Nostoc. The sequence continues at coordinate 1,244 of NZ_JBALGC010000114.1, forward strand.
AACCAATCAGCGGGGTTTTGAAGAAGGACATAGTGCAGCAAGCTATAAAAAAACACAACTATGGAATCTGGCTGGTTAAATAAACAGCCTCCCACAGTTAGTATAACGATTTAAGTAGGGTGGGCAGGGGGAGCAGGGGAGCAGGGGGAGAAAATTTTACTTTGTCTCCCTCGTTTCCCTCATTCCCCTTGTTCCAACATCAGTCTCAACCGATCAATTTCAACTTGACAGGCTACTAATGCTGGAAGCGATTTCTGCATCTGCTGATGTTTCGCCTACGCGCAAGATTTTAGCCCCCAATTGCTGTAACTTCACATCGAGTCGATCATAGCCGCGATCAAGGTGCTGTAATCCCTGAATTATGGTTTGTCCTTCTGCCGCCAGTCCTGCTATGACTAGCGCTGCCGATGCTCGTAAGTCTGTGCCTAATACTGGTGCGCCAGACAATTTTGGTACTCCCCGAACGAAAGCAGCGTTGCCTTTGACACGAATATCTGCCCCCAAGCGATTCAATTCTGAGGCATGACGTAAGCGATTTTCAAAGACGGATTCGTTAATCACGCTGTCGCCTTCCGCCAATGCCAGCAAAGCCATGAACGGCGCTTGCATATCTGTGGGAAAACCTGGATGGTATTGAGTTTCAATATCCGTTGCCTTGAGGGTTTTCGCTGGCAGGATACGTAAGTATTCAGGCTTTTCCTCAATTATTATCACCCCAATATCCCGCAGCTTGGCAATCACTGGTACAAGATGTTCTGGAGCCACCGGCGAGAGGGTAAGTTCTGAGCGGGTAATTGCTGCTGCTAACAAAAATGTCCCGGCCTCAATGCGATCGGGAATAATACTGTAGTCAACAGAATGCAACTTGGGAACTCCTTCAATAATAATTCTGCTAGTCCCCGCCCCCTTTATCTTAGCTCCCATCGCGTTACAGAAGTTAGCCAAATCAACTACTTCCGGTTCTCTGGCAGCATTTTCGATGATCGTTTCGCCCTCTGCCAGGGTAGCCGCCATCATCAAGTTTTCCGTCGCTCCGACGCTAGCGATATCTAAGTAAATCTTCGCACCTTTTAATCTCCGGCTGCTGCCAGGAACGTAGGCATTACAAATGCCATGCTCAATCTGTACCTCAGCTCCCATTGCTTGCAGTCCCCGGACATGCAAGTCAACTGGTCTTGCCCCAATAGCACAACCGCCTGGTAAGGGCATTTGCGCTACTCCCAATCTTGCCAGAATGGCACCAATGGCGAAAAAACTCGCCCTCAACTGGGTAACTAGTTCGTAGGGAGCTTTTGATGTTTTAATTTCGCTGGCGTTGATGTCTAAAATGTCGCCTTGCCGTGTTAAGCGTACACCCAAAGCCGATAATACCTGACCCATCCGCTCTACGTCCGCTAATAACGGGACATTGCGGATGCGACAATCACCTGGACACAGTAAGGCTCCAGCCATGATTACCAGTGCTGAATTTTTTGCCCCACTAATTTTCACATGACCTCGCAAAGGATGCCCACCCCAAATTTGCAAGACTGAGGAGTCTGCTTTTGGAGCAAATTTGGCATCTGGTAAGCTGGTAAAAGGATTAATAAGCCTACCTCCAAAAGTAATACGTATTTTATATGTTTGAAGTTGGTTTTGATTCTACAGTAAAGATTCAATTTGTCCACGTTTTAAGGCAAAATCTTGCAGAAAAAAATTGTTTTTTGAATGAAAAACATAAGCTGAAAATAAGCAATAGCAAGCTTTTTGACCTCTTTAAAGATTTAACAAAAAAGAACGAATAAGTAGTAACTTTATGCAAAATTAAATACTCAGTAAAATAACTTAAGTATTTTCTAAAAATCATTGCTGTATTGTTGAGTTAATATTTTGATTCGACCTAAGTAAGTCGGCACAATAAAACCAAACTGTGTGAAGAAAAATAAACAAGGCTCAAACCCTTTTTCCCCCAGTTAAAAGCCGCCAGCAAGAACTGCCTTATCCCAACGATAATTATTCACGCCAACCTACTTATCCCCTGAAAAGCTCATTTCCAGTTTGAGACTTATAACAAGAGGTAATGTTTTTACTTGACAAAGGTAAAAAATTACGCAATAATAAAGAATTGTCGATTAAAGATAATTGCCAGCGGAACTGGCGGAATGGCAGACGCGCTAGATTCAGGTTCTAGTGCCGCAAGGCTTCCGGGTTCAAGTCCCGGGTTCCGCATATTAATTTTGGATTTTAAATTGCCGATAGCGCAGCGTAAAGCCTTCTCCTAACAGAGACGCTGCGCGAACGGCATAGCTTCTCTACAAGACGCTAACGCGAACGCTTAGAGCGAGTCCGCAAGCGTCTTTTAGATTAATCCAAAATCCAAAATCCAAAATCCAAAATCCAAAATCGTGTTGACCAGTTTACAAAATTCCCTAGTCAAGCAAATCCGCAAACTCCACTCCACCAAGGAACGGCACAAGCAGCAGTTATTTTTGCTGGAAGGGACGCACCTTTTAGAGGAAGCTTGTACGGTGAATTACCCACTAGAAACAGTATGTTGTACCCCAGAATGGCAAGCAGCCAATACTTGGCTGTGGTCAAAAGCTTGTAGCCGATGCGATCGCGCCGAAATTGTCAGTAAAGAAGTCTTGGATGCGATCGCTACTACAGTCCAACCGGATGGTGTGGTTGCAACGGCAAAACGAAGCTATCGCCAAACTCAACTACCATTTACTGGTTTAGTGCTAGCTTTAGAAACGGTGCAAGATCCGGGGAACCTGGGTACGATGATCCGCACTGCTGCTGCCGCTGGAGCATCGGGGTTGTGGCTAAGTGGAGATAGTGTAGATTTAGACAACCCTAAAGTTCTCCGGGCTTCAGCAGGGCAATGGTTTCGCCTAGCAACGGCAGTAACCGAAGATTTAAAAGCTACAGTTAAACAAAGTCAGCAGGCAGGAATGCAGGTAGTGGCAACCTTACCCAGTGCGACTTTAACTTATTGGGAGGTGGACTGGCGCAAACCCAGTCTGATTTTACTGGGGAATGAAGGTGCTGGATTGTCGGCAGATTTAGCAGCGATCACAGATAAACAAGTCAGAATTCCTTTGAGTCCTGGGGTAGAATCCTTGAATGTGGCGATCGCAGCCGCTTTAATGTTGTACGAAGCTCGGCGGCAAATGAGTCAAGAGAGACGCGATTAATCGCGTCTGTACAGGAGTTAGAAGTTAAAACTTAGAACTCATAACTCATAACTTTTATTTGGTTTTCGTTTTTTCTTCGAGATATTGTTCAATATCAGCAACTGCGTCCTCAAGAGCAGCTAACTCAATCGTTGTCAAGTCTTGATCGAGTTCGACTTCAGTGACAGTACTCGTATGCACTTGGGGGATCTCTTTTTCCTCAGTCAAACTTTCTTGTAAGATATCCTCCAACTGATCCAGGGATTGTTGAAATACTTGATCAGCGGCGCGGCGCTGTTGTGGCTGACTTTGCTCCATAATATTGACTTGAAAATCCTGATTTACTGACTTAATTTTGATTGCAGTTCCTACAGATTTAAATTTTGCACTTATAACATCATAGTTGTGTGCTGTATCAACTTTAGCAGTGGTTATCAAGAATATCGATACTTGGCTTTTGTTACTTTTGCCAAGCTGTCTCCAATTGTTAAGACTTGTATTTTTGCAAAGACTATCAAATACTCCTAAGGCATAAAACGGTAAACCGATAGACAATTAGTAGTATTATTTTATAGTATGTGATGGCGCTCTTGCGTCCAAACTGGGCGGTGTCTAGCAACAAGCCTGGAGTTTCTGATTCTTTGGGGCTGCACTGTCTACGCAATATTTACAAGGAAAGTATTTTATGAGTACCGTACAACTTTACTTTGCCAAAGCCTCCACCTTTTCCCAAAGAACGCGTGTGGTTTTACTAGAAAAAGGAATTGACTTTAGCGCCACTGAAATTGACTTACAAAACAAACCAGATGGCTACACTCAGATTTCGCGCTACGGCAAAGTCCCTGCGATCAAACATGGGGATATCGAAATTTATGAATCTGCCATTATCAACGAATATCTTGACGAAGTCTTCCCAGAACCACCTCTATTACCCCGCGATCCGGGTGCTAAAGCGATCGCCCGGATCTGGATCGACTATGCCAACACTCGGTTTGTACCCGCCTTTAACAAACTCCTGCGTGGTAAAGATGCTCAAGAACAGGGACAGGGACAAAGAGAGTTTTTAGAATCTCTGTTGTACATTGAACAAGAAGGACTAGGTAAGGTGTCTGGTGATCGCCCTTACTGGTTAGGAGATCAGCTGAGTTTAGTAGATATCAGCTTCTATCCCTGGTTTGAACGCTTGCCCCTCCTGGAACACTTCCGCAATTTCACCTTACCAATAGAAACCCCCCGCTTGCAGAAATGGTGGAATACTGTGCGCGATCGCCAGTCAATTCGGGCTGTGGAAAATCCTGCAAGCTTCTATATAGAACGATTTGCCAAGATTCTTGGTGCGCCCACTGCCGTTGCTTCTGCTCAAAAGTAAGACAAGAAATAGGGAACAGGTTAGAGTCCCTGTCCTCTGTCATTAAAACATTGTTGAATTCACTGGGAGATTTAATCCATGAGCTTAAACAGTCAATTGTTCAAGGATCTACCGCACGTTGAGGGAGAACTCAATTACCTCACCCCGACAGCAGAAAAACCTGTCAACTACACCTACGAACCACTGCCAGGGATTCCACAGCGAAGCGGGAAGTATGAGGTATACAAACTCCCAATCTACGATGCTCGGACAATCTCAGAAGATGTGTCCTTAGATCAACAGGGATTCGCTTTGGCCGAACACCACACCACTATTAAAGACTTTTATGATCAAGATGAGGTGAGCCACGTTTACTACCCTGAGGCCGAGCAATTCCTCAAGGATTTGACAGGTGCCCAAAAGGTGATAGTGTTCGATCACAACCTCCGTAATGCCGAACGGGCGAAGCAGGGGGAGCAAGGCATCAAGACGCCAGTAAGAGGCGTACACAACGACTTCACCGCTAAATCTGGCTATAGTCGTGCCCGTGCGGTGTTGGAAGCAATCGGTACTGAAGACGCTGATGAGCTTCTACAGCACAGATTCAGTGTAGTCAACCTCTGGCGACCGATCGCAGGGCCAGTGCAGGAGTCGCCATTAGCAGTGTGTGATGCCCAAAGTATCGCACCAACAGACCTTGTGGCTACCGACCTTGTATATCGCGATCGCGTCGGCGAAACCTACGCGATTACATACAACCCGAAACATCGGTGGTTCTACTTTCCGCAAATGCAACGGAACGAGGCGCTACTCATCAAGTGTTTTGACTCAGCAGAGAAAGGTTTGGCGCGGTTCACCGCCCACACTGCATTTGATGACCCAACAAGCCAACCGGATGCCCCGCCACGTGAGAGTATTGAGTTACGGACATTGGTTTTCTATGCCGCATAAGAAATAGGCAGGGGAGCAGAGGGGCCTGGGAGTGGAGTTCAAAGACTCGTTGGCGAGTATCAAAGACTCATTCACAACTATTAAAGACTCGTCGGCGAGTATCAAAGACTCATTCACGGAGTTCAAAGACTCGTCGGCGAGTATTAAAGACTCATTCACGGGTATTAAAAACTCGTCAGCGAGTATTAAAGACTCATTCACGAGTATTAAAGACTCGTCAGCGAGTATTAAAGACTCATTCCCTATTCTCCATGCCCCATGCCCAATACCCAATACCCCCTACTACTGCAATTCAAATCTTGCCTGAAAGAAGCGGAGATACTTCGGCTCGTAAATCATTTTGAGTCCGCGTAGGCGATCGCGATTATAATAAACTTCTTCAACTGCCTCAGCAGTAAGATCCATGTGAGCTTGGGTGTAAACGCGGCGTGGAATAGTCAAACGTACTAGTTCTAACTCTGGATAATAATTATCGCCTGTTTCTTTGCTGCGTCCTGCTGAAACAATACCCCGTTCCATTGCCCGAATACCTGCTTCTAGATATAGTTCTGCTGCTAGACGTTGTGCCGGAAATTGGTCTTGGGGAATTTGTGGTAAAAAGCGTTTGGCATCTAAATAAATGGCATGACCACCAATAGGCACAACAATTGGAATATCCCAATCTAAAAGCTTTTGTCCGAGATACTCAACTTGCCCCACACGGGCACGAATATGATCATCTTGAACTGACTCTTCTATACCCCGTGCCATAGCTTCCATATCCCGCCCAGCCATACCACCGTAAGTATGTAGACCTTCATAGATTACTATCAGGTTACGTGCTTCTTCGTAAAGGTTATAGTCATTCAGAGCTAGCCAACCACCGATGTTAACTAGTGCATCCTTTTTGCCACTCATGGTGCAACCGTCGGTATAGGAGCAAAATTCTTGTAAGATAGTTGTGATCGCCTCTTTACTATAATCCTCCTCTCTCTGTTGAATAAAATAAGCGTTTTCCACAGCGCGGGTGGCATCAAGAATAATGCGGATACCGTAGGTTTGGGCTAACTGATATACCGCCCGCAGGTTAGCCATTGAAATCGGCTGTCCGCCAGCCATATTCACAGTTCCAGCGACGCTGATATAGGGAATACGTTCTGCTCCGACTCGCTCGATTAGGTCTGTGAGCTTTTGCAAGTCTACATTGCCCTTAAATGGATGCAGTGATTGGGCATTGTGGGCTTCATCAATAATCACATCTACAAAAGTGCCGCCTGCTAACTCCTGATGCAGTCTGGTTGTAGTGAAATACATATTGCCAGGTATGTAGTCACCTGGTTTAATTAGTATTTGAGAAAGGATGTTTTCTGCACCACGCCCTTGGTGAGTGGGCACAATATGGCGATAGCCATAATACTTCTGGATGCTTGCTTCTAAATTGTAGAAATTTTTGCTGCCGGCGTAAGCTTCATCACCCAGCATCATTCCTGCCCACTGGTAATCACTCATGGCTGAGGTGCCGCTATCAGTCAGCAAATCAATGTAAACATCTTCAGAACGTAACAGAAAAGTATTGTAACCCGCTTGAGCGATCGCCTGTTCACGTTCAGCACGAGTGGTGATTTTTAATGGCTCAACCACCTTGATTTTATATGGCTCTGCCCAAGAGCGACGGCGGCGCGGGGAAGTTTGCTTGGCGTCAGTCATAGATTGATTCTCCTTTATGTATGTTGGCTGAACATTTGCATACCATTTTGGTTGCTAATACTTGCTGTTGCCAAGACTGTCATAACTAGTTTTAGCGCTCTTGAGGGGCACACCACTGAGCTATTGGTTCAATTCGTGCTTGCTGCATCAATTCCAAAACTTGCGATTGATTACAACCATAGGTAGATGCTAATAATTCCTCGCCTTGTTTTTTTGCCTTGTCGGCAGATACACCAAATGCAATGATTTCTTCGTCTTGATTAGCTGTAATTCTCTCAACTGGAATAATACAGATATATTGCGGTTCATTATGTCTTATTTGTTGCACCATTATTTACCTACCAATTTCACTGTTAATTGTGTCTATTTTCAAGTCTAGAGAAATCGCAAGTGAAAGTGAAACAGACTCACTATTTACGTAGTTTGTGATTTGAGAAACACTAACTTTTATCCGTGGTTAACACAACATTAAGAATTCTCTCAAAATCACCAAATTTTTGAGTGTAAACACTTACGTATGGGAAAATCAAGTTAAGCATCAACAAATATTTTTTTGTAATTTTTTGTTTTTAGATCAGTGATGCGTTGAGACATATGCATTGGCGATTGCTGCATAGATTAATTTAAATCTATGCTGGTTAATCTTTGGGAATCAGCAAATTAAGGCTGATATCCCCAAAGATGAATTTTTTTTACTCAATGCAGGCTTAATGCATTGAGTTAGTACAAGTTTCATAAAAATTGGAGGTTATAAAATGGCAATTCGGAATAATTTAGTCGCAAATTTCTGGCAAAAAGTACAAAAAGATTCAGTTAGTTGGGGATCGTTAGCCCTTTGGATCAGTGCATTAGTTGTTCTATTAGTAATGCTTACAATGTTTTCTAACGCTTAATCTGAGTAAGGTTATTCTAGTTCCTGGGCAGCAGCCTGGGAACTAAGATAGGGTAGACTTTCATCCCTAAAAAACTCAAATTATGAACTGTAAACTTCTGGCAACAGTTATAGTGCTAGCTACTACTAGCTTTGTTACTCCTGCTAAATCTCAAGAACCTACTACCGACACTCCAGGAAAATCGAATCAAGTTTTGAATGCTTGTGTCCAAAATCAAGCAGAAACTTTACCAAATCCCTTTAGTGATGTGCCAGCAAATCATTGGGCTTTGAAAGCGGTTATGACTATGCACTACTGTGGCGCTTTCCGCAAAGCTACACCACCAGCTTTATTTCAAAAACTACAACCAACAAATAATCAGCAGCAACCACAGAAAGAACCGCAGTTTCAAAAATAGGGCGTTGCTCACTAAGGCGATGTCTACGACGGGCTACGCCTACGCTTGATTCATATTTTGGTTTAGCAGCGCCGAAATTTGAGTAGCTAAAGCCGCCGATTGAAATTTAAATGGATGTTGAGATGAAGAGAATTGTGCTAGATGCAAAAAGTGTGCTATTCGGTATCTAATGGTATTTTTGCCTTTTGAAATACCTGATCAACAGTAAATTCCAATCCATCAAATAAAGAATCTTTGAGCAATTCTTCTCCCATATAAGTTTGTGGTGCTGCATCTGGATAAAAAACAGTAATACTTCTAGCTTTACTATCTAATACCCACACCCGCAGCACCTTAGCATCTAAATAGTCTTTGGCTTTAGCTGCCATTTGTCCAAAGGTTTGTCCTGGCGAAATAATCTCAATCACTAAATCGGGAGGAACAGGACAAGCTTCGTCTTCGTCCCAGTTGGCGGGAAAACGTTCATTAGAGATATATAAAATATCTGGAATTGGCATCCAATCTCGTCCCCGACGGGTTAATGCAACAGCCCATTCTGGGTAAACCTCTCCTTTCCCCTCACACGATTGCTCAATCAAATTGAGAAGGACGCGGGTAAGTTTTGCGTGAAAAAACTTTGGTGACATCTTAAGAATTGCTTGACCATCAACAAGTTCGTAGGTAATATCTCCCTCGCCTGGTGGAAGATTCAAGAACTCTTGCAAAGTTAATTGATTTTTGGCTTGGAGTATCATGGCTGAATAATTCGTAATTCGTAATTCGTAATTGAAGAACAGAGCAAATAATTTTACTTCTGATTCCTAAATTCTTCTTCAAATTGTTCACATTCCCCGCAACACTTGCCGAATAATATCCGATGGCACTTCATCGGTAACTGTGACTACACCAATCTCTGTTGGTAAAACAAACCGCACTTTCCCTGCTTTGACTTTTTTATCTAACTGCAACGCCTGAATAATTTCTTCAATATCCACCCCAGCTGGTAACTGAGTCGGTAAACCCGTTTTTTGAATTAAAGCATTTTGACGTTCCGTGTCTTTTTTTTGCCACAGTCCCAAATCCACAGCAATTTGTCCGGCTGCTACCATGCCAATAGCCACCGCTTCACCGTGATTCACTAGACGATAACCAGTCAAACTTTCCACTGCATGACCGATGGTATGTCCATAGTTGAGAATCGCCCTCAATCCGCCTTCTTTTTCATCTTTGCTAACAACGTCAGCTTTCGCTTGACAAGAGCGCGTTAATATATTGTTTATTAATTCAGGTTTTAGATAGCGGAGTTGGTCGAGGCGTTTACTTGCTTCCAATTGGGCAAACAATTCGGCATCCCAAATCACACCGTACTTAATAACTTCTGCCATTCCTGCCCGAAACTCGCGCATAGGAAGAGTTTTCAACACATCTGGGTCAATCAAAACCAAGCGCGGTTGATGGAATGCCCCAATTAAGTTTTTGCCGTGGGGATGATTCACGCCAGTTTTGCCACCAATTGCCGAATCCACCATCGCCAAGAGAGTGGTAGGTACTTGGACAACATTAATGCCGCGCAGCCAAGTTGCGGCGGCAAAGCCAGTCATATCGCCAATCACACCTCCGCCCAAAGCCACCATCGTAGAAGAACGTTCTAGGCGGTTTTCCAAGGCGATATCGTAAAGTTTTTGGATGGAATTGAGAGTTTTGTAGCGTTCACCAGGTGGTAGGGTGCAGCTAGCAACTTCAAATCCAGCAGATGTCAGGGATGCGTTAGCGGAGCTTAACGTTCGCGTAGCGTCTCGCAGAGAAGTTATCGCTCTTTCCCCATAATGCTTAAAAATCGTCGGATTAGAAACTAGCAGTACCTTCTTGCCTAACTTCAGATTGGCCATGTGTTGACCCAGTTGATCTAAACTCGAAGGTGCGATCGCAATCTCATAAGACTGCTCTGGTAAATTCACATTAATTACAGAAGTCATTGCCCAACCCCAAACGAGCGCCCGTGGGCTGTATTCTATCGCAATCGGGGAGTGGGGAGTAGGGAGATGAGGGGGACAAGGGCAATAACCCATGCCCAATGACGCCAGTTGCTTCTCCTGTTGGAGACGCTCTTGCTAGCTTGCTTCCCCGTAGGGGTACAACGGATAGCGTTCGCGTAGCGTCTCGTAGAGAAGCGGTAGCGAGTCTTGCCTACGGCACGCTGCACGACCGAGCGTCGGGAACCTTTGCAACGCACTGGCTCCCCAATGCCCAACAACTAATGATTCAATAGATTTAGGAAGTATTGTGGAGAAAAACAAATGTTTGCAATTGCAGCTTACATCGGCTTTTTAGCTTTGTTCTTTGGTTTAACTGTAGGTCTGTTCTTCGGTTTGCGGACTGCCAAAATAATTTAACCAAGACTCTTGTGGGGCGGGCAGCGTTCGACTGAGCGCTCACGCCGAAGTCTTGCCTGCCCTCAGTTTAATAAGGACGAGCGAGACGCCCATCCCACAAGAAGATATTTATCCCATTACAGCTGGACTTGCTACCTTTTCCTGTCTTTGAGAAGGCGGACGCATTCCTAAACCAAGTAAATTCAGCATTTCTCGGTCAGTATCGTAATCTGGACAGGGAGTAGTCACTGTCAACATCTTGTTATCGTCACTGGAAAAAATAGAATTGGCTCCTGCCATAAAGCAGAAAGCTTGTTCTACTTGAGAAAGTCTAGCTCTACCGGCACTAAGACGCACATCGGAAGCTGGCATTAAAATCCTGGCTGTGGCAATCATTCGCACAATATCCCAAATGGGAACATCAGGCTGATTTTCTAAGGGTGTGCCTGGTACTTGTGAAAGAATATTAATTGGTACTGACTCTGGATGCGGATGTAAGTTTGCCAGAGTTTGTAACATACCAACACGGTCATCGACAGTTTCGCCCAATCCCAGGATACCGCCGGAACAGACAGTAACATTTGTTTGACGGACATTTTCAATTGTGTTCAAGCGATCACTATATGTTCTCGTAGTAATAATTGTGCTGTAATATTCTTGCGAGGTATCTAAATTATGGTTGTAGGCGTAAAGTCCGGCTTCTTCCAATTTCCTAGCCTGATTTGCCGTCAACATACCTAGAGTGCAGCACACTTCTAAACCCATTGCGGTTACATCCTTGACCATTTCCAGGACTTCCTCAAATTGTGAGTTATCCCGCACTTCCCGCCAAGCAGCACCCATGCAAATGCGACTAACACCAGTTTCTTTAGCTTTCTGGGCGATGCTAACTACCGTTTCCTTTTCTAAAAGTGCTTGTGCCTTTACTTGTGTTTTATAGCGGGAAGATTGGGCACAGTAGCTACAATCTTCTGGACAACCTCCCGTTTTAATCGATATGAGTTTACAAACTTGTATTTTTGTTGGGTCATGATATTGGCGATGCAAGCTAGCAGCTTGATAAATAAGCTCTAGCAATGGCGCGTTGTATATCGCCCGAATCTCTAATTCCTGCCAATCGTAGCGTATTCCCACCACATCACTATCCTTCTTGTAGACTGGGTTAAATCTTGAGCTGTCTTTTGGTTGAATTTCCTGCGGTACAGCGTTTGGGCAAAGCGATTTTATTGAAGTTATGCCGCGCACTGTGCTTTATCACCCATTGGCTCTCAATCCTTCCACTCTAGATATTAGACATCAGCTTATCAAGATTTTGGTTGAATGGCAGATTCACAGCAAAAATACTCACTTCACTGCTGCTAAACCACAGGTATGAGAGAATTTACAAAATTAGCGAGAATGTTTTGGGAAGAGATCCCGTCGATTAAGTAGTTTATGATATCAGAACTGCCACTAATTACAAGCGATCGCCTATTATTACGAGCAGCGATCCATAAAGATATACCCCAAATTATCAAATACTTTACTGATAATAAAACTTATCTCACTCCATTCTACCCTCTTTGGGGCGATGGTTTTTTCACTGAAGAATATTGGCACTATCACATAGAGAATAGTTTTTTGGAATTTATCAATGGGCAATCTTTAAAACTATTTATTTTTACCAAAAAAAATCCAAATATAATTATTGGAACGATCAATTTTAATAATTTTGTCCGAGGAGCCGCTCATTTTTGCTATGTGGGATATAGCCTTGCTGAAAAGAAACAAGGTAAAGGATACATGACAGAAGGGCTAAAAGCCGCAACTCAATATCTATTTCAAGAGTTAAATTTCCACCGAGTCATGGCTAATTATATGCCTCACAATCGTCGAAGTGGCAGTGTACTCAAAAGACTGGGTTTTGTCATTGAAGGATATGCTAGAGACTATTTGTTAATTAATGGGCAATGGGAAGATCATATTATGACAAGTCTGATCAATCCTAATTGGCAAGCACCTAAGTTTTAAAAGTTGCTGAGTACTATTATTAATATTTCTTTTCTTTCCCCACTATCCCTACTTTTTAATTTACTTATTTATAAATACTATTTTTGAACGCAACTTCGGCAACTTTTCGGGAGTGGGTAATGCTTAACTTTCGCTCAAACCCTTATTTTTAGTTTGTCAGCATTACCTATCCTACAGCTATTGATAATGGTACAATATCTGAGTTTTAATGAATTTGAGATATCAGTTGTGAATCTCTACAATTTCATAGTAAATTCATAATAAATACACAACAACTCCACAAGCAAATGCAATAGTAATATTTGTTCACTACCCGGCTCAGTTATCAAGGTTCGCTTTAGCCGATGTGTCCAATTTTATTAAATGATTGAGGAGTTTTTTCAAATGTCTATTAATTCTATAAAGCGTTTATCTATCTTTTCTACCATCTTCGCTTTTGCTACCATCTTACACGGAGTTGTCTTAGCAGTACCAGTTCCCAATTCCGCCACGACACCAGCCTCAAAAACTCAGACTAGTCCTGCATCACACCAGCCAATCAAACTCACAAAGCAACAGCGATTACAAATCCAAATGGCTCGCCAGCAAAGAGATAAGGATATTGAGGCTCTATTAAACGCGCCTCAAGATACTAAATTCAAGGCGGCACTGCAATCCCGTCAGAGAATCAGAATAGTGTTAAAATCTTTGGATCTGAATCAAGACCAACAGAAAAAGGTTCAATCAATTTTGCAAACTTATAACCAGCAAGTGAAACAAATTCTATCTTCACAGGCATCACAACCAACATCAAACTCAGTAGGAATTACTCCACAAACATCACAACCAATTAAAAAATAAAAAACTCAGTTTTCTTTAATCAAGGTTAAGTTTCGGAAGACTGGCGGATTTGATCCAAACTTCGGTTGAGCCAGTCTTCATACCAATCATAAAAATATAAAGATTGTTCCTCATCACTATCTTGATGAAAATCATCAGAGTTGGTGTCATGGAAAGCATGACAAAAACTCAAAGAAGCAGGATATATCCCATTATCATTAGTACGGTCATCTATCCAGATTTTTCCTGACTGCTCCCCAGTAATGACTAACATCGCATAAATTCCACAACCATAATTTGTAATGGTGAGAGTGCCCTGAATCAACTTATCATCAAAGTAAGCATCACTCTTGGCAACAAAACCTGTATTATTCATGACAATCAAATCTAAATCATTCCATGCTGCTGTTAAAGGAAATGGTTTAGAGAGAATTTTGTCGTTCTCCTGGTATAGTTTTTCTGGGGTGACATCTTTAGATTCAATTCCCGATAGTCCGGATAACCCGTATCCTGGCCCCGCACCACCATTGCCAACTTCTAAAAGAAAGTTTCGATATTCACTTGGTAGCGTAATATTGTATCTGGATTCAAACGCTTGAATATCTTTGTTACTCAAGCAAGGTTTAAATTGATATCGGTGTGATTCTGAGCCAAAAACCTCAAATGTAGCGTCTAAGATAGCTAATTGAGTTAACTTTTCCTTTAATTGTAAAACTTTATTCATTATGCGCTCTAGATTTTGATGGTGGCGCTGCCATATTTAAGATATGGGTCGCTTTTTGCGTCTATGCTGATGCTGAAGCCAGAGGTAGTATTAAGGGAAGAATGAATTAAGCTTTGCTCGTAATGACTCTGGCTGAAACTCCAAACTACAAGAATTCTAGCAATCCTTTTCTCACCCTCAAATACGAAAGCGCCTTAGAATCTTTAGGCGGTGACTATTACGATGAGGTTGCAGCGGCGGAATTTCCCCAACACCTCCTGCGTTGGCGTAACGATGAACTATTACCCCGTTTCGGTCTAGACCCCCAAATAGTCAAAGACGAAGATTTTATCACAGCTTTTGGCAAATTTCAGGGGCGCAAACCCTTGTTGGCACTTCGTTACCACGGCTATCAATTTGGTGAGTATAATGGACAGTTGGGTGATGGTAGAGGCTTTCTCTACGGGCAAGTACGCGCCAATGATGGCGAATTGTACGATTTTGGCACGAAAGGTTCTGGGAGAACGCCCTACTCCCGTGGTGGCGATGGTATGCTTACGCTCAAAGGTGGGATGCGGGAAGTTCTGGCTGCGGAAGCACTGCACTACTTGGGTGTACGTACTTCGCGCTGTCTGAGCATGATTGAAACAGGTTTACCCCTCTGGCGGGGCGATGAACCTTCACCTACCCGTTCATCTGTGATGGTCAGGATGAGCAGTTCTCATATTCGGTTTGGCACTTTTGAGCGACTGCACTATTTCCAGCGTCCAGATTTAACTAAGAAGCTGTTAGACCACGTAATTGAGCATTATTATCGACACTTAAGTGCTGAACAAGATAAATATGCCTTGTTTTACGCCGAATTAGTTAAACGGGTTGCAGAACTAGCAGCACAGTGGATGGCGGCTGGCTTTTGTCATGGGGTTCTCAATACTGACAATATGTCGATTACGGGAGAAAGTTTTGATTATGGCCCTTACGCGTTTATCCCTAGTTATAATCCTTACTTTATAGCTGCATATTTTGACTATTCTGGACGCTACTGTTACAGTCACCAACCAACTATTTGCCAGTTGAATCTAGAAATGCTCCAGGAACCTTTAAAGGCAATTATTAATAAAGGTGAAATGGAAGCTGGATTAGTTAAGTTTGGCGAATATTATGAAGCTGAATACAGTTCTTTGATGTTGAAAAAGTTGGGTTTTGAAGATTTGCCGCATCCAGAAGCAGGGAAACTCTTGAATCTAACGATTGAATTCTTGAAAGAGAGCCAAGTTGGTTATCACCAATTCTTTTATGAGATGGCTCGTACTTTTTCATCTAAATGGCGAGATGAACCAGGTTTTGTGATGAATAGTTCAGATATTGTACCAGTACCGGGTGCGTCAGGAATTTTTGATGATTGGTGCATACTGTATCATACAATTTTGAATGATTTGGAGCGCGATTGTATCGATGTAATTGCCCAAACTCTAACTGTTCATAATCCGGAAACGGCATTATTAAGACCTGTGATTGAATCTATTTGGGAATCAATTGTTCAGGAAGATAATTGGCAACCTTTTTATGATTTAGTGGAGCAAATTCAATCTAGAAAATAGTTAACAAGGAGGCATTGGGCATGGGTTATTCCCTTTGTCCCCTTGTCCCCCTTGCCTCTAACTAAACTGCTGGGCATAAGACCGCGCATAGCGACGCTCTAGGGCTAATAATTCTTCATGGGTTCCCGATTCGACGATTTGTCCCTGTTCGAGAACTAAAATGCGATCGCACCGTCTGACTGTAGATAAACGGTGAGCAATAATAAACACTGTGCGTTTTTGCATCAGTCTTTCCAGCGCTTCCTGTACCAGTGCTTCTGACTCGGAATCTAATGCTGATGTCGCCTCATCAAGAATCAAGATTTGGGGATTGAGCAGAACAGCACGAGCGATCGCAATTCTTTGTCTTTGTCCACCTGATAAGTTTACCCCACGTTCACCCACCCAAGTCTGATAACCCTCTGGCAGTTTGCTAATAAACTGATGGGCATTAGCAATTTTCGCCGCCTCTTTAACTGCTTTAATGTCAAAAACATCTTGTCCAAAGGCGATATTTTGGGCAATTGTCCCCGAAAACATAATGGTTTCTTGGGGAACAATCCCAATTTGTCGCCGCAAACTATGCAGCTTGACATCTCGAATATCAACACCGTCAATGAAAATTTGCCCAACTTCGGGGTCGTAAAAACGCGGTAGGAGATTCACAAATGTGGTTTTACCAGCACCAGAAGCACCTACAAGAGCGATCGCTTCACCTGGTGATACCAATAAACTGATATCTTTTAATACAGGTTCACCTGGTTTATAGGCAAAAGAAATATGACGATATTCTACCTTGCCGTTGACTGGGGGTAAAGCGATCGCATTTATCTTTTCGCTCACCGTCGGTTGAATTGCCATCAATTCAAAAACGCGGTCAACAGATGCTTCACCCTGCTTAAATTCGTTGTAGTTGTTAGTAGTGTGACCAATGGGGTCAATTAACAGCGCCGCCGCCGCCAGATAACTGAAAAAATTCGCCACTGTCAAGTTACCTTGGGAAATTTGCCATGCTCCCACAATCAGTAACGATAACGCACTTAAGGCTTCCAGAAATCCGACGATGGGAATTTGAATCGCTTTCAGGCGTTCGGCTGAGTATTTTGCTTTAAGACTGCGTTCTGCTTCATGGCCAAAGCGGGCGATTTCGTAATTTTCGGCAGCAAAAGCCTGTACCAAACGAATACCGTTGAAAACTTCTGCGAGGATAGCTGATAAACCCGACACGCGATTTTGACTTTTCAAGGAATACTTGCGTAACCGTTCCCCAAACCAGCCGACTAAAATACCCATCAGCGGTGCAACTATCACTGTTGCTAGTGTTAATTGCCAATTCAAGTAAATCATGTAAATCGGAATTGCCAGCAACTGCAAAATGCACGGGATAAAGTCGTGAAATACTTTATTTACTACTTCGCCAACCCGGTCAACATCTTCTGTGAGGCGGTAAGATAAATCACCTGCTTTTGCCGTTTCAAAATAGCTAAGATTTAGCTTTTGGAGATGGGCGTAGACTTGCTGGCGGAGATGAAAAGCAACTCTCAAAGCAGCTTTTGCCATGTACATATCTTGTATAGACTGAAACAAGCCTCTGACAAGAAAGACTAAGGCACAGCTGCCAGTTATTTGAGCGATCGCTACTACATTACCTTGTGCAAAGGGAGTTGCCAATTTACCGGCGAGATTGATCAACACTAATGTCGCCAGTACGTATCCCAAGATACCAACAAATCCCTTGATAATGGTTTGCAACTGGAGTCGGATATAAGGCAGCAGTAGCCAGTAATTAGAATGCGTTTTCAAGCTCGAAAATCCACAACGATATTCTCCTTTGTTTGACGCTATCAGCTTTTGGGGAGTTTCTGAGCAGTTAACCTAATTAGTTTCAAGTGGCGTTGCTAAATCAGGAGCAAAACAGATCAACTTTCTCTTCTTCCTAGCCTCTGGGTATTGGTAACAACTTAACAAAAAGGTAAGCTTGTCACTAATAGTCAGTCACTAATAGTCAGAGACTGGGAACCAGACAAACCCACCTGCGTGGGTTTCAAAAGCTCAGTCCGCGAAGGCGGACTTCGTTTGTATAGCCACGACTTCTAGTCGTCGGGTCAAAGTACTGTTATTTTCAAAGTTTTTCCAGGAATCCTGTAGTTGTATAACCACCACATTTGTCAGTCCATCAGGTTAGGTAGGCATTGTTTATGCAACTCATCACCTCGTTAGATATTATAAATTCGGAATATTTATCCAAAAATCGGCTCATTAGTTACCATCACCAGTTGCGTCTAATTTTTTCCCTGGGTAATCAGGATATCCCAAAAAGCGGATTTTAAACTCTGTTGCCAAAGCTGGGTTAACTCTCAAGCAAGAATTTATCGATCCAACTTATCCGTACCATTATTTTTTGATGTTAGAGAAAAATTCCAATAATACTTAGACAGGAGTCTCAACTAGGCTAATAGACCTCCGTTGAAAATCGGCAGTAGGGAAATCCGAATCACAAAATGGGGGCAAACAATGCTTAAAAAACGAGCGATGCCTAAGCTATGATTTTAAAATTCTAATTGGTATCGTGTCTTTCTATGTTCTCCGGGTTTATCCTGGAAAACAGAGGGCTAGGCTATATTAGCCACTATCATCATTTCAGATACTAACGTCGAAGATTACCAATTATGCTAGAACAAGGCACTATCAGTATTCATACTGAGAATATTTTCCCGATCATTAAGAAGTCGCTCTACTCAGATCACCAAATCTTCTTGCGGGAACTGGTATCCAACGCTGTAGACGCCATCCAAAAGCTGAAAATGGTATCCCGCGCCGGAGACTACGCTGGAGAGATAGGCGACCCGGAAATTGAAATTGCCATTGACAAAGATCACAAGACTCTATCCATCTCTGATAACGGTATCGGGATGACCGCAGAAGAAGTTAAGAAATATATCAATCAGGTTGCCTTCTCTAGTGCTGAAGAATTTATTCATAAGTATGAAGGCAAATCAGATCAACCGATTATTGGTCACTTCGGTCTTGGCTTCTACTCCTCATTCATGGTGGCGCAAAAGGTAGAGATTGATACTCTCTCATACCAAGAAGGGGCGCAGGCAGTTCACTGGACTTGCGATGGTTCTCCAGCTTTTACCCTAGAAGAATCGCCCCGGACAACTCGCGGCACCACTATTACTCTCAGCCTGCAAGGAGAAGAGGAGGAATTTTTAGAATCAGCACGAATTAAAAATCTTGTCAAGACCTACTGTGACTTCTTACCAGTACCGATTAAACTTGATGGCGAAGTATTAAATAAGCAAAAAGCACCGTGGCGAGAGTCTTTAAGTAACCTGAGTCAAGAAGATTATTTAGAGTTTTACCGCTACCTGTATCCTTTTCAGGAAGAGCCGCTGTTGTGGGTACATCTAAATACTGACTATCCCTTTATCATCAACGGGATTCTGTATTTTCCCAAAATGAAGCCGGATGTAGATGTTACTAAAGGGCAAATCAAGCTATTTTGCAATCAAGTTTTTGTTAGCGACAACTGCGAAGAAATTATCCCGCAATTTTTGACTCCAATGCGGGGTGTAATTGATAGCACCGATATTCCCCTGAACGTATCGCGCAGTGCCTTGCAAGGCGATCGCACCGTGCGGAGAATTGGTGACTACATTGCTAAAAAAGTAGGTGATCGCCTCAAAGAACTTTTCCGCGATAACCGTGAACAATACATTAGCACTTGGAAGGATCTTGGTACTTTTGTGAAATTTGGCGTTCTCAACGACGAGAAATTCAAAAAACAAATTGAAGATATCATTGTCTTCCGCACCACAGCCAAGTTTACAGAAAAACCTGCTACTGAAACTCCAGCAGTTGAAGTACAGTCTTCTGAAGGTGATGCTTGGCAAGATGTCACTCCTCCCTCACCCAGTCCTGAAAACTCAGCATCCAGCGCTCCTTATACTACCCTCAAAGAGTATCTAGAACGCAACAAAGAACGCCACGAAAACCGGGTTTTCTACAGTACCGATGAAGCAACCCAAGCTACCTATATAGAACTGCACAAAAATCAAGGCTTGGAAGTCCTATTTATGGACTCCTTCATCGACACCCACTTTATCAACTTCCTAGAGCGGGAATATCAAGATGTTAAATTTACGCGCGTAGATTCCGACTTAGATAATACCCTGCTAGAACAAGACAAAACTACGGAAATTATTGATCCTAAGACTAACAAAACTCGGAGTGAGACGATCAAAGAGTTATTTGAGAAATCCCTCAACAAACCTAAACTTAACATCCGCACCGAAGCTTTGAAATCAGACGATCCTCAAGGGACACCACCTGCGATCGTGCTTTTACCAGAGATTCTCCGCCGCCTGCGAGAAATGAATGCCATGATGCAGCAGCAGACAGCAGAGTTTCCCGAAGACCACATTTTGCTGGTGAATACTGCTCACCCGTTGATTCAAAATCTGGCAAATCTTAACCAAGGTAGTATCATTCAAGGTGAGGGTCAATCGCCTACAGAGCAGTTAGTGAACTTGATTTGCCAACACGTCTATGATTTAGCGCTGATGTCTCAGAAAGGGTTCGACGCTGAGGGGATGAAATCCTTCGTCGAACGTTCAAATGAGGTACTCACCAAGCTGACGGAACAAGCTAGTAGATAGTGCTGTTAGCGGATAGCTATGGTTTAGGCCGTGCTGAGTTAGAAGTTAAGAGCAAAGCCGGAGACGCTCCGCCTCCGGTTAGAAGTTAGGAGCAAAGCCGGAGACGCTCCGCCTCCGGTTAGAGTCAGGAGTCAAGAGTCAGGATTTTTTTCTCCTTCATCTCCTCCTGCTCCCCCTGCTCCCTCTGCTCCCCATCTCCTCTCCTACTTCTGTTGCCTAAGACCTAAAATGAAAAGGCTGTATTAAAATAACAATCTGGAGATACTTGCTATGTCCCGTCGCTGTGATCTAACTGGTAAGAAGGCAAATAACGCCTTTGCTGTATCCCACTCCCACCGCCGTACTAAACGCCTTCAGCACGCCAATCTGCAAAGCAAGCGTGTTTGGTGGCAAGGCGGAAATCGCTGGGTGAGATTAAAGCTGTCTACCAAAGCAATCAAAACCTTAGAAATTAAAGGGTTAGAAGCAATGGCAAAAGAAGCTGGCATTAACCTGAATCATTACTAAGTAATGTATAATGTATATTTCATAACCTGAGACTTTCGGAAAGTGGAATACAGGTGATTTGTAGGGGCGCACAGCTAGCTGTGCGCCCCTACTATTTAATATCAAACCTAATCTCACTAGATTGTTGAGGCTAAAATCATAGTAGTTGAGCCAATTCCAACGGCGATCGCTGTTGGAGGAGTATTGCGTTGGAATGATTTACTTCTAAACTGAATTCAGCAATTTCTAAAGCTTTTTGGTACAGTATTAATCTAGAAAATCCAGATAACGAGAAGAGGCGTTCGCCTTTGGCGTTGGCGCAGCCATCGCTAATTGCAATTGCCAGTTTATTGCTTAGAATCAAGAATGCAGTTGCTATGATCAAACGCCTGCTTGTGGTCGAGTCTCCCGGAAAAGTCAAAAAACTCAGTCAAATTCTGGGTTCAGATTGGAAAGTTCTCGCCAGTTGTGGTCACATCCGAGAACTTAGCAATGAAGGGGACGATTCCTTAGGCTTCGTCATGGACGGCAGTAATGTCCGGTGCAATTACGTGCCGCGTGACCAACGAGCAAAGGAAACAATCCAGAAGCTTAAATCTGCGGTGAGGCAGGTTGATGAAGTTGTCTTAGCAACTGACCCAGACCGGGAAGGCGAGACTATCGCTTGGCATCTCAAAGAAACGCTGGGTTTAAGGGAACCGAAACGAGTAATTTATACTGAGATTACAGCATCGGCGGTGCAGAGTGCGATCGCTAATCCCAGAAAGCTAGACCAAAATTTAATCGGTGCTGGGCTGTGTCGAGATTGCCTAGATAAGTTGGTAGGTTATAAAGGTAGTCCTTTAGTTTGGGCATTGAATAACGGCGCTAAGAGTGTTGGCAGAGTCCAAAGCGCGACTTTGCATCTGATTTGTCAGCGAGAAAACGAAATTCTGACTTTTGTACCCCAAGATTACTGGAGTGTCTGGGTAGATTATGCTGAAGGATTTCGAGCTTTTTACAAAGGTACGGTCGATTCTGCAAAAGATACAGCAGAACAAGAAACTGAAACTCATGATGATGCAAAGGTAGGTAATAGTCCAGAAACACCCGAATCTAAACGTGTTCTTTCTGAAGCAGAGGCTACACGTTTAGTTGAAGAAGCACAGCAACATCCACATCAGGTGATTCATTTTGAAGGAAAAATTGTTAATCGCCAGCCACCGCCACCATTTACAACTTCCAGCCTTCAGCAAGCTGCTGGTTCAAAGTTGAGGTTTGCTCCTGATAAAACTATGGTTGTTGCCCAAAAGCTGTATGAAGCAGGGCTAATAACATATATGCGAACAGACTCCGTAATGCTGAGTCCAGAATTTTGTGCCAGCGCCCGTAAATGGTTAGAGCAAAATGATCCGCCGAATGTACCGCCGCAAGTCGCCAAGCATCGCAGTAGCAAATCGGCTCAAGAAGCACATGAAGCGATTCGTCCCACGGATGTGTTTCGCCCCTCAGTTCAATTGCGCTCTGAACTTCCTGATGATCAGTTTAATCTGTATGTGATGATCTGGAAACGGTCAATTGCTTCTCAGTGTCGTGCTGCTCAATTGCGTAAAACTCTGGTGATTACTCAGTCTGGTTCTTTACTGTGGTCAGCGAGAGGGCAAGTGATTGAATTTTACGGTTATGCCCGCTACTGGAACAATCTCAGCAAGGATAGTGTTTTACCTTCATTACAACAGGGACAAGCATTGAAACTTGAGAATGCTGGACATGAAAAAAAGCAAACGCAGCCACCACCGCGTTATAGCGAACCAAAGTTGGTGCAATTGATGGAACGTAAAGGAATTGGTCGCCCAAGTACTTATGCTCCTACTGTTGCTACCTTAAAAAAACGAAATTATGTCGAGTTGAAAAAAGACCATCTGCAACCGACAGCGTTAGGGTTAGAAGTTGATGCATTTTTACTCAAAGCACTGCCTGATTTACTAGAGGCGGAATTCACAGCAAAAATGGAAGATGCTCTTGATGCCATTTCCGAAGGAAAAAACTCTTGGCAGCATTATTTAACTAGTTGGAATCAGAATTATTTAGTACCAGCGCTCTCCAAAGCTAAAACTGTAGTTGCGAGTTCCTCAACAGGTAAAGCTAATGTGATAAACGAGCGCAAATATGAAACTTCTAAGACTCGATGCCCTGAATGCAAAAATTTTCTTGCTAAAATTCCGAGTAGTAAGGTTAAAAAGAAATATTTCCTCAAATGCACAAAAGGCTGTGAAAATGTCGTGTTGTTTTGGAGCGACTTTAACAAAACTTGGCAGCCACCACAAACGAAAGCAGTCCAGGCTGAGAATCAACAAAAGCCTCCCATGAAGATGACGGCATATCCCTGCCCGGTATGTAAGAAAGCTCTGGAAGAGTACAGTTATATCAAAGAGGGGCAGAGTAAGACAATGTTGCGATGTTCTGACTCACAAGCTCGTAAGGATACCAAACATAAAGATGTGGCTTACTTCAGTACCCCAAAAGGGTGGTGGAGTCCTAAGTTTGGGGAGATATCAAAAACTTAATGTTATTGGATTAATGAAAAGTCCTATTAGCCAGGGAATCCAGTCTCGAAGCAACCCCATTTGCTCGTGCTTAGACCATAATATATCACTTATCCATGCAGTAAATAAATAAACTACAGTAGCGGTAATTGCTGCCAACAACCCGAAAGTTAGAGGAGAAAGACGAAATTTTTTTTAATTATTAGATATGCAACAGGATTAAATCGGTGAAGGTTTCGTTTGTACGAAATATCGTTTGTCATTCTTTCTTTAACATTTTTGAATTCTTAATCAGGACTTACGCAAGAACTCTCTGAAACTCTTATTCCTTTGTATCCTTTGCGTCCTTGGCGGTTCGTTTTATCATGATTTTGCGTAAGTCCTGTTAATTTTGAATTTTGCGTAGCGGAACTAAGTATTTATCAACACCGTTGACTGACCTTAGCGGCGAGTTCTGCGGGGTTCAGATACTCGTAATGTTCAAAGGGTTGGTGAATCCAGGGGTTGTCAGCCAAATAATCGACATAATAATCGGGTGCTATAACTGAACAGGCTTTATACCAAAGTACAGCAGTGCGAATTTCTTCAATGGGAAAATCAATATTTTGCTTGAGCCAAGGTATAGTCTGTTGGAGTGTGATCCCAGAGTCTACTAAGTCATCCACTAGGAGAATGCGCGAACCTAACTTTTCGGCAGTCATTGTCAAGTGGCGAGAGAAAATTAAATTACTTCTTTCTTGCTTACCAGTCCCACTGTAAGATGAGGTTGCTAAAATTGCCAGTGGTTGCTGGTATATACGGGAGAGAATATCTCCTACTTGTAGTCCTCCTCTGGCAAGACAGATAATCTGGTTAAATTCCCAACTGGATTCATAAATCTGAATAGCCAGTTGTTCAATTTTTTGGTGATAATCTGACCAAGAAACATAAAGGTCTGGCATAAGTCTAACGGGAGTGGTAGATAGCTAGTGTATTGAAGGCAATGTCTGTCTTGAAAAGTGACGCTCCTGCGTCGCTCTAAGCGTTGGCACAGTCTCTTGTAGAAAAGCTATGCCGTAGGCTTTACGCTGCGCTATCAGAGACGCTCGCGGACTCGCTACCGCTATGCTAACGGCGGAAGCCGCCGCTTTGACGCCAGTTGCTACCCTGTGGGAACGCTAAGAGCGAATAAGTCGGGAAACCGCAAGGGCGCACTGGCTCGACTTTTCGCTACGACAGGCTGTTTGGTGACGCAAACTTTTTATTTTAGTATGAGCGCAAGTTATTATGAACGATTCTGCCGCTAATAGCGATACCCAACGAGATCCTAAGAGTGAAAAACTCGACCTTAAAACAAAACTGGCTTACGGTGCAGGGGATTTAGGCCCAGCAATTACTGCAAATATTTCCGTCTTTTATTTGCTGTTTTTCTTTACCAATATCGCTGGTATCCCTGCGGGTTTAGCTGGCAGTATTTTGATGATTGGCAAAATCTGGGATGGGATAAATGATCCGATTATCGGGTTTTTGAGTGATAAAACGAAATCTCGTCGCTGGGGCCGTCGTCTTCCTTGGATGTTTTATGGAGCAATCCCCTTTGGAACTTTCTTTTTCTTGCAGTGGATTGTACCGCAATTTAGGGCAAATCAGAGTGATAATATTTGGCCGATGTTCTGGTATTACGTAGTGATTGGGGTGCTATCTCAGTCCTTTTACACGATTGTGAATTTGCCTTATACGGCGATGACTCCAGAACTAACTCAAGATTACGACGAACGCACCAGCCTTAATAGCTATCGTTTTACATTTTCCATTGGTGGTAGCATTCTGTCATTGATTTTAGCGCAAATCGTTTTTTCCCAAATTGCCGATCGCCAACAACGATATCTCGTTTTAGCAGCAATTTGTACTGTAATTTCGATTTTAGGATTATATTGGTGCGTTTTTGGAGTTCGCGATCGCATCCTGGCTTTTGAGTCCAAACGTATTCAAGCTGAAGAACCTGCATCTCTCTCCTTCTTGGAACAGCTAAAAATTGTCTTTAGCAACCGACCTTTTTTATTTGTTATTGGTATATATCTTTTTTCTTGGCTAGGTGTGCAGATTACAGCCAGCATTATTCCCTATTTTGTAGTCAATTGTATGGGTCTCAAAGAATCAGATGTGCCCACACTGCTGATTGCAGTGCAAGGGACTGCCCTGCTGATGCTATTTGTCTGGGAGGCGCTGAGTAAAAAAATCGGCAAAAAACTTGTTTATTTTATGGGAATGAGTTTATGGATAATAGCCGCCGCTGGACTATTTTTCTTACAGCCCGGTCAAATAGGTTTGATGTATTTGATGGCTGTGATGGCGGGTGTTGGTGTATCCACAGCTTATCTAATTCCCTGGTCAATGATTCCAGATGTGATTGAATTAGATGAACTCCAAACCGGACAACGCAGAGAAGGCATTTTTTATGGCTTCATGGTTTTGCTACAAAAATTTGGTTTAGCTTTCGGGCTGTTTTTGGTGGGAAATGCTTTGCAACTAGCCGGTTTCAAAGAATCTGTAGCCGGAAGTCCACCACCCATGCAACCGGAATCAGCACTGTTTGCTATTCGCATTGCTGTTGGCCCTATACCTACAGTTTGTTTGATTTTTGGCTTAGTTTTAACGTATTTTTACCCAATTACCCGTGAGATGCACGCCCAAATCATGCTGAAACTCAAAGAACGGCAAGAGAAGAGGGAGAGTTAGGGCAGTACCTAATTATCTTGGAAATTTGGTAAATCCAGCCAAGTCGTCAGTCACCATCTTCAAATTATTAATGAGAGTAACTTGCATTAAATAAAATTTTAGGGTAAGCTATTTTTAAATTTGTTGCAGATAATTATCAACAAACTATAGGTAGGAAAATGACAATTTCTAGAAGTCCGCTGTCGGTGGAGCAAGACCTTACCGATTCGCCTTGGTGGGCTGGTAATGCTAGACTTACCAGCTTATCAGGGAAATTACTAGGCGCTCACGTCGCTCATTCTGGTCTAATCGTTTTCTGGGCAGGAGCTATGACTTTATTTGAGCTAGCCCACTTTAATCCAGCAGAACCGATGTACACGCAAGGCTTAATTTTGTTACCTCACCTAGCTACTGAAGGTTGGGGTGTTGGCGCAAATGGTGCAGTCGTGGATACTTATCCCTACTTTGTAATTGGAGCTTTGCATCTAATTTCCTCAGCCTTTTTGGGTTTCGGAGGAATCTTTCATTCCCTACGTGGCCCGGAAAAATTAGAGGGCAAAGTTCCTTTCTTTGGCTACGACTGGTCAGACACGGGCAAAATGACCACAATCCTTGGTATACATCTGGTTTTACTGGGTTGTGGTGCATTCTTGTTAGTCGCCAAAGCAATGTACTTTGGTGGTTTGTACGACCCAAATGTTGAAAATGTCAGGGTAATTACAAATCCAACATTAAACCCAGCTGTCATTTTTGGCTATCTATTTGGCGCAATTAATAGATTCTGGATTGCTGGCGTTGACAACCTAGAAGACGTGGTTGGCGGACACATTTGGATTGGTGCGATATTGATTATTGGTGGACTTTTCCACATAGCAACTAAGCCCTTTACCTGGACGCATCCACTATTTGTTTGGTCTGGAGAAGCTTACCTTTCTTACAGTCTCGGTGCTTTGGCACTGATGGGCTTTATTGCAACTCTGTTTGTATCGGTAAACACCACTGTTTATCCTGAAGTTTTTTATGGGCCAGCGCTCGTGGTTAGGCAGAATATTGTGCCCTACTTTTCATCACCTGACCCTGACCTTGTAACTGCTCGGACTTGGTTAGCCAATGCCCACTTTTGGTTAGCTTTCTTTTTTCTCCAAGGTCATATCTGGCACGCCTTGCGGGCGCGTGGGTTCGATTTTCGCAAAGGTAGGGTGAGTCAGGAGGCAGTGATTCCTCAACCAATTAGCTAAATTCAATTTAATGCAATTAATTTGCAATTATCTGAAAGCAGAAGTTCAAAAAAATTGCTAAATATTTTCAAGGAGTACTAGAAATGACAGCAGTAATTGAAGATAGCCCATACAAGCAACAAATACCTGATGTTGGCTGGTGGGCTGGTAACTTTCGTCTCACTAATTTATCAGGAAAATTACTAGGCGCTCATGTTGCCCATTCTGCATTGATTTTGTTATGGGCTGGAGGGATGACGCTGTTTGAACTGTCACGCTTCAATCCTAATGTGCCAATGTATGAGCAAGGGTTAATCATACTGCCTCATCTAGCGACTCTCGGTTTTGGTGTCGGTGCTGGTGGGCAAGTTATTAGCATCTATCCCTACTTTGTAATCAGCGTCTTACATCTGATACCTTCAGTGATTCTGGCAGCCGGTGGTATTTACCACTCCTTGCTGGGGCCAGAGGTGTTAGAAGACAATCCTACTTGGGCTGGCTTTTTTGGCTACGAGTGGAATGATAAGGACAAGATGACAACCATCTTGGGCATTCACCTAACGCTTTTAGGTTTGGGTGCTTTGGCTTTAGTTACCAAGGCGGTGTTTTGGGGGGGACTATTTGACCCCTGGGCTGCTGGCGGTGGAGACGTAAGGGTAATCAATCATCCGACACTTAACCCATTCCGCATTTTTGGCTACCTATTTGGGGCTTGGGGTTCGGAAGGAATGGCAGCTGTTGATAACTTGGAAGATGTGGTCGGTGGTCACATCTGGGTTGGTTTGATATTAATTGGCGGTGGTATTTTCCACATCTTGACTAAGCCGTTCGCTTGGGCACGCCGAGTTTTGATTTATTCAGGAGAAGCGTATTTATCTTACAGCATTGGTGCTGTAGCATACATGGGCTTTTTGGCAGCATATTTTGCATCAGTCAATAATACTGTCTATCCTGAAGTTTTCTATGGTCCAGTTCGGGTTATAGAAACTTCTGCTGGTATAGTTTCATCTCGTGGTTGGTTGGTAACTTTCCATTTTGTCCTAGCGCTGATATTTCTGTTAGGTCACATTTGGCACGCCCTCCGCGCCCGTGCTATTGAAGCCGGATTTGATTTTAAAAATGGTGACATGGTTCAACCGCCACAGGTGAATCGCCCAAGTAATCAAGCAAGCTTAGTCAACTCTTCTGATGTGACGCTGAAGTTTCTCAAATACTTGCCAATTTACCGCCCTGGTATATCTCCACTGTGGCGGGGATTAGAAATTGGCATGGCTCATGGTTACTGGCTAGTTGGCCCGTTTGCCACATTAGGTTCATTAGGTTTATTACGCAATTCCAATCTGGGTAGCTTGGTTGGTTTATTTGCCGCAGGCAGTTTGATTGTCATCCTGACAATGGCTTTTTCACTTTATGGCACTACTACCTTTGAAAGACAGCAAGAAATGTATCCACGAGGAGCAACGGTAGCAACAGTTCCTCGTGTGCCACAGACTCTCAATTCTACTGAAAGATGGAGTCAGTTTACTGAAGGTTTTCTGATTGGTGGGATTGGTGGAGCAATTTTCGCTTATCTGTTGTTAACTAGTATTGCTTTGTTTGGTGCGATCGCTATTAACTCGATTTAGTCATGTAGAGACTAGCGCTGTCAAGGTGTAACCTTCAAGATTCAGTTTTCTCTGTGACGGGCAGTCAGCTCAAGTTGGGAAACCCCCGCATAGCGGCTGCCTTCGTCTTTGTGCCCACCGTACCCCTACGGGGAAGCAAGTTAAGCGCAGCGTCTTTATTAGGAGAAGTTCTGATGCCTGTCTTGAAAAGTGACGCTATGCACAGTCAAACTGGCGTGCGACTGGCGTACGAAGACACTAAGTAAAATAACATGGATAAATTAATGTCTAAATAGCCAGATGTCATTTGGTTAAATACAAGCCCTAGTTTATTATGCTTGGCTTAACCCCTTTTGTCTGAACTTTCACATCATACAACTATTTAGTGCTAAAATATATTTTGCTTATCTTAGTACTATTTATTGCAAGTTGAGTTACATTTACGAACTTGCGCTTTCAATTTAATATAAGGCGAATTTTTTGCAACTTTTGAGAAAGGCTCTACTTTCAAGATAACTAGCTTTTCTTCTTTTTTAAGTTTAACGATTGTTTTTCCAGATAAAGATTTTTCCTTTATTAAATTGACTTCATATTTAACAGTTACGATTGTTCCTAGTGATGGAATGACAGGAGGCTCAATACGAGGAAATTGTTTAGGATTTGATGGTTGAAGAACTAGTTTTTGTCCAACAGATAAACTACCTGAGGTTTTATTAACCATACCTATCCATATCCAGCCAGTAGGATTTACTATTTTTGTTGAATTTACAATTGGTTTAGGTGCTGAGAAAGGGATTTCTAATATATCAGGTGGTTGAGAAATGAAGCGTAGAA
This sequence comes from Nostoc sp., assembly GCF_036916575.1. Classification (GTDB taxonomy): domain Bacteria; phylum Cyanobacteriota; class Cyanobacteriia; order Cyanobacteriales; family Nostocaceae; genus Nostoc. Next base: position 31,161 of record NZ_JBALGC010000114.1, read on the forward strand.
GTATGCCACCTAATACAAGGAAAATAACTAGTCTCACAGCGATGTTGCTAACTCTATTCCGGCGACGAGACCTTGATGGTCTAAACAAATATGAAAAGGTTGCTCTTGCCACATATATAAAAGTGTTTCCAGCAGCTTTTGCAATAAGTATCACAATTCTCCTAATCCTACGCAGAATTTTTTTAATAAGGAAGGTAGAATCGGTAAGTTCCTCGGCTACTTCTCGAATACCTATAGCAATATTTTCAAAAGCATTATCATAGGGTCTCCATTTAGTGACAGGTTTTTCACCCTTGGGTAAAACTTTGACATTGGGGAATGCAACCTTCCAAGAATTCTCGACTGGACGAAGCAGAATAGTAATAACACGAGATGTTCTAGCTTTATGCTGTTTCATAGCTTGTTTCGCCAAAACATCCCAGTGATAATCTGAAGCAGTAAATTCTGAACTAATTAGCACCAAAATTATATCGGCTGTCTTTAGATTTGTATCAATCTCACTTTCCCATTCTTTACCTGGACTGATCATGCCTTTGTGCCAATTGGTGATCACACTTTGCCGCTTCAAAATGCTGAGGTGATTCTCTAGTTTTTGCCGCATTTCTTCATCTTGAGCAGAGTCAGAGCAGCAATAAAAAACTTTGACAATCTTAGTAGCAGGCATTGACCTTAGCACCTATTAATATGGAAAATTTATTACTTTCTTTTCATAGCATTTTTTATTTAAATTTCTGATAATTTACTCAGTTATAATTATGAATTTTCAACATTTAATTTCTATAAACTTACTGCCAATTCTTTCGCTACTAACCGGATACCTTCAGCAACACTTAAAAATGCATCACTACGATTTCTCCACCTCTTAACAGGTTTAGCGTCTTTGGGCAGGGCTTGAAGCCTTCCAAACGGTGCGCTCTTCCAATCAACAGAATCGAGAATTATAGGGATAACTCTGGCTTCTTTGGTTTCATGCCGTTCCATTGCCCGTTTTACCTCGACATCCCAGCAATAATCTGAAGCGATAAAATTTGCACTTATGAGCAGCAAAATTATCTGAGATGAATCTAAGTGAGTGTCTATCTCATTCTGCCATTCTTTTCCTGCTCCAATTTTGCGATCATGCCATCCTGTAATCACTCCTTGCCGCTTTAAAAGAGTCAGGTGATTTTCTAGTTCATTACGAAGTTTTTCATCTTCATGAGCATAAGAATAAAACACTTCAATAGCTTGATGAGTTTGCACTGACATAAGTTTGTTTATGACTCAAACTTTTAAATAAACTTTAAATCTTTATCAAAGTTGTCTGCTAAAACTTGCAATTTTTACTTGAAAGCAGAAGGAATCACAAGATTGATTAAAATTTACAGAATAGTGATTTCTAATACTTTACCATGAACCCCTACTAGAGTAATAGCAGTAGTTCATCTAGTCAAACTCTTTACAAATACTATTTTCTCAGCTTCATCTACTGTGATCTGCGCCAGCCCAAACTGTTCAATAACTGCTGCATTGGTCGTCAAATGCCTACTCACCTCAGCAACCTGGTACTGACTTTCCTGTGAAGCTAAAGCAGCTGGCAATAATAACTGATCTGCTAAATGTTCATCTACTGCTGCACCGGTTTGATGAAACTCAAGCAGTTGCTGACAAGCAATCTCTGCAACTGTTTCTGCTGACAACCGCAAACGCCCGAATCCACCAAAGCCAGTCAAGCTGTTCTGATACTCAGCAGTGAGGAAAATACCCGCCCCAGGTGCAATACCTCTTTCTCGTAAGGTCTGTACAGCAACTTTTAAATGGGCTGACCGTAACAAATTTTCGGCACGATTCGCCATCCGTTGGGGAATATGGGAAGGCAATTCTGTCACCACTGCTAGTCCTCGCACCTGTTGTAACTCTCCCCGTTCCAGTAAGTTAATTCCGCCGAGTTGACTACCGCCATTCACCTGCAACTGTACCTCTCCCCCACCTTGGGGATACCAGCCCCAAGCGCCTAACTTGACTTGAGAGTGTACACCCATGCGTTGCAATATCGGCAGATAAACTTGCTCTATGTACGTCACTGTCGGGCTAAAGTTTACATGAGTTCCACCCTTTAGTGTTACCTGGGAATTACCGGATGCTAGTGCCAAAGGTAAGAGAATTGTCTGTAAAACTAGAGCGATCGCACCCGCAGAACCACCTTGTTGTGCTTTACTAACATCAAAGGTATAAATTCCAGCTTGCACAGCACTACCTGGGATGAATTCCAGTTGCATTGAACCCAAAGCATCACCGCGTAGTTGGGCATGACAAATTCTAGCCGCTGCCCGAACTGCTGTTAAGTGTTGTGCTGCTAATCCTGGGTTCTTGCGTCCAGCGCGAATACCTACAATTCGTATGGGTTTGCCAGTGATAGCCGCTAAACTTAAGGAAGTACGAAGAACTTGTCCGCCTCCCTCTCCATAGGAACCGTCAATTTCAATCATGGTCGATTTTGGGATGTTGGATTTTGGGTTATCCCCACGGCTTTTAAAGTAATTTATAATTAAGTTTTGTAACGGGGATAAAGACAAGAGCCACAAAACTTGCCGCTTGTTAGTTGCTATGCAACTTAAACCCACAGAATTAGTTAAAATCAAACCACAAATTATAAACGCCCAACAGCTAGCTTTTTGGAGGGAGGTTACACAAATATACAGAGAAAGTTCTGATATGTATTTGTGTAATTTGCTAATTTAGGCGATGTGCAACTTAAATATTCTGTCCAAAGCCGCCAACTTCACCCCAGCCTCTACCCGCGCTATCCCCCGGCTTCACCTAAAGAATCTCTTGCATCCGCTTCATATCTAAAATTACGCTACCGTGCAGCGGTACGCATTGTCCATTAATTTTCTTCTTTGACAGCACTTTCATGCCACTTACTTAATATAAAGTCAGATAAAGCACTCAAGCTCACAAAAATTAGTACACCCAATCCGGTTGTGAGAAATAATGCTGCAAACATCCGAGGAATTTGTAAGTTGTAGCTGGAGATTAAAATCCTGTAAGCAATTCCAGATTTTGCCCCACCAGTACCCGCGACAAACTCGGCTACGACTGCACCAATTAATGCTAAACCACCGCTAATTTTTAAACCACCTAAGAAATAGGGCATGGCGCTGGGTAAACGGAGATACAGCAGTGTTTGCCAGCGAGAAGCTTTGTAAAGCTGAAATAGGTTGAGCAAGTTTCGGTCAACGCTGTTGAGTCCTAATGTCGTGTTGGATACGATAGGGAAGAAGGCGATTATCCAGGCACAAACTACTAAGGCGGCGAAGGTGTTATTTTTTAGCCAGAGGATGATTAAGGGTGCGATCGCAACTATTGGAGTTGTTTGTAAAATTACTGCATAGGGAAATAAACTGCGTTCAATCCATTTACTTTGGGTGAACAAAATCGCTATTAGCAAACCAGAAATTGCCGCAGCAATAAAAGCAATAACTGTGATTTGCAGTGTAATTAATAGTGATGGAAAAAGCTCGTTCCAGTCAGTAATTAAGGTTTTAAATACTAATAAAGGGCCAGGGAGGATATAAGGAGGTAGATGTGTTATCCGCACAAATATATCCCATAACACTAATGCTAGAATGCCAACTATCATCGGTGCCCAAACATCAGCAGATATAAACTTACTCAGTGTTTTTTGTGATTGGGTGCGACGGACAAATAGCATATAAATTTAAAATTTTAAGTTTGAGCAAAGCTACTAAGGCTCATAGCTTGGGCTAAATGCTGAGAAATTTCACGGCAATATTGGTTATACAGCAATGATGTCCGAAAGTCATCGCCACGGGGATAGGGAACATCAATTTTTACATCTGCTACAATTCGTCCGGGACTTGTCCCCATGACTAGCACCCTATTTGATAAGTACACTGCTTCATAAATATTGTGGGTAACAAAAACCACTGTCCAGCAGTGTTGAAGCCACAAATCAAGTAAATCACCATTGAGTTTGCTACGAGTAATTTCATCTAATGCCCCAAATGGTTCATCCATCAACAGTACATTTGGCTGAGTAACTAATGCCCTAGCAATTGATACCCGCATCTTCATCCCACCTGATAACTGACGGGGATAGTTCTCCTCAAAACCCTCTAATCCTAACAGTTCTAATGTCTGCTGTACCAATGCTTGACTATCTTTTTTGGGCATTCTCGCCAACTTTAGCGGTAGGCGTATATTCTCCCTGACGTTTGCCCAAGGCATGAGTGCGGCATCTTGGAAGACAAAAGCCAGCTTTCTTGCTTGCTGAGTTCTACCCCAATCAATACTACCAGAACTTATGCGCCCCAATCCGGCAATCAGTCGCAGAACTGTACTTTTACCGCACCCTGAGGAACCAACCAAACTGACAAATTGCGACTCTGGAATTACTAAATTCAAGTCTTGTAGGGCAATAGTGCCATTGGTGTAGACCTTGCCAATCTGATTGAGTGTGATAATGGGACGGTTACTCATTCATTCTGTAGATTAAAATTTGACTGTATCAGACAATATGCAAAAGATGTTTGATGGTTATCCTAATTTTTAGTTTAAACTCAAAGCCCATTCGTGACAGGTTAAGGCAAAATTAGTTTTGTCAATAGTAGTTACGCGACAAATTATGGTAATAACTAGGTATCAAATTCAATATTGTACGGGCTTCATCGGGTAAGAAGGGGAAGCAAGCTACGTGTAGCGTCTCGTAGACAAGGGGCCTTAAACCCTTGAATTTATGATAAAAAAGAGCCAGAGAACTAATTCTATGGCTCAAAGCTGGAGACAAAAAAATCATCAAATAAAGGCTAACTTGGGTAAGAACCTAAATTCTTCCCAGGTTATGCAGCCCTAAGATAGTGCCCACTCCTAAGATATGACCAAAGGCGGTAGTTGCTAAAAGGGCTGGTAAACCAAAACCACCAAAGAAATTAGCTGAGGGTAGTGCTGGTTCTGCGTTGGGATACTTGATGGTAGATTTGCCAAAGGCAATGGCAACGATATTAGCAAGAATCATAATCAGTCCAACTATAGGACTCCATTGCAGAGGTGTGGTTGCAGCAGCGAGTAAGGTTGAAGTAAACACCTGATTTGCTCCTGAAATTTATTAATGATTGAAAATATAATCTGAGACTTTCCAAAGCAAATTTCAGAAAGTACTCAATTTTGCATCAATATTTAACAGTTATTCTTACTACTTAATACAATGTGAGTTTAACGCTGTGAGTTGACTATGATAAATAGTTTGAACTTCAATATAAGAAGTAAACATTTTTTAGTTTTAAATTATACCGAATTATCAAATGTCAAGGAGAATTAATCGGGGTTGATCTATACGCAAGGAATGTTAGTACTAATTAAGTAAAAAATGTCACATTAAATATTCTCAATAAACTCTTTGGCGATCGCAACCTTAGTTATAAAGTATACTATATTAACACCAAAATAACGCTTTATATTTAATAGGCTGGTCAATCTTTTAGCTGGGCTGGTTGCTTACACTTATTAGTACAGCAGGCGCGTAATCCAGCTACCATCTCAATTAACTAAACAATTGATTAAGCCCCTTGTTAAAGGTAGACAAACTTCTGCCAGAGTGTACTAGGAATCCCCAGAGAGTTACTCAGCGCGAATAGTGCCTTGATTTTGAATTAGAGCTTTGCTTTTTGGATAGCTTGCAACTCCAAACTCCAAACTCCTACTGTAACTCCGTCGAACTCATGTTAATGCATCTATCTAGAGAATTTTCCTTATACAACAAAACAATATAATTTTCACCTATCAAAAGTATTAGATAAACCTCTGGCAATTTCTTGTATGTCAAAGAAATTAAATACAAATGTATACTTCTGGCAGAAGATGTAAAAAAATATTAGACATACTAAATTAAAATCAATATTAATCAAAGTTCCTAAACAATTCAGGAAAGTGTGTTATACACGGACTTGGAATAGCCGAAAACTTTGTTAAAATCAGCACTACACAAACTATGAACTCTACCACCGAAAAACGTATTGCCTTGATTTCCGTCCACGGAGACCCGGCGATTGAAATAGGGAAAGAAGAAGCTGGAGGACAAAATGTTTATGTGCGTAACGTGGGTGAAGCACTAGCGCAGCTTGGATGGCAAGTTGATATGTTTACCCGCAAAGTGAGTCTGGAGCAAGACTCGATTGTTGAACACAGCGACAATTGTCGAACTATTCGTTTAAAAGCTGGTTCACTTGAGTTTGTGCCGCGAGATGAAATTTTTGAATATTTGCCAGAATTTGTGGAAAATTTCCTCAAATTTCAAGTAAAAAATGAGATTACATACCAGTTAGTTCACACTAACTATTGGCACTCTAGTTGGGTGGGGATGAAGTTAAATAAAATCCAAAATAGTAAACAGGTTCACACCTACCACTCCTTAGGAGCAATCAAGTATAACACTATAGAAAATATTCCTCTGATTGCTAGTAAGCGATTAGAAGTGGAAAAACAAGTTTTGGAAATAGCAGATCGAATTGTGGCGACAAGTCCGCAAGAGAAGGAACATATGCGATCGCTAGTTTCCACTAAAGGCAATATCGACATCATTCCCTGCGGTACAGATATTCAGCGGTTTGGTTCAATTGCACGAGAAGCAGCTAGAGATAAATTGGGTATTGAAAAAGAAGCGAAAGTTGTATTATATGTAGGGCGTTTTGACCAACGCAAAGGTATAGAAACCTTGGTGCGTGCAGTAAATAAGTCTGGGCTACGGGATTCCAACAATCTTCAGCTAATTATTGGTGGTGGTAGTACTCCAGGTAACAGCGACGGAATTGAGCGCGATCGCATTGAGCAAATCGTCAACGAATTGGGGATGAGCGACTTTACCACTTTTACTGGTTGTCTCAGTCAAGATATTTTACCAACTTATTATGCAGCTGCCGATGTTTGCGTTGTTCCTAGTCACTACGAACCCTTTGGACTCGTGGCGATCGAAGCGATGGCAAGTGGTACACCAGTCGTAGCAAGTGATGTCGGCGGACTTCAGTTTACAGTGGTTAATGAAGAAACTGGTTTATTGGCACCAGCACAGGATGTAGATGCTTTTGCAGTTGCAATTGACCGAATTCTCTTCAATCCAGAGTGGCGAGACGAATTGGGTAAAGCTGGTAGAAAACGCGTTGAAACTAAGTTCAGTTGGCATGGCGTCGCAACTCAGCTAAGTGCACTTTACACCGAACTGTTGCAGCCACAACCAGTAGCGTCAATAGCAAAAGAATTAGTCCACTCAACAGCTGAATTAGTGCAGTCAACAGCAAAAGAACTAGTGCACTCAACAGCCGAATTAGTGCAGTCAACAGTAAAACAGCCAGCTTTGGTTACTAAATAATTCTCTTGCCTAACAGATAATGGTGAGTGGGTAACTCGGAAGTAAGCAAGAATTTTCTTTTCCTAGTCTTCAGTCACCATTACTCAATCATTTATTCTAAATATTTCTCTAGGCTGAGTGATTTTCACTATTGGTTTAATTAGTGGCAATCACTTACTTTATTTATTTGTATATAAGTATGTTGACAAATTTGCCTTTATAACAGTTCTTAATAGCAGTTAGAAATTTACCAAGACTTCCGACGAATTGATGGCGTTAGTAATCATAAGTTATCCCTTTGTGATATAAACTTATAACTTACGCTCTGGACTGGTACAGCACCTATACAATCCAATCTTACTTCTCAAATTAAAGCAGTTACAACTATTGATAGTACTTTGGGTTTAACTTGGCAGCTATCGCTTCAGCTAGCAAAACTAGATACTAAAAGCAACCTGTATAAAAAAGTAACTTATTACTTAAGCGCAAAAGTTTATTTTATAATAGATTTGTGCGTTTTTTTATTCGCAGCTATCACCAAAGCAAGTAACCGCTATGATAGTTGAGGTCTCTTATGCTTTGACTAAACGAAAAAAAAGTATAGCGATCACTACCATTTGAATGTTAACAACTAATCGCTTTGCAACCAGTTGACTTTACCACTCTCACAGCTGCTTGTAGCGAAATCCGCGCTAACTGGCTACCATCACGCTTAGAACAGGTTTACCAGCGCGATCGCTACACTATTGCTATGGCATTACGCACCCTCAAACAGCGAGATTGGCTAGAGGTTTCCTGGCATCCCCAAGCTGCACATATTTGTATCGGCGATTCACCACCGCGAGTACCAGATACCTTTACCTTTAGCCAACAACTGATACACCAATTAGGCGGTTTGGCATTGGTGGCTATTGAAGCGATCGCCCCTTGGGAGCGGGTTATTGATCTGCAATTTGCCCGTCGTCCTGGAGAAAGCGCCTTATATCATGTCTATGCAGAAATTATAGGCAAGTATAGCAATGTGATTCTCACCGACGACAGCAATATAATTATCACCGCCGCCCATCAAGTCAGTCAGCAGCAATCTAGTGTTCGTCCCATCCAAACCGGACAATCTTATGAAACACCACCGAAACTGACTGGAACTGTCCCCAGTTTGAGCGAATCCCAACAACGTTGGCAAGAACGGGTAAGTTTAGTGCCAGGAGCAATCAAGCGGCAATTGCTGAAAAGTTATAGTGGCTTGAGTGCAGCGCTACTAGAGTCAATGCTGCTAGAAGCAAATATCGCACCAGAAACATCCACCGATAGCCTCAACCCCGACGATTGGCAACGCCTGTTTGAGCGTTGGCAAGAATGGCTGCAAGCTTTGGATTCCAGGAAGTTTCAACCAGCTTGGACAAAAGATGGCTACACTGTAATGGGTTGGGGTGGAGTTGAAAACGTCAAAGATATCCAGGAGTTACTCAACCGCTACTACAGTAACCAGATCAATCAACAATTATTTTCTCAATTACGCCATCAGTTGAGTCAGAAATTGAATAATATTCTGGCGAAATTACGGAATAAAGCTCAAACCTTTAAGACGCGCTTGCAGCAATCAGATCAAGCCGATGAGTATCGACAAAAAGCTGATTTATTGATGGCTCACTTGCAAAACTGGGAACCAGGGATGAAGGAAATTATCCTTTCTGATTTTGATACAAGTTTGCCAGTAGCGATCGCTCTCCAACCAGATAAAAATGCTGTCCAAAATGCCCAAAGTCTTTACAAACAGCACCAAAAGCTCAAACGCGCTCGTTCTGCTGTCGAACCGCTACTGTTGTCAGTGCAGACAGAAATTGAGTATTTAGAGCAAGTAGAAGCTGCGATCAGCCAGATAGACACCTACCAAACAGCAGAAGATTTGCGAACTTTAGAAGAAATCCGCGAAGAGTTGATTGGACAAAAGTATCTAGAAGATCCAGAATACCGCAGCCGCAGTGCCAATGAAGTCCCCAGCACCAACTTTCATCGTTACCTTACCCCTAGCGGCTTTGAAGTATTAATCGGTCGCAACAATCGCCAGAATGACCAATTGACCTTTCGTGTAGCTGGAGATTATGACCTATGGTTTCACGCTCAAGAAATTCCAGGGAGCCATGTGTTACTACGTCTAGAACCGGGTGCTGTTGCAGAAGAAGCTGATTTACAATTTGTAGCTAATCTTGCTGCCTACTACAGTCGTGCCCGTCAGAGTGAGCAAGTGCCAGTAGTTTACACTCAGCTAAAATACGTCTACAAACCCAAAGGAGCAAAACCGGGAATTGCAATTTATAAGCAGGAAAGCATCCTTTGGGGAAAACCACAAATAGTCATTAGTCACTTGTACTGAGCGAACGCAAGAGTGTCTCTAAGAGTTGCCTTAAAGCCTGCGGCATAGCTACGCTTAGGGCGCAACCCAAGGTAAAGAAGTATTAGTCATTGGGCATTGGTTATTTCCCCTCTGCTCCCTCTGTCCCTCATCTTCCTCACCTCCCCCATCTATCCCCAATACGCTTGGGTTAAGAATTTCTTCCTTCTCTTTGCGTCCTTTGCGTCCTTGGCGGTTCGTTAAAAAAATTGACTTGAAGAAAGAGTTTTAGCCTTAACCCAAGCGTATTGATCTATACCCTGCGATCTGCTGAATTCTCCTGATAGATAGAGGCTTTTAAGCTTTGTTCATATCTTTTTTTGATGAATATTCCGGAAAAATCTGTGTTGGCTGTTACAATATTGTTAAGAAAAGTTGCCCGTTGCATTTTGGGAACACGCAATTGGGTTTTAACTCTCTTGAGAAGACAACGCAAAAAAGATATTCCAGACCAGCTGTGGGAGGCTGGTCTTTTTGTTTTTAAAATGCTTATCCCATAACTTACTATAAATATCAATACCTTTCCCAAAAACATTGGAAATCTTTAATATTGTGAGTGGTAATAATTTGAGCATTAGCAGCAACTGCTAATTCAATATTACAAATTACGCGCAACGCTACTAGCCTTCAACTTAGGATAAGCAATCCGTTTGTGATGAAACTGCTCCCAAACATCCACAAATATCTGGGCAATTTGTGACATCTCTTCCCGTGTTAGTCCTGAATCTACGAGTTGATTGTCTTGCCATTTGGCACGAAGGATATTATTCAACATTGTTAAAGCTTGTTCGCTGGAGACATCTTTGAGCGATCGCTTCTCTCCCAGATGCTTTGCTGATGTAGGTGCTTGCAGCGATCGCAGCGCCGCTTCGCAAGAATCTGCTAACATTACAATTCCTGTTTCCCGTGATTGAGGAATTGGGCCATCGTAGCGAAAATCTGCGTCGTCTACTGCTAAACTTGGATCTTCCTGAGCCATTTGCTGGGCTTGATGATGGAAATAAGCAATCAGCATGGTTCCCTGATGCTCTGGAATAAAAGCTTGAATCGCTGTAGGCAAAAGGTGTTTACGCGCCATCACCAACCCTTCAGTTACGTGCTTTTTGATAATTTCTGCACTCTTCCAAGGGTTTTTAATCTCTGTATCATGTTTATTCGGCCCCCCCATTTGATTTTCAATAAAGCCAAGCGGGTCGTGCATCTTGCCAATATCGTGATATAATGTTCCAGCCCTGACTAGTTCAACGTTGCATCCTAATTCTTTGGCAGCAGCTTCAGCAAGGGTAGCTACAAGCAGGGTATGTTGAAAAGTTCCAGGAGTTTCAGTAGCGAGTCGTTTTAATAAAGGGCGGTTAGGGTTTGCCAGTTCCGCTAAACGGATTGGAGTAACTAAATCAAAAACTTTTTCTAAATAAGGACTCAAGCCTAAGGCGACAATACTCCAGCCTAAGCCTGATAAAGCAAACAATCCGGCTTCTCGGAGGACGATATACCAGGTTGAACCAAATGCTTGACCAATTAAGATTTTAACAACCAGATAAATGCCTCCTTGAGTTAAGGCGATCGCAACACCCAATAATGCCAATTCTTCACGCGATCGCAATCGTTGTGCTATGTAACTACCTAATATTCCTCCTGCTACGCCAGCCAAAAGCGCAGCCTTGCTCATCTCCAAGCTAATTCCTAATATCGGCAACAGCAATCCGACAACTGTCAACCCTAAGGTGGGACCGTAGAAGCTTCCCAACAATAAACCAAGGGCACTCCAGGTAGTATAAGGCAATTCCATTGCAATTACTCCTGGCACACTCAGAGTCAGCAATAACACCAATAGGCGATCACGTTGCCGCAATTCATAATTGATATGCCGTTCTACCCAGACAAAAATGCCAATAGCGATCGCAATAACGCCTCCTAACTTTACCAACCCCTGCCATTTCACGTCCCGCCGAATTAGGTGATAATGCTCCAACACCTCAAAGTTCCATGCAGTAATCTGCTGTCCTTTTTTGACAATCACCTCACCATGCCGTATTTTCACAATCACGGGTGGCACACCAGCAGCAGCCTTTTGAGCGTTTTGTCTGGTTTGTTCTTCATCTTTTTGCAGATTCGGCTTGAGTACAGCTAACAACAGGTTTTTTGCCAAAGTTTCGGCGTTTTCTGGTACAAAGGTTTGCAATTGTAAACTCACCGCATCCTCTAAGATATTTTTTGGCAGTCCCTGTGGGATACCTTGGGTGAGAATTCGCTCTGTACTCTGATGGATTCCCATTTGTGTTTTTTCCCACTCCACATTTGACAAATCCAAAAGGAGAGATTCCTGGTATATTGCTTTTGAGCTAACAGTCTCTAACTTTAAAAGTTTGGCAGTGGCTTGGGTGTATCTTTGGCGTACTTGATAAATTTGGGCAATCAGTAAGGACAAGTTTTTCTCAGAAGTTGTGACGCGGTAAGATTCTAGTTCTGCTACTGCTTGAGTAAAGTCAGTGTTTTGAGAAAAATCAACTGGCTCTGTCTTCTGTGGTTTTACCTGTGAACTTTGAGAATCAGATTTGGCTAGTGTTATGGGCGGTTGGCGTTCCTGATTGGGTGCAGCTATAGATGATGAACGGGATGAGGCGGCGGTTTGTCCTGTTCCTTTTTTGTGCTGATTTTTACTATTTTCTATAGCTACTAGCAGTGCTTGCCATTCCAAGTCAGGACAAGAACGCAGGTAACGCTGGGTAGAGATGGACAAAACTACAGGAGCAAAAAAAGGAAAAGCTCCAGCAACGCTGCGAATTTCGTTGCCATGATCCAGAAGTTGTTGCAAATTTTCCTTGATTTGTTGGTTCATTCGCGTATCAACCATCAACATTTGTAAGGAGCTTTTACTGACAACTTTGCGCTCGGCTTCTGTTTTTTTGTGATCTTCGATGCTAGCTGTGTAAGGCGCTGTAATCGTCTGGGGCGCGAGATTTCCTACTTGGATTTGGGTTTGGTTGTATAATTTATATCCAATAATGCCTGTGAGTGACACTACAGCGATCGCCAAAATCACCGAGGAACGCTGTTCATGTACCCAGTCTAAACCAACTGCAAAAACACTACTTTTTGTTTTGACCGATTTTGCCTTTGACTTGAGCGCTCTTTCTTGTTTTCGGCGATGCCTACGGCTGGCTATACCTACGCTTTTATCATTGGTTTTTGATAAAAACAGAAGTACATTCTTGAGCATAGTCCTTAGAAGTTCCCTTCTATGGCTTTTACCTTTGGGACTTCTGATTAACTTTCCCTTACGGCGTAAAGCTTTGTACTGTCGCCGCCAGTAAGTCAATTGCTGGGTCAAGAACTGCAAAAATTGCTGCATTTTCATTATCTCTGCCTGTAATTGCCGACTTTGATAGCTCAAAAAAAGACAATCATCAGGGAAGTTTGCTCTGCGGCTGCTGCAACTACGGTGGCGGGGGCTTTTTTGTTGCCAATTTGCCCAATAGTTACCTACAGAATCAGTCTGTCCGAGGGTTAGCGGAAAAATTCTAATATATAAAACTAGTACAGCTTGGCGGAAGTTTACCTAAGTAAGTGGGTGTGAATAATTAAAGGTTTGTAGTAAGCAGCTCCAGCCCTATTTTAAGGGCTGAAGCTCTTACTATAAGCTAATTTAATTAATTTTACATTGCGTAATATAGTTTGATTTATTCTTGTCCACTTACTTACCTTTAACCAGTTGCTCAGAGCAACTTGTGTTGTTTGAAATGGTAGCTGGATTTTTGCCAAGCTGTACTAGTAAGTTTTTTAGTTTTTGGCTAGATTATGTAGTCTTCAGCGTTTGGCATCCGCACCGTTATTCGGTGAAAATAGGATTAACGTGACCGAATAACGCGAGGAGCGGCATAAACTGAAAGCAAAGCCACCTCACATCCCTCCTTTGTTAACTCCCTTGGATTTGGGGCAACATCATACACTCCTGACCACACTGCTACAAATGCATCGGTTAATTTTAACATTTGAGAAAAACTAGTTAGTCCCCATACTGGAGAATTGCTCTGCAAGAGCAAGACTTGCCAATTTACGGGAATTCCACCTGTACCGTTATATGCTCCTGATAAAGCACCAGTAATTGCACCTGTAGCCTGTGAGCTTAGAGGCGTAGCATCTTCCACTTTAGAATTGCCATTGTGAGTAGCCCGCAAAACTGCAAGGCGAAAGTCTTCCAAGGTACTCAAAAAGCAGTAAAATGCTGTAGCAATAGTGTTACTGAGTTTTTCTTCTCTAGCAAACTCAGCTTGCGCCCTTGACAATCCAGCCCCTTGCTCTAATAAATTCTGGACTTTTAATAAATTTTTTGGTATTGATGTCGGTGTTTCTCCGAGAAAAGAAATTGTTTGCGGGATGAGGGTTAGGGGGTCGAGTTTTTCAGTTAGGGCAAGAGATATCGCATATCCTACTGCTAGTATTCCATCCCGTACTACTGGGTCATCCTCCCAGATTTTTAGCATATGCAGCAAGTTTTGTCGGAGCTTAATTGGATTTTCGTGAAAAAAAAGTGCTACTGGTAGTGTGGAAATAATTATTTTTATCGATATGTCATCAGTTGCTGCTAAATGAAGAGATTCTTGTTGCTGACGGCTTATCCAATCATCTAAATCTAATCTACCCAACGCAATCAAACTCTGGGTACTCAAAACCGCCATTCTGCCCAAATCTGGGTAACTCTGAAACTGTTTTTCACCACCAGAAGCTAAACTTTCCCCCAGGAATGCTCCGAGTAAAGTACCTTTAAACCGACTTATAGGAGAGTAACGCATGAATTATATAGTTAGAAAGTGAGGAGTCAGGAGTGAGGAGTTAATTAAAGATTGCTAATTCCTAACTTTACTACCAACTTCTAACTCCTAACTCTAACTCCTAACTCCCAACTCTTAAATGATTTACTAATGCTTGTAAGCCCAACAAGTAACTTTGGACGCCAAAACCACTTATTTGCCCAATCGCTACTGGAGCAATGTACGAATGATGGCGAAAATCTTCCCGGCGGTAAATATTACTCAAATGTACTTCTACTGTGGGCAAGTTAACAGCAGCGATCGCATCTTGCAATGCCACACTTGTGTGAGTATATGCGCCTGCATTAATCAAAATTCCCTGATATACTCCTAATGCGCCATGAATAGTATCTACCAAAATTCCTTCATGATTTGACTGCAAAGGAAAAACTTTCGCCTGTAATTTGAATCCCTCTTCTTCTAACAGGCGGTTAATTTCAGCTAGTGTCAACGAACCATAAATTCCTGGTTCTCGCTGTCCTAGCAAATTTAAGTTTGGCCCATGCAGTGCCAGAATGCTTAAGGGTTGCAACGTCGAGTTTAGCACTTTTGGGCTAGTGGCGACGGCGTGAGCGATCGTTCACAGGAATCGGAATCAGTTCCGGTTCCGGTTCAGCATTTGGCCCTAACAGGCTCTCAATTAGCCTACGCGCTAATTCCTTAAGCTTTTCCAGCACCTTTTCTATATAGTCCATGAACTGACCGCTCCTGAGATACTACCTCAATTTTTGATTAACAGGTACGCAGAAAATGGCATATTTTCGCACCTCTGGCTTCCAACTGGGCACAGACACAATCCCATATATGGGACATAAGCCACTTCTAAAATTTGGCGTTGTGTTTTCCCTTACTTTTTACAGTATCACACTTGAACCTACCGAACTGCATCCTATCAAGGATGGATATTAAGGATCGAACTTGGGACTCTTGACTACGAATTTTAGATTTTGGATTTTGGATTAAAATAATTTTGGGGTTCATGCCCACGCCCCTAGTAGGCGAAATAAATCTAAAATCTAAAAGACGCTCCTTCTCCCAAGGGGAGACGCTTACGCGAACGTCGCTCTAAGCGAAGCTATGCCGTTGGCGCAGCCTCTCGTAGAGAAGGCTTTACCCTACGCTATCGTAAATCTAAAATCCAAAATTAGCTGACTTGCAATTAACCTTTTGTGCCCTTTTTTTTCGCAGCGGTCGTTGATGACTTAGCAGTTGACTTAGATTTGGAACTCGTTGATTTACTCGTTTTGCGAGTCGATTTCCCAGTCGATGCCTTAGCTGCTAACAAGTTCAACGCCGCAGCCAGCGTTATATCTTCTACCGATTGACCTTCTGGAATACTCACATTAGTTTTGCCATGCTTGATGTAAGGACCATAGGGACCATCGTAGATATTGACTGTTTCTCCGTCCTCTGGATGTATACCCAATTCGCGTAAGGCTGCCTTGGACTTGCTGTTGGTGGAACTGCGTCCCTTTTTTGGTTCGGACAACAACTCTAATGCACGTTCTAGGCTAATTGTCAATACATTATCAGCAGCTTTCAGGGAACGGTAATCTTTCCCCTCCTTACCCTGGTCATGAACGACATAAGGGCCAAAGCGTCCCAAACTTGCTTGAATTTTGCCGCCAGTGACTGGATGAACTCCCAATGTCCGGGGTAGTGCCAACAGACCAACAGCCATTTCCAGGGTAACGGTTTCCGGGGTGACGCCTTTGAGTAGAGAAGCTTGTTTCGGTTTGGGGTTTTCGTCAGTCTTGTCACCCAATTGGACATAGGGTCCATAAGCACCAATTTTCACATAAATCGGTTCACCAGTTTCGGGATGCCGACCTACCTGGTCAGGGCCTGTGGTTTTTTGTCGCAGCAATACTTCTACCTGTTTGGGGTCGAGGTCAGCTGGTGTCAAGTCTTTGGGAATTGAGGCAGTGACAACTCCGTTACCATTTTCAACTTCAATGTAGGGGCCATATTTACCAATGCGGACTTTGGCGTCTAGATTCTCCAGTTCTACAGTCCTAGCTTTGGTAGCATCAATTTGACTTTCCTGTTCTTTGACCAGGGTTTCCAGCCCTTTCTCTCCCAAATAGAATTGCTGCAAGTATGGTAGCCATTTCGCTTCACCTGTGGC
The DNA here is from genome assembly GCF_036916575.1 of Nostoc sp. Taxonomy (GTDB): domain Bacteria; phylum Cyanobacteriota; class Cyanobacteriia; order Cyanobacteriales; family Nostocaceae; genus Nostoc. The sequence continues at coordinate 47,834 of NZ_JBALGC010000114.1, forward strand.
AATGTCATCAAGAGTTTGCTCCATCTTCGAGGTAAAACTGGGATCAACAACGTCCGGAAAATGTTTTTCCAGCAAATCGGTGACAGCGAAAGCAGTGAAAGTAGGAATGAGAGCGTTACTCACCAATTGGGCATAACCCTTGTCGATGATCGTGCCAATGATGCTAGCGTAGGTACTGGGACGACCAATACCTTCGCTTTCCAAGGTTTTTACCAAAGTAGCTTCAGTGTATCTAGCTGGCGGTTGGGTTTCGTGCCCAACAGCTTCTAGTTCTGTACAATTTGGATGATCTCCCACTTTCAAATTAGGCAAAATTACTTCCTGGTCTTCTAATGCTGCTTCCGGGTCATCTGAGCCTTCAACGTAGGCACGTAAGTATCCTGGAAATTCAATCCGTTTGCCAGAAGAACGGAACCCAGCGTCCTCAACTTGCAATTGCACGGTAATTTGAGTTTGCCGAGAATCAGCCATTTGACAAGCGACAGTACGCTTCCAAATCAAATCGTAAACGGCAAGTTCCCGACCGCCCAAACCAGTTTCTTGAGGGGTGCGGAAACTGCTACCTGCTGGACGAATTGCTTCGTGTGCCTCTTGTGCGCCTTTGGATTTGGTAGTGTATTGCCGAGGTTGGGGACTAAGGTATTGTTGACCGTAGAGCTTTTCTACACAATTACGAGCAGCTGCGATCGCCTGATCTGACAAATGCACCGAATCTGTCCGCATATAGGTAATATAACCCTGCTCATACAAATTTTGGGCAATCCGCATCGTGTCACGGGCTGAGAGGCGCAGTTTTCGGTTAGATTCTTGTTGCAACGTCGAGGTGGTGAACGGTGGCGCCGGTTTGCGCGTCACTGGGCGTTCCTCAATGTCGTTAACACTCCAGGTTTTTCCAGTCAGGCGTTCCTTGAGCGCTACTGCTTGGTCTTCGTTGAGCAATAAGACATTGCGACCTGCGGTAATTTGTCCGGTTGCTGCGTCAAAATCACTGCCGTTAGCTATTTTGGTTCCTCCCAATGTGACCAGTTGGGCACCAAAGGGGGTTTTTTCCTTAGACAAACTAGCTTTCAAATCCCAGTACGTACCCTCATGGAAAGCGCGGCGTTGGTGTTCCCTAGTAACTAAAAGTCGCACGGCTACAGATTGCACTCGCCCAGCAGATAATCCCCAGGCGATTTTTTTCCATAGCAGTGGAGACAGGGTATAGCCCACAAGTCGATCTAAAATCCGCCGCGTTTCTTGGGCGCGAACCAACTGTTCATCGATATTGCGGCAGTTTTTCAACGCTTTTTTAATAGCGTCTTGGGTAATTTCGTGGAACACCATCCGCTTAGTCGGAACTTTTGGCTTCAGCAATTGGTATAAATGCCAACTAATGCTTTCACCTTCCCGGTCTTCGTCCGTTGCCAGAATCAGTTCATCTACATCTTTGAGGGCTTCTTTGAGCTGAGTGACAATTTTCTTTTTGTCTTTCGGGACAACATATACCGGTTCAAAGTCGGCGTCCACATTTACCCCTAGCTGCGCCCATGTTTCCCCCTTGACGGCAGCGGGAATTTCACTAGCCGACTGGGGGAGGTCACGCACATGACCCATAGACGCCTCCACCCGATAGCCTGATGGCAGGTAGTTGCGAATGGTACGAGCTTTGGTTGGAGATTCGACGATGACGAGAGTTGACATGGAAATTTCAAAAAAAGAATAGCTGCTAAGCTAAACAGTCAAATTGAGGTAATTTTTACAAATTGTCAAGATAAAAGGTCACGCTTAGGGCGGTGATTTAATCCTTACATAAACTGCCTGCTTGGGAGAAAATGCGCTGAACTTAGGACTCAGTCTTTCCCAGAGGATAGGGGAGGGTAACGCTGGGTGTGAATTTCCAGCTATTTCAATCTTTAACTTATCTAACGCATAATTGGCGACTACAGTTTTCAAAATACCCCGCAAGAAGTGTAAGACGACGATATTTTTTGTCAATGAGGGAGCAGAGCAGAAAGAGGTAAAATTTTTCATTTTGCCCAATGCCCACTTTCATAAAGCTTGTGCCAAAATTAAACCAAACTTGAGAGCAAAAGCGAAGTGGGGTTTGTACCCATGTCAGGAAAGCAAAACCATGTAACCGATTCGTCAAGGTGATGTAATCTTACTGCCTGTGCAGCAAATTGAAGGACAAAAAATACCTCACTTAACTTTGGCAGAAGGCGAAGTTACCGGGCATAAACATCGCATTAGTGAGTGAAACGCAGAATTATACGAAAAAGATAGCACAGTCTATTTGCGTGTGTTTTCAGAGTCCGCATTCCTAGTTCATGAGGAGCATAAAACTATTTCTATTCCCCAAGGTAACTGAATGGTGAAAATTCAGCGAGAATACGAGCCTGAAGGTTGGCGATATGTCACTGATTGAAAAGTTAACGCCTGAGCAAGAGGCTTTAATTCCAGTTTATCGCCAGAAGTGGAGAGCGATCGCGTTTTCTACTGAGCGTCTCGATAAAGATAAAGCTGTAGAAGCGATAAAATCTGGGTATATAGCAATTCGTAAACAACAGCCTAAAATTATTTTTTGTGAAAGTCCGTATGCTGGTCTAAAACTTGTTATTCAAAAACAACTAAAGCAACGATTGAATACTGAATTTTACAACCAGTTATTGTACCAATTTACAAATGAATTATATGGACAACTAACATATCAATTAGACAGTCAAGTCATCAGCCAAATACTTACTGTTGTACCATCAACTTTAAATATACTGGAAGATATATTAAGAGTAGAATTAAAAATTAAACTTCAACAGGAAACTAATCTTCGTAGTCCTTGATTTAAAGCTCAATTATATTCGTGCGCGTGCAGTTACTTAGATTTTTATATTTCGGTGTTAAATTGCTTTTACAACCAAATACAATGGCAAGCTTTACAGTCGCTACTAAAGTATTGTAGCTGGATTCTGCCTTACGAAAATATTTATATTGTCTGCGATCGCCTGCTTCACTGCGCTTCGACAATCAAAATCGCCTCCACGCTGAAGGCGAATCCGCCATTGAATTTACCGATGGATATAGCCTTTACTCATATCATGGTGTAACCTTGCCTGAAAAATACGGTAAAATCCACCCGCAACAATGGCAAGCTACTTGGCTTTTAACAGAAGAAAATGCCGAACTACGGCGAGTACTAATTCAGGGTATAGGTTACGGCAGAATTTGCGAATAATTGCAAGCTATTGAATTAGATACTTGGACTGAATACACACTATTAAAAATTGATGCTGATGTTGATGAAGAACTAATTTTTTTATCGTAAATCAAGCGGTTTAAGACCCCTACGTCTACACGTAGCATCAGTTTCAGTCGGGATTTAAATCCCCTTATGTAAATGTCTTTAATGCGTGAATTTTGAATTGTTAAATTTACTATTTTTTTAGCTTGTTGTCCAACTCACAATTCAGGTTTGCACAGCAAATTCTTCTGGATCAATTCCCCAATTTACCCAGCGAATCTTCACGCACTGATTTCATTTCAGGTGAAACACGCAAGGCGTGAATGAATCCTGTACTGGGGCAAGTCATTTTTAATAATGCCTGCAATGTTACCTTTTTTACCAATATCCGGTAAAGCCAGTGTGACGGTAGAGTTGCAGATGCGATGTTTAATAATTATCTAATTTTAATATTAAACTACGTATATATATGTAGATGACTTAGAAGATAATTGTGTTTACATTATTGATTTTAAATAGCTTTTTTCTATCTTCAGATTTATTGAGTCAATAAATTTTTTTGATAAAAATAATTCCTACCTACTACACAAATACCAGGACGGTATGCCAAGGTATGGGTATCAAATGTTTAAGGAAATAAATCAATGTCTACTCTGCAAAAACTATCATTAGCCTTAGTTGGAACAGCAGTTGTTTTGATGGGTGCTAACCCAGCTGGTGCTGTTACCCTGACTAAAGGAGGTTCCACACCTGTTGCAGGAGAAGGTCAATATACTAATATTCAAGGAGCTACAACGATCAACTTCAATTCCGGGACAGCAACCGATCCAAACGGATTTGTTACTTACTCTGCAACCAATGGAATTGTTCAAGGGAGTGTAGATGGTCAATATGCTAGCCCCTTCGGTGATACCAGCAAATACTTAACGGTTGCGCCACAAGGTGTCCAAGCTAACGGACAAAATATTGCAGGAAACACTGGTAATGAAACTATTACCTTTGCTAAGGCTGTTGATTACTTTGGTCTCTACTGGGGGTCAATAGACGCATATAACTATGTGGATGTCTATAGTAAAGGTAATCTACTAAAAACATTTAGTGGCGCAGATGTTCCAGGCGCTCCAGCCGATGGTCAACAGAGTGGTAGTGCAAATAATGTCTATGTTAATTTGTTGGCAAATACTAGTATAGGAGAGACTTTTGATAAAGTAGTTTTGAGATCAACTAGCCTTGCATTTGAAACTGATAACCATAGCTACAGATTAGCTAGTGTCCCTGAACCTACTGCAACATTGGGCTTGCTAGCGTTGGGTGTTATGAGTGCT
>NZ_JBALGC010000115.1:0-148435 GCF_036916575.1 Nostoc sp.
AGTTCTCCTTCTCCCAACTTGGGAGAAGGGGTTAGGGGATGAGGGCAAAACTCCTCTCAAAGTAGATTTTTTCTGAAGTTGACACCAATGAGTATTGCTGTGCCCCTACCAACGTATTTGTATCATTATTAAAGTGAAACGGTATTACTCATTCGAGTTAACATCTATTCTACTTTCAATTCCTACTTCCTCTAAAGCAGGTTCTTCAAGCGTAAACTCATCAATAAGCGTAATTATCACTGCCGCCGCAGGCACTGCAAGCAGCAAACCAATAAATCCAAATAACTTACCCATTACCAGAAATGTCACAATCACCATTACCGGATGGATATTAACTTGCTTACCCATCACCAAAGGCTGAACAATGTGGGCATCTATTTGATTCATTATTAAAAATAGGATCACCACAAATACTAGCTTTATTGGTGAAATGCTCAGTGCTACTAATGCTGGTAAAAAAGTTCCAATGATCGAACCAAAGTAAGGAATTATTTCAAATAAACCCGCAATAATCCCAAATGGCAGGGCTGAGGGAATCCCCAAAATCAAAAGTCCAAATGTTGCTCCAGCACCCAGAAATATCATCGCTATCCCTGTCCCAAAAATCCAACCCCGCAATCTTATCTCACAAGCATTAAGGATTCGTTTAAACCGCTGATGATGTCGCCGAGGTACTAATCTTAAAATCCCTTTCACTAAGGAATTAGGATCGTAAGCCATGTAAAGCGCTAGAATTAATGTCGCTACCAACTCTACAGTTAAACTCAAAGCTTCACCTAAGAAAACTGGTACTCCACTCAGTAATTGTTCGCTCAAGTTCCGTAATTGTATTAGAGCTTGGGAAATGTCCGGAATAAAACTGAATTTCTGACGTAGGCGCTCAACTTCTCCTGTCAATGTATTGAGATAAGTTGGTAATGTTTTGATTAATTTTTGAGACTCGAACGTCACACTAGGTAGGACTACAGTAGCTAATACTACAACAAATCCAACGATTAATCCAATTAGTAGCAGAACAGCAAGATCCTGTGATTTGACTAACTTTTGCAAAAACTCTAATAGCGTTCGCAAAATTAAAGCAATCAATGCTGCAACAATTAAAAGTTCTAATACTGGTAAAAGTTGGTATAGGATATAGAGTGCTAGAGCTACCATTACTGCCAATGGTGCGCCACGAGTTAACTGCGACCATCCATTGTCTGTATCATCATAATTCGCCATATTAGTTATTGTTCATCCGATATCTCTTTCATCTTGCTATTATCTGTTGAACGGACTCAACAGGTTGTACCCTTCTATAAATTTACTCAAATCTTTATAATTGATTGGACAAGTGTGATTCTATTAAAATCAAAAATTCAACCATTATATTCTCAGATAATTTTATCACCATAGAAAATAAATTACTATTAACACTAGAGCTCTTGCAGAAATATTTTATGGTATTTTAAAGGGGTTGCCAGTAAGCATCTTGAGAGAATATGCAATACGAACAAACCAAAAGCTTAACCGAGGGGGAATTTAAACGCTTGTTTGGGGTAAAAAGACTACACTTTACAACTACGAACTTCAGCTTACCGGATGAGTTTTCAACAATTCTGGTATTAGTAAACCCCCTAATTTATCACAAAATATTTCTGCAAAAGTTCTATTTAAGAGCGAGCGTTTGTGGTCGTGATGAAAGCCCCCCAAAGCATCGCCTGAAACTCTTATTTTTTCGTCAACTTTAAAAAGTTTTCGGTCTACTGCAATTAGGGAGAGCGAGCGCCTCAACAAATAAGAATCCTGGTAATAGTTGCGTTTCTCGGCGTCATGAAATTCTTAAACTTCCTCAAACCCAAACCAGTCCAGCCAGCTTATGAAAATTATGCAGTAGCAGTAATAGTAGTGCCAATCCAGTTATGTCCCTTATTGATGAACTTACCTGCCACATCATCATGCTTGATAACCTTAGTTGAATCCTCTTGTGAGATGTCAAAGTTACAAGCGATGGTACTGTAGTCCACTGTGGCAGTGGCATTGGTAGAATTATTGTAAATGCCGCCACCATCCCCAGACTGATAAATACCAGAAGTGAGTTCGATTCCAAAAGCTTTATTATGCTTGATAGTGCTGTTGCCCACTGTTAGAGTGCCATTGTTGTAGATACCACCACCAAAATGTGCCTGATTGTCACTAATGGTGCTATAAGTCATGGTAACTATCCCTACTTGATTCTGTGTATAAACTAACGCACCTCTGTTAGTATAAACAAGTAAGCCAAAGTCTACGTCCTTATCATTGTAGATGCCACCGCCGGCTGTCCCTGCCCTATTGCCACTAATGGTGCTATAACTCACAGTAACAATGCCTAAATTATCCCCATTAGTGTTGTTGCCCGCATCAAAACTAGAGTTGTAGATGCCGCCGCCTTCGTCGCTAGCATAATTATGACTAATGATGCTCTTACTCACCGATAGGTTCCCATAATTGTAGATACCGCCTCCAGTTGATGCATTATTGTCACTGATAATGCCACTGCTCACAGTAACGCTACCATATCCTTCTTTACCTGGAAATGAGTCTAGGGAGGGGGAATAGATACCATCGTTATAAATGCCAGCACCTTCAAGTGCTGTGTTGCCACTAATACTGCTATAACTCAGGGCTATAGTACCAAAATTATAGATCCCGCCGCCATCTGCCCCTGACTTATTGGCACTGATGAGGCTATTATTTACAGTTATAGTGTCGGCGTATATACTGCCAATATTACTCCCAATAGAGTTTAGGGTATCAAAAAATCCATCCTGGACGGAGAGATTATAGATCCCGCCACCGTCTGTCCCTGCCGTATTGCCACTGATGAGGCTGTTATTCAGAGTTACAATTTCAGACTGCCCGCCAGCACAGATCCCGCCGCCGTATGCCACTGCCTTATTATCAGTGATGGCGCTGTTACTCACGCTTAGGCTCTTTTGGCCATTGTATCCACCAGTAAAGATGCCGCCGCCCGCGCTCGCAGAGTTGCCAGTAATAGTGCTATTACTCACTGATAGGGTGCTACTGCCGAGCACATCGCTTTCATACTCAGAGCTGATACCACCGCCAACGCCTCCGCTGCTTACCAAGTTGTCACTAATGCTGCTCTTACTCACTGATAAGGTGCTATTCTCGATGCCAATACCGCCGCCATCTCTCACTGACTTATTGCCACTGATGATGCTATTACTCACGGTTATAGTGCCATTATGACCATACATGCCGCCGCCCTCCTCCGATGAGTTGCCACTGATGGTGCTGTAGTTCACTGTGGCGATGTCAGTGTTGTAAATGCCACCACCGGAACCGTAGTAAGGAGTCGAGTTGTCACTAATGGTACTGTGGTTCACTGTGAGGCTACCAGTGTTGTCAATGCCGCCGCCCTCGCTCGCAAAGTTACCAGTGATATTGCTGTAGTTCACTGTGAGGTTACCAGTGTTATAAATGCCACCACCATCACCCTCGTAAATCTTTCCGTCGGGGTCTGTTATATTAGTGTTTGCTATGTTGCCCGTGATGATGGTGTTGTTTAGTGCGAGGCTGCCAGTGTTGTAAATACCACCACCTTCCCCGATGAGTTGTCCGTAGAGGGTGACGTTGCTATTTGCTGTGTTGCCAGTGATGATACTGTTGCTCAAGGTAAGGATGCCTTCATTGGAGATAGCACCGCCCCCTGCTGTGCCTTTGTAGCTATTGGTAATAGTCAGCCCGTTGATTGTAGCTGTTACACCACTGGCAATATCAAAAACACGGGAAGCAGTATCATCCTTAATAGTTAGCAAGTTCGGATTTGTACCTTCAACGGCAAGGTCATCTGTGATACTCAGACCACTACCAGTCAAACTGATGGTATGAGCTAGTCCATCAGTAATCAGTCCACCAAATTTGATTATGTCTTTTCCTGTCAGGGCATTGGCATCTAGAATTTCCTGCCGCAGTGAACCTGCACCACTGTTGTTGGTATTAGTAACGGTAAATATAGCCATTGATATTACTGCAATTTGTCTTGAGGTGTATAAAAATTGCGCTCAAAGTTCGTCTTGATATTACTACGACTTGCGAACATTTTTTCTACTTATGATGGAGTATTGACAAATCAGTTTTTTAAAAAGCATGAACACGCTGTTGTTAGCAGCACTGTATCAGTGCCAATTGAGAATTGGCTGTAACCCATACCATTCAAAATGGCGCAAAAGCCCAGAATACAACTCTTTTGACTTTTGAATGAGTGACTTTTGACTTCCGCGCAGTGGTACTAGGTCTACTGCGCTAAACCATATGCCTATAACTGAGCATCAGTTGGTTTTTTTTGGTTCATAACTCACCTTGAGCAGATTACTTACTTAGTTACTAAAAGAACTAGTAGTTATCAAGGGATAATGGTTGGCGCGATCGCTCCTATTGGATAATACCTGCTTGTACTGGCGTAACTCTGACTTTACCTGTGCAAGGGTTAATTTTTAAGCTAATTACTTCTACTCAATTGCAACCGGATAGTTGCGCTGTTCCCATTTACTACTTTCAATCCAGAAAAAGGTAAAGCTGATTGGCTGTTGCTGGTCATCAGAAATAGAGATGTCTACAAAATTAACTCCTAACTTTGTGGAAGTAGAAGGTATATCTTGTACAGTTTGCCAATTATCCTGTGACCAGTGCAATTGAAAAGATGCTAAAGCTTGAATTCGCAGTGTATGACCTTTTTTAACTTTGTCTATTTGACGGTTAAACTTCCAAATTTCCAGTAATTTACACTCAGAGCGATCGCCTAAATAGCGATTCGCTATCTCTGGAATAAAATCAAACACCTGACCATCATGATTTGACCGTAGCAGCTTGATGTACTCCGAGTGTGCCCACATTAAAGGCATCGCAGAACCTGTTGGTTTTCCCAAATACATATGAATCTCAGGTCTATCTGCTTCATCCCAAACCTGTTCTGGCAGCAAACAAGTGTTTGAAGCAAATCCTTCCATCGCCTTGATATATGTTTTGATATCGCCACCAGCAGCTAATTCATAATGTCCTCGCTCTCCTGTCAAGAGAGGCCAAGCACGACCTTTACCGAAACCCGTGTACGCATTGCCATCTTCTTGCTGTCCGTAGCCGTCCTGGTTATAACGATGCCAACAAGGCCCAACGGGTGTATCTACTTTCAAGACTGCATCAATTACTTTCACAGAATCAACAATAATTGGGTCATCAGGTTTACGAATTCCGTAACGCACCAATTGCAGAAATCCGCCATCGACAATTTCCTTCGCCAGAAATTCTGTTGCTTCACCAGGTGGGTGATTGCGGATGAAAATATTTCCTTGATTAGGATTTTCGTTGGGTTGAGGATTATTGATATCTGTAGGAGTAATCCGGATATAGTGCCGTTTGATGCCAGCAACTAGGGTTCCTTCGGTAGTAACTGTCCAAGCTTCAATGTGAGATTCTAAAAAATCAGCGTATTCTTCGATGAATTCTGCTGTTGCTTGATCCCCACTTTCACGAGCAAATTGAGCAGCACAAATTAGGGCGGCAATATTAGATGCCAGTGTTGATGGTGAATAACCGCTGTTTTCTTCCCAGCGTTCTTGTTGCGTAGCAGGGCCGTGACGAATTAAATAACCCGCCGCCCGTAGAATCATTGGATAAACATCAAAGTTTAAGCAATTCTTTTCTTGGTGTAATCGCCATGCCAGTAGAATCGGAAATGCCACTTCATCAAGCTGGATACCTTTCCAGTAGGGTGTGCCATCAACCCAGAAATTCTGGGCAAAACCACCGTCTTCTTGTTGGCTGGTGGCAAGATAAATGAGCGATCGCACTGCTGTTTGAGTTTCTCCAGCAGCCACTAACCCTGCAACACTGCTGACCAGATCCCGCGTCCAAACAAGGTGATATCCTCCTTGGTCTTGGTCGTTTTTAGCTTCACCCCAAGGGATGGCAAGAGATGCAATTAAAGCACCTGGATAGGTTTTGTCTTCATGGGCCAAAAGTTGACTAATGCTGTTGTTATACAACTTCCCATCATCAAAAGAAATATTTTCTAATGAGTGGATGCCCCGGCGCGATCGCTTCCACTGTTCGTTGTATTGCTGCTTCTGCTGTTCAAAAGGAATATTCAGCGACTGAAACAGTGTGGAAATTGCATTGTGCAGATTGCTGCCAAATGCCAGTCCTAAAGTAAACTCATTATTATTATCTAGATTTAGTTTTCCAGTCAAAGCCAGATTGCCATCCACAGCGCTGTCAAACTCCCAATCCATCTGGAAATTATCAGCTAAATCTGTCCAACCATCACTTTTACCTACATAGCCACAGGAAAGACGAGTAAAGGGAACCGTTGCACCCAACGCCAACCATGTTCCTCCTTTTTGAGCTATTAGAAGATCATGCCCGGCAACTTCTATAGCGTAACCATTATTACCCATACCTCCGACTTCCAGATGCGGCGCACACAAAGCGTATAAATGGAGTTGGGAAAGAAACTCTCGCTCTCCTGTTAATTTTGTGTGTTGTAAAATACAGGATAAATGCGGGTCAGCAATCACTTCCTTAATTACGGTATAACGTCCTTGTGGATCAGAATTAATAATCCGATATCCTAAACCATGAGTCCACATCGGTTCCACTCTTGATTCGAGATGGCGTTTCTCTTCGTGGAAAAAGCTTTTCCCGTCAGAAATTAGGTACTGCAAATCCCGAATTTGCGGTCTGTCCACTGTGGGATGGTAGACTTCTGTGACAACACCGTTCCAGATAGTAAACCAAATGTTACTGGAAGTAGAGTAAGCTGTTCCTACTCCATCTTTACTCGCCTGAGTCCATCGGGGATCAAGACCAGGTGAGCCAAAAGCCTGTGTTTGACCAATAGTTTTTACCATACTTTCTTGTTTGAAATGCATTTTGAAAATGCTGTAGTTGATATTTGTGGGATTAATAATTTATTCAGAAGATTGAGAAGATTTGCGAGTAGCAACTAAGGACTTTGCTTCAATAAAAATTTGTTTTATTTCTGGGTGGTGTTGGCGAAGTTTTGCTTCTAAGCTCTCCACAGTTAATGCTATTTCCTCACCTGTAAGATTTTTAGAAAACTGGATTTCTAAGTTGAGTAATACTTCCTGTGGAGCAAGCTGCATTGTTAGGACACGCATAACTTCTTGTACTCCTGGTTCGGTTTTTGACAAGGAACGAATATTGCTTATAGTTTGAGGATTAGCACTTTCACCAACTAATAATCCTTTACTTTCCCTAGCTAGTACTATTGCTACTATAGCCAAGATAATGCCAATAACAATAGAGGCGATGCCATCAAAATAAATATTATTAAATAAATCTCCTAATAAGATTCCGAGCAAAGCAACGATTAAACCTAAAATTGCGGCAGAATCCTCAACTAATATTGTAAATACTGTCGGGTCTTTGCTGTTTTTGATTGCTTGCCAGAAACTTTGCTTCCCCTTGGTCGGCAAAAACTCTTTTAAAGCCACAATCCAAGAAAAACCCTCGAATAATATTGCCATACCTAAGACAATATAATTCCACATTGGGTCTTTTAAAGGGCTGGGATTAATTAAATGAGTAATTCCTTCATAAATTGACATGCCGCCGCCAATGGCAAAGATCAGGATAGCAACGATTAAAGTCCAAAAGTAAAGTTCTTGGCCGTAACCAAACGGATGGCGATCATCAGCTGGCTTTTGGCTCATGCGAATTCCCAGCAAAAGTAACAGTTGGTCGCCAGTATCTACCATCGAATGAATACCCTCAGATATCATGGCAGAACTACCCGTAATGGCAGCGGCGATAAATTTAGTAATAGCGATCGCTAAGTTAGCCCCCATCGCCGCAAAAATGGTTTTATTAGATGAATCAGTTGCCATGATTGTAAAGAAGTAGCTATCCAAAAAATAGGGTTAAAGAGGCTCTAGGGGTAGAGGAGAGTTCCGAAAATATAGCGCTTTTCGTTTGTATGCAATACACTTTAACCTCTCTCCTAAAAGGAGGAGCCACTGCGTTGGGTAGCTCTGCTGACTTAAAGCACGTGGCGTCAGAGGCTTTGAATTTACTCCCCTTCCCTTGTAGGGAAGGGGTTGGGGGTTAGGTCTGTATTCGACTCAATTAAGAAGCGCTATAGCTTTTGCAGTCTCCAAAATAGCTTTTGTTGTCTCCGAAATAGCTTTTGTTGTCTCCGAAATAGCTTTTGTTGTCTCCAAAATAGCTTTTGTAATCTCCGAAATAGCTTTTGCGATCTCCGAAATAGCTTTTGCGATCTCCGAAATAGCTTTTGTAATCTCCGAAATAGCTTTTGCGATCTCCAAAATAGCTTTTGTAGTCTCCGAAACGAATTTATCCCTCTCCAGAACCTCCAAGTATCCCTTTGCTATTGAAACCTCTTCAACTCGATAACCAATACCCAGCCCAAACCCTTGATTTTTCGTTACTGATGCATAAGTCCTACTTCTAATTTGCCTGTCTTATTGGTAACTTCCCATTGAGTTTGTTTCCCTTCTCGCCAAAAGCGCAATCCAACTGTAGCGTCTCCTACACTTAGATTTGTCAGTTCCAAATCTGATAAGCACTCTGGTAGTGAAGGCTGTACCTTTAACTTTCGCTGTGGTGCATCGGCTTCAAGTCCTAAAATGGTGCGAATCAGTAAAAGAATCGAGCCAGCAGCCCAAGCTTGGGGAATATTGGCATCTGGATAAGGCACAGGAAAGTTATTCTCTTGGCGTTCAATTCCAGCAAATAATTCTGGCATCCGCCCAGATTGAAAATAATTAGCAGCAGCAAAAATACCCTCAGCAATACGGTTTGCTTCTTTGTGATAGCCGTAACGCTTTAAGCCGGCGGCAATTATCGAGTTATCATGCGGCCAAACACTTCCTCTTTGATAACTAATTGGGTTATAAGCTGGATTTTGAGATGAGAGAGTCCGCACACCCCAACCGCACCACATATCTGGTTGAAAAAGTCGCAGGGCCACCTTTTTCGCTCGTTCTTGGGGGACGATACCAGACCAGAGTAAATGCCCAGGATTTGAGGTGATCGATTGGATTTGCTGCTTGTTGCTATCTAAGCCAAGACAGTAAAATCCTTCTGAATCCATCCAAAATTGTTCATTGAATCGTTGATAAAGTGATTCTGCTTTTTGACGGAGGTTTTGCGATCGCTCTTTTTCTCCCCACATCTCATAAATTAAAGCTGCTTTTAGCCAAGCATCGTAGACGTAACCTTGAACTTCACACAAAGCTATTGGGGGATCAACTAATTTCCCATTCGGGTAAACCATTGATTCACCTGAATCTTTCCAACCTTGATTGGCTAATCCCTTTTTGGAATGAGTTAAGTACTCAACAAATCCATCGCCATCAAAATCGCCGTATTTATCAATCCAACTCAGTGCCTTATCTAGTGGCGATCGGCACTCAGAGAGCATCCCCAGGTCAGCATTCCAAGAATAGGTTTCAGCTAAAGTAATAATCCAGAGAATGGTAGTGTCTACCGTTCCGTAATAGGGATTGTATGGGAGTTGATTGATTTTAGTTAACTCGTCTTCACGCAGTTCATGCAGCATCTTGCCTGGTTGGGCATCATGCCAGTCATCTAACTCAGTTGCTTGTAGTTGAGCCAACCTCACAAGCGTACCACGAGCAAAATCGTGGTAAACTGCCATCGTTTGCAAGCTGGTAATTATAGAGTCCCGTCCAAAGACAGCCATAAACCAAGGAATACCAGCCGCAGGCATCCAAAACTTATGGCCGTTATCATCTACTTCAATCCGCAAGGCTCCCATATCAACAAGCGCCTGCTGATAAAATCCTTGAATATCAGCATTAGACGATCGCAACTTTGTCGCATTAGTCAGAAATTCATCACTGATCTCTCCAGCTTTTGTATTGTCAGACACAGTAGAGTTTTCTTGAGGTTTGAGGATTTCTCCATTGGCTTTGGCTGTAGTGTTGATAGAAGTATGCCATGTTTTACCAGGAGCGATCGCTACATCAAACATCAAACGACCGTTTGCATATCTTGCTGTTGAACTTGCACAAACTGTCTCAGTTACAATGCCTCGGACAAAAGAACCGTTACGGTACTCCGTAGAAAGTATTCCATCTTTCCATGTTGTTGCTGTCTCTCCCCGTGTCAAAATCTTCTTTGCTTTCACCTCAAAGATATCTGCAAAGTCTGAACGAATCGCCAACATCAGTTGAAACTCAACTGCTTCTAAGTGATGATTGGTGATCTCGATATCTTCGTGCATCCCTCCTACAATGTCGCGCCGGATGGTTACAAGCAAACTACCAGAAGGGAAAATGCCGTTGACAGTCGTAAGTTCCGGGTTTGTGAATTGGTAAAGCGCACTGTGATGCGTAATGTTACTAGAAGCTAGCAGTAAAAGTTGGTAACGATTGAGAGAAATTTCGTAATAAGAAATTAAGCGTGTATCACGAACAAAAAAACCTTGGGCTTGATTGTCATCAATGGAACCATCACTAGCTGTAACTAAAAACGAGGAACCATCGTTAATTGTGATCAGATTAGGATTGACAATAACTTTTGTGGGCATATGAGTAGAAGGCAGAATAATTTTAGATTTTAGATTTTAGATTGAACAATCTAAAATCCCAAAGACGCTCCTACGTCGCTAACGCTGCGCTATCGCTACCGCTATCACAAATCCTTGCATTAAAAAGGCAGGAGGTAGAAAGTACAGGTATAGGAGGTAGCTTTATTCTTTATTAGTCCCCAGTACCGCAAGGCGGAAGTCAAAAGTCAAAAGTCAAAATGAATACAGCGTAAGCGTTTCGTTGATTTAGAATGGGTTGTTTATTTCCGCCGCGCTGTACTAGTGCCTAATCCCTTTTTTAACAAAGTATATTCAGTTTAATTCCCCTGCCTCTACAGGCAGCACGAATTGAATGCTTAATTCAAATCCCCATTACAAAACGTAATTACGAATTACGAATTGCGAATTGCGAATTGGTTTAACCATTGTCCTCAAACCCTGGATATAAGGTCATGCCACCATCTACAAACATTGTTATACCGTTAACATAATCAGAGTCATCAGAAGCCAGCCAAACTGCTGCTTTGGCAATATCATCAACATCACCCACTCGTTTTGCTGGAATCAGTTTGAGTAAGTTCGCCTCTGCTTCTGGTGTGTCCCAAGCTGATTTATTGATTGGAGTTTTGATGGCACCAGGGGCAATACTATTGACACGAATTTTGTGGGGAGCAAGTTCTTGAGCAATACTTTGCATCATCATATTTATACCACCCTTGCTAGCAGCATAATTAACGTGCCCTGCCCAAGGTATTACTTGATGCACGGAACTCATGCAAATAATCTTACCTGCGGCAGATGAAATATCAGGCTTGACACCTCGACGCAAGAATTCTTTTGCAGCTTCTCGCGCACACAAGAATTGTCCTGTTAGGTTTAGTCCAATGACCATGTTCCAATGGTCAAGGGTCATATCTATAAATGCTGAGTCTTTTTGAATGCCCGAATTACTCACTAAAATATCAATAGTGCCAAATTCTTGGAGCGTTTTGCTGAACATCGCTTTTACTTCGTCTTCTTTGCTGACATCAGCTTGAATGGCAAATGCTTCTCCATTAGCGACTTTGATATTATCGACAATTTTTTCGGCTTTTTCAGCTTCCGAATGGTAGTTAACAGCTACTGCTGCACCTGATGCGGCCAAATGGTGAGCTATAGCTTCACCAATGCCAGAACTAGCACCTGTCACAAGTGCTTTTTGACCTTTGAGCAGGTTAGGGGAATAGCTCATAATGCTTTCGGTACTTTTAAAAGTTGCATTTGTTGCAAGTATCTGAACACTTGCATGATATTTTTGCTTTCTGAGCGTAGTATGTAAGTTGGCGATTTAGATTCTCAAATCAATAAAGTTTTGATTTTTAGAGCAAAACTTTTTTTAGTGTAAGAAATACCCAGTATTTTCCTAATCTATCTAAAGAAAGATAAATAGTATATTGTTTGACTGATTAATATTTCAATTATTTATCATTTCTGTGACAACAGGGTGTCTTTAGTTTTAAGATTTGTAAAGTTGTAATTTTAAAGCTTATTTTAATTTTAATAAAAATTTATGGTATATTCAGAGCAACTTGTGTAATTAGTTAAAGTAAAATTTTCAGTTAATCAATCTAAATGACCTAAAGAAGAGAACCATATAAGACGTTAGGCATTTTTAGCCGCCTCTAAAATGTCTGATTGGCTATTGTCAAATAGCCAATCTAAGAGACCAAATCAAGAATAATAGCAATTTTGTATAAAGCTGTTTATTTAAAAATTTACTTTCAAAATTGAAGTGCATCGCAAATTTTTAATGTTTTTTAATAGGTTTAGCTGCGGCGTTAGCAGTAGTATTCTTGACAATATGAGTGGTGCGTTAGGCGGATGGCAATTCCATGCAATGCATCTACATACTTAGATCCATGAAGGAGAAAGCGATGCCTAGTCTGTCTCTGAATAACCAAGATTTACCATACCCTGACCCTCTACACCCGATCATCGTCCACTTTGTAATCGCGATGGTGCTTTTTTCTTTCATATGCGATGTGCTGGGTTATTTCACCCGCAACGTGCGTTTGTTTGAGGTGAGTTTCTGGAATATGTTTGTTGCTTCGGCAGCCATTTTTGTAGCGGTGATTTTTGGTCAGTTTGAAGCAGGTTTGGCAAACATCTACCAAGCCGTTCAGCCAACGTTGAATTATCATACTATCTTGGGTTGGTCACTGGCGGCTATTGTCGTGGCGATCGCAGCTTGGCGTTTTGTGATTCGCAACCGCAACCCCCGAAAAATATCGGCTGCTTACCTGGGTGCTGCAACATTTTTAGTATGCCTAGTGTTTTTGCAAGTGTATTTGGGAAGTAAATTGTTTTGGGTATATGGGTTGCACGTAGAGCCTGTAGTTCAAGCCATGAAACAGGGAGTTTCACCATGAACTGGCAACTGATTGAACAGTTGAGATTGCGGCTGGGTGCTAACGGATTACCCTACGAAATTCCTGTACATCCGCAGTTGGTGCATCTAACGCTGGGTTTGTTGATCATTGGGATCGTTTTTGATATAGCAGGAGCGCTGTTTCCCTTAGAAAAGCCAATTTTCAAATTTTTGGGATTGACAGTCATCCGTTCTAGCTTTTTTGATGTCGGCTGGTACAACCTTATAGCAGCAGCAGCTATCACGTTTTTCACGGTTGCTGCTGGTTTTTTTGAGCTACTGTTGGCAAATCCACCAGTTGATCAAAAGAGTGTTTGGGGGTTAAATGCTGGTTGGACAATGCTTTTACATGGTTTGGGTGGCGTTTTGTTGTTGGGGATCATTGTAGGCATGACTGTATGGAGAGGTTTGCAACGCTACCGCTGGCGTAAAGATGCTTCCAGGCAGGTGCAGTGGAGTTACTTGTTAGCAGGCATTGCGATAATGGGCATATTATTCGTTCACGGAACTTTGGGGGCGCAATTGGGAGAGGAATTTGGGATTCACATTACCGCTGCTAATACCATTTCCAAAAATCTTTACAACAAATAATTAAACGAGAATTTATCGAATTTTATGTTTAGTGTTTTTGAATATGTATTAATGGCGTTTTATGTAGCAGTGCTGCTCATCATCAGTCGGTGGATTGGGCAGCAGGCGTTTTCTTGGATGCCTCCTCAAGCTACAACAGAAGCACAACGGGTAGATGATTTGTTTAGCTTCTTAGTCTCAATTGGAGCATTCATCTTCCTGGGGCTGGTTGGCACTATGGTGTATGCGATCGTCTTCCATCGTGCCAATCCGAAAGACTACAGCGAGGGACACCCCTCTAGAGGTAATGCGAGACTAGAAATATTGTGGACAGCAACCCCGACTTTGTTAGTAGTGTGGATTGCTTTGCAAAGCTTCAATATTTATCAGCAATTAAATATTCTCGGTCTAAACCAAATTGTGCATTTGCACACACCCCTAGAATCTGCACCTGCCTACGCCGCAACTGTCAGCGATGTCCCCAAACCTGCGTCTGAAACTATCGATGTTTTCGCTAAACAGTGGGATTGGTCTTTTCGTTATCCAAATAATGTTACTAGTAATCAGCTGCATCTGCCGATCAATCGCAGCACTCGCTTAAATCTGCAAGCGCAGGATGTGATCCACGGTTTCTACGTCCCTGAATTTCGCTTAAAGCAGGATATTATTCCAGGGCGCAAGATTAATCTTGTGCTAACACCCATTCGCCCAGGTAAATATCGGCTGAAAGATTCTCAATATAGCGGTACTTACTTTGCCTTAATGGAAACGGACGTATACGTTGAATCCCTTGATAAATATAACCAGTGGCTCACGCAAACTGCTAATAGCGAACAAACTCCAGCAAATCAGGCAGTTGCCGAAAATATCCAACCACCGAAAACATTGTTTAATAGCGGCTGGTACACCGTCGCACCGGCTCAACCTGCCGTAGCGAATAAAAGGAAGATAAATAATGACACATGATTTGAGTGAAGATATTACCGGGGATCAAGAATCGAAAAATTACCAGAACAAGTCTGAGAATACTTGGCGGGAATATTTCAGCTTCAACACCGATCATAAGGTGATTGGAGTTCAGTACATGGTAATGACCTTCATTTTCTTCCTGATTGGCGGGCTGTTGGCGATGCTCATCCGGGCTGAGTTGCTCACCCCGGAATCAAATTTAGTTGACCGTCCCCTCTACAATGGTTTGTTCACCATGCACGGGACAATCATGATTTTCCTGTGGATTATTCCCTTTAATGCAGGTCTTTCTAACTACTTAGTGCCGCTAATGATAGGAGCGCGGGACATGTCTTTTCCCTTGCTCAACGCCATCTCCTTTTGGATTCTGCCACCAGCTGGTCTTTTACTACTGTCTAGCTTCTTCCTACCTAACGGGACTGCACAAGCTGGCTGGTGGTCTTATCCACCAGTTAGTCTGCAAGTTCCAGGCGATCAGTTCATTAACGGTGAATTCATTTGGATAGTTAGCCTAGTACTAATAGGTATCTCTTCAATTATGGGGGCTGTCAACTTTGTAACCACTATCTTTTGGATGCGGGCACCAGGGATGACATTTTTCCGAATGCCCGTCTTTGTGTGGTCAGTTTTTAGCGCCCAGTTGTTGCAGCTGATTAATTTGCCTGCCTTGACGGCTGGATTGATCCTGCTGTTGCTTGACCTCTCGTTCGGTACACAATTTTTTAAACCGGACGGAAATGGCGATCCGATCATTTACCAACACCTATTCTGGTTCTACTCTCACCCAGCAGTTTATATCATGGCACTACCAGCCTTCGGCATTTTTGCTGAGGTTTTGCCTGCATTTTCTCGCAATCCCCTATTTGGTTATCGGTCAGTTGCGATCGCAACCTTAGGTATTGCTTTGATCAGCATCTTTGTTTGGGTACATCACATGTTCACCAGTGCCACCCCTGGTTGGATGCGGATGACCTTCATGGCTACCTCAATGTTGGTTGCCATACCCACTGGTATTAAAGCCTTTGCTTGGACTGCAACTATCTGGAGGAGTAAGCTGCACCTAGAGACACCAATGCTGTTTGCAATGGGAGGTGCAGCGATGTTTATTTTTGGCGGTGTTACTGGTGTAATGCTTGCTGCCACGCCATTTGATATCCACGTTAATAATACTTACTTTGTTGTGGGACACTTCCACTACATCGTTTTTAACACGATTACAATGGCAATCTTCGCGGCAATTTACTACTGGTTCCCCAAGATAACTGGAAGAATGTATGCCGAGGGTTGGGGTAAGCTGCATTTTTGGCTGACCTTTATTCCTGCCAATATCACCTTCTTTTCCATGCACCCATTAGGTTTACAAGGGATGCTACGCCGAGTTTCTTCCTACGATCCACAGTATCAAGGATGGAATGTCATCGCTAGCCTGGGGTCATTCTTACTAGGAGCATCGACACTGCCTTTTATTGCTAACATTGTTGGTTCCTGGCTATATGGAGCCAGAGCAGTCGATAATCCCTGGCACGCTACGGGATTGGAATGGACAATTTCCTCACCACCTCCGCGAGATAACTTTGAAAAGATTCCTGTTGTCAACAGACCTCCTTACGACTATGGCGATCCAAAATATTCGTTCGTGGAAAATTCTAATGATGGTGAGTCTCACTAGGGAATGGAAACAAGGGGAGACAAGGGGAAATTATTGAACAAGTCTCTTCCTTATCTCCCCCCTTTTCCTTGTCTACCTTGTCTCTTCCCAATGCCCAATTCCCAATGCCCAAAATTATGCAACGTGGCAACATTCATATAGATGAAAGTCCGATCCGTTTTGACCAGTGGCGACGACGCTTACCGAATTGGTTACAGCGCTTTCTGCCAAGTGGTGGCGGAAGTCATGAAGATCATCATGGTAAGGGAATGTTCGGGTTTGCTGTATTTCTGCTGTCGGAAAGCATCATCTTTTTGAGTTTTATCTTTACTTATGTTGTTCTGCGACTGACTACTAATAAGTGGCTACCGTCTGGTATTTCTGGCCCAGAATTATCTACACCTGTGATTATTAATACGGTAGTATTACTTTCCAGTAGCTTTATCATTCAACCAGCAGAAAATGCTCTCAAGCGTAATCAACTCAATAAATTTCGCTGGCTGTGGCTGATGACGATCGCAATGGGAACTTACTTTCTGATTGGTCTATTAATTGAGTGGAAAAATCTCGATTTCAAGATCACTACAGGATTAGTTGGTTCCACATTCTACTTGCTGACAGGTTTCCACGGTCTACACGTTCTGGCTGGTGTTGTGCTTCAGATAATTATGCTGATTCGCTCCTTCATTCCAGGCAATTATAATAAGACTCACTTCGGTGCAAGTGCGACCACTCTTTTTTGGCACTTTGTTGATGTAATTTGGGTCTTCCTTTTCTCGCTTCTCTACCTTTGGCGGGCATAAAAATGTTTAGAAATTCCAAGTATTTTCAGGAGTAATTTTATGAATTTATTCTTACAAGAGCTACCAGCCTCAGAACTCGCCCCAAAAACAATTCAGGAAACTCCAGTACCAGAGAAAGACCCCCTAATTGCACACAATTTACAAAAAGGGCAGTATGTTGGCATTGTTGGGCTGGCGATCGCTCTAATTGCTGCTGTAGGATTTTTTAGTCGCCGAGTTGAATACGCTATTGCATTCGCTGTGATCCTTAGCATTCTTTTGATTGCTTTCTTTATATTCATCTAGTTGAAGCTCTGATTAATTAAACATCCTACTTTCACAATATTTGGAAGAGACTCTATGAACAGCCCAGTTTATCAAACTGTGATTGTCGGTGGTGGCTTTACGGGACTATTTACAGCCTTACACCTAGCTCACGAACATTATCCTCGCTCTGTGATTTTGATTGATCAAAACGAGCGCTTTTGCTTTAAGCCATTACTCTATGAATATTTCGATGGCGAGATGGATACCTTCCAAGTAGTGCCACGTTTTTCGGAATTACTTAAAGGTAGTGGTGTCATCTTTGTTCAAGATACAGTTGAGTCGATAGACTTGGATCAAAAGGCAGTCAAATTAACTTCTGGAAATTCCTACAACTACAGCAATTTAGTATTAGCTTTGGGTAGCGTTACTACCTATCATCAAGTTGAGGGAGCCAAAGAAAACGCTTTTCCTTTCTGGACGCAAGAAGATGCGATCGCTCTAGAGCGGCATTTACGTGATTGTTTACATAAAGCAATCCAAACCAATGATCCAGAAGAACGCCGGAAACTGTTAACAGTAGTCGTAGTTGGTGGTGGTTCTTCCGGCGTGGAAATGACAGCAACTTTAGCTGATTTTCTTCCACTTTGGTATAGCGCTTTGGGAGGCAATTCTGATGAAATCCGTGTGATTCTCCTCAATCATGGTCAAAAAATCCTTGATGGCGATATTAACGATCCACTACGCCCAATTGCTGAGAAAGAATTACAAAAACGCACTGTACAAATTGAAATGCTCACAGGAGCTGAAGCCACTGCTATTCGTCCTAACTCAATTGAATATAAGCGCAATCAGCAAATTGAGACATTAGCAACACATACTACAGTCTGGACAGCTGGCACTTCCACCCATCCACTAATTAAAGATTTGGCAATTCCCAAAGAACATCGGGATCATCAAGGTCGCCTCCTAGTCACTCCTACCATGCAACTGCTCGACTTTCCAGAAGTTTTTGCAGGCGGTGACTGTACAGTAGTTCAGGATAATTTGCAACCACCTACAGCCCAAGTTGCTTATCAACAAGGGGCTAATATTGCCAGTAATTTGAAAGCATTAGCGTTAGGAGAAGAACTAAAACCTGCTAAGATTAATATCCGGGGAACCCTTTTGAAATTGGGGATAAATGATGCTGCTGCTAACCTTTTCAATGTTTTTGAAGTTGCAGGCGAACCTGCGCATTTAATCCGTCAAGGCACTTATTTAACGCTATTGCCAACACCAATTCATGATTTCAAAGCCACAACTGAATGGGTGGATGAAGAGATTTTTCACCACCACCTCGACTCTCAAGATGTAGGTAAAAAAGTGGTGCAAGCAGTAGAATTAGTTGGTGCTGGGCTTGTGGGCGCTTTAGTTGCCAGAAAGTTATTGAAAATGTTAGGAGACGAAGATAAAAGGGACTAATGGGACTTAGGATGTCTTGGTGATTGAGGAGTATAGCGATCGCTTCTCGTTGAAAGTTGTGCGAGGGGAAGTGGTTAAAGTTTGAAAGTATTCATCAATCATCATTGATAAAATAGAATAGGATAAATTTTGATGTTGTTTAGTCATCAATTGTGAATTTTAAAATTTATACCATGTTCTTTACTTATTACTGATTCTGCGAGGAATTATGCTGCTAACTGAACGTCGCGCCGATCGAGTAGTTCTCTACAATATCAGTTGGCAACAATTTGAAAATTTATTAGTAGACTTAGGTGAAAGTCGTGCAGCTAGAGTAGCTTATGATGATGGTGCATTAGAGATTATGACACCATTACCAAAACATGAATATTACAAGGAAATCATTGGTGACATCATCAAAGATACAGCTGAAGTTTTAGAGCTAGATTATGAGTGTTACGGCTCAACTACCTGGAAACGAGAACTAAAAAAGGCTGGGATCGAATCTGATAATTGTTTTTATTTCCAAAATGAAGCTTTAATTCGAGGCAAACTCAAGTTTGATTTAAATCAAGACCCACCTCCAGATTTAGCTTTAGAAATTGATGTTACCAGTAAATCTTTAGATCGCTTTCCTATCTATGCACGATTAGGTGTACCTGAAATCTGGTCTTATGACTCTGGAGAAATCAAAATTTACCAGTTGCAAGGAGAGGAATATCTGAAAAGGGAAACAAGTTTAGTGTTTCCTAATCTGAATATTCAAGAGATTCCATCACTAATTGAAAGATACCGCATGGCAGGAAGACGGGTTTTCCGACAAAAAATTAGGGAATGGGTTAGGGGGCAGATGGGTTAGATAGGAAAGATTTTGGGATGTGGGGTTAAAGGGGGTAAGGAGGGCGATCGCGCTTATTTTTTGGGTTTTGGTGGTCTAGCCAAAGCAGTAGTATTACCCCCTTTAGAGTTACCTTTACTTCCCCTCTCTCCTTGCCTTGTGGATAATCTTCTATACTAACGTTCTCAAGTATATATTTTTCAAATGCTGTTATAAGTTATAGTCTAGACTAGCAGCAAAAGTTTCCTCAATTGCCCATTCGTTACCCTCAAATAGTATGGGCTGAGGAAAAGGGAAAGGGGAAAAGGAGCCTTATTGATGAATACGCCTACTCATACCAATGTACAGGTGCAAAAAATTCGAGCCATTGGATTAACGGTGACAAACTGCGATCGCTCCTTGGATTTCTATACGCAAGCACTCAGTTTTGAACTCGTTTCTGACATCACTGTTGAAGGACAAGATTACAGCGACCTGCAAGATGTGACTGGGGCAAAAATTCGCATTGTTACCTTGCGACTTGGAGATGAACTAATCGAGTTGATAGAGTATCTCAACATTAAAGGAAAACCCATCCCCAGCGATTCACAAAGCAATGACCTGTGGTTTCAACATCTGGCAATTGTGGTGAGTGATATAGATCGCGCCTATGCACAAGTGCGTTCATTTCCCATTCAACCCATTTCAATTACTCCACAGACAATACCACCTGATAATGAAGCATCTGCTGGAGTCCGCGCCTTTAAATTTAAAGACCCTGATGGTCATGATTTAGAGTTAATTTGGTTTCCTGCTGATAAAGGAAAAGATAAATGGCATCAAAACAGAAATCGCTTGTTCTTAGGAATTGATCATAGTGCGATCGCTATTTCTAACACCGAGCAGAGTCTAAAATTTTACCGCGACCTTCTGGGAATGCAGGTAGATAGCCGCAGTCTTAACAAAGGTGAGACGCAAGCTCGGATGGATGATTTACCAGGGGCCGAAGTCAGAATTACAGGTTTGCGACCACCTGAAGATGGGGTGGGAATTGAACTTTTAGATTACATTACGCCTGCAAACGCTCGTCCAATACCAAGTGATTGGAAAAGTTGTGATATTACACATATGCAAATTGAGTTAGTCGTAAATGATATTGAGCAGGTTGTAGATAGGCTGCGGCAGAACGAGGTTCAGTTTGTGTCATCGCGGGTTGTGCAGTTTACTGATAGTTTATTACCTTATCAGCAAGGTTGTTTAGTTAAAGATCCGAACGGACACACAATATTGCTAATTGCGGAATGATGCAAGTGAAATTATCGCTGCTCAAAGAAGCGCTTATTCTTAACTCTTTGAGAAAAATCTTTGCAATGTATAATCATAAAATTAGCGTGAAAATATCATCTTGAGTGCAATCGCTAATATTGCAACTCTAATACCTTTTCCAAAACAGCATTAGACAGCCCAATCTCCAGCTTCGCACCGAAAAGACCGTCATTGAAATATATAGCTTGCTGTTGCTGAAATTGGCAAAATATTGCTAATACTACGCTTGCTTTATTATTCCTCAATTGATGTTTCTTCCTGCGATAAATTTGCTAACTCCGATGCTAAGGTCTCTTCCAATAGGTCTACAATTGCGTGTGCATCAGTAGGGGACTTCATTATTTCCGCTTCCGGGTCAGAGCGATTTTTAACATTTGGAATATCTTGGCGTAATTCCTCAAGCAAACTGATAATTTTAGCAATTTTCTGCTCAGAGAGCAGATTGAGTTGAAGGCTAAGTTGTGCCCGTTGCTCCGCTAACTTTTCTTGTCGCTCTTGTTTAATCAATACCCCTGTTGTCACCAATAATGAACCCGCAGTCAATGAAAATTGTAACCAAGGAAATGGAAATTCCTCAAATTTTGGTACACCTAAACGTCGTGGTAAGACATTGGGTGTTACCCACAGAATAATTGCAAGCAAAATGCTATACAGGAATACAGGACGACCAAAAAAAACGGTTACCGCTTCTACAATCCGTTGGTGTTGTGGGACATTTTTTTCGGAACGTCTGTGCAATGCGATGATAGTCTCAATATTTTGACTAATAGATTCCGGTAAGGGGGCAGTGGGCAGAATGTTTTGACGAGGTATTTGAGACGATACTTGCGGTGAATCACTTGCATTTGGTTGATTGTTGGTTTGCATTGGGAGTCTAACGTTATGAATGATTCCTTCAACTTATTAATTTAAATTTTGACTGCAAAACTATACTTAACTGTACGACAAATCGGTGATTCCGACACTTGCTAATCGCACTTCTATATGGAATTATCTATTAATACGTATACTGAAGTGATAATTTGTTTTAGTACTGAAGAAAGTTATTAGCGATGGCTACGCCCGCCGTACTCCTACGGAGAAGCAAGCGGGAGCGTAGCGTCTCGTAAAGAAGGCATCGTACCTTTTAAGCAAGCTTTAGCTAAAGCGACAGGATTGCTCTATAGTCTGAGTCTCTTCGAGTTGCACCATTATCAAAACAGCTGGCACATCGCCTACTGTTCCAGATAAGTGACCTTTTTGACCTTGCGCGTCTGCTTTCGTACCTTGGTCTTCTCCAAATGAAATTTCGCCAGGGCCCATCTCGACTCGCTGGCCGTCCATAGTCTCCACAAACCAGCGTCCCGATAGTGGGATAATCCACTGGGGCTTCGGGTTTTCATGCCAGTTTCCAACCCATCCCACGGGTAGCACAGTAAAGGTGATTGTCGCACCAGACTGCTTCAACTTAGAAAGCCACTGGGGCGAGGTATCCGGGGCTATGCCTTTTTCGATGAAGTCCTCAATTTGACAACGGGACTGGTGACTTATACCGTCGTAGTCAGTCCAGACGTGCCAGTAGTCAATTGTTGGCTTGTGTGATAAATTATTCTGCATAAAAATGGCTCTTTTTTATTGTGGAGAATTTTATCCAAAATGTATTGCGAGTGGCTCATGAGCGGCTACCAAGCTCGTCTGAAGCCATAGTGGATAGCTAAAGCGTTGAAACCATAACTATGATACATCTTGCCGTCAGCTACGATGCAGCCTTTGAAGATCAAGACGCAAACGGCATATGACGGTCGATACACTGGATTTGGTGTTACGCGTACTGGTTACTGCTGCCAATGTACCTAAGCGTTGACGGGGCGACAAACAAGTGTTAGTCAAAGTTCAATTGACCGACAACAATTTGCAGACAATCTCCACCCACAATTAGTGGGAGCATCCCAATGCAAGCCAAAAGACACAGGACTGGTACAAAAACCCTGTACAAACCTTTTTCCTTTGTGTTCTTTGCGTCCTTTGCGGTTCGTTATTTCATTCTCCGTCTAAGTCAAAATACCGTATAAAAATAAACTTGCACATTTGGGATGCTCCCCAATTAGTTGTTCCACACAAGCCAAAACCGATGGTTTAACTTCCCCTTTCACGAGGCTGAGGTCAAACAATCCTGTAACGGTTCCTTCCCTAATGTACAATCCACACAGATTTTAGGATACTTTTGCTTAAACAAGTTAATGAAGTGAGCAAGCCAGTAATTACCTATAGTTTGGCTTGCGCTAACTTGAGTCCACCCCGTTTCAAGTCCTTGTACTTCCTAAAAGTCGTCCTATACCAAGTGGCTGGAAAAGTTGCGATGTCGCAGGCATTTCAGACGAAAATGCACCAGTGATTAAAACTGCGATACCTTCTTTGCCAGACCAAGGCGTAGCTTGCTTCCCCAAAGGATACGATAAGCTTGACTACGAAACGCTAACGCAACCAACAATTAAGCAGTAAATCAAATTATTCTTGCAAACGAGGAATTACCACTGCATAACTTCAATTTTCTTAACATAAGTCAGAAGTTATTTATTTACACATCACGCGCTTTGAAAAAATTATAGATAGCAAGGGCAATGGCTAAAAGCAACACTGCATGAATTAAATTTCCGGCAATATGAAGTGTCAGCCCTAATGCCCAAAAAGCAATCAGTACAACAACGATACCCCAAAGTATACTAAACATATATTTGCTCTGAGTCAAGTAAGTTTTAATTTGTTCATATATTTTACTCCCTAACTTCACTTTGATTCTATTTGCCCTCAGAAAGGTTTATAAATTTAAATTATCTTTTTTCCTCAAGAAAATTAATTAAAAATCAGTAGATTGAAAAATGAATGTTTTATATTGTTATTGGCTCTTAGCTTGAAATTACGTTACCTTTTGCTCTGGTTAGGGTTGAGAATTCTGTTGATTTTTTGGGTAAAAGCACACCTATTCAAGTGGCTCAACTGGTTGGAGGATTAAGGTTATGCTGCAACATCTGATCACTCAACAACATTATTTCCTATTGAAGCTTTGCTCGGCACTGGGCTGTGGGTTGATAGCCGGAGTCTTCTTCGCCTTCTCGTCCTTCGTGATGAACGCCCTTGCCCGACTCCAGCCAGCACGGGGCATTGCCGCCATGCAATCGATCAATATCACGGTGATCAATCCGTTGTTTATGGCAGTGTTCTTGGGAACGGCTGCGGCTTGCATCCTTCTTTTTGTCTCCTCGCTATTAAAATGGCATCAACCTGATGCCGCCTACTTGCTCCTCGGCAGCTTGCTCTACCTTGTTGGTACATTAGGCGTGACAATCGTGTTCAATGTGCCGCTCAACGAAGCCTTGGCGAGAGTCGAGCCGGACAGCATCATAGGCGCGAGTCTCTGGTCTGGCTACCTTGCCAACTGGACAATCTGGAATCACATTCGGGCGGCAGCAGCGCTAGCAGCAGCGGCATCGCTGACGATCGCCCTCTGTTATCGAGCAGCGCAATCATAATATTGTGTGGTTAAAGCGGCTTGTGGCAACATCCAATAGCGAAACACAAATTTTATGAGTCTGCCATTCCCTTGCTACCTTTTGAAGAAAAAACGGTAAAACTTAGGTTGGCCAAGCTTTTTCCGCCATGCCTCCATGTAAGTGTAAAATACTGGAGTCAGATAGAGAGTCAATATCTGAGAGAACAGCAATCCACCAACGATCGCAATCCCCAAAGGCCGACGCGCTTCTGAACCTACTCCCGTCCCCAGAGCTATTGGGAGTGTCCCAATTAAAGCTGCCATCGTCGTCATCATAATCGGGCGGAAGCGAATCAAGCAAGCGGCATAGATGGCATCAAAGGAATTTTTCCCTTCCTTTCGCTGCGCTTCAATGGCAAAGTCCACCAGCATAATCCCGTTTTTCTTGACGATGCCTACTAGCAGGATAATGCCGATAAAAGAGTAAAGATTTAAATCAACCTGGAAAATCAGCAGCGTCAGTAATGCGCCAAAACCCGCCGAAGGCAGACCGGAAAGAATGGTGATTGGGTGAATAAAATCCTCATAGAGAATACCAAGAATCAGATAGATTACTAAAATAGACACCAACAACAGCACGCCTAAATCGTTGAAGGACTGTTGGAAGGTTTGGGCTGAACCCTGAAAGCTGGGAGTAATTGTTGAGGGTAGCATCTCACTGGCTA
This sequence comes from Nostoc sp., assembly GCF_036916575.1. Lineage (GTDB taxonomy): Bacteria > Cyanobacteriota > Cyanobacteriia > Cyanobacteriales > Nostocaceae > Nostoc. Next base: position 25,000 of record NZ_JBALGC010000115.1, read on the forward strand.
CTTGCTTGATAGCATCTGTAGCCTGACTTAGAGATGTTCCTGGTAGGGTATCAAAAGAGATAGTTGCAGAGGGGAGTTGAGCAACGTGAGTGACAGTGAGGGGGCCGACATTCTGGGTGATATTGGCGATCGCACTCAGAGGAACCTGTTTTCCTGTACTCGATTGCACATAGAGTAGCGATAGGGCACTGGGATCTCGTTGAAACTCCGGTTTCACTTCTAAGATTACATAAAATTGGTCATTTGGGGTATAGATAGTTGATACCTGGCTGGAACCATAGGCAGCGCTGAGGGTTTGTTCAACTTCTTGGGCGGTAATCCCAAGCGTTGCAGCTTTATTGTGGTCAACTTGGACTTGGATTTGGGGAGTGCTGAGTTGTAAATCGCTGTCAACGTCCCGGAGTCCTGGTAGGGTTCTGACTTTCTCCAGAAGTTTAGGAACGTATTGGCGCAGGTCTTGTAAATTCAAGCTCTGCAACGTGAACTGATAAGTAGAATTAGTTTGTTGACCACCGATGGGAATGGCTGGCGGAGAGCGGAGGAATGTCTTAACCCCAACTACACGTCTCAACTTGGGGGTTAACTCTTGAATAATTTCGTCAGCACTCAGTTGACGTTGAGAACGTGGCTTGAGCCGAATTGTAATTCGCCCAGAGTTGACTGAGGCGTTAGGCCCACTTGCACCCACAATCGAGTCAACTGCTTCAATGTTGGGGTCTTGACGAATGATATCAACAACCTTTTGCTGGTGACGCCGCATATCATCAAAAGAAATATCTTGCGCTCCTTTGGTGTTCGCCATTAGTTGTCCGGTGTCTTCAGTGGGAATAAATCCTTTGGGAACGATGACGAACAAATAAACGGTCATTATCAGCAAAATGCCAGAACCAATCAGTGTCATCAGGCGGTATTTTAAGATCGGCTTGAGCGTCCAATCATATCCTTGCAGTAGTAAATCAAATACCCGTTCTGAAACTCGATACACCAGATTTGGTCTTTGCTGATGGGATGAAGTTAAGAATCGACTGCACAACATTGGCGTGAGACTGAGGGAAACAAAACCCGAAACCAAAATTGCCACAGCGATCGTCACGGCAAATTCATGAAATAATTTACCGATTATTCCACTCATAAACATGATCGGGATGAACACCGCCACTAGGGAGAGGGTCATTGACAAAATTGTGAAGCTGATTTCTTTTGATCCCTTCAATGCCGCGTCTAGGGGAGATTCGCCCATTTCTCGATAACGGACGATATTTTCCAATACGACGATCGCATCATCCACAACAAAGCCCACAGAGAGGGTCAACGCCATTAGGGAGAGGTTGTCTAGGGAGAAGCCCGACAGATACATTACAGCAAAAGTGCCAATAATCGCTACAGGTAGCGCCAAACTGGGAATTAGCGTCGCAGTTATGTCACGCAAAAATAAGAAAATCACCAAGACAACTAGACAAACTGAGAGAACCAAGGTAAACTTTACATCGCTGACAGAGGCTCGGATTGTTTGGGAGCGATCATACATAATTCCCATCTCAATCGATTTGGGAACTTGTTCACGTAGTGTAGGTAAAAGTTTCTGAATGGCATCAACAATATTTACAGTATTAGCTCCCGGCTGCGGCTGCACGGCAAGAACAACGGAATGGCGGTTTGTTACCTTCTGATCGCTATACAAATTTGAGACTTTGACGTTTTGTTCACTGTCAATCACCTGCCCCAAATCCTGGAGACGCACGGGCGCACCATTTTTATAAGTTACAATCAGCTGGCGATAGCTGGCAGCATCGGTGAGTTGACCGTTCGCCTGAATCGTATAGGTTTTATAAGTGTTAGAGAGACTGCCGGTTGGTAAGTTGACATTTCCCTGTTGAATTGCAGTTTTTACCTGAGTTAAACCAATTCCCCGCGATGCCAACTCTCGCGGGTCAAGCTGGACGCGGACTGCATATTGCTGTTGACCAAATACCTGTACTTGAGCAACACCATTAATCATTGAGATTGGCTGACCAACTGTTACCTCTGCGTATTCATCTACTGTAGAGATTGGCTGTGTCTCAGAATACATATAGAGGAAGAGAACTGGTGAGACAGACGGGTTAACTTTGCGGTAAGTGGGGGGGTGAGGCATTCCGGCGGGCAGTTGTCCTGCTGCTGCTGAGATGGCTGCCTGCACATCTTTTGCAGCATCCTCCACTCTGCGGCTAAAGTCAAATTGTAGGGAAATGTTGGTGCTGCCGGTTGAACTGGTGGAATTGAATGAATTGAGTCCGGCAATTTCAGTAAACTGTCTTTCTAGGGGTGCGGCGACCGAAGATGACATTGTTTCTGGAGTAGCACCAGGGAGACTAGCTGAGACAGAAATAAAAGGATATTCAACGTTAGGCAGCGCACTGATGGGTAACAGGAAATAACTCATCAGACCGAAGATGAGGATACCCATCATTACCAAGGTGGTCATGACTGGACGACGAATGAAGAGTTCTGAAAGGTTCATGGGTTGTGTTATCCCAGAAATGTGATCGGTATGTGCAATGAAATCGCTGAGTCTGTATTGTTTTAGGTTTATATTTCATAAGGGCAAATATAGGACAATCCCTTTCCACTCCGACTGATCGCTGTAATTAACCAGCAGCAGTAATTCATCAATTGCCTGTCTAATCGGCATCCGGTCATTCACTACAAACAAACCCAACATTTGCTCTCCCTTTAACAATCGCTCGTAAGCGAAATCTGGCATTGTTGCACGGTCATGAGTAAGGAGTATGCGATCGCTTGCTGCTGCCCAATTTAAAATTGCTGGGTCATCTACTTCCTGCAAACCAACATCCTGAACCCGAAGTAAGTCAAGATTCGGTTGACGCAGAAATAGTCCTCGCACAATATCGCCATTGAAATTCTCATCGCTCAATAACTTCAGCATTGACATTTTTTAAGATTATTGCTGGGCTAATAAGCGAGAACGAATTAGGCTCAAATCAGGTTGAACATTTGACAAACGTTGATGAACAGATTCAGCTAATTGTTCACGTTCAACGAGGTATGCTTCCACAGCATCTCGATGTCGAAGGTAGTAACCAATAGTCAGGTATACATCAGATAATGACAAGGATGAGTAACGCCCAACAATAGATTCAGGAGATGCACCATCTTGAAAGCTACGAATCACCATTTCTAGCAAAACCCTTGTATTACCTACTCGAATTGCACCTGTTGCATCTTCACTTAAGGGAGGAATTTCTTGTTCTATTGTTAAAGTCATAGTGTCATTATTCCAGAAACGCTAGGATCTAAATTTTAGTGTGGTACTACTTGGTAATTGGTAATTTGTAATTCGTAAGGCTATATTACCTGTTGAAAATCACGATCGTCCGCCTGTAAATGAGAAGACTCGACGGAACTTAACTTGACTGAGCTTTTTCCGCCACGATTCCATGTAGATATAGAACACGGGCGTTAAATACAGGGTCAATATCTGAGAAAATACCAGTCCGCCTACAACTGCAATACCTAGAGGACGGCGGGATTCTGAGCCAGCCCCAAATCCGATCGCTATTGGTAAAGTTCCCATGAGTGCTGCCATTGTCGTCATCATAATCGGGCGAAAACGCACCAAGCAGGCTTGATAAATCGCCTCAGATGGCTTTTTCGATTCATTTCGCTGGGCTTCAATGGCAAAGTCTACCATCATGATCCCGTTTTTCTTGACGATACCTACCAAGAGAATTATGCCGATGAAGGAGTAAACATTCAGTTCGACATGGAATATTATCAGCGTTAACAATGCGCCAAAACCTGCTGAAGGCAAACCGGAAAGAATCGTAATCGGGTGAATGAAATCCTCATAAAGAACACCCAAAATCAAATAAATTACTAGAACAGCGATCGCTAACAGTAAACCTAAACTCGGCAGTGAACTTTGAAATACCTGGCTTGCGCCCTTAAAGTTGGTGCTAATGCTAGCAGGAATCACCTGATCAATCAGTTTTTCAATCTCTTGGTTGGCATTTCCCAAGGAAACACCAGGAGCGAGGTTAAAGGAAATAGTGGCGGCGTTCATCCGACCGTTATGATTGACCATTAACGGGCTGACTCCCTGAGATAGTTTAGCGAATGTCTTTAGAGGGACTGCCACTCCAGTGCTGGAGTTAATGTATAAAGTCAACAGAGCGTTGATATCCTGCTGATACTGGGGTGCTAATTCCAGAATCACCTGATACTCATTGGTCGCTGCATAGATGGTTGATACTTGGTAAGAACCGTAGGCATTTCTCAGGGTATTTTCGATTTGCTCGGCGGTGATTCCATAAGTTGAAGCTTTATCGCGGTCAATGTCAATTTGAATTTGGGAAGCAAACTGTAAATCGCTGTTGACATCCTGGAGTTCTGTCAAGTTTTTCATCTTGACAACAAGTTGAGGAACATACTCCTGTAAGGGTTTGACATCAGAACTCTGGAGTGCTAATTGATAAAGTCCTGTACTTTGTTGAGCGCCAATCGGAATCGCTGGGGGATTTTGTAAAAATACTTGGATACCTGGAACAGTGGCGAGTTTGGTTCGCAAATTTTGAATGATTTCATCAGCACCAAGTTGGCGCTGCGATCGCGGTTTTAACCGAATAAACAAACTCCCGGAATTGGCTGCAACTGCTGCCCCACTGCCACTAGCACTGGCTCCCGCCCCGATATTGGAGTTGACTGCATCTATGTTTGGGTCTTGGCGGATCAGGTTAGCAACTGTCTGCTGATGCTGGACAAGATTATCGAAGGATGCATCTTGGGCTGCTTGAGTAATGCCTGTAATTTGTCCGGTATCTTGGCTAGGAATAAAGCCTTTGGGAACTATCACCAACAGCCCAACTGTCACCACGAATAGAACAACGGATAAAATCATCGTAGTAAAGTGATATTTTAAGACTTTTTTCAGACTCCAATCGTACAGACCCAGCAAGCGATCGAACACATATTCGGAAGCTTGATATAACCGACTTTGATGGGCATGATCCACAGGACGTAGAAAACGGCTGCACAACATCGGAGTCAGACTCAAAGACACAAAACCAGATACGAGAATTGCAACTGTGATCGTCACAGCAAATTCATGAAATAATCGTCCCAGCACTTCACTCATGAACAACATGGGGATGAAGACTGCAACTAAGGAAAGCGTCATTGATAGGATTGTGAAACCAATTTCTCTCGACCCATTCAACGCCGCTTCTAGGGGACGTTCCCCCATTTCCATGTGACGGACGATATTTTCTAGCATGACGATCGCATCATCCACTACGAAGCCCACAGAAAGGGTCAAGGCCATCAGCGACAAGTTATCTAGTGAGTAGTGCAGCAAATACATTACTGCAAAGGTGCCAATCAGCGAAACGGGTAATGCCAAACTGGGAATCACTGTGGCCGAGAGGTTCCGCAAAAAGAGGAAAATTACTAAGATAACTAGAGCGATCGTCAAAATCAACGTAAATCTGACATCATCCACTGAATCTCGAATCGACTGAGACGCATCATAGAGAACCCCAATTTCCACGGATGCCGGAATCTGGCCTCGCAAATTCGGAAGCAATTTCTTAATCGTGTCTACGACCTGCACCGTATTGGTTCCAGGCTGTCTTTGAATGGTGAGAATAATCGCGCGGGTATTGTTGTACCAGCTTGCTACCTTGTCATTTTCTACACTGTCAATGATTCGACCCAGTTGATTGAGATAAATGGGCATTCCATCTTTGTAAGACACAATCAGCTGGCGATAAGCAGCCGCATCCTGAAGTTGTCCATTAGTCTGGACTGTAAAATTCTTATGATTTCCCGAAAGACTACCGGTAGGCAAATCGACGTTACCCTGTTGAATCGCCGTCGCCACCTGATCTAGCCCAATTTGCCGTGTTGCCAATTGCTGCGGATCAAGTTGAATTCGAGCCGCATACTTTTGGGAACCGTAAACAGCTACCTGTGCCACCCCATTGATTGTAGATAGCTTTTGCGCCAAATAAGTCTCGGCATAATTGTCTACCTGGGAAAGAGGTAGAGTAGGAGAGTCCAGATAAAGGTAAAGAATCGGTTGATCAGCAGGGTTAACCTTGCTGTATGTAGGAGGATTGGGTAAATCCGTCGCAATTTGCCCCGATGCTCCCGATATCGCTGCTTCCACATCCTGCGCCGCATCATCAATATTCCGGCTCAGGTTAAATTGCAGGGTAATTTGAGTCTGTCCCAGAGTGCTAGTTGAGTTGAGCGAATCAAGTCCAGCAATGCTAGAAAATTGCTTCTCTAAGGGACGGGCAACCGATGCTGCCATCGTTTCCGGGCTGGCTCCCGGTCGAGCGGCACTTACCTGAATTGTGGGATAATCCACACTTGGTAAATCGCTGATTGGCAGCAAGCGATAACTCATGAAACCGAAGATTAAAATCGCCGCCATCACCAGAGTTGTCATGATCGGGCGACGGATAAATGGTTCTGAGAGGTTCACGAATCACCTCCGCCTGAGTTGGGGCGTTCTCCCCCCTGCTGCCTACCCCCTGCTCCCCTTCCTCTTCTTGAGGAATTTCCATTGGCATTTGAGTCATTGCGGCCTGTTTTGATGCGGATTTTGCTACCTGAAACGAGATTCGCCTGACCATCGGTGACAATTTTATCACCTGGTTGCGGCCCTTTCTCAACCACATCTAGCCCCTGAATGGTGCTGCTAACTGTAACTGGAACATTTTGTACTGTCATGTCTGGCTTAACTACAAAGACAAACTGTCCATCCGGGCCATTCTGCACCGCTTGGCTGGGGACAACCGTTGCATTCGGTTCTTCGGTCAGGGTTAGCGTTGCGTTGACAAATTGACCGGGAAATAAATGTCCCTGAGTGTTGTCAAAGTCGCCAATCAGTTGAATTGTCCCCGTAGTGTTATCGACCGTATTATTGACAAATGCCAAAACACCTGGTACAGGATGAGCTTGATTATCGGGGAACGTTACATCTACCTTCAGCTTGCCATTCTGCATATACTTTTGTACTTGGGGCAGATTTGTTTCGGGAATGGAAAAAGCAACTTGAATCGGGCGAATTTGGGTCAGGGTAACAAGTGGAGTTGTGCTGTTGGCTTGCACCACATTGCCCAGAGTCACCAGAATATTGCCAGCGCGACCATCAATTGGCGCATAAATTTTGGCGTAAGATAATTGCACTTTGGTATTGTCCAATGCTCCCTGGTCGGAACGGACAACGGCCTGAGCATTAGCGATCGCAGCTTGATCGCCCTGAACAACAGCTCCGGCATTAGTCAGCGCCACTTGATCGCTTTTCAAAACTGCTTGAGCATTAGCGATCGCTTCTCGATCTGCTTGTAGGGTTGCTGTACTTGCCTGACTGTTGGCAACATATTGCTGTGCTTGATCCAAACTGATCGCGCCCTTCTTATACAACGAACCATAGCGATCGCTCTGTCCTTTGGCAAATTTTTCTTGCGCTTGATCCTTGGCTAAAGTCGCCTGGGCTTGTCGCACCAAGGCTTGGTCTTTGACTAAAGTCGCCCTAGCTTGGTCTACCTGACCCAAGTCTCTAGCTAATGTAGCTTTTGCTTGTTGTACCGAGGCTTGGTCTTTCGCTACAGTTCCTTGAGCTTGCTGGATTGCAGCAGTTTGCGATCGGTCATCCAGGGTAAACAAAAGTTGTCCCTTTTTCACATCTTGACCTTTCTTAAAATAAACTCCAATGATCCGTCCACTAGCTTCGGGCGTAATTGATACTGTAGACCCCGATTGCACATTGCCAATCGCCTGCAATTGTACCGGAACCGTTTTTTGTGTCACCATTGCCACAGTTACAGGTGTTGCTTGCTGCCGATTACGCCCAGATTTTTCAGTTTTGTCTGACTTGGCTGCACCCGCATGTATACCCAAAAAACCCAGCCCAGCCAGCAATATCACCCCCAAAATTACCATACTAATCTTTCTTGGCGATCGTGGTAGCTTCGGCTCTATACTGTTTTCAGTCAAACTCTCATTAGCAATTTCATGGTTCATCAGAACCTCCACTGGATTTTAGTTTATTAAAAACAGAATTCAGTATGATCGGACTTAAGTAAAATATCTCTCAAACTCTCATTTCTCCGTGTCCTCTGCGCTTTTGCGGTTCGTTATTCCGAACTAATTGATTAGTTGCCATCATTTTCTGCTTGGCTTTTTTCCCTTGATTTAGCTGCTGAAGTAATTGCTGTTCACTTAACTGCATCTGGTTAGCCCATTCTGGCAGTGTGGGCGTCTGCTTTAATTCAACAGCCAGTTTTTTGGATTCAGCAAGTTATTGTCATCATCTGTTGAATTTGTTGGGTACAAAAAATTTCTTGTTCCTGGGTTAACAGAGGTATCCGTCCAATTTATTGAAGATAAGTACGTACTGTATCAGTTGTATATTGAAATGTTTTGCTTGTGTTATAGCTTTGGGATCTGGAGATGTTAAGTTATTCATAGTAAGTTAGCCTCTGCCTATTAATTAAGGGATTTTTTATTAGGAAAAAACCGCAGATAATGACTCGACGAGCCATAAAGGTTTTTATAAAGAAACCAAGTATCAAGCACTAACTCCAAAAGAGCAATCAACACCCAAATTGCTAGAGAAACAATTACAGGTAGGCTGAGATCAGGGAACTTCCTTTGCAAATCGATAATGCCAAATAACAGCAAAAATAAGAGCGAAACTCCCAGGAGAAAGGACAACTTGATGATCGCAAGAATGAAACGGCTCATCTCTAGGATGCGATTGTAAAGCCTGGAAAATCCCTCTAAGATTTCTTCGATGTTATTGATGACAAGTAAAATTTGTTGTCGGTGCAGATGGGTAGCTAAGGAGCATTGTTGCTGCACTTGCGCCCATTCATATTCATTCTTGAAATTATCTAAAAGCTTGTCCAAAGGTAGCATCTGGGAACTAGTTGCCCAAATTGGTAAATCTTTTAAATGCAAGGGAACTAAATAGTTAATTAACGCTATCAGAGTTTCAGCAAAATTACTGAGTTCGGGGGGAAGAGACTGAGTTAGACGAATGAGTTGGTCAATCTGAATCTGAAGTGTATAGTAGTCCTCATGCTGCCTTTGAGCGATCAACTGACTATTAAACGTCAAGAAAACAATTAACACCCCCAATAAAGCAGCTAGGGACTGGGATACAGCAGAAAAGAATTCAATCGCCACCTGTTTAGGCACTGTCAGCCAGGGGGCATTTTCCCGCATAGCAAAAACCAGAGTGACAACAAATGCAAGTCCGATGATCGCGAGTTGATGGTGGGTAACAGTAGCTATGACTGTCCGCACTAGGGGAGTGTTACTGAGTTTAACCAGGATTTGCAGACCTGGGACTGGTTCACAAATTTGAAGTCGTTGGGCTTTGCGGGTTGACATGATTGAAAGTGGCGATAGTAGATATTGTCAAAAGTATTCCATACACTTATTCGCCACGCTGTAAACTTACATGATTGGTCACAGACTGAATCAATTTGCTCTCTTCAGCAACCGCCCTAGCATACTGAGGATCAGCTAATGTCCCCAAGGTTCGGTTTTGCACTAATGCTTTCAGTTGTGCCTTAGTTAACTCCACAGTAATATCTGGTACAATGCCTACATGATTGATATCTCGACCTTTAGGTGTGTAGTATTTGGCGATCGTTAGTTTCAGCGCTGAACCATCAGAAAGTGGCTCTACAGATTGAACTAAACCTTTACCGAAGGTGCGAGTCCCTACTAACGTGGCGCGATTGTCATCTTGTAACGCTCCTGATAGAATTTCGCTGGCGCTGGCAGATCCCTTATCGACTAGTATCACTAAGGGTTTGTTGGTGAGAGGATGTCCCGACGCCTTGTAACTATCTTTAACTTGGTCTCGATTTACCAAAGACACGATCGCCCCTTGTTTCAACCACATACTGGCAATTTGCAAACTCGCATCCAGAAGTCCACCTGGGTCTGAACGCAGATCCAAAACGTAGCCCTGCACCTGCTGTTTTTCTAATGCTTGAATTGCTCGATGCATCTCTTTAGCCGCCGTTTGCGTAAACTCTGGCAAACGAATATAACCAATTTTACCTACTGGCGTTGTTTGCGTGTTGTAAGTTACAGGATGGATAGCAATATTTGCGCGGGTAAGTTTGAAAGTTTGCAATTGGCTACCCCGTTGAATCGTGAGTACTACCTTAGTTCCCGCTGGGCCAAGAATCCGCTTCACGGCATCCTCAATTTTCATCCCCTGAGTTATTTGACCGTTAATCCGGACAATTACATCGTCGGGCAAAATACCCGCCCTAAAAGCAGGCGTTCCTTCAATCGGGGCAATAACGGTTAAGGCTTTAGTTTTTTCATTCTGTGCCAGTTCCAGCCCTACACCACTGAGGTTGCCAGAAAGGTCGTTATTTAGGGCTTGAAATTCCTGGGGGTCGAAAAACTCCGTGTAGCGATCGCCTAATTTAGCCACCATTTCTTGAATTGCCCCATAAGCCTGTTTCTGGGAACTATAGGAGCGGTTAACATACTGCTGGCGAATTGCTTTCCAATCTTGATGGTTAAAGCTGACATCAACATAATTTTTATCTAGGATTTGCCACACCTCATCCACGAGTTTTTGGGGGCTAGTTTGGGGTTTACCTAGAGCTTTGGAAGCGTATAAACTTGTTCCTGCTAGGATTGCGGCAATAACGGCGAGTTCTATCTTGACAATCAATTTTTGCTTTAACATACTTCAATTATTGAAGAATAATACAGAATTCAGAATGCAATCACTGTGGGACTGAATATCCCCAGACGTACATAATTACTTCTGAATTATAATGACTAATTACTGAATTCTGTTTTGAGAAAACTACTAAGAATTATCTTGAGATTTCCCTTTGCGGTGGGGATAGGCAGTCTTAAAAATATCCTGAATTTTAGTTTTTTGTTCAGTCGTGAGATTCAGGCTCAACACTGCCTTACGCATTTTTTCACCTTGTTGCAATTTCGCTGACAATTGCTTTACTTGATCTGGGGTTAGAACTGCCTCAACTTGCTTGCGAACTGCTTCACGCTTTTCGGCGCGTTCTGGCGTATTCGATGCCGGAGAGTTTGTCGTAGAAGTATTAGATACCTTTGTCCCATTGTCCCCTTGAGACACATCTGGAGACTTAGAACTAGTGCAACCTGTCATTCCTCCAATAAAGATAGTTGCAAGTAGCAAGGTTGGTAAAATTATCTGTTTTTTAATCATTTACTTCTCTGGTTTTTGTTGTGTGTAATCCGACTGTTCTGACCAAAGAGGTAGGGGGCAGGGGGCATTGGGGATTGGAGATGAGTCTTTAATACTCGCTGACGAGTCTTTGAACTCCGTTAATGAGTCTTTGATACTCGTTAATGAGTCTTCGATACTCGTGAACGAGTTTTTGAACTCACTCCCTTGCCCCCTGCCCCTTTTCCTCTTCAGTGACTGTTTAAAAGATGTTTGAAAAGTTACTGCTTTACTCACACCAGCTAATCTTAAAAGTTGGGATGGGTTTGTGCATGAGCTAGAATTCCTAACCTGACCAGTAAAAAAGTACTCAAGTTATTGTGACTTTTTTCCTAATTTAGAAATAATTAATCAGTCGAAATGGCTCTATCGATACTAGAGACAGATTCGTTATATAAGGAAGAAGAGTTTCATCCTAAAATTGTGAAAATACCTATGGTTTTGTTACAAAGACCATTGAGTTGGAACAGTTCTATGGTTCGCTTGACCTACCCATCGTTTCGTCTATTGCTTTACCTAGAGTGGCTGTTATTAGCCACGGCAATGTTCATGGAAGTTCTGCTGCCGTTTGAGTTGTCCTGGTCGTTGCCGCTACGAGTTGTGGCGATCGCAACTTTCAGCTTGATGGGCTTGAGACTACCAATGGTGAAGCTGGAAACAAAATTACTTTATACAGCTCTGGAATTCGGTTTAATTTTGCTGCCAACAACTCAACATAGCTTATCTAGTCGTTCCGTTTTCCTCCTGTGTCTGGTACTGGTGATGCGGAGTTGTCTGGTATTTAAGCAATCAGGACAGTTGCTTGTCTTGGGTTTATCTCTGCTTACTTATGGAACACTGCTTTTGTCAAGACCGATTGTACCTAAGAATTTTATGCCAGATTTGATCGCTATGTCTTGGGATTGGCGATTAAGTAATATATTATTGTTTAGCTTAACGTTAGTATTCGCTTTGTTGTTAATTAATGCCCTGCTTGCAGAGCGCCAAAGTCGAGAGCAGTTAGAAATTGCCCATCAGCAATTAGAGATAACCAATCAACAATTGTGCCAGTATGCGCTACGGATTGAAGATCAGGCAACCTTGCAAGAACGCAACCGAATTGCCCGCGAAATTCATGATGGGTTGGGACACACTCTAGCCGCCCAAACCATTCAAATTAATAACACCCTGTTGTTCTGGGAATCAAATAATCACAAAGCATTGACATTTCTCAAACAAGCAAAGCAATTAGGGGCTGAGGCACTGCTGGAAATTCGGCGATCGCTTTCTGTTTTGCGTTCAAATCCTTTGCTAGGGCAATCTCTCAAATCTGCCATTGAAAAGCTGCTGACAGATTTTCAGCAAACCACAGGTATTGAACCTTCCTGTAAAATTGATCTACCGCACACTTTACCAACAGAAGTAAACACCGCCCTTTATCGCATTGTGCAAGAATCGCTGACAAATATTTGCAAACACGCTCAGGCAACGAGTGTCACCGTTGGACTACTGGCTCACGCTGGGATGATTCATTTGTCAATCGAAGATAATGGAAAAGGGTTTAACCCTACTCAAAATACAACCGGGTTTGGACTACAAGGGATGCGAGAACGGGCGGTTGCACTGGGCGGTCAGTTGAATCTCCACAGCCAACTAGGAACAGGTTGCTGTATTTCTGTTTCTTTGCCACTATCAAAGCTAGCTTATGATTCGGATTTTATTAGTTGACGATCAGCATCTTATTCGCCAGGGACTTAAGAGTATGCTTGAGTCGAATGCCCAGATGCAGGTAATCGGTGAAGCGGAGAATGGGCAACGGGCACTCGAGGTGATTGCGGCACTGCAACCTGATATTGTGCTAATGGATATCCGAATGCCTGTAATGGATGGAGTTGCGACAACAAAGGCGATCGCTCAACAATATCCTGAGATTAAGGTTCTCGTCCTCACCACCTTCGATGATGATGAGTATGTTTACCAGGCAATGCGGCTGGGTGCAAAGGGCTATTTGCTCAAGGACACCGAACCTGATGAACTAATGTTGGCAATTCGATCCGTCTACAAGGGACAAACCCTACTCGGCCCAGGATTGTTTGAGAAAGCACTTATGCCTATTGCCGCACCTGTCCCGTCCGTGGAACCCCCTCCAGAATTGGCGCAACTTACACCCAGAGAATTAGATGTATTGCGGTTAATTGCTTGTGGAGCCAATAACCGTGAAATTGCCGAATCGCTGTTTCTTTCAGAAAATACTGTTAAGAATTATGTTACCAATATTCTGAGTCGGTTGAATTTACGCGATCGTACTCAAGCCGCTTTGTTTGCCCATTCGTTGTTTGGTGGACTTAAATAGGCTAAAGCTTTCTTCTCTCCTGCCTTATCCAAACGACAAATTTTTACGCCGACCTACTTAGCCCGGATTTCTCACAAGCAATAAAAAATCAATTTACATCACCTGATGTCAGATATTTTTTCGATACATTATCAACTCGAATTTAAGTTGGAAAATAAATTAAGTATAAATCCGTAGCTATAAAACGAAATAATCACTATTTTTGTCTTAGTACTAAAATGCGATCGCAAAAGGGGAGTTGCTTCAGTGGCACAGGTAGTGATTAGGCTCAATATTTACCTTAATCAAGGGAGAATTGTATTTTATCTCACAAGATTTCTTGTTGGACAAGTGGGTTTTGTGGGATATTTTGTACCCGACTTAATGCATTTAAAAATGGCATAGAAGCAAAGATATACCATTCCAAGCTCTTCGATTCACTACCTGATATTTTATTTGATGTTATTGTTTTTAACATCCCTTTCTTAAACAAGAAGATGGACTTTTATTTTACTTTTCTTGAGTATTTTAATTGATTGACAAAAAGTGTTTTACTTAAACTCGGCATCGCAGAACTTTTCGGTATAGTGAATTTGTTAGACAGCGCCATTTTTAAGTAACTATCACTACCTCTCGATGGCTACATCAGGCAGGCGACTCCACTCATTCCAAGAGCCATCGTAATTCCGAACATTCGGATAGCCCAATAAATACTTCAAGACAAACCAAGTAAATCCAGAACGCCCACCGATGGCACAGTAGGGAAACACTTCCTTATCAACCGTAATCCCCTTACTGTTATAAAGATTTTTCAATTCGTTGAATGATTTAAAAGTTCCATCCTCGTTGAGAGTTAAGATATGCTCAAGATGCACTGCACCTGGAATATGCCCGGTGAGTTCACCTTCTTTTGGTGGCTGATTGAAAAACCACTCACCAGAATATTCTTCAAGTGTTCGGACATCCAACAACACGCGTAGGCGTAGCCCGTCGTAGACATCGCCTAGACCAATCGATGTCTGAACTTCATTATGTAATACTCTGAGACGATCATCAGGAGTTTTGGCATGGTAATCAGTGTCAGGAAACGTAGATAACTCAGTTGCTAGTGGACGACCTTCTGACTTCCATTTCTGGTAGCCGCCATTGAGAACTCGTACATTCTCATGCCCAAAGACTTTCAACAACCAGAAAATCCAGGCTCCTATACCAGGATAACTGCCATAGGCAATCACTGTTGTGTCATTAGTGATGCCTGAACGTGCCATCAACCTCTCAAAAGCGATCACATCCAAATTCATCTTTAAATCGGGCAATAGTAAGTCTGTAAAGATGTTCCAGAAAACAGCGCCAGGTATGTGAGCATTTTTGTACGGCTCTGGACTGATATCCACTTCGATAATGCGGACATTTGGCTTGTTGAGATGATTTGCAAGCCACTGGGTATCAACGAGAACGGATGGATGAGCGTATTGGGACACTTAATATTTCTCCTGTAATCACGCTAAAAGAATTAAAAGTTGTGTTTCCTTTTCGGATTTAGTCTTGATTGTGCTTGGGAAATACGATGTGCGATATCTGATGAACTAAGGTTGTGGAAATAGAGAATAAGGAAAAGCCGATGAGTGGGTGGAACACTGCTAAAGGAAAAGAAGTTTTCAAGTGAATTGTGAGAAATTGCAGTCCCAGCAGCACGGGGATACTTGCTGTAAGGCTCTGGACTCTTGGGGGAAACGGAATCAAAAACACCCATATCAACAAAATTAGTGAGAGTCCGCTGTATCCTCGCACGAGCCAAATATGTAGGTTC
The DNA here is from genome assembly GCF_036916575.1 of Nostoc sp. Classification (GTDB taxonomy): domain Bacteria; phylum Cyanobacteriota; class Cyanobacteriia; order Cyanobacteriales; family Nostocaceae; genus Nostoc. Next base: position 40,378 of record NZ_JBALGC010000115.1, read on the forward strand.
CACCAATCAGAGTTGTAGAAGTAAGCCAGTCCAACACTGAATACTTGGATTGCTAAACAGAGATTGAAAAACACTGCTGCGATAAAAAAACTGATTTGAATCCAGCGCACGGATATTTGTGTGTCATCAATGCCAGAATTTACAGTCATGGTAAAGTAATCCAAAAAAAGCAAACAAATTAGTCATTAGTCATTGGTCACTTGTACTGAGCGAACGCGAGTGCGTCTTTAAGAGTTGCCGAATGTAGCCCAAGGTAGAGAAGTATTAGTCATTAGTCATTGATAAAGAGTTTTTTGGTACATACCTCGCAAGAGAGTGGGCGAAAAAAAACTTTCTTGACTTCGGACTAATGACTCCGCGAAGCGGTTTGATGTGACTAAAGCTAAGATAGGTCTGGTTGCTATATTGCGCCTAGACCTCAAACGGGTACACTTTGCCAATCATGATTGCTTTAATCGCTCTATTTCATGCAATTGCTCAAGCTAAAGATGAACAGACGTTGCGATCGCACATATCTACAGAAATGAGTGAGTATTTTTCAGCTACACGATGTGGGCTGTTTTTGTTTGCTCAAACTTCTTTAGTTGACAGCAATATCCCAAAAGCACTGCAAATTGCATTATCACCTCAATCCAATCCAGTTGTGCCCTACTTGGTAGAACACCATGCTCCTGTTCATGAAGCTTTGGTAGTAGAACCTAAGACGTGGAAGTTGATTTGTCCTCGTGCTGACCACTGGCACGTGATGGCAGGGCCAATTGTCAGCACTGGTCAGTTAGTCGGCGTGATAGGTTTTACCCGTAAGCAAGGAATGCCTGCATTCGACTCACAAAACCTGACAGACTTGAGTGCGCTTTGTCTACACATTTCAACTTGGGTGGCAACGACGCGATGCCTACGGCGAGCTACGCCTACACAACACCTACTATTACAGACAGAGCGTTTAACAGCTCGTGAACTGCAAATTGCTTCCTTGGTGGCTCAAGGACAAACCAATGCAGAAATTAGTGCTGAACTTTGGATTACTGAAAACTCTGTCAAGCAAGCCTTAAAAAGAATGTTTCGCAAGCTTGAGGTTTCATCTCGTGCTCACATGGTTGCAAAGCTTTCCACAGTTTCAAAATAAATGAGCTTTTATTCGCCTCATTAATGTAATTGAATCATCGCAATGTTTTAGTTTTGATTGAGCGTGGCAAGGTAAATACTTTCTTTTCCATGCGGCTGCTTGTTGTGGAACTCAACGGCCGAAACTAAGAGATCTGATAGTGCCAATGTACTATATTATTTGATTGTTTCTAGAATAGTATGCTGACTCCAATCGGTGAATTGGATGAGATAGTCATGATAGCCACAAGGCTATTTGAGTCAATTGATTTGGAGAATCGCACTATTAGGTTACTGGGCATTTCGTTGTCTAATCTGGATAACGTCAAATAGTCCCAAGTGATTCAATTGCCAAACGATGCTTGTCAATATATGGTAAAAAGCAGGTCTTTCATTTCCTGGAAAACAAATGCTCACATAAAATTATGTAATCTTGTGGCTAGTTGAGAGGAGTCAGCGAATACCAAAAAATCAATTATTCCAGTGGAATTTTGATTGACAGTTATGATTATTTAATTATTAGAAAAGCCACAGAAATGAGCGTGCATACAAAAGCAAAAATAATTGCATGTTCCACTTTACTACTAATAATATTTATTGCAATTGCTATACCTAATATGAAAACAAATACTAATATTTTTAGAAGATTTTCTGATTGCCAATCAATTAGTGGCTCATCAATAGATGTTGCCATTGCTTGTATTAATAACTGTTGAAGTTGTATATTCATTTCCAGCTACTTTTTCCAATTTATTTGTTAATTATATAAAAACTAGCTTTAGTCTTGGTCTTAAGTCTTCTATCGTCAGGCATATTAGAAGGTAGAATTACGCAAGCAAGCTGGAAATATTACCTTTGATAGATTTTTCCTGATTTTCCCAAATTTAACAAAACTTTGATACTTAATATTTTACAGGTTTAAAAATAGGTAGACGTTGATTAAAACAGAAGCAAGTGCAGATTAAACTATTAAAAAAAGTGATTGCTTCAACATTGCGATCGTACATTCATAGTGCAGTGCCGAAAGCAATCACACCCAAATCGCATGGAACGATTAAAATTATAGAATAACTACTATTTTATGCTCAAGAAATCCTTAGTTATGCTCATCGTGGTAAATAGAACGGGAAATAGCGTTTTCTCGGCGGTTGAGTTGTTGCCGCACTTTTAATTGCTGCCAAAATCCCAGCCGCTTATTTTTAGCATTAGCTTCTGCAATTAAAAATTGGGTTTTGCTATCGTTCTTAAACTACTCAAACTGTGGCGTTGAAAAAAGCTCCAAATTGCCCTACTGGCATTAAAACCAAGCTGAATGTTTAACTGATTTAATTTAGTATCGCTTGAAGTGCCACCAGGCCAGAAATGCCCACCATTGACTATAGCTAACTGCAAGACTTCTGAGTTGTTTCTACAACCTGAGTAACGAAAAGCTTTGACTCGCAAGCGATTACTAGATTTAGTCCCAGTTAACTTTTGAAATTGAGATGAGAAAGCGCATTGGTCATGCCTTCGCCAAAAATTTACTGTTTCTGGAATAGAAACAAGTGCTTCTTTTTGACTAATGCGATCGCCATCATAATGTACACTTAAATCCTTCGTACCATTAATCATCATTATTGATACAGAAACTGAAGGATGACAACTGGGCACAAATCGAGCAGTTAGAGAGCCAGCTACTGATGCGAAAGCAGCAATTTTATTAGGCAGCTTACAGGCCAAAGCTTGAGTGAGTATTCCACCTTGAGAAAAACCAGTGGCATAGATTTTACGGCTGTTGATATTTCTAATTCGCTCTATATGTTCAATTAAAGCTGCTACAAATGAAATATCATCTACCTTTTTTCTCAGGTGACCTGTAAAGCTCCATTGATGGTCAAGTCCATTTGGATAAACTGCAATAAACCCTTTTTGATCTGCTAAATTATTGAAGCGAGAAACTTTAGCAATGGAATTACCGCTCCCACTATCTCCATGAAACACTAAAACTAACGACATTGCGTGTTTAGGGTTGTAAGATTTTGGTGTATATATATAGTATGTACGTAATTGTCCCTGGTTTATTAGTTTTTCATAATTTTCGCCCTGCAATATTTTTTCTTTAGGTCTACTTTTTGCTTCTACTTGAAGAGAATTAGAAGTCACTGCCAAAGTAGTTGAAAATAAGCAAATAAAAATATATTTAGAAAAAGAATATTTTTTATACATGTGTATGATTAATTCTATTTATAAAATTCTGTTCGCCTTAAGATTGTTTCTAGCATTTTCAATGTCAGTGAAAATAGCAATATCTACTGATGAGAAAATCCATCTTGATTATCATTGGGGAGAATACCAATAGTTAAACCATCACCAGATTTTGCACCTTTACTTATTGCATCCATTATCCCTACATTTTTACTGCCAGTGAGTAAAATCCATCCTTGTTTGGCAATAAGTTGACCTAGTACCGCAAGGCGGAAGTCAAAAGCCACTTGTACTGAGCGTAGCCGAAGTAAGTGGGCGGGAAAATTTCCAAATATGTAACGAAATATAAGTTCAGTAGATACCTTACAAATACGTTATTTCACCATTTTTACAAAACTAAACATATGTCGGTTTTATCGTGCCTACCTACTTAAAACTCACTCGTTCAAAAGTATTATAGAATGGGATTTTTAGAGTTTTTAAATGGTTACTCGTCTTGCAAAGTGACGCTCCTGCGTCGCTTTAAGCGAAGCTATGCCGTAGGCTTTACGCTGCGCTAACTGATGCCTACGGCAGGCTACGCCAACGGCGGGAACCGCCGCTCAACGCCAGTTCCTTTAAGTGGGGGAACCCCACCAACGGACTGGCTCGACTTTGCGCTATTTACGCGCCCGACGTACTAGTGTATAAGCATTTTGCTTTCTCATTTGCTGTCGCATTTTCTTCCCTGCCCATCACCACAATAATAATTTTTCTCAGAGAATTTTAGATTATAGCGGTTTTCAGGAGCAGAGGAGCAGAATGTTTTATGCTTTAGTATCTGCTATCTTGAGGTAGTACGATATTTGTTAAAATTTATGTAAAATTATCATAAATTTTCAGTGAAATTACTGCCATAGCTGTTAATTAATATGTTATTTGCTATATTATTTTGATGTCATCCTCCAGTTAATAAAGTAATTTTTATGACATATATCCAAAATTTCTCAGTGTCTATGCTTGGAGCAGCTTTAATTGCCTTGGGCACAGGGCAAATAGCGCAGGCAGTACTATTAATTGAATCAGAGTCAGCCCTAGTAAATCTTGATGCTAAAGAAGTGTTATTTACTATAAATTTTAATAGAGTGCCGGACTTTTTCACAGTTGATCAAGTCGGCAGGCAAGCCGACTCTTTCCAATACTTTATTGATGCAGATGGGGAATTGCCTGTATTTAGAGGTTCTCCATACTATAGTGAACTTGAGTCAATTATTCGCGGAGAAGAAATTCACGTTGCAGGTGACGTTCGGATACGTGATGTCTTCTCAATTGGCGCATCGGAACCAAATTCAGGAGGTTGGGGTAAGATTCGGGGTTCAGTACCATACAGCCTCGATGGCACTGTGCTAAAATTTTCAGCACCTCTAGAATTTATCGGTGATTCAGACGGTTTGTTTAGCTATCAATTAGAGTTGTACGAGTTTGGTGGAATCTCCGATTTGTTAGGGGATAAGAAGTCTACTATTGCCAGTGTTCCCGAACCTAATTTTGCATTAGCTGCATTAACTTTTGGAGCATTAAGTGTAGGCTTACGGCGGAAACGTAAACATAAATCAGCCCCCAGTCTTATAAATCAATATGGTTCAATTAAGGCTTGATCTTCGATCTGACTTTTCACGGTATCTGGAAAACCTCTCTTCTTCATCTCTCTCCTTTTAGAAAAGAGACTTTGAATTTTCCGCCTTTCCGTGTCGGGAAGGGGGTTAGGGGGTTAGGTTTTTTGTGGGCTTTTTCCACATAACGTGAAAAGTAAGGATCTTCGATAACCCATTAAAATAATTCGTAATTTATAATTAAGTTTTCTAACGGGGATAAAGACAAGAACCACAAAACTTGCCACTTGTTAGTTGCTCTTGACTTAAACCGACAGAATTAGTTAAAAAGGGGGGAACTATAGCAATACTGTTCAGTAGAAACGTTGGAATGCAACGTCTCTACAATTAACGCAAGCTGGTTTTAGCAGCCTGCCACGCGTGCCAAATCGGCATGGTAAACAATCCCCACGCCAAACCCGTAATCAACCCAAAAGGCATAACCAGATAATTATTAAAACTCCACAAACCAAAAACCTCTGCTGCCAATTCCAAAGGATAAGCCATCATCATCACACTTGCGATCGCCACACCACTCCAGCCATACTGACTTAACCAGTAAAATCCCTTACCACCAGTTAGCCCATACAATAGGCGAGTAATCAACAAACCCATGACAGTGCCATAGCAGCGCATACATACAGCCATAATAAACGGTGGTGCTAAATCTAACCCCATAGTTGGTTGCGGACATACATGATTACCCATGAAATAAATGATGTCCGCAATCCCAGGAAGCAAAGACACCCCAGACGCAGCCAGAAAGGGGGCCACTGGCGGGCCAAAAACCATCCCCGCCAACATAAAATCAGCAATCAAGCTGACCCAATTAACCTGCAATTCTTCACTGAAAGCTACTCTTGTCATCTCCCTCTCTCTGCGTCCTTTGCAACGGCAGTCGCTACAACGGGGGCAACCCCCGCCCCGCAACGCGCTGCCTCTTCTTTGCGGTACCCTCTAGCCGCTTTGCGTCTACGTCTGTTAACGTACCTTAGAAACATAGGGACTTGTCAACTTATCCAACTGCTGAATCAAAAGACTGAGAAACAACCCTACATCCGTCACCACACCCACCGATTCTACAGAACCGCGATCGCTTAACTTAGTGACCACAGCTGGATTAATATCCACACATACCATTTTCACCCCCGCCGGAGTCATATTCCCCACACCAATGGAGTGCAGCATTGATGACAGCATCAAAATCATCTCCGTACCTTCGAGGTGTTTAGCATAATCCTCCTGGGCTTTAATCAAATCCATTTGGGTATCAGGCAAAGGCCCGTCATCCCGAATCGACCCAGCAAGCACAAAAGGCACATTATTGTGGACACATTCATACATCACGCCACTTTTAATTGCCCCTGCCTCCACAGCTTTGGGAATGCTGCCATAACGACGGATACTATTAATTACCTTGAGGTGATGGCGGTGTCCACCATGCACGGCAATACCCCGCTTCATGTCTACACCCAAAGAAGTGCCCATGATATTTTGTTCAATGTCATGAACTGCGATCGCATTACCAGCCAACAGCGCTTGCACGTAGCCTTCCCGAATCAGTTGCGCTAGGTGTTCCCCGCCACCAGTGTGAATCACCACCGGTCCAGCCGTGACAACTACCTTACCACCAGCATCGCGGATTTTCCGCAATTCCCAAGCCACTTGCTCAACGACTAATTCCACACGCCGTTCGCTGGAAACACCCGCCGACATAAAGCTAAATTCTTGGGTGCTGCGTTGTTCCCGCGATTCAGTTTTACGGATGGTGCGGATACCTAACACGTCTACAATTACCTGTTCGCCAACTTCTAAATCGCGGAGTATCTTACACCGAGCGACTAAGCCATTAGCAGTTTGGCTAATTGCGATCGCCCCATCCATCCGCTGATTTTCCACCTTCACCCACTGACCATTAATCCGCACTTCGGTGGGATAAATCGTACTGACGTAGAAATCATCGGGCGCAACGCCATCTTGGATTACAGGCTCCAGTTTGGCGTCTCGCTCATCATGCGGTAAATCTACAGCACCCAAATCAATCAACATTGAGATGATTTCTTCCATCACCTCATGGGATGGTGCTGATACCCTCACCTCCGCTGCTGAAGTACTTTGTCGCTGTTCTCCTAAATTGAAATTCAGGACTTTGAAGCTTCCCCCAGCATCTACAATCAAATCCAAAGCACGGTTAATTAAGCCTGCATCTAGCAAGTGTCCTTCCATGCGAATGACGCGGCTTTCTACTGAGACATTGGCATGAATTTCATCCCTAACTGGTTCTGTCACCCGTAGAGTTAAGCATTTAGCCGCACCACCAGCTTTGAGAAATTCCGTCAGCGGCGTTTCTAGCACTTGGAAACCTACATCTACAAGGCGGGTTTTCAAAGCATCACTCGCCCTGTTCATAATCACGATGCTATCCACATTCACCGCATTACAAGCGAAGTTGACTGCATCGGCTTCTTCAATTGCGATTAGCTTTTCTGGTGCGACTCGCATTTCGATTAAGCGGTTGGAGTAAGAATCAAAAGCGCCTGGATAGTACAGCAAATACCCATTTGCTAGAGGACAAAAACAGGTATCCAGGTGATAGAAACGTTCGTCTATGAGTCGCAGGGAGAGCACCTCAATATCTAGCCATTTAGCTAGATAAGGGTGAGAATCTAATTCTGAGCGGAAACCATATCCCGCCCATAACCACCGTCCTTCTCGATCCAGCAGTGCGTCCCCTGCTCCCTCAAAGGGCAAATCTTTAGGAAGTTCATTGACTGTATAACCATTTGCCTCAAACCATTGTTTGAAGAAAGGCTCCTCTCCCTGACGTTCTTTGTGCAAAAAGCGACTGAGGACGACGTTATCCCCTAGTAACAAGCCAGCGTTGGCGGTAAAAACCAAATCAGGCCAACCTTTTTGGGGTGATACTAAGTCTACAATGGCGTGTTCTTTAAGAATCTGGTGTAGTCCCTGCCACTGTTCCACAGCGCGATCCCGCGATGACTTGTGAATATTCCCTTCCATCCAGGGATTAATCACATAATCCACATCATAGTGGTCAGGGGGACACATTAAAAAGCGAATACGAGAAGTCATAAAAATCTTACAAGCGTTTAGATGCTACAAGCTTACTTTGAATACAGATTTTAGTTTTTCTACATTGTCTAAAATCTGCTACTAGAGCTTCTATCTTTTGATAGTTGAAGGCTTTACAAAGGCTTCGTTCTTAATTCTATTACTGGAAGAGACAAAGTGAAGGGATAAGTACAGAAGCTGGCAAAATGACGTCAGGCTAAGAAAAGAATGAGTTAGTACTGCAAAGCGGAAGTCAAAAGTCACTTGTACTGAGCGTTTTGCCCTGAGTGTCCCTTGCGCGTCTCTAAGAGTTGCCGAAGCGAGCCGTAAAGCCTGCGGCATAGCTACACTTAGGGCGCAGCTCAAGGTAGAGAAGTAAAAGTCACTCATTCAAAAGAATTATATTCCTTGCTCTTGCGCCATTTTGAATAGTAGGTTTATTTACGTGCCCGCTGTACTAGGTAAGTCATGAATAGGCGATCGCTAGCTTAGTCTACTCGATAAACCAGACTCAGGATCTTCCTGTGTTACAAGGTTGGGGTTTAAACAAACGTTAACGTACCTTTGGTTTCATACCATTTCTTTGTGAGGCTGCGCCAAACCTTTTTGACTTTTTATTTCTTTCTTTGTATCCTTCTCTACCTCTACGAGACCGGAGGCGAATGCGCCCTTTGCGGTTCGTTCCTCATATAGTTTGACATATTTGACATATCTTTATACAGAATTGGTATCAATGCTACTCGAAGGTATATTTTTAGTATTTTCATCTAAACTTTATCAAATCTTTTTCCTTTTAACACAGATATTTTTGGTTTCGATTAATTTATATTATACGATTAGAAATTAATAACTGTTGTATTTAGTATCAAAGATTATTGCCAAAAACTGCAAAATAATTGAAACTCATTTTGGGTATATAAAATATTTTTAACTCAAATATTTTTAGACACTTTGATACTGTTTAAGTGTTAAATTTGGAGAAAAAATCTAGATATTTACTTGCTATTATGCTAGATATTAAGAGTTATAAAAGGGGCAAATCTAAAATTTTTCTAAATTTAGACATTAATTTTATATATGAAGATAATGCGTTAACTTTCAGATAACCATTTAAATTAAACTCCTGAAAAATTCCATTAGCTATAATAAATTAAAAATACATATTTTTAATTTATAGCTTAGATAAATCCTAATCTTTCCATTAGGATGTTCTGAGATAATAATTTAGTTTTGCCATTATCAACTGGCTATTAAAAATGTCTGAATTGCCTATTAAAAACGTGAATATAAATATTTTAATCTAGTGATTCATACTTATCACAGTGGGTGACAACATCCACAATTTGCAATTTATGAGTTAATCTGAATCTGACGGTTGAGCAGCATAAAATAGTTGTAGCGTTTTGCAATACGTCTTAGAGTAGCATTGGAACCAAAATGTATACTAGGAAACGATTATGACCATAAGAGTAAAATTTTACTACAGTTTATTAAGTTTTTGAGGAGATGAAGATTGGATGAAAAAGCAATTGTCACAGAACTGGATTATTTCTAAATCTGGGTTACGTTTTTTAATCATCATCCTATTAGTATTAGGTATATTTTTTCGCTTCTTCAATATTGACAAAAAAATTTATTGGGGTGATGAAGTTTTCTCATCATTACGCATATCTAGCTATATGCAATCAGAAATGAATGAGCAATTAAGTAATGGTCGTTTAATCAGCATAGAAGATTTGCAGAAATATCAGTATCCCAATCCGGAAAAAAACACAATTGATACAATTAAAGGACTTATTTTAGAAGACTCACAGATTTTGCCGCTATACATTTTGATGACTCGGTTTTGGGTAGAGTTGTTTGGCAATTCTGTAGCAGTGACAAGAAGCTTTTCGGCATTTATTAGTCTGCTCACTTTTCCTTGTCTTTATTGGCTATGTCAAGAATTATTTGAGTCTTCACTAATAGGGTGGATAGCCATAGGTTTAGTAGCCGTTTCACCTGTTCATGTTGTGTATGCACAAGAAGCACGAGCATACAGTTTATGGATAGTAGCCATCTTAATATCGAGCCTAGCACTGCTGCGAGCCATGCGTCTTAAAACAAAGGTTAGTTGGTGCATTTATACAGCAACATTGGTACTAGGGTTTTATAGTCATATATTTTTTACCTTCGTTGCTATTGCACAGGGAATTTATGTAGTTGCAATCGAACGCTTCCGATTCAGTAAAACATCGATTTATTATCTGCTCTCATCGTTTGCGGGGTTTATAGCTTTTGTACCTTGGCTGTGGATTATTATTACCAACCCTCAGCCGGAAGCAGTAACTTGGGCGAATGCTAAACAAACATTATTTGCGTCAGTTGCAAGGTGGGCTGGTATCTTTAGTCGGACGTTTCTTGATTTAGGTATTAGCCCTAGCGATCCAGGAAAACTTAAGATTGCCTTAATTCCTTTTATTTTAATTATTTTAGCTCTCATCAGCTACTCAATTTATGTTCTATGTCGAAGAACCTCTAAAGAAGTTTGGTTATTTGTCTTAACCTTGATTGGGTCTGTAGGGCTTCCCCTACTAATAGTAGATTTCGTCTTTCAAAAGCGATACGCTACTAGTCGATATACACTTCCTTCAGTTTTAGGTATACAGTTAGCTGTTGCTTACCTATTTACCACTAAGATCACGTCTATTTATACTAAAATTTGGCAAAAAAAGTTCTGGTCACTGGTAGCGGTTATAGTAATTATGGGCGGAATTATATCTTGTATCGTCCACTCTCAAGCCCAGATTTGGTGGAACAACCTGCCTCAAAAATACCAAGAATATCCGAAAATTGCTAACATTATTAGTCAAGGTAATAAACCACTTTTAATTAGTGATACTGATAACATACTTCCACCAATACAAATGCTTGGTCATCTAGTTGCTCCAAAAGTGCAATTTCAAATTGTAGAACCAAATAAGTTACCAGAGATTACTAATGGCTTTACTGACATATTCTTGTTCAAGCCCTCTGACTTCTTAAAAGCTGGAATTGAGAAAATTTATAACTCCAAGTTACAGCAGATCAACGACTTTCTCTGGAAAATAACAAAATCCACCTAAACCAAAAATAGAGGTGCATCTAGCGTTTGGCAGACTGCAATGCAGAACCTAAAAGCAGACAGTTAGTATTTGAATATTAAACTTCTTGCATAAATATTTTTTGCCTCACGCAGAGACGCAGAGGCACACAGAAAGTGTCTAAAATCAGGACTTTTGCAAGAAGTCTATTTTTCGTAGGTTAAAAATTAATATCAATTAGCCTCATAAGTGGCACAATTAGAGCCAAAATATACTTTAATTAAACCCATAGTTTAAGTATATACTCATATGGCTGCGGCTTATGTCATTGCCTCTTGACCACCCGCTAAAATTTGAAATCAGACTGCCATCTTCCCATCCTCAGTTATTAGAAGGACTGGACATATGGCTGCGCTTAGGTTTGATATCCGATACCCAAGTTAGGCAACTATGCCAAGAGTTTCTCGTCTGTACGGTGGTGTTGCAACCCCAGGCTGAAGCTGAAACAAAGGTAGCGTTTGTAACCTCTGACCCCGTGCAGCAGTTGTCTGTAGCAGCTTTACAATCTAATAGTCGTAGACAACTGCAACAAAAACCAGCTAAACCCAATTTTATCAGCACAATGTTGCAGTCCTTGGGGGCAGAACTGAGTGTGCGTTGGCTGCTTTTTCTAGGGGTATTCCTGGTAGTGGTGTCCTCTGGGGTACTGGCTGCGAGTCAGTGGGAGAGGTTTCCTGCTTCTGGACAGTATGGAGTTTTATTTGCTTATACTTTGAGTTTCTGGGGATTAAGCTTTTGGGCGACTAGGCAAAGCAACCTTAGATTGACGGCTCAGACATTGCTGATTGTTACGCTTTTGTTAGTCCCAGTGAACTTTTGGGCAATGGATAGCTTTCGGTTGTGGCAAAATCCTGTGGATTGGATTGTAGTTGCGATCGCTTGGCCTACTCTCACCGCTATTACTGTTTTACTCTATAAAAATCGGACTATTTTTGCTAATTTACATAGCGGTAAATTACCTCTAGTAAATATTCTGGGGCTGAGTTATTTGCATTGGGGTTGGCAATTATCAGGATTTCCCTTGATTGCCGTTTATGTGGCAATGATCGGCACAACAATCATTACCGTTTATCACAATCTTTACCACCAGCCTAATACTGTCAGCCAGGAAGATCGGCGCGATGTCTACGATGGGCTACGCCTACGCCAAAGATTAAGTATTAGTTTACCTGCTGCTGTAATTATTTATGCCTTGATAGTGCTGCTAATGCGGGCGATTTTTATTGCTGGGGTAAATGTCACGCAGTTGGGGTTAGCTATTGGAATTTGCGGCTGGTTGGTGACTTGGTTAGCACAGCAAAAGGAGAGGGGAGGAGGAGCAGGGGGAGCAGAGGAAGTAACAGTAATATTCTCCTCATCTCCCTCATTCCCTTTACTCTGGGAAGAACTCGGTGGCATTTTACTCTTCTTGGGTTGGCTGGTTTCGGTAGTAAATTATCCCTGGCAAGCAATAGCTGTAAGTGGTTTGGGTTTGTGGTTTGTGGGAAGTCGCTTGCAGCGGTACAGTTTCAAGGTTGACTTAGCAGCAGTTTTTGCCATCGGCTTACAGACGATTTGGCTCTTTTGGCGGTTAATACCTGATGACTTACACAAATGGGCGATCGCAATTGGCACTCAACTCACCAATTCTCAAAATGAACCTTGGGCGTTACTGGGGGTAGCTTTATTTCCCTACATAGTTTTGATGGTGGCGCTCACAGATAGCCTGTATCGCACCGAAAAGCGAGAATTAGCTAAGTTTGGCGAACTGCTCACCCTCTTATTTGGAACTTTTTTAACAACGATCGCTTTAGGAAATCCCACATTGCGATCGCTAAATCTGCTATTTTCCACCACCACTCTCGCATTTGTCACTCAACGCCGCTCCCCCTCATCTCTTGTGTTGATATATCTCACTCACATCATCGGGGTGCTGACGTTTTGCTCTACGATTAATTGGTTATTGCCAACCCTGAGTCAACAAGCTTGGGCAAGTATTTTATTGGCTCTGATGGTTGCAGAATGGAGATTTAGCCTAGAGGAAGGACTATGGCAAGGTAGTGCATGGGACATCGGTTTAGGACTAGCCGCCGCTAGTTTATTCCTATTATGGATGAATGCAGAATCATCTTGGTATAGCATTGCTGATGACCGAGCTTATTGGGGAGTTATTTGGCTAGTTACGCCTTTAGCTCTTACAGGTGTTGCCAATGCCACAATTATCGAGCGTCAGACTACTAGCCGTTACTTGAGTGTCTTGGCTGTAGGAGTTGCCCAGCTACTTACTTTACAGCTACCATCAACCCGATTAATCGGTTTGGCTGTGGCTGCGGGACTGATGTTCGTAAATACGCGCTATTTGCGAAACCAAACATCTGCGCTAATTACAGAAGGATTTGTTCTGAGTTTTATTGGGGCGCTGCTATGGACGGGTGTGCCTGGTTTACCTCGCCTCGCGCTAGCAGGTTGGTTTGTCGCAGGAGCGATCGTTATTCTAAGTCTCTGGTTAGCACGGACAGTTTTGAGCCGGCGCGGTAACGAATTAGCAGTGATATATGCAGCCGCCAGTGATCAATGGGCGATCGCATTGTGTGGTTTTGAGTTGTTGGGTTTGACGCTGCACTCAGTGCTGATTTACCAAGGGTTTACTACTTCGGGATTTTTGTACTTAGCTGCCACTGCTATCACTTTGGTAGCCATTGTTTATCGCAGTTGGCAAGAACCGACAAATTGGGCATTTTATGGCATCGGTTGGTGTTTAGAATTGTTAACTGCCCAGGTGTTTGGATTTGGGGAACGCTCAACTGTTAGGATTGCGATCGCAAATATTGCCTTGGGTTTAATTGCTCAACTTGTCGGAGAGTGGTGGCGACGACGATACCGATTAGAAAGGCTTCCTAGCAGCTTTCACATTTTGCCATTAATTTATGCTGCATTCAGTGTATTGCTGCGTTTGGACACTTTCACCGAGTGGACTGGTTTGTATTCTTTGGGTGTAGCTTTAATTATCGTTGGCGTGGGGCGACGGCGCGAGAACTTTAAACCCCTGCTGTACTTAGGAATCATTGGCTTATCCATTTCTGCCTATGAACTTTTATTCTATCAAATGTTACAAACTTCAGGAGGAGCATTAGGTGATGGATTGATAGCCATGTCTGCCCTTGGTACTAGTATCATGTATGCTTACCGCATTCTGTCGCCTTGGCTTGTCAGCTACTTACGCCTGACTCCCCAAGAACTAACAGAAATTGCCCATATTCATTGGGCTTGGAGTAGCTGTTTATTAATAGCTGCCATTCCTCTTCCCATTGGAGTTAACCGTTTGGTGGGATTGGCAACTGGGGTATTTTTAATTCGTTATGCCATCTTTCAAGGACGAAATTCGCGCACTTCCCCCAGCATCTTGGGAGAAATTACAATAGCCGAGATGTGGGTTTACCTCGGCTTATTAGAGATAGCCGGGATGAGAGTTTATTGGCGCGAGACAGCAGTGGGAAGATTTTGGGCTGGGCCGTTACTTCCTTGGAACGGTGCGATCGCCTGTGTGGTAGCCTATTTTCTGTACATCCTGCCTTGGGAAAGTTGGGGTTGGTCTAAAAGACCTTGGCAGCAAGCTGCCTACATCGTACCACTGATAATTTTATGGGAAACCAGAGTGCGAGTTTACCCCATTACCTTGCTACTCGCAGCTGGATTTTACATCTTCCTCGCGAAGGTGGGTGAAAACATCCGTTTTACCTATATTAGTGTGGCGCTCATTGATTGGGCACTTTACCGTTGGTTTAATTCCTTACATCTAACTGATTCTTTATGGTATGTAACGCCAATTGGGTTATCACTGCTTTATATTGCTCAAGTGGATTTTCAACTGAAGCTACCAGAGTACAAAACATCTCGTCATATTCTGAGAGTGCTAGGTAGTGGTTTAATTTGTGGGTGGGCAATTTTATTTCATCAAGATACAGCCTGGATACCGGGGATTTTCAGCCTTATCGCCATCTTTGCTGGATTAGCTTTGCGAGTGCGGGCTTTTCTCTACATTGGTACAGCCACTTTTTTAATCACTACAATCTATCAATCGGTAATTTTCAGCTTGCAGCATTCCTTTTTAAAATGGGTTGTTGGCTTACTAGTTGGTATCCTGCTGATTTATATCGCCGCCAACTTTGAAACCCGTCGCGCTCAAATAACTTCCTTAATTCGTAGCGCCATTGATGAATTTCAATCATGGGAATAGGGCCGCGCTTTTGCGGCGGTTAAACCGAAATTTTGATAGCATATTTGGCATTAGACCGTGGTCTACCATGTATTCTCGCGCTGTTTCCTGATTTCCACTGAAAAATAAAGCCCCCCATTACTGTTGTCAGAATCGACGCATCGTTCATTGTTCTGCGCTTGTCTTCAAGATGTCCAATAGCTTTGAGGATATCGTCAGTGATACAGTAGATCGCAATAATTTCGTTTATCATTTTCCTTTCGGAGTTTCTCTCCGCAAGGGATTTTACTCTATTTCTTTGTCCCGTTTTATCTAACTAGCAACTTGGGTTATGGTACTTTAAACAGAAGTATTAGAATAAATACGTTTTGTTGCTTAGAAAGGGAGTAGCTATTTTGTTGACTATCAAAGCTTTGTCAGTAGTTTGTACAAGCACGTTGTTACTCGTATTGGGTGTTAATGAAATAGCGTCTGCTTCTTCCTTTAATTCGACACCTGTATTTAACAACGTTGCTAACTACACTACTACTATTAGCGGAGATAATAATCTAGCTGATATTTACTATCCTAATCCAACAGACTTAAAAAAAAGCAATTATTCCTTTCCAGTAGCGCTATTACTACAAGGTGGACTAGTTGACAAATCAAATTACTCTAATTACGCTCGACAAGTTGCACGCTATGGATTTGTAGTAGTGGTGCCAAACAGCAAGCGTCCAGATCCAACATATGGCGACGAAGCATTATTACCCCAAACTACCCAAATTGATACAGCTTTACAACAAATTATAGTTGAAAATGAAAATGCTAGTTCACCTATTGTAGGCAAGCTGGATACAGAGAAAGTAGGATTATTAGGTCATTCGTTAGGCAGCATCGTAGGATTATCTGCAATTGGAAATTTATGCTTGGTGACACAAACACCAACATGTCCGGGTTCTTTCTCACGACCCAAACAAATTGTAGCAGGAGCATTCTTTGGTGGTAATCTTCGCGATAAAAATGATGTTTATCCTCCTATTAACAACGATGGAATACCAGTTGCACTCCTGCAAGGTGATCGTGATGGCAGAGCGCTGCCTTTCCGGGCTAGTTTAACTTATGACAAAATTAAAAATCCACCCGCTGCACTGATTAATATCAAAGGTGCCAATCATTTTAGTATCATAAATACAAATAATCCTGCTGGTGCAATTCCTGACCCGATAAATGCTACACTTAATCAGGATGTAGCTATTGAAACAATTGCTCGGTGGAGTGGTTTGTTTTTACGTGCAAGTATTCTTAATGATAAAAACGCTTTTAATTACGTTTATTTCACAGGTGATGCTACTGACCCTAATGTGACAGTAGAGAGTAAACGTGTTTCTGAATCGGCATCGACTGTTGCACCTTTGGGGATATTGTTTGCTTATTTTACGATTACTCAACTACGAAAAAGAATAAATGAATCAAAACGTCATTTTAAAAGCAATGCCTAAAACAGTCCTCGTTACTGGAACATCCAAAGGAACTCCGCTAGTGAGTTGTTACATACTCTTTCAAGGATGGCTACTTTTAAGCCGACTTACCAGGTTCTTCGTACTCCCCGTTCACACACGCTCACTGCATTTGGCAGTGTTACCTTTCCTCTCGTATTAGTATGTAGGCTCCACGAGTTGGGGCACGCAGGATATTTAGTATAATACAATATACTACAAAATTTTGCTCTGGGGCGATTTCCTACATTTTTTAATTAAATGTTCATGTAAATCATAGATGGGTTATTATTGTGATCTTTGCCACTTAATCTACCTTCTTTATGTTTATTTAATTACAAACCTAACCAGATAGGTATTCTAAAAGTTCGGCAGTCGCTGCGTTTTTCATAGTTCTAGCTCTAACAGATCCAACGTGATGAATATTATTAATTAAATATTCTTCGTCTAATGACAACAGCGATTCGATAGTGGTTACTCCAACTCCTTTAAGTTTTTCTTTTTGCCAATCGGTTATATCAAGAACATCAATACTTTGCTGAAGCTGCATCCTTACTATTATGGCAATTTCCTCATCTTGAACTTCTTGGAGATTTTGCTGAGGCAAGCTTTGATAAGCTAGATGAGTTGCTCCAAACTCATTAAATCTTCTAATATCTAAATTTCTACCAAGAACTTCAGAATAAGATTGAGGATTGGGAGCAAGAGATAAGATACAGCCATACTTAATTTCATAACGAGATCCAATTTTGGAATGGCTATTTCTTACACCATCATCTATTTTTCTAATAATTCCCGTATAGCAGAGAAGACGAAGTGCCTCTTTAACCATTTCTGGCACATCTTTATGAATCCAAAAGTAAACCGTCAGTTCTTCTTTACCTTCTTTAATTTGCCATTGATTTTTGTTGTGAATTGCTGTTAAAATATGAGTTTCTATAAAATTTCTGCCCCAATCTATTAAAGCTTTATGGCCTATGTATTTCTCACCTAACTTCGTATGTTCAGACCATATATCAGCACGGTAATAGTTTCTAACTACAGATTCTACCTCTGAAGTATTAACTTTGTTACTCTTGGAGAGAGTTTTGAAAAGAATTCTTGGGTTTCCACTAGCCGATAAAGCCAGAGTATTAAATAAACTTCTTTGCTTTTCAAAAGCAATTTTTACTGGTTCATCTGCTTGTTTTTGAAAAATCTCCCACATAAAATCAAGATAACCAGCTTCTAGAATATCTCTTTCAATTCGCTTAAATGTAGCATCATGAGTTATCTCAAAAAAACTACCATAATGAGTTACTCCAGGATATACGGCGGCATTACATGAGATGTAGGGCGATCTGAAATCGCGAAATAAAGTAAAAAATTGTCTTTGTTGTTCTGGTCTAAAAACATGGGCCGCTTCATCAAAAAAGAGACTAATTCGTTCTAAACCTAATGTTATACAAATATCTTCAAAGGCATCTCTTACATCGCTAATATCAGGTATGTTAATTATATTTACTGTATTTCCTGGATTTTGGTAGGATTTTTCATAGTTATCTACAATCTGCTCCAACTTAGTCTCTAATCGAGTTTGATCCTGGTTTGTATTATCTGAAAGGAGAGAACAAGCATACGAGCTAACTATAAGTCCTTTTTTACATAATTCTTTTAAAACCTCTCTAATCACTTTAGTCAACATCCAATGCCTGAACTGTAATGGATCTGAGGTATGAACTAGAGAACTTCCTCGGAAAGCAACGTAAACTGGTAGTATTTTTAATTCATTAAAACTGTTTTCTAACTCTATTCTGGCAACAGCCATCAAGAAAGATTTTCCAGTGCCTCTACTTCCTTCTAAAACTGTAGGTACAGGTGATTTAAAAAGGTTAACTATCTCTCTATCAAGCTGACTGCCAACGAATAAATCAAGAACTTTATCAGATCTAATGTCCTCAGTTCTATAGTAAAAGCCTGTCGTCATTTTCCCTCTACTGCACCACCAAAAAATAAGCGTATTTCGGGTATATATTGCAATTCATCCATCACATGAACTTCAATTTTATGTAATCTTTGCGGCTCTATCTCCTTTAAGTATCTCATACTTAAAAGGAAGTGACAAGTCGAGCTTATCAATTGAAACCTTTGTCTATATTGTTCAATTAAATTTTCATTCACAGACAAACTTGGTTTTTCTCGATTCCAAGTTGAGTAGTTACCATGAACAAATTCAGAAAGTTCTCTATAAACAGAATTAGCCGTATTGCGGTGAGCATTGATATGAGTAGATAACTCAGGAAAGAATACATTAGAGAATCTCTGAGATAGAACACCATTATTTTCATCATTGATCGTTTGCCATTTTAAATCTCTTGAACCATTTTTCCATTCAAGGTATTCTAATCTGTAAGCAGAAAAGTAGACAGATCCGAACAAGAGTTCTAAAGACAGCCTAAGAGAGGCGAAAGATTGTCTATACATCCCAGACAGCAACGATAGACAACTAAATTCTACTTGTTCAAGAGAATAATCAATCATCTGCTTTTCCTGACTGGATGGAATAACATCCATCCACTCTTGAATTGAGGCTGAGTAATCATACAGTTTTCCTAGAAAATTACAATGATTAACAGATACTTCAAAAATCGTATGGGTTGCTTCACTAATAGTTTTATAATATTCTTTTGCATTCACGATGGTCTCACAAGAGCTAGTTATATTTTCATTCGATTAGCATTTGTTCGATGTAATCTTTTCTTCAAGTTTTTTGGTTAACCTTTATAAAATAGAACTGCTCACTAACTTTAGCTAATGAGCAGTTTTGCTATTATAACCTCACTTATCCTCTCGCACAGGCGACGGCATGTCCAAAATCTCCATCAGCAAATCCAGACGAGAGGGGCGCGTCAGAAGTGGGACGATGTTCGGTAAACTGTAGTAGTCACCCGCGAAAGTGAACGTATCTACAGGTGCTTGCTGCTGCTTGAGTTGACTCTCCACCCAGTCGTAATGAGTACCCACACGGACAATCACCACATTGGGCATTATCGCCAACTCCCGGCAGTAAGTCTTGTAGACTTCACCGAAGTAAGGAGCCGCATTTTCACCCTCGTCCGTCACCAGAATTATCTGGTCAACTACCTGCTTCTTCTTCCGCATTGCTTCCAATGCACAGCCGATGCTAGTACCACCGCCTGCCTTGATGTGCTGGAAGGCACGCTCCCAGTCGGTCAACTCCTTGCCGTTTGCCGTAACAGCGTAAGGAATGGTGTCAAAGGCGTAGACAAACAGTTCTGCCTGAGTGATACCAGAGATGAGGGCAGCGAGTTGCAAACCCGTCGCGATCGCATTCTCCATTGAGCCAGACTTGTCCACCAGTAAGGCAGTTGGACGAGCGATCGCACCACGCTGCTTCACCTGTTCATTAGTCACTTTTTCCAATCGGGCAACGGTGTCTGCGTCAAAATCTGCGGCGTCTGCGGCAATCTGTGCTTTGAATGCTGAGACACGCCCACTCTTAGACGCTTCTTCCAGCTTGGAATCAATCAGCTTCTTGACTTCTGGGTGATCCATTGCACCTCTAGTCTGGAGAGACTTGAGGTTGTTGATCGCTTCTTGGGGAGACATGCTGTTGATTAACGCCACCAGCACAACTGGTGTGAGTTGCTTGATCGCACCAATTGCGATCGTGTAAGGAATATTGAACTCCACAATTAGCCGTGCCTGTTCTGCTGCACTTTCTGCCTTAGCAAGCTGCTTCAGGACATTTGCTAAGGAACCCTCTGGAGGAGTATCGCCAAACAGAATCGCATTTGCCCGTTCATTTGGCTTGATATGCAGTGAAGCATATAAGTGCTTCATTGCCTTACGACCTCGCAAAGCGGCGCGATCAAACACAGCCGGATTGCTCTCCCGTACCTTCAAGTAACGCCGTACCGCAGTCCGAGCGGAACGAGGCAGCTTGTTTTGCTGCTGCTTCATGAAGTCCACCACACGAGCCACCTGATAGGGTGGAAACTCTTGCAGCATCATAAATCCAGCATCTCGGTGTTCAGTGAAATTGCTAGTTAGCAAGTGAGCAACAAATACTTCCTTA
This sequence comes from Nostoc sp., assembly GCF_036916575.1. GTDB lineage: Bacteria > Cyanobacteriota > Cyanobacteriia > Cyanobacteriales > Nostocaceae > Nostoc. The sequence continues at coordinate 61,242 of NZ_JBALGC010000115.1, forward strand.
TGGTCGCGGACATTACCATGACGCTGATACCAGACTGCCAGGTGTCCGTAGAAAATTGGATCGAGTTCAACAATTAACTTGTGAATTTCTGCGACTTGCTCAAGTTTGCGGTGAGGAGTTGTGAGCAAACTGTTGAGCATTTCCAGGCGCAGGTCACGTTCTGCGGTATTCATAGGAACCTCCTTTAGGAATTTTGGATTTTGGATTTTAGATTTTGGATTGCAATCTAAAATTCAAAATTGAAGGAGGCAGATGTTGCACGCGTGGCGATAAAGTCACCGCGCAAGTTGTAGAAGCATTGTGTATAACTTGTGCAAAATTATCTAAGCTTCTGCGATCGGGGCGCGGCAACAACTGCCGATAGAATGTTATTTGAGAGAAGCGATCGCTCCTGTTTCCTCTAGTTGCTGCTTGAGAGTTTGGGCTGCTTCTTGGTTCAATCTTGACTGAACTACTTGAGGCAGAGAGTCTACAAAGTCTTTTGCTTCTTTGAGTCCCAGTCCGGTGATTGTGCGAATGACTTTGAGTAAGGTAATCTTTTTCTCTGCTGGAACTGATACCAACACAACATCAAACTCTGTCTGAATTTGTGGTTGAGTCTCATCTTGATCACGTTTGTCAATCCGAACTAATTTCGGTATAGAACTATCAACATTGAAGGCTCCTTCAATTTGCTTCACTAATTGAGCGGTTTCTTGAAGAGTTAAAGACTTGAGTTGTTCTAAAATTTCTAAAGTTTTCATAGACATAGCAACCTCCAATGAGCTGCACTTAACTCATAGTTGAAATAAAATAAGATCACCTCGTGCAAGTCGAAAAAGCTGTTGATTCACACACGGGATTTGAACCCATAGTTGCTTGATCTCAAATCAAGTGCCTTACCATTTGGCTAGTATGTAAGCTTTTTCAGTTAGGGCACGAAGTGAAAATTTTAGTTTTTAGAAAGTTGATTCAAAATAAATCGAATTTCCTTTTTATTACACTGCCGTTTACTAACAGCGTAAATCCTTTCACCTCTATACATCGCAGCAGAACGATGAATTATACCTTTGACAGCATCTGTCACATAATCAGTTGGTGGCGGTGGAAAATCTTCAAAGGTAATTAAATACCAAATCTCGTTTAGCTTATGGTATTGATGATAATTATCAATGATGACAATATCAGTTTGTTCCTGCTTTAGCTTCTGCTTTCGAGGTACTTTCTCGGCTGCACAAAGAATTCCAGTTTCCGGATGGATATAGAAGCGATCGCAATGGTTTGCATCTAGCTGAATTCGATACCCTCGGTAAGGCTTGCTATAAAAACTACCATCAATTATTTCTACATACCGTTCAACGTAGTCCCATACATGATCGATAACATGTTGTCCTGCCATTGTATGGGGATCTAATCGTTGACACAGTTTGCTATAAACGTCATTCCAAGGCTGTCCAACTTTCGAGCGTAAAAACCGACGCAGGGGACCAAGATGATCTGAAAGATACTTGGATTTATTTATTGGTTTAATCAGGTAGGGATTCAACAATCCATCCTGACTCGCGTCCTCGGTGATTTTGTCTAATTGCTTTTTAAAGCCAGTCACCTTTTTGAGGCTAATTTTCATCCCACCGCGAGGACGCTCAATTACAATCTCGCTCAAACGATGTTCGCTCATATCTCACGTTGTTTAAATGCAGTTGTACTAATTGAGTTGTTATTAAACATGAGTTAGCTAACATCATTGAACTCACCTCTGGATACGTGATTGAGTTAAGGTTATAGACAAATACGATTTAAATAATTAAAATTCCGCACAAGTTAGCAAAGCAGTTTTCACAGTTGCCTATACCAATTTGGCTACGCTCCCATCAAAGGGAGCGACAGGACTTGTTCGCGTAGCGTTCCCGCAGGGTACCTGCATATCCGTTGCCGGATGGTGTGTAGGCTTTACAAGTTAGGGCGCGGAAAGAATAAGACATTAAAGAATCTATCCAGGAATTTTTAACCGTAAATAGCTTCAGGACGGATGATCAAATCACCATTGGGACGGCGATCAATTACGTAAGCACAAAGGCGATCGCTATTTACATCTAAATGCCGAGCAACTCGCTCCTTCACCGCTACATCATTCATGCCTGCTGCAATTCCTAGTTGTGTTTTTGGGACATCAACAGAACGTCCTTCAAATCGAATATGAACCATTGCAATCACCTCTTGTTTTAATTACGAATTGATATTATATGGATCTGATCGGGATTGAACCGATACCCTCCCTGTGAGAGTTACACTCACACCTCGTGCAAGTCGAAAAAGCTGGTCGTGGTGCCACACGCAGGAATTGAACCTGCACTTATCGTTTTAGAGACGATCGCTCTACCATTGAGCTAGTATGTAAGCTTTTTCTGTCAGGGCACAACTGATATCCGGGAACTCTACCATTAGAGCTACAGATCCAAGGAGAGCATAATTGCGATGCTCTTATCTTGCTAAGGAAGCGTCTACACAACTTCAACCGCAGTAAAGTCTAGTGGAGCCGTCGGGAATTGTAGGCTTTGCCTTCCCGTTCGCGCTAGCGTTGCGTAGCAAAGGGTACCCAAATCCTGCAACCGTCCGTTTGTTGGCTTCGGAGTAGTTGAACACCAATCGCGGCCCCAAAAGTGGGCACTGCCGAAGGAAGTTGCTATAGCGTTTTCCCAAAAAGTGGCATCTATGCAATTGTTAAGGTTTCGAGAGGTTTTAATTTTGCCTTTTGAGGAGGCTTTTTTCTTTATACTACAAATGTAGTACGTAATCAATATAATGTCAAGGGGATACTACAAATTTCGCATTCCGATGTGAGTCATGAATAGTTACCAGCCGCGATCGCACTCAGAATTTGGTTTTCTATCAGTTCTCGGACTGTCAGTAGATCACAAACTTTTTTCCAAAGGACGATCACCTGCAAATTTTGTAGTCTGTGATACTTTTTCTTGGCTGCTGTTTAAGCAAATAGGTAAGACATTGATAAGAATCGCTTATGAACAGGTAGCAACTGAGTTGCTAACAATTAGCCTGAGGGAAGATAAATATCTTCAACAACTTTATGTATTTGATCAACAGCTTGATACAAGAAGGCTAACATTTGTTCAAGATTAAATAATTGACAATAAATTAATCTTCCACTTTTTCTAGTACGGCTAATTTGTAGCCATCAAAGGTTGACCCATATGTTGAATAGAATAAAAGAGACATTAAGGAATACAAAACTAAGAACTAGCTTTTTATTTATTGTTTTAATTTTGCAGCTATTATTAAGCATATAACTAATTTTTATTCTATTTTTCTATAACTTTGATGGATAGAAGATAAATTGGCTTTTATATCATGAACTAAATAAGTAAAGTGTTCTACTTTTATTTGATGTCGTTTGACATTTTTATAATTATAAATAATCTCTAATGCAAAGGTGAACAAATTATTTTGACTTCCGCACCTGATCATAGTAGATATGGGTTCATAGCTTTTTATTATTTTAAAAAATTATTTAATTATTCCTTTCAATTCTATTTTTCTTGCTGGCATGAACAGTCAGTTGACAAGAATGCGTAAAACCTGTTTGATGGAAATTAACTAACTGACAAGTCTGTCGCTCAACCGAGAAATTATGAAAAAAGTAATCATCATCGGCGGTGGAATTGGCGGTGCTGCAACTGCACTCGCCTTGAGTCGTGCTGGTTTTAAGCCTGTCGTATACGAGCGAACCAAAGAGCTGCGAGAAGTCGGGGCTGGGATTGCACTTTGGGCAAACGCAACCCATATCTTAAAGAACTTAGGCTTATTAGAAGAAGCGATGCAGGTTGGTTATCTGACCACAAACTATCAATTCAATTCACAATCTGGCAAGAAGTTAGTGAACGTCGCGGTCAATGGCTTTGAGTTGCCCGTTATCGGAATTCATCGTGCTGAATTACATCAGCTTTTGTGGCGTAATGTACCCAATGAAAAACTTATTTTAGGAGAAACTTTTGAGCGATTTGAGCGCCAGAATAATCAGGTTCATGCCTATTTTGCTTCAGGTTTGAGCGTTGAAGGGGAGGCGCTGATTGGTGCGGACGGGCTGCGATCGCAGGTACGAGCCACGATTTTAGGGGATGAACCACCCACTTATCGCAACTTCAAGAGTTGGCGAGGTTTGACAGATTGTGTTCCGAACAGATACCGTCCTGGCTATATTCAGGAATTTTTAGGCTGCGGTAAAGGATTTGGCTTCATGATGCTGGGTAAAGGAAAAATGTATTGGTATGCAGCAACCACTGCACCGAAAGCACAACCGGATGCCGCAGTGGGGCGTAAGAAAGAGCTGGAGAGAATTTATCAAGACTGGTTTCCAGCCATTCCTGAGTTGATTGCAGCCACTGACGAAGCCAATATTTTGACGACCGATCTCTATGATCGCCCTCCAACTCAACCTTGGAGTCAGCAGAATGTTACGCTACTAGGTGACGCTGCCCATCCGATGCTGCCAACGATGGGGCAGGGAGCCTGCACTGCTTTGGAAGATGCGTGTGTCATTGCAAAATGCTTGAAAGAACAACCTGATCCGATTAGTGCCTTTCGACACTATGAATCGCTACGATTCCCCCGTATTAAGGCGATTGTCGAACAGTCCGTGCAATCTGGCAAGATGGGCGAATTGAATAACCCTTTGGCGGTGGGACTTCGCAACACCTTTATGAAGGTGATGGGTTCAGCTATTAGCAATAGTTTCAAGTCACTCCATGCTTACCGAGCCTAGCTACCCTCAGATAACTTTTCAACTACGCCCCCACCGATAACTCAGGCAGCAGAACTACTAATTAGCGTGCAAGTAGCAATGGAACCAAAATGTCAGTAGATCGCAAATTTTTTCCCAAAAGATAATCTCTAACAAATGAGTCAGTTCAAATAAGTACTATAAAATATACAATTTATTAAAAATAATATCATTCTTTAAACGGTTTCAGGAAGTGAAATAATGAAAGGGTTGTGTATCGTCTTGTGAAAATAATTGACTTTTCCATCAGAACAATTAGCTATAACAGAATTTTATGGTTAAAAATTAGCCGTAAGCGAAAAGGTAGAAGATTAATTTATAGTCAATTATTTAGTCTCAAACAAATGTTGGCTTTTCTAGGTCAAGCTGTTGACAAAATACATGAAGTTGTTGAAGGTATTTATCTTCCATCGGGCTAATTCTCAGAAACTCAGTTACTATCTGTTTATAAGCGATTCTTATCAATGCCCCACCTACTTGCTTAAACAGTAACTGATAAAAAGTCTCATTGAATACAAAAATTACAAGTGATCGCCCTTTGGGAAAAAGTTTGTGATCTACTGACTGTGGTTGTGATGTTGAAACTTGGGTTAGTAAGTGTGGATTTGTGAAATTTCGCCGCGAAGCAAATTTGTGCTGGACTGCCCTCTTGGATCCGACAGATGGTAATTGCCATCTGGTTGATTCCACACAGGACTTACGCAAAATTATGAAAAAACGAACCGCAAAGGACGCAAAGGACACAAAGGAATGGAGTTTTAAAGGATTCTTGCGTAAGTCCTACCACAGTTAGAAGAGTAAATAAACCGTTCTGCCGACTGTGGCTAGGGCGGTTTTGTTTTTGCGTAGCTTGCCGCCGCAGGCATCGCGCTAGCGATCGCCTCTTCGACAGCTAAGAATCTAATCAGATGCGATCGCTTGTTCTCAATTCCGACGGAAATTACTCTTACGTTGCTTGTGCCTTGCGACTTCCTTGCGCTTGTGTTTTTCCAAAGGCGTTTCAAAGTGACGATGCTTTCTCATGTCTGGAAAAATACCTGCTTTAGAAACTTCCCTCTTAAATCGACGTAAGGCTGACTCTATTCCTTCATTTTCGCCCACAAATACTTGGGTCATTTTCATCTCCTACTTAATTGGTACTGGGCAATTTTAAGCCATCCAGTAGACCGGAGCGCAAAAAGGGCAGATAATGATTCTGCCCTAAAGACGTTAAAACTTAATTTTTTATCTCAAAGCTTAGTAGCGTCCTCGAGAGTATCCTCCACCACCACTATTGCCGCGACGGTCACCACCAAAGGAACCACCTCTATCTTCCTTCGGTTTAGCCTTATTCACTTTCAGGTCGCGTCCCATCCATTCAGCACCATCAAGAGCTTCAATGGCAGCTGTTTCTTCAGCTTCTGTACCCATCTCTACAAAAGCAAAGCCGCGTGGCCGTCCTGTTTCACGGTCAGTAGGCAACTGAACCCGCTTTACAGTACCATGTTCGGCAAAAACTGAGTTGAGGTCATCTTGTGTGACCTCGTAGGATAGATTACCTACATAAATTGACATGCATTATCTCCAAAATCATAGGTGTGTAGAGATTTAGATTTCGGAGACAAGCTTGTTAAGACCAAAAGGGAAAAGCCTGTCAATACTAAAAACAAACACTGTAACCGAATTTTATTCTCACTTAATTACCTTAGCACATCATTCAGTTCTTACCCACCCTAAAAAAGGAAGTACTAAGAGTCAGAGCGCTACGCGCGGGACTAAGGATTGGGGATTGGGTATTGGGAAGAATTATAATCCCCAGTTCCCAGTCCCCAGTCCCCAGTCACCTTATAACATTGAGTAGCAGAAATTCCCCAAATAATTGCAAAATAAATGCAGTTCGTCATTGTTACTACTTGGAAATGCCGACTACATTTGCTGACGCACAAAATTTACTTTCTGACCTCATCGCCCGCAACTGTGAGCGTGTAGACTATCTGATGATTCGCCTTGAAGAAGCAGAAGCGACTGATATCTTGTTGCGTGGCGACAAGGTAGAAACCCTCAGTGAAGGCATCTCCATTGGTGGACATATTTGCGCTTGCTATAAAGGTGGATGGGGGTTGAGCTGCTTTAACCAACTGACGACAATTAAGGATCGGATAGAAGAAGCGATCGCTGCTGCGCGGATGGTTGGTGATGAAGAAACTTTACTTGCACCCGTTGACCCGGTGCAAGCAGTATGCATTCTACCCCTAAAAGGCACCGACCCCCGAAACATCCCACTCTCGAAGAAAAAACAATTGTGCGATCACTATGCCCAATTGCTCAAAAGCGTTGATCGCCGGATTACCACTACCTCAGTGCGTTACGGTGACAGCGCCCAAAAAGTGATCATTGCTACCTCAGAAGGGACTTTGATCGAGCAATCTTGGGTGGATATGGAAATGCGCTTTGCCGCCACCGCCAGAAATGGCGAAACCGTACAAACTGGACGGGAAACTACAGGCTCTCGCAAAGCCTACGAAGATTTAGCTGATTTGGATGAACAGGTCAAAAGTGCTGCCCAAAGAGCGATCGCAGCTTTATCTCTGCCATCAGCAAAAGGCAATACCTACACCGTAGTTATTGACCCAATTCTCACGGGTTTGTTTGTCCACGAAGCCTTCGGACATCTTTCTGAGGCCGATATGGCTTATGAAAACCCCGATCTGCTGGAAGTCATGACCATTGGAAGGCGGTTTGGCCCAGAAGAACTCCAAATTTTTGATGGTGCTGCCCCAGAGGGACATCGCGGTAGCTATTTTTACGACGATGAAGGCACGCCTGCCACTACTACTCAACTAATTAAAGACGGAGTTTTAGTTGGACGTTTACATTCTCGTGAAACCGCTGGCAAATTGGAGGAAGCGCCTACGGGTAACGCCCGCTGTCTCAACTATCACTTTACTCCCATTGTGCGGATGACAAATACCTGGATTGAACGGGGTAAAACGCCAGTCAAAGACTTATTCACCGATATCAAAGAAGGAGTTTATGCCCGTAATTGGTTAGGTGGGATGACGAATGGGGAAATGTTCACCTTTAGTGCTGGGGAAGCGTGGATGATTAGAAACGGCAAAATTGCTGAACCTGTGCGGGATGTGACGCTTTCGGGAAATGTATTCCAAACTTTAGCGGATATTGAGGCAATTGGTGATGATTTTTACTGGGATGAATCCGGCGGTTGTGGCAAGGGAGGGCAAAACGGTTTGTCAGTGGGTTGTGGTGGCCCTAGTCTGCGAATTCGAGATGTAGTGGTTGGTGGAGAAACGTAAACCCCACCCAACCGTTGTCGCACTAAGTTTGTATTAAACAAGTTTGTAGTAAGCACTTTAGTGCTTATTACAGCTTTGCGTAAAATCGTAGCGTTTTTAATGCAAGGGGACGCATTGGTATTGTCAGTCGATGCATTGGCATTGTCAATCGATGCATTAGCATTGTCAGCCAATGCATTGGCATTGTCAGCCGATGCATTGACATTACCAAATTTAATTCGCTACAAATTAATGAAATGCTGTACTTAGTATTTGGGACAGACTACTAGTTTCAGGGGAGAATGACTCAATTCAAATTAATTTGCTAGCCAGAAAGCGACGTTACGCACATAGGTTTTGATATCTTCTAAAGCGCGTGGCTCTTTTTTCATGCCATCTCCTGGTGGCTCATCTACAAAAGTGGGACAGCCTTTGTTAATATCCCAGTTGTAATCTACTAAATGATGGAAGCTAGAGTTAGCTACTCCTCGTCCTAGTATATTCCCCTGTTCATCTTGATGATGCTCGATCGCTACAACCAGATTGAAGTTACGATCTGTAACTAAACTTTTACCAAGGGCAATTACCCGCGCGTTTGTATTGCCCAAAGACACGCCAATTCCACCTTCGTGGGGATGCGTTGGGAAAAATTCGATCCTTCCCGAAGGGGAATTGGGATTTTTTAAAAGTTCGTGAATGGGTTCAACAAGGGTAATTTTTTGATAATCGCCGTTAGCTCCAGAATGATAGTTGGGCCAGGAAATATAAGTTGTGTATGAGTCATCTCGGCTCCGGCGAGATTCATCGGGATCGGGATTTTTTGTGTTGAAATAGTGGACATCACCAATGTCAACTAAACCACACATCGAACAGCCCATATCCTGATGATCGCGTGTTGCTAGAATACCGCCGCCGCGTTGCCGAAAAGCATTAATTCCGGCAATGTCTTTTTCGGTTAAACCCTTATCCACCTCTAAGCCAAATAGCCAAAGTTGATCAAAATCTGATTTGTCGAGACTACTTAAAACTGGATCACTACCTACTGCATCTGATTCGTAATCGCGTCCCGTAACTTCAAACAAGGAGTTTCCTGCTTCGTCTTTAATCGATGCTAAGTAATCTTGTAACATCGAAAAACGAAAAATGCTCCAGTCATCTTCAGTTGTAGGAATCGTAGTCTGCAAAAGAATACGAATTGGTTTTGTCATAACCTCTGCCAGACGAACACCACAATTGAGTATAGCGATCGCTTTGCACTAATGCTTAAATTTTTAAATTCCTCAACATCTGTCCCAAGGATGAAAGGAACTCACAACTCTAGGTAGTAGCGCCACTAGTTAAAGATAGCTAATATAAATAAAACTAATTTTATATTCACTCTGGTTGATTCACCATACCAATCTCCAGTAGCGCGTGCTGGCGATTTACTGCCTGTCTGGATAGCCTCAATTAAACGTTCCTTAGCACAGTGACAGATATGAAAGCAGATCAACTCCTGAAAAACTATGCTGCAGGTGTCAGAGACTTTACTGGTGTCAACTTGAGCGAGGCAAACTTAAGGGAAGCCAATCTCAGTGGAGTAATTTTAGATAGAGCAATTTTAGATGGAGCTAATTTGAGTCACGCTAATTTAGCCCAAGCCAGTTTGGTTGAGGCAGACTTAAATGGAGCAGATTTAAGCAATGCTAATCTCAGTGGTAGCAACTTAAGCGGAGCTATTTTAGATGGAGCCATCTTGGATGGAGCAGCAATGGAAGGAGCTAATTTGAGTCAGGCTGATTTGACGGTTGCTAAACTGATTGACACTAACTTGAGTGAGGCGGATTTGCAGGAAGCAAACTTGATAGCGGCGAATCTAGATGGAGCCGATTTGAGTGGTGCAGATTTAACTGTAGCCGACTTATCCCAGGCAAATCTCACTCAAGCAGATTTGAACCAGACAAATTTGAGCGGAGCAAATTTGGATGGAGCCAATATAGAAGGAACAATCCTGGATGAGAATGTGTAACGCATTCCCCATAACTAAAGTTGGAGGCTTTTGTCAACGATATAAACCAAAATCAAAACAAGTCTTGCCGGATTGTTGGGGAAGTAAACTGCTGGCTGGACACAAAATTAGCCGAAGCAAGGATAAGCACAAATGCTCGCCTGGTCATTAGTCATTTGTGTTTCTAAGGACAAAGGACTTTTGACAAAGGACAACCCTCACTAGTTAATGTGCAATTTTCTTTGCGTAACAGCTTATCTACAACTGGGTGTTTGTCTCTTCAAATAAATCACTACCAGTCCTCGAATTACCCCACCCTAACCCTCCCCGATGTATTGGGGAGGGAACGAGAATCTCTTGTTTCCCCTTTACAAGGGGGGATTAAGGGGGGTAATTCGACTTATATGTACACCGTAGCCTACTAGGGGAGGGGCTGCTCTTGAGAGGTCACGCAGGGGAATCACAAGTAATTTATCGGACATGATATCAGTCGATGCATTGACATTGTCAGTCAATGCAATGGCATTGTCAGCCGATGCAATGGCATTGTAAATCGATGCAATGGCATTGTAAATCGATGCAATGGCATTGTCAGCCGATGCATTGGCATTGTCAGTCGATGTAATGGCATTGCAGGTCAAGAGACTTGTGTGTACACCGTAGCCTAAAAGGAGAGAGGTTTGGATGATCGCCCAGATCAGAACTCAAAACGCCGAGATGAGAACTTGGAATGTTGCGTAAGAGTCTATAACTCGTGTATACAGATTATCCGCTTGCAAGAAAAAGTAACGTAAATATATTTTCTACACACAAGGATACTACTTTGAAAAAGTTTGCTACAAGTAGTGTTATTTCCGATTGTCATAATTAAAACAATTGACTCTCAACTATCAATGGTGAACTCTACCCTCGTTGTCACACTTTATATCAACCCTATGACAGGGAATGATACTAATACTGGTTCACGGTTGAGTCCGTTTAAAAGCCTCACCCGTGCCTTAAAAGAAACAAAAATCCCCACGAGAATTCATTTGGAATCGGGGACTTACAGCGCCGCTAGTGGTGAGGTGTTTCCACTGGTCATCCCTGGAGGGGCGACAGTGGTGGGTAACGAAGCGAACAAAGGTGCAGGGATTGTAATTTCCGGGTGTGGCGAGTATCAAAGTCCTAGCTTTGGTATGCAAAATATCACGCTGCTCTTACTAGATAATGCGAGTATTTTAGGTGTAACTGTCACCAATCCCTCAGCAAAAGGTACTGGTATCTGGATTGAATCGGCTGCACCTACTTTAGCTAACAATACTTTGAGTGACTGTGGGCGGGAAGGTGTATTTACCACTGCTACTGCCAAACCCGCAATTTTAGATAACATATTTGTGCAAAATACAGCTAGTGGGTTAGTGATAGCAGGTCATAGCCAGGGAGAAGTACTACGAAATCTATTTCAAAGAAATCCTTTAGGCATAGCAATTAGTGACTTTGCTGCTCCGGTGATCGCAAATAACAAATTATCAGAAAATCGCACGGCGATCGCACTTTCTCGCAACGCTCAACCTGTGCTGCGTCAAAATCTCATTGTTAAAAATACCCAAGGTGGTCTATTAGTCAATGGCAATGCAGTCCCTGACTTAGGTAATACCGAAGATCCAGGCGATAATATTTTTCGCGATCATAGTGAATTTGATTTGCACAATGCCACTACACAAAAGCTGGTTTCCGTAGGTAATCAGTTGAATCCTTCTTTAGTCAAGGGCTTGGTCGAATTGATCCCAGCCAATCAAGTAGCGGTTAGCACCAGTTTCTCTAGCGTCCCGACAGAATCCCCATCTCAAAAACTCCCGACGTCTCCCCAACTAGATGGACATTGGGCAGAACCATTTATTCAAGCATTAATGAACATGGATTTAACTCATGGTTTTGCCGATGGTAGCTACCAGCCAGATAAACCCATGACTCGCGCCCAGTATGCTGTTCTAGTGGCGATCGCCTTTAACTCATTTCCCAAAATCCCAGCACCTGATTTTACGGACGTACCCAAGGATTTTTGGGCTTATAGCGCTATCCAAATCGCGGCTAGCGGTGGCTTTGTTGGCGGATTTAGCGATCGCACTTTCCGCCCCGATCAAAATGTACAGCGGCTACAGGTGATTGTCTCCCTAGTAAACGGATTGGGACTACCAGCTGCTGATAGCGATGTTTTAAAAGTATATAGCGATCGTCATAGCATTCCCGACTATGCCCGGACAGCCGTAGCCACTGCTACACAACGGGGAATAGTTGTCAACTATCCAGAGAAGAAAGTGCTTGCACCTTCACGTTCGGCAACAGGCGCTGAAGTTGCAGTAATGGTTTATCAGGCATTAGTCGCTATTGGGCAAACATCTGCAATTAAATCAGTCTATGTAGGGTTGCATTCTAGAAGTTGATAAGTAGAATAGGAAACACTGCTTATCGGCTTAGTAACTCGTGGAAAAAAAAACCATGTAGTTAAAAGCACGCTAGGCTAATATGCGATGGGTGACAAATCTTAGACCTATTGCCTAAAGCTAATAGCCCCATGTTAACAACACTTCCAGACACCTCTGCCAACTTAGCGATCGCCTTATTAATTAACTATAGTTTCGATCTCAGTGGGTATAGTGCCAATGAGCTAGTTGAGCGTTGGCAAACGCAATATCCCCTTAATTGGCTACACCTGGCAGTGATTGAGGCACTATATCAAGGTCGTTATAAAGCGGTTTCTGTGCAGCAAATTTTAGTATTTTGGCAACGCCGGGATCAGGCTACATATCATTTCAACATGGAATTTGAACGGATGATTTGTAGCAAATTTCCTCAAAGCTTAACCTCATCGGCTGCACCAGCCCTACCGCCTGCCAAGAAAAATCCTTCTGTAGAGAAAGTGACGAGTCCTCAATTACCACCAGCTAAGATTCGCAACGACTATCAACACAGTAATACTGCAACTCTACAACTGAAAAGTTCTGAACAAAAGGCATCTTTAAGTGAAGAAGAGGGAAAGCAGGAAGATAGAGACGATAAAACCGTCTTGAAGTCTCCGCTTTCTGGGAAATTTACCTCTTCGGCAACACTTCAGCTATCGTCTGCTGTCAGCCCTCGGCAAACTTCACAAGAAAGTCCACCGTCCTCTCCATCACTAAGTTCTCATAAACGACAGCCAAAACTGCTCCCACCTGCTGCTATTCATGCCCCAATCGGGCAATTTACTCCAGAAAAAAGCGATCGCTCTGAATCTTTTACATCTAAACTCAAAGCGATGACTGGCGAACAGAATCCGCCAATTGTGGGCAGTGGGGAGTAGGAGTGGGGGGAAAAGGAGCAGTTCTTGAGCAGTGGAAGCAGAAGTGGAATAATTAATGCCCAATGCCCGATGCCCAATACCTTTTAGATTTTTACTCTGCAACTAACTGCTTAAAGCGCTTATCATTGGCAATATCATCAAAATCGAGGTCAATTGCTGCGTCTTCTTTATACCTGGGATTAAGTTCAATTGCTTGTTGTAGAGTTAGCACAGATAGTTCAACTTGTCTTTGCAGTGCATAACAAGCTGCTTTGTTGTAATAGGCACTGGCATAATCTGGCTTAATTTCTAACGCTTTGTTAAAATTAGCGATCGCTTCATCATCGCGTCCCAATCTTACCAAAGTATAACCGCGTTTATCCCAGATTTTGGGAGAATTGGCTTGGAATTCTAGCGCTTTATCCAAAGACGCTATTGCCTCTTCGTATTGTTCCAATGCTACTAGGGAAAGACTGCGATTCAACCAAGCGACTGCATCGTCAGGTTTGATTTGTGTAGCTTTATCAAATGAGGTAAAGGCTTGCTGATGCTGTTGTAAGTTCCCAAAAGCAACGCCGCGATCGCACCAAGCTTGATGATAATCTGGCTGAATCTGAATAGCTCTATCATAGGAAGCGATCGCATCTTTATAGCGTTTCAACCTCCCTAGAGTTAAACCTCGTTTCAACCAAGCCACAGGTTCATCAGGTTGGATTTTAACCGCTTGGTTGTAAGCTGCGATCGCATCTTCATAACACCTTTCAGAAAACAGTGTATCTCCCTGTTTTACATACTCATCAGCAGTGAATTCCGGTTGTTGTGGCTGTTCCTGTATTTCTTCCTTTACTTCAGAATTTACAACCTCTGAGATGGATTCAGGTGTAATTTCAGTTAGTTCTTGAAGGATGATATCCTTTCTTTCTTGTGCATCCAATTGTAACTCAGAAATTTGAGAGGCAAACTCAGTTTCTAATCTTTGTAAATTCTCTACAATGAGATTTTTTTGTTGTTGAGCATTTAATTGCAATTCTGAGAATTGCGAAGTAAATTCAGAACCCGAATTTTCTAAATTCTCAATGATTAACTCTTTGCACTTTTGAGCATCTACTTGTAATTTGGATAGTTGAGCAGCAAAGTCTGACTGCAATGCTCCTAAACTCTCAACAATTTTATTTTTTTGTTCTTGAGCATCCCCCTGTAATTCAGATAATTGAGATTTTAATTCTTTATCTAATATTTCTAAATTTTCAAGTGTGATATCTTTTTGTTTTTGAGCATCTAGCTGTAAATTTGATAATTGATCAGCAAATTCTAACTGTAATGCTGCTAAACTTTCAAGAACTATATTCTTTTGCTTTTGAGCATCAGACTGCCATCCAGAAAGTTGAGATGTCAACTCAGACCTTGATACTTCTAAATCAGCAACGGCTAGTTCTTGCTGTTGTTGCACACCTAACTTTAAATTAGACAGTTCCTCTGCCATCACAGATACTAATTTCCCTAGATTATCCAGTGCTATATCTCTTTGTTGTTCGGCATCAAGCTCTAACTTAGATAGCCCAGAAGCAAATTTTGATTCTAAAGTTTCTATATTTTGTTGAGATTTTATGAGTTCAGTTTCTAATTTACTTAATACCTGTGCTTTAGCTAAATCTAGTTCAGATGTAATAGTAGATAAATTTTCTTGCTCACTTTTAATTTTTTGTTTTAAAGCAATCGTTTCCTGTTCTAATTCATCATTTATTTTTTTAGTTTCTTGAATAACATTTTCAGCTTCTTGCTTAACGGTAGTTAGCTGATTTTGTAATTTTTCCATCCCCTGTAGTTGTTGTATTGCTCTATCAACAATTTCACTGATTACCACCCGTCGTAAGAGCCAAAATAAAGCAATGATTGCGACTGGAAATAGACTTAATATAACTAGCCAGACATTGAGTAAGATAGTTGTACGGCTAAAAGCGCTATTAAAATCAGATTGGACTTGCTGTTGAATTCGCTTTTCAGTTCGTAGTCGCACTAATTCTTCCCGTTCCTGATTCGATAACACCGGAGTAGGAGTTAGTACTGGGGAGGGTGGTGCAGATTGTCCACTGGCAATTTCAACAGATAACAGTAAGGGTAAAAAGACAATAGTGCTTTTTACAATTAAAGCGAAAACAGCTTGATTTTTGCTCTTCATAACAACCATCTCAGTCTGTTGGTCAGTTTTTGAAGCGGCGTGCCTCTCTCCAATCTATAACAGAATTAAGTAGTCAAATGTTGTACAGGCAGTGGGAAATGCTGAATAAACCTTAACTAATCTGTTCCCTCATCCCTTAATGTAGGTAAAACTTCGGTGGTGGAGTGCAGTCAAGTTTTTGACAATTTTTTGGTGAAGTACTATTATAACATTACTAAGTTGTAGCTATTGCCAAAGACGGCAAAAACCAAGCAGCACGAATAAGATTTATCAACCTGTGGAAGACAGATTGCAGGAGCATCGACGCTTTCTTAGACCATTCACCGAACTAGGTTCAGACTTTGTTCTTACAAATGGCAGGGCGTTGAAACTGGAATTTGTCCCTGTACGCGAAGTGCCAAGTGTGCGTACTTCGCACTAACATTAGATTATCTAGGGTAACAGATTACTTGTCCAAAAATTAACTTAATAAAGGCGGTAGAAAATGAGTCGCATAAATCCTTATACACTACAATTGCAGATTACCCGAATGTTTGAGCAAGGGCAATCATTTTTTGCCACAACCAAGGTACAGGAATGGTTGAAAGAACGCAAACACAATCCAGAAGATTATGACATTATTTTCCATAAAAAACCCGCGCCTCCGGGTTCAAAAGAAGTGATGGTAGTGGAAATTGAATTACGCCGCAAAGATGGACAACCTGTAGATCCTTGGTTGCAGGAACAAGCAAATCTCCATGCCTGATTTTAACAACTAGGAATTTTCAATTTAAATTCATAATATCTTAACATAATTTACCAAAATCTAGCGTTCCCAATTGCGGAACGCTCTTTATTATCTTTGTATTTAAATTGCCCAGAACAAAATCATATTGAAGATATCTGGTTGCAGGCTAAAACATTGGGTTCGTTCGCGCAGCGTCTTGTAAAGCCTGCGGTATAGCTACGCTTAGGACGCAGCTCAAGGTAGAGAAGAGACGTTTTTGTGGCTTAATTCCTTTCTTCTCTGATTAACCGTTGCGGAAGTGGAGGAGTTGAGTCAAACAGAACAAAGCGATCGCTCGAAAGCGACTAATGCCCTGTAAAATAATGTTTGACTGTTACTGTCGTTGCCTATGGTTAAAATAGGCTATTTATATAGTGCGAAAGGGGGCTTGCTGAGATGCCAAAGAAGAATCAAAGCAATTCAAAGTGTAATGTCAAACCACAAACCTCAATTTTATCAGGTGTGATTCGACAAAGCTAACTATCTACTCCCGATGATATATCTAGGCGATCGCACCTGCAACACTACGCACCGAAGGATTTGTAGCAAAGGGTAATCGTTTATTGGAGAGCGAATTTACATAACTTTGTATCCAGACCGAAAATATCTGAAGGTTCGGATTATACCAAATATGCGGAATGGATATTTGCGCTCAAGGAATTAGCACCACAGGACTATCAGCATTCATTCTTTTAAAGGTAAAGATGATTTGACTGAGGCAAACTTTAACGGCAGCAGGTATCCAAGGAGCAGATTTTAAAGGATATTTTAAAATTAATCTCTTGTATTCTGATTTTTGAAACTGATAATGTCATAAGTGAAAAATACTATTAATCTTGCTTACCTGTAGAATTGAGGATATAAGTGATGGCTCTCATTGATGAAGTTAAACAGATTTGCGATCGCCTAGCCTCTGTTGGTTGGCGAGACTTGCTACTCCAGCAAGGGCTAGATATCACCGCAACAAACCTCCAGCAAGAATTAACTAAAGAACTACCAGCTATCAATCGTCAGATAGTAGGGTTTGAAGATTTTGCCTTTGAAGGGAAACGAGCAATAGAAGCAGGAAATCCATCTCAGAGCTTGCTGTTTCATGCCTTGGCTTCACCCAATGTTGTGAATAGCAATCTGAGTGCATATCCCACCCTAGTGGAACTCGAAATTATTGAAAATTTTGTTTATGGAGTGCAACCTCCTTCTTTGCAAGATTTGCAAGTTCTGGCTCAAAGACAACTAATAGCAATCGCTGTGTTTGCCTCAGAATATCGTCCTGCTTCGGAAACTGTCCACCGTCAGCACGCTGATATCTGTTTTTCGCGCACAGGTGTGGCGCGAGTCGGAACTGCTCAACCGCTATATAATGACAAACTGCGCGGATTTCTCCCAGCCGTTGAAGGTGACTTGAAAGAAACTTTTCGTGTTTTGCCAGTGCGTTATTCTGCCTATATTGCAGTTCAACGCACTGGTAATTTCCAGACCTTTGGCCCGTTGCGTTTTCAGGATGGAGATGATAAAAGACTATTCTGGGTTCCTCTCCACAAGCTATTCAACGGTACAGAATGCATTCGTGGCTTTGACTTACAAGTGGCTTTAAATGCTCATCATCTCAATCAAAAACTGCGGCGGATTCATTTAGTATTAAAAAACACAGGCTGGGATGAACCAGACATTAGTAACCCGCCATTTATTTTTACAGAAGGCATTGCTGAATTTACAACAGCGCCTGACTTTAGCACAGGGCTTTTAGTTCCAGTTGTTCATCCAAATCTAGTTGAAGCGGCTACTTACCAAGGGAAGCCGCTCACCTTTAAAGTTCCACCAAATAGTCCAACTCTATCTTCTAGCCTCGCAATTCCTGCGGATCAAACGACACAAGCAAGACACGCTCCAGAGTATGTTCATGTGCGCCATAAAATATTGCCCAATGGTCAACAAGAAAATCTCAACGACCAGAAAGATGTAGAGGCGGTTGTGAAAGCAGGTGGCTACGATGCTCAACACTACCTTGACTTTACAGGCGATGGGTCGATTGAAGCAATATGTCCAGAGTTGGCGGTGGCAATTCCTCGCAACGTACCTGCCTATTCTTTAGTAACTGCACCAGATTTTTTTCCCAGCTGCGACCAGCGAGAGCTATTAGAATGGACAGAGCAATCAGTACCTAGCAGACTCAGACAGAATCTCTGGCAAGTTATGCCAGAAACATTATCTGACAATCGCTTTGCTCCCAACCTGCAATTAGAAGATGTTGATTTTCGACCAGAAGATAAAACTGTAACTGCAATTGTCTCGTTACCTCGTCAGGGTTCGATGCAACAAATGCCGTTGAATGGTTCCCCAACAATCCGACAAGCATATCTTCCAGATGCGGCGGCTGGTGTGTTTGCTCCTGGTTGGGATGTCAGTTTTGATCGCACCAACGAAGTGGAACACTTAGCAAGCTACGGCTTAGGCAGTCCTTTTCCAGAAGACTCCAAACTTTGTGCTGCACTTAGTACATTTTGGCCCGCAGTCGCTCCTGATGCAGCCCGGACGTTTCAGCCAAATCCCCTTTGGCCTACCGTCAGCCCGTTAACAGATTTAGAAATTGGTCAGGTTGGCAATCTACCGTGGGATGGAATATCTGGGCCTCGACGGGTGACGAAGGATGGCAAAGAGTTGATAGAATATTCAGATTTTGCTCATGCAGATTATGTAGAAAACTCTTTGCAAAAGAAATTTTCGCTCTCATTAACGGCTAAGGTTGATGTGCGTGAATACGAAGCCAGAGTGTTGGCAATGGCGAATGTTTACCAAGTCTTAAGGATCAGACCTGAAGATAGGGGAAAATGGAGCGTGTTTTCGTTCCAACCAGTGCAACCGACCAATTCTGAATTACAACAGGCACAAACTCAAACAGGAACTAGGCTTGGTGGAAATATCTATCGGTTTGAGATTTATCGTTATGGAGATTCATTTTTAGACCCAGAAGATTCTCGAAAACGCTTGGTTGAAATCGAAGAAACTGTGACGCTGTTTGTTACACCAGTCAATATTCTGTTGAAACGCTCTAATGGAAGCTGGTCTAGAAGACGTGTCTAATCCTGATGTGCTTGTAGTTGGGGGTGGGCCGGGTGGTTGCGCTGCTGCTATTCGGTGCGCCCAACTAGGCCTAAAAGTTGTCCTGATTGAGTCGAAACCATTTCCTCGTACACACCCTGGTGAAACATTACATCCTGGTGTTGAACCACTACTTAAGCAGTTAGGGGTACTTGAGCCAGTGTTAGCAGCTGGCTTTCTTCGTCATCAGGGAAACTGGGTGCAGTGGTCAGCCGGGAGGGAGTTTGTCCCTTTTGGCTCAGACGATTCGGGAACATGGCTAGGATTTCAAGCCTGGAGAGCCGATTTTGATACAATTTTGCTCAATCAAGCAAGAGCGCTTGGTGTAGAAATTATACAACCTTGCCATGCTTGTAGGTTACTAATTGATGAGTGCAGAGTAATTGGTGTTGAGACATCCCAAGGAACTTTTCAGGCAGTTAAAATCATTGATGCTGCCGGAGATCATCATTGGCTTGCTCAACAATTAGGGTTAGAAATCTCTTATCATTCCCCACGTCTAATTAGCTATTATGGTTACGTAACAGGAGAATGCCCAGCACGAGATCATGCTCCGGCGATCGTTGCTGATTCCTGTGGTTGGACGTGGACTGCGAAAGTGCGAGCGCAACTTTATCAATGGACGCACTTATCATTTAGAGAGCATAAAATCCCAAAAGACTGGCTACCCAATGAACTCCAAGGGTTAAAGATTTACCAACCAATGCGGGCGGCTAATGTCAGCTGGCGAATCGTTTCACAACCAGCCGGATGTGGTTACTTTATCATTGGGGATGCAGCAATGGTACTTGACCCGACATCAAGTCATGGGGTTCTTAAAGCAATTATGTCTGGTATTTGGGTTAGCCATTCAATAGCATCAGAACTGTTAGGTAATTTTACAGAACAACAAGCTATTGACCAGTACTGTCTATGGATTCATAACTGGTTTCGACATGATGTAAAAAACTTAAGTAGCCTAATTGCGAAGTTGCATAGTCCTTCCTTTTGGATCTAATATCATGTCCGCTTAGTGAGACTTAGACAAAAAACACCCATAAAATAGCCTCAAATCTATATACAGAAAGACTTTGACATCATTAGGCTTAATTTGTTGATATATCTGGGTTTGAGGCATTTTTGAGTATTTGGTGTATTCCCCTTACTCTGTATGGGTTTGAGGCTTGTTTGTCTCGGTGTTTAAATCATAAACCACGTCATACTCACTCCAGAAAAGTTGATACTCCAGTTCCCCAAGCTCTGGCGTTGCGCCAAGGCAAATTTTCCCAGTCCCCAGTTCAATGGATGAACGAAAAGTTTTGTAACAATTGTGGCTGGTTTGTGTAAAAGTCGCGCTCAATACATGAGATATATATAAATTCGCAACTTAGGGCGTTCTGATTCGAGGTCTTTTATGAGTAATGACTGGAGAAAACAATTAGATGAACAACTTAAAGACTTAGCGATCGCAGCCCAACAATACACACACCTAACTAAGGAAAAGCGGATAGCCTTAACACGTTTGATTAATGCTATTTGGCAGTCAGGTAAGCTTGTTCATCCTTATAAAGGTCAATTTCAACTACTTTATCAAGATATCTATGATGAAGCAGTACAAAATTTATTTTTCTATCTTTGTCAAGACAACAATATTAATAAGTATGACCCAGAACGCGGTGAAGTGATGACTTGGATAAATATGCTATTAACTAAACGTTTTTTTCCAGAGGCTATACCCAAAATTATCGGTAAACAAAATGAAATAAATCTCGAAAACTCTTATCTGGAAAATATACACTCATCTCAACCTATGTCTTTATTTGAACAAGTAAGAGAATGTATAGAAACTGACCCAGAATTCATTTTTTGCAAGGAACATATCAAAGGTCATCCAGAAGCAAATTTTCAAGCTATAGCTAAAAGAAGATGTTCTGGCATTTCCTGGAAAGAGATTTCGGCAGAATGGGGTATTGGAATCACATCTCTTCATAGTTTTTATCAACGTTGTTTGAAAAAATTTGCTACTAAATTTCATGAATATTTATATATTTAATGTTTAATATCATCTAATCAGCTAGGCAAGAATATGAGCAAAATCATCAACGTTTTAACATTTTCAGCCCCAATACCTGTGGATGGAAGGCATCGAGCAGAGGAGTTACGCAGACAACAAGCCACGCAAGCAAAAAGCGAACAAGTTTATCTCAATACTTTATCTGTGTCTTTTGTAAATTATTATTTATGTTGCATGGGATTTGAGACAGACTTGAATAAAAGTGATAGTTGGAATGTCATACAACAGACACTTATGGATATTGCTGATTTGTCGCTAAAAAACTTGGGCTTATTAGAATGTCGTCCAGTATTAGAAGATGCACAATTTGTTTATGTGCCGCCGGAAGTACAGTCAAATCGAATTGGCTATGTAGCTGTGCAGATCAGCAAATCATTTAGAGAAGCGAAATTGCTGGGATTTGTCAAGCAAGTACAAACTGATTTATTACCCATTAACCAATTGCAACCTTTAGATAATCTTTTGGAGTATTTAGAAGAACTTTCTCAATTACGGATTGCTGAAATAGCTGATAATTCGCTAGACTCCAATCAGAGTTTAGTTAAATTGAAACAATGGTTGGAGAATATTTTTGAAGCTGGTTGGCAAGAAATTGAGACTCTTTTAGGCACTCAAAGTGTCAATCAAGCTTGGAGTCTAAGAAGTAGCAATGGTGCTTTTATTAGTAGGGGCAAGCTGATTAATTTAGGAAAAGTTTTGAAAGATCGAGAAGTGGTTTTAGTCGTTACCCTGCCCCCAGACAACGAGCAAGAAATTGACATTATTGTAGAAGTACATCCGACAAATGGGCAAGATTATCTGCCACCAAATCTCCATCTAATGGTGCTGGATTTTCAGGGAACATCTGTGATGGAAGCCCAAACAAGAAGCAGCAATAAGAATATTCAATTGGAATTTAGTTGTGAGGTGGGAGAACGTTTTAGCGTTAAACTTACTTTGGAAGATATCAGCATTACAGAAAATTTTATCATTTGTTAAGAACAACAGCAGAGGTGCTGCCAATGAGAAAATTAGTTGTGCTGAAGCTAGATGGCAATTTGCATTTAGGCGTGCAGGTAACGCTGGAGATTGGAGAAGAGGGCAAACGCCCTACTACAGAAATTACTGGCAAGCTGCCCTCCAATTTAGATATGGCAACAGCAATTGATCAATGGCAATCCACATATCGCAGCTTGTGGAAATTTACCCGGATCAAAGCCAAAAAAATTATTTACGATGGTTCTATCTCCCAACGACGTAAGGAGTATGATACAAAAGCTAGTGAGGTGCGGGAGCATCTGAATAACTGGTTGCTGTCAGAGTCTTTTCGTCCCGTGCGGGAAAAATGGCTCAAACATCTGATGCCAGATGAAGAAGTGCGGGTGTTGATTCGCACTCATTGTTTGCAACTCAAGAAACTTCCCTGGCATTTATGGGATTTGGTAGATCGGGATTACCTCAAAGCTGAAGTTGTTCTCAGTGTTCCAGAATCAGAACCAGTAACAGCCGCATTGCAGACATCCATAAGCAGAAATAAAATTAGAATTTTGGCAATTTTAGGCAATAGTGACGGCATTGATGTGGAGCAAGACCGCCAATTACTAGAGAAATTACCTGGTGCCACTACAACTTTTTTAGTAGAACCTGAATATTCAGACATCGATGACAAATTGTGGAAACAACCTTGGAATATCTTATTTTTTGCAGGTCATAGCAAGAGTGAGGGTGAAGCTAGTTGCATCTATATTAATCATACAGATAAATTAACAATTGATGAACTCAGATATGCCCTGATAAATGCTGTTGCCAACGGGTTACAATTAGCAATTTTTAACTCCTGTGATGGATTAGGATTAGCACGAGAACTACAAGATTTACAGATTCCGCAAATTATTGTCATGCGGGAACCAGTACCAGATAAGGTGGCTCAAAAATTTTTAAAGCATTTTCTGGAGGTTTTTTCAACAGGACAATCTATATATGCTGCGGTTCGCACTGCCAGACAAAGGCTCAAAGGAATAGAAAAGGAATATCCAGGTGCAAGTTGGTTGCCAGTAATTAGCGAACATCATGCCGTAGTGCCAATGACTTGGGCAAAGCCCCGAATTCCCAACATTCGCCGCCTTGGAACCTTGCTACTATTGAGCTTGCTAATAACTGTTGGTGTGCTAGGGGTAAGACATCAAGGAGGATTGCAAACATGGGAGTTGCTCTTATATGACAATTTTATGCGATCGCGTCCACAGGAAAAGCAAGATTCGCGCCTATTGATCGTCACTGTAACTGAAGACGATCTTTACCTCCCAGAGCAGAAGCAAAGAAGTGGCTCACTGTCAAATCTTGCACTAGCGCGACTGTTAGATAAACTTGCACAGTACCAAGCGCGAACCATTGGCTTGGATATTTATCGTGATGAACCGATACAACCTAACCAGTCCTCTTTAACCACTCGTTGGAAAACAGATGACAATTTCTTTGCAATTTGCAAAGTTAGCGATCGCACCCAAAACTATCCCGGAGTTTCACCTCCAGAAGGAGTTCCACCAGAACGCCAAGGATTTAGTGATATTGTTCCCGACTCAGACAATGTTTTGCGTCGTCATTTATTAGCAATGCAGCCAGCTAACCCAACATCTCCTTGTATTGCACGCTACGCACTTAATGCCCAACTGGCATTCCACTATTTGGAGAAAAAAGGGATTTTTGCGAAATACACTCCCCAAGGAGATTTGCAGCTAGGTAACATCGTTTTCAAACGGTTGCGATCACGAAATAGCTTTAAAACCGAATCGCAGATGGGAGGCTATCAAATATTGCTTAATTACCGCTCTTATCAAGGTTCACCTTTAGAAATTGCCCCTAAAGTCACACTCACAGATGTTCTTAGAGGAAAAGTCAACCCCGAACAAGTCAAAGACCGAATTGTTCTCATTGGTACTACTGCCCAAAGCTTCCGTGATTATAATCTCACCCCCTACATGACCGAACAGGGTTTTTCTCAGGAAGTACCAGGAGTGATTTTACAAGCGCAAATGGTGAGTCAGCTGGTGAGTGCTGCGATCGATGGCCGACCTTTAATATCAGTTTTGCCTGTTTGGGTTGAAGTGTTATGGGTTTGGGGTTGGTCTGTGGTTGGAGGTGCGATCGGCGTAGCCGTGTCGCAGACACTCGCTTGGCGCTATCGATCAAGACTATATCTATTACTAACAGCAGGAGGCGTACTAGGCGGCTTATACATTCTTTGCTTGATTCTCTTTTACCAGGGCATTTGGGTTCCCCTGGTTCCGTCAACCTTAGTTTTAGTGCTGACTGGCGGCACAGTAATTTACCTATCTTCACAACAAAGTCAGCAACAACTGATTTCTACAACTTGAGGTATAAAACAGATGAAATTGTTTGCGCGAAAGATTCAACTTTTCCTCGCCATCAGTTTAACACTCACGAGCTGTATCCAAGTGCAGGCAAAGCCTGGAAACCCCAACAGACAATTAAATCAATCATTGATTTTCGCTGCGCCGCCTCCACCACCAGACATCGGGGAACCAGGTAAACGAGCGGAAGCAGGTAGCCGTGGCTGTAGTCAGAACCTGAACAAGTCCCTAAGTTCCTCTCCAAAGCAGCTCACAGCTTTGGTGCCCGTTTATGCAAATTCCGAATTGGTGTTTGGAACAACGATTTCTGAGCATCCTAGTTTCTTATTCTATGTTCCTTATACATCCGACTTTGCATCTGGAGAGTTTGTGCTAGAAGATGAAGCACAAAATCAGAATATTTACAAAACTCCTTTAACGGGGACATCAGGAGTGGTAAACCTTCGCTTGCCATCGAAAGCAGCACCTTTGGAGATAGGTAAGCGGTATCATTGGTATTTCAACATTTACTGTAAGAAGGATAAGGATGAGCAATTTCTTGGTTATATTGAAGGATACGTAAAACGGGAGCAACTAAAGCCTACTTTGAAAACTCAATTGGAAAAAGCAACACCACGCCAGCAAGTAAACCTTTATGCGGCTAATGGTATTTGGTATGATGCGTTGAGCGTTGCTAGTCAACTGCGTCGCACCAATTCGCAAGATACTTCTTGGACAACGCTGTTGCAAGCTGTTGGTTTGAATGATTTTGCAACTGAACCAAAGGTGGAGTGCTGCAATTTAGAAAGTAAGTAGTGAAGGGCGATCGCGTTTGCACAAAAGTCAGCGATCGCCCTACACTTACTCAATGGTTAAGTTGATTAACTTGCAGCCGCAACTGACTTTTTGCGATTAGAACGCTTGCGCTCTGATTTTTTCTTCAGTCCAACTGCTTGGGCTTGATCACTATCTGACCCATATTGCCCACGCACAACTTCTTTCATCGCTAATACAGCATTGTGAAATTCCCATTCTGCTAATCGGGCAGCATCGGTAGCAGCACGGTATAAAGCTAGTTTCTCAGTTTCGGCTTGTTGAGAACTCAACATAGCCTGATAAGTTTGCTGTAAATTTGCAGCAGAGGCATCAGCACGGGTTGTCTCATAGGTGCTGATTGTTTGCAAACCGTGCAATGAAGTAATATCT
Organism: Nostoc sp.; assembly: GCF_036916575.1. Taxonomy (GTDB): domain Bacteria; phylum Cyanobacteriota; class Cyanobacteriia; order Cyanobacteriales; family Nostocaceae; genus Nostoc. Next base: position 87,208 of record NZ_JBALGC010000115.1, read on the forward strand.
TGACTAATTGATTGAGCGGGCAAACGGCGTGTTGTATCTTGAACAGGCATAGAGGTATACCGTTAATAAAATATACCTTTAATATGCCCATTGCAACTCTCAAGTTAACAGTCAGGCGAGGTTTTTAACTTATGTAAACCGATGTAATGGCATTGTAGGCGATACAATGGGATTGTAAGTGGATACAATCGCATCGTCAGCCGATGCATTAACAATGCAGTCCCAGTGAAGTCTAATGTTAACTTGCTCTACAAGATGGAGGGTTAAACCAAGGACTATGGGGCGTGGTGGGAGCATTTGCTGTTAGGACAACTTCCCCTTTTTCGTTTAGTACCCACCCAGTAGCTTCTATGATGCGTTCTGGTATGGGGGTAGTTGTTTTACTGGTAAAATATGGGCGATCGCGGCGATCACTGCTGGGATTGAGAGTAATCAAATCTACTTGCACTGCGTCAGTGCTAAGAGCTTCACCTGGGTTAGGGGGCAAGCCGCCGCGCCCAGTTATAGTAAATTGGTTCTTAGCTATGGTTCCACCAGCAGCACAACTTTGTGTCACTTTGGTGTCAACTGGTATTGTTGGCAGGTTGACTAAGCCACTGTTAAGGTCTACATCAGGTGTGTTGATTTCTACATTACCACTTAACTGAGAACTTGCCCCAGTAGCAGTAATGTCACTTGTGCTATCAGATGCCACATCTCGGAACTGTGTGCCAAAGATACCTTGGGCATTGATTCGCACATTTCCCCCACGGAAGTCTTGAGAATTGGCGCTGATGTCACTATTTTCAAAACCAATGAGGAAATCAGTGTCAATGTTGATGTTGCCACCGATAACGTTTTCGCCCGTGGCGTTGGTGAAGATGTTGCTATTGCGACTCATTAACAAATCTTGTGAGTTAATGTTAATTGTCGCCTGCTCTCTATTGGGGTCAACTTTAGCGCTTTGTGTGTTACCAATAATTAAGGCGTTGTTGTTTAAACGAATAGAGCGAGCATTTAACGTCATGTTGCCTGCCTTTCCTGTTCCCAAACTCTGCACGGTTATTGCAGCTCCATCTTGCACTAGTAAGTTATTAGTTTTAACAGTTAAATCGCCTGCATCCCCTGTTGAGTTCGCCTCTGTGGAAGTAAACAAGCCACCACCAAATAATTGACCTCCAATGAGTTCTATGGATTTTGAGGCAGTCACATTCAAGCTTCCTCCTGACCCAGATTTCAAAGTATTAGCAGATATCACTGCACCATCCCGGACACTCAACTGCCGTGTTTGAACTGTCAAGTTTCCAGCAGATCCGGTACCATCTGTCTGAGTATACAAGCCGCTAGAAAACGACCCGTTTGCTGAAGTACCAATAAGTTCTATGGATTCCGAGGCAGCCACGCTCAAACTTCCTCCCGCTCCCGAACTACTAGGAAAAGTTCCAGCAGATACCTGTGCGCCATCTCGAATACTCAATCGCTGCGTTTGAATTGTCAAGTTTCCAGCAGACCCACTACCGGAAGTACTAGCATACAAGCCACCACCAGATAATCGACGACCAATTCCAACGAGTTCTATGGATTCTAAAGCAGTCACACTCAAGTTTCCCCCCATTCCTGAGCTAAAAGTACTAGCAGATAACTCTGCGCCATCCCGAATACTTAACTGCCGCGTTTGAATCGTCAAGTTTCCGGCAGCTTTGGTACCAGCTGTTGCAGTAAACAAGCCGCTAGGATCCAGAGTATATGGTGAGGAGCCAATGAGTTTTATAGATTCTGAGGCAGTCACGCTTAAGTTCCCTCCTAATCCCGAGCTACCAGGAAAAGCACCAGTAGATATCTGTGCACCATCTCGCACACTCAACTGCCCCGTTTGAATCGTTAAGTCTCCGGCATCTCCGGCACCATAAGTACTAGTAGATATCTGTGCATCATCTCGGACACTCAACTGCCCCGTTTGAATCGTCATGCCCTTGCTGGAGCCAGTACCTTCTGTCTGATTAGAAAATATAGAGTCTGCGATTTCTATGGATTCCGAGGCATTAACGCTAAATTTTCCCCCGGCTCCAGAACTTCCACTAAAAGTAGTGCCACCTAGCACTTGTGACCCATTTTGGACACTCAACTGCCGCGTTTGAATTGTCAAATCTCCAGCATTTCCGACACCATAAGTGCCAGTCCTTATCTGTGCACCATCCTGCAAGGAGACGGAATTGCGGGCATTGATGTTCACACTACCGGCATTTCCCTGTCCAAAGGTACTAGTAGTTATTCCAGCACCATTCTTCACCGAGAACGAGCCAGCTATGATATTGATGTTACCACCGTTACCTACGGCTTGAGGTTCCACCCAAGCAGTTACCCCACTAGTGGCTCCATCACTACTTACTCCATCAAAGGAAACTGTATTGCGGGCATTTATATTTACATTTCCCCCATCACCTTGTCCTCTAGTCCGCGATTGCAGTTGTGCACCGTTTGTCAGCGAAAGTGACCCAGTGGTGATATTGATGTTGCCACCCTTGCCCACAGCTCTTGGGCGCACCGTATTAGCAATTAAGCTCTCATTGGTAAGATTTATTGTCTCCGGTACACTAATATCTATATCTCCCGCCTGAGAATCAGCAGATCCTAACCCTGAATCTATTCCTGCTAGCAAAAAACTTCTTTCACCTGCCGCCATATTGAAGTTTTGGGCATTAATGGCAATACTACCGCTATCACCAGCGCGTACATTCACTTCAGCGCCATTGCTCAAAGAAACATCGCTTCTTTCTACACCATCCGGAAAACTCAAGCTCAGATTATTACCATCGCCATTCAATTTAACTGTTCCCGCACCTGCTAACCCACCTAACTCCACTCGCCCACCAAAAGCAAACAATCCTCCACCATCCATATTGATATCACCGCCGACCAATAGCAAACTTTTACCATCTGGTACACGTAAACCCGTTGCTGTAAACTCAAAAGATGGATTTAAACCAGAGTCTGCAACTGAATTATTTTGGATAGATGCAGTTTTGATTTGATTAAATAGTAAGGCGGAAGGATTGACTGTTAATAGTGATGAAGAACTTTCTGGATTAGTAGCACTAAAAAAACCTTGATTGCCAAACCCAATTGCATTAGCTGTCGTCCCTACAAAAGAACCACCAATATTCAACGAAGCATTACGCTCAAAAATAATCCCACTAGGATTAATCAAAAACAGATTGGCTGTGCCATTAGCATAAATTAAGCCATTAATGGTAGAAACTGACCCACCTGTTACCCGACTGATAATATTTTGAATATCCGCAGCATTATTAAAGAAAGCAGTACTTCCATTTGGAACGGAAAACTCCTGAAAACTGTGGAACAAATTTTTGCCTGCTTGCGTTCCTCCTGTGATATTAAAGATGCTGCCATCTGGTGTGACGATGGAATTATTGGGTAGAGTCCCATCTGGAGTAATTTGAGCATTAGCGTAATTGCACCAACAATAAAATACACTAAATGTCGCAATCCCTATAAACCAGCCCCAACGATTACTCATCTCGGACATTGCACCCCCCTAAGCAAACAGCAGTTGCAGAACTTTGGTTATGTCACACCACTAATGTGGGTTGATTGGTGGTTGAAGTCACCTTTGGATAATTCTCAGTTGCGATCGCGTTAGTTTTACGCAAAACTTGCTAATTTATTTACATAAATTTATACAACATAATTCATCAGCCGATACAATGGCATTGTCAGTTGATACAATCGCGTTGTCAGTCGATACAATCGCATTGTCAGTCGATGCAATCTTGGAACTAAATATCATAATTACAGCCAATTACCTAGCAGAACGTAGGGGGCCCAATACATGGGACGTTCGTACTTGGAATTTCGTAAAAGAGCCAGTTGGGCGCGACGCAGTGCTTCGGCTTTAGTCAGTTTTTTGTTAGCTAACTCTTGGTAAAAGTGACTCATCAACACAGTGGAAGACTCATCATCCAAGTTCCATAGAGAAGCGATCGTACTCCGCGCTCCTGCTTGGAAAGCAACACCAGCAATTCCCAGTCCAGCCCGTTCGTCCCCAGCAGCTGTTTGACAAGCACTCAAGATAAGCAATTCAATAGCTTCGGGTCGGTTTTGCTCTATAGTTCGCACTAATTGATTAAACTGCTTGACATAAATACGGTCTTTCCAAGCGACAATAAACGTTTCCTCAGCTTTAGAGCTAAACTGACCATGAGTTGCAAGATGAACGACTGGGAAAGATAGAGAATTAATTCGGTTCTGCAAAGCTGATCTGGTAAATTCTTGATTGAGAAGTATGCTGCTAGGTACTTGAGAGCGGATTTCTTCTAACTCAAGCTTGACGTTGGGTAGTGCAGAAAATCCAGAACTTGGTTCAGACAATCCTGCGACTATTGCCTTTAATTCTTTGTGCAATGGTTTGGGTTCAATCAGTTGCAAACCAGGGGTGAGTGCAATGGCATACTTCTCAATCAAATATTGTTTGCCGTCATAAAGAGCCGCCATCGGGATATTCCGCAAATACCTATCAAGGACAAACACCAAAGTAGGAACCTTGCTGTCAGCTAAGTCAGCTTCAGCAGGTTTAATTAGCCAGTTGTAGACCTTTTGAGATAAAGATTGAATCTGTCGCCGTGTGTGCGGCTTTGTTAAATTTTCCTGTAGTTGCTTTAAAGTACTTCGCACTTCCTCTTCACCTACAGCAGTAGCGTAGTGCAGCCAGCGTTTTTGCGGTAACTGCAAAATCACCTCTAGTCGGTCTGGCAAAATAAATGGATAGATGACTGCTGCCGTTGTTTGGTCTTGTTTTTTACTTGAAATCTGAGCATTCAAACACGTGTTACGAAAAAAGTTGTCAAGTTCTGCTACTTGGAGCAATTCGATTGTATTGCTGGCTTTTTCGATATTTTTTTGACTAGGTTCGGAATTTTCCCCTGGTTGCAAAAGCAACTGTACTAGTTCCCGATATACAGGTTCGACTTCATCCCGAAAGGAAAATTTAACCTCCGGATTAACTGCAACTAAGTCGTTACGTAAGGCTTGGAGGTTGTTAACTGCTTCCGTGTAGGCTAAAGTAGCTCCTTTTATATCTCCTTTGTTTTTGAGCAAACGTCCCAGTTGCCATTGCCAGCGATAAGCAATATCCTTAGCATCAATAGCTTGAGCCATCAGCAAGGCTTGCTGGGTAAGGTTTTGTGCATCAGACCTCTGCTGAGTTTGTTCGTACACTTCTCCCAAAACACCAAGGGCATAAGATTCAGTGCGTCTATCTTGCAAGCTTTTCGCTTGTTGGACAGCAGTTGAAAGTATTTGAGCAATATCCAACCATGAAGGAGTGTCTGCGGTGGTATCTTTTTTGAATTGTGTTAAACTCTCGGCAAAATTGATCCGAGCAGATATTGCTGTGCGACTGGCGGGTAAGTCGGCAAGCTGAGTTTGGATTTGAGACAATAACGCTGGAAAATCTTTGAATTGCTTAGTTTTCAGTAGTAGCCTAAGTTGATTGACTTGAGCTTGGATGCGCGTGATCGGTGAGAAGGCAGCACTGGCAGCTTTCTGATAATAATCTATAGCTTGTTGAGTTTGCCCTAAAGCGCGGACTGTATTGCCTAAACTAAGCAGAATATCACCTGTTGCTTGCTTATCTGGCAACGATGAAGCTACTTCTAAACTTTGCTGTAATTTCTGTCGGGATTGTTCTAAATCACCCGTGACTTGCAGAACATTGCCGAGACTACGCAGTCCTGTAACTTTAACAGGTGAGTTGGGTTGAGTTTGCAGGATTTTAGTACTTTCTTCTAACGTCTTTTCGGCTTGACGATAAAATCCTAAGGCTTGTAAAGCTTGCGCTTGGTTAATGTGATTTTGAAGAACTGCCTGTTGATTACCTATTTTGGTATAAATGTCAACTGCCTGTTGCCAAGTGTTGAGGGCATCTTCAGCTTTGCTTTGAGCTAGTTGCAGGCGACCTTGGATATCTAGAACTTGAGCGTAGATTTGAAAACGGTCTTTGGGGTCTAGATTTTGGGCAGTTTGTAAGAGATTGAGACTTTGAGCGATCGCACCTTCTGCTTGACTCCAGCGTCCCAGTTGCTGATTAGCTAATGATAGATTACCCAATGTCATCGCTTGCCTGAGTTGATCTCCATTGGCTTTGAATGCAGAGATAGCTTGCTGCCATATTGTAGCAGCCTCAGCAAACCGTTCGACTTCATAAAGTTTTCTTCCTTGTTCAACTAAGTTTTGGGCAAGGGCATCGCTTTGAACAATTGAGTTTTCCGCAGTCATATGTGCGAAAGTAGGCGGCAAGAAAAGAGCGCCTAAGAACATAGCCAAAAGCAGCAGTACACTTAAAAGGCGTTTGATTTTCCCTAATCTAGATTTTTTTCTTGCCATGTTTTTGCCCTGACTCGCACCACATCTTTACTAAAAATAGATAGTGTGGCGTTGCTATATCAACCTCCCTGGTGTTGATTAAACGCACGGCAATCGGCTGGACTCTGCCAGGAAGAATGAGGCGTGAGTGTGGGTGCAGAGCTAGTGAGAATGACATCGCCATTAGCAGCAATTACCCAACCAGTAGCTTCTACTATGCGAGTTGGTATTGGGCTAGTAGGATTTGTGGAAACTGCTGTAGTAGAAGGTTTACTTACTTCTGGGTTGAGAGTCACCAAATCTACCTGCACTGCATCAGTGTTGAGGGCATCACCCGGTAATGGTGGTAAGCCACCGCGTCCAGTGATTGTAAAACTGCTCTTAGCTACAGCGTTACCTGCGGTACAAGTCTGTGCTACTTGGGTATCAACTGGTACGGTTGGCAAGTTAACTAAGCCACTGTTAGGGTCAATATCCGGCGTGTTAAGTTCTACAGTGCCGTTTACACCAAACTCAGAACTAGCGGTGATATCCGAAAGAGAAGTTGGGAACTGGCTCTTTTGAATGCCATAGATACCAAAGGCTTGAATATCTACTCTTCCACCGTTGCCTGTGTAAGCATTAGCAGTGATGTCGCTATTTTCGCTTGGGACAGCAACAATGAAGCCCGACGGGGCATCAATATTAATGTTGCCACCATTACCACCAGCTTGTGCCGTGCCTGCGGTGGTGGAAATTTGAGCGCCACGACGTAGAAGCAGTAAATCAGTTTGTAAGTTGATGTCGCCACCGTTACCCGATGCAGATAGGGCGTTGAGTCTGCCACCGTTGTCTAAGGTAACTCTAGGTGAGGTAACGAGAATATCTCCAGCAGTACCCGTCTGGCTTTGGGAGTTAACGAACAAGCCAAGGTTAAAGTTAGAACTCTTACCAGAAATGTTGAAAAAATCAGCAGCATTAACTTTGATTGTGCCTGCATTCCCTTGTCCAAAAGTTGAGGCAGTAAGTTGAGCGCCATCTCGTAATGAGAAAGAACCAGAATCGATAGTAATATTACCCCCATTGCCAACTGTCCCAGTTTCCACCCGACTGAAAATCGTACTAAAAAGACCATTTTTCTCCCCAGCAATATCAACAATGCCTGTAACATTAACATTGACATTCCCCGCATCTCCCCGTCCTGCTGGTTGGGTATTAAATGCTTCACGAGTAATAGTTTGCAGTTGAGCGCCATCAATTAGTGATAGTGTTGCAGCATTGATGTCGATATTACCTCCCTTACCTACACCTCCAGCTTCCACCGTACTGAAGATGTGAGCATCTGCAAGGTCAACAGCATTTTTTGCACTTACTGTCACATTCCCTGCATTCCCAAGTCCCGAAGTTGAAGCAGTAAGAAAAGCGCCGTCTCGTAACGAGAAGGAACCAGAATCGATGGTAATGTTACCCCCATTGCCTTCTGTCCCAGTTTGCACACTGCTGCCAATCGTACTAAAAAGACCGTTTTTCTCCCCAGCAATATCAACAATACCTGTAACATTAACATTGACATTCCCCGCATCTCCCCGTCCTGCTGGTTGGGTATTAAATGCTTCACGAGTAATGGTTAGCAGGTTAGCGCCATCGATTAGTGATAGTGTTGCAGCATTGATGTCGATATTGCCACCTTTACCTACACCCCCAGCTTCTACCTGAAGATGTCAGCATATGCAAGGGAAACAGCATCTCGTGCCCGCACTGTCACATTTCCCGCATTCCCTTGTCCAAATGTTGAGGCTTCAAGTAGAGCACCATCTCATAACGAGAAAGAACCAGAATCGATAGTAATATTACCCCCATTGCCTTCTGTCCCAGTTTGCACACTGCTGCCAATCCCACTTAAACCGTTTTTCCTCCCAGCAATATCAACTGACCCAGTAACATTAATATTGACATTCCCCGCATCCCCCCGTCCTGCTGGTTGGGTATCAGATGCACCACGAGTAACAGTTAGCAGTTGAGCACCATCAATTAGTGATAGTCTTGCAGCATTGATGTCGATATTGCCTCCCTTACCTACACCTCCTGATTCTACCGTACTGAAGATGCCAGCATTACCAGCGAGGGAAACAGCATCTCGTGCCCGCACTGTCACATTCCCCGCATTACCTTGTCCCGAAGTTTCGGTAGAAAATAGAGCGCGATCGCGTAATGAGAAAGAACCAGAATCGATAGTAATATTACCTCCATTGCCAACTGTCCCCGTTTCCACACTGCTTAAAATCCCACTATGTAAATCATTTTTCTCCCCAGCAATATCAACAGCGCCAGTAACATCAACATTGACATTCCCCGCATCCCCTCGTCCTGCTGGCTGGGTATCAGATGCACCACCAGTAACAGTTTGCAGTTGAGCGTTATCAATTAGTGATAGTGTTGCAGCATTGATGTCGATATTACCTCCCTTACCTACGCCCCCAGCTTCCACGGTGCTGAAGATGTTAGCATTTGCGAGGGAAACAGCATCTCGTGCCCACACTGTCACATTCCCTGCATTGCCTTGTCCAAAGGTTGAGGCTGCAAGTTCAGCGCCATCGCGTAACGAGAAAGAACCAGAATCGATAGTAATATTACCCCCACTACCTTGTGACCCCAAACGCACAAAATTGCGAACACTACTCTCACCAGCAACTTTGATTTTCCCAGTAGCATTAAGTGTAATATCTCCTGCAACAGTTTCAGGTGTCCCCAAACCTTCCCCAATACCAGCACTTAGGAAAGTTCCTTCTAAAATCTCTAGATTAGAGGCATTGACTGCAATATTACCGCCACCAGCGCCTTCTACATATATTGCAGCTTGATTGGTAAGGGATACCTCAGTTCGCGTCACATTCTCAGGAAATATCAAGCTGAGATTATCGCCATCTACACCCAGCAAGACAGTACCAGGTTCGCCCAACCCTCCTAATTCAACTCTTCCACCATTAGCATTTAATTGTCCCCGATCCATGCTGACATTACCACCCACCAGCAGTAAATTCTTACCATCTGGTACTCGTAAACCAAATGCGTCAAAGCCTGCTGGATCTTGTCCTGCAAATGCAACTGAGTTATTTTGAATCACCGCGTTTTGATTAATCTGATTAAATAGTAATGCTGAAGGATTAATAGTCAACAACGGTAAAGGGATATTTTTATCAGTAGCGCTAAAAAATCCGAAATTTTCAAATTGCAGTGCATTCGCTGTACTCGCCACAAATGAACCACCAATATTTAAGCTGGCATTTGCACCAAATACAATTCCATTGGGATTAATTAGAAACAGATTAGCCGTATTATTAGCGCGAATTAACCCATCAATTTTAGAAACTGATCCACCCGTTACCCGACTGATAATATTTTGAATATTTACAGCATTATTAAAGAAAGCAGTGCTGCCAGTTGGAACGGAAAACTCCTGAAAACTGTGGAACAGGTTGCTTCCAGCTTGGGTTCCCCCTTCAATGGTTCTGATGTTGTCTTGTGTTGTAACACGAGAATTATTGGGTAGAGTGCTATCGGGGGTAATTTGGGCTAAAGCACAATGGAAAGAGGAAGCGATCGCGATCGCTCCACCTATCCCTATGCAATCCAGTATCAATTTCCAGCCCCGATTCCTGCTAGTAATCATCTGGTTAATTTACCTCCACAAACAGACAGTCTTTGAGTGATACAGTCTATCAACAATTAAGATGGAAAAGAATACAGCAATCTTAAATCATTGTGAGAGAGCAAAAGGCTGAAAAGCTTATAAATACGTATTTTTAATCTCTGTATTTTCTCACGATTCAATTCGGATTGCTATATAAACCAAAGGTAGTTACGACAATGCGATCGCAATCTAAGGCATTGCGTAAGCAATCAGGATGAAAACTTTCAGACAGCAACAAACTATAAGTGTGGGTAGATCGAAAAATAATGCGAACTTCGTCTTTGGCAAAGCAAGCTAAAGGCCCATCTTCTGATAAAAACTCATTTTGATATTGCAATAGTAATTACGCCTTATGAGAATTAAGCCATAGGATGCTGTTCAAAAGTAAGCACGTCAATACCAAAACGCTGACGCAGAAAAATACGCAGAGTATGACTGGTAATTTTAGCGGCAACATGGACGCAGATACCGTCAACTTTCTTTATCAGCAGACGTTCAGTAATAATTATAATTATGATTTACTGGCGATTTTATTTTTTGGAAGTCTTTTAAACCAAACTCAAAATAATTCAAAATATTCTTTTTGCTCCCAGTTAGTCACCTGCTTTAAATACTCTTCTGGTGGTTGATCAGTGACGGACTGCAAAAAGCGATTAATTTCACTCTGTTTCATCTTAATGATGAAATTTATGAACTGCTGCCCCATTTTTTGAGAAAAAAGTTCGCTTTGGCTCAAATATGAAATCGCCTCTGGCAAACTTTTGGGTAAGGTCGGATTTTCTGTAGTGTAAGGTGACTCTGTTGGGAAACCAGGGTCAAGTTTATGATCTATACCATCTAACCCAGAAATCAATTGCGATGCCATGTAGAGATAGGGATTGGCTGCTGGTTCTCCAACTCGGTTTTCAATGTGGGTAGTGGGGTCATCAAAACCGCCTTGTAATCTAATCATTGCCCCTCGGTTTTCTAATCCCCACCCTGCACGGTCAGGGGCTAGAGAATAAGGCCTAAATCTTTTGTAACCGTTAATTGTCGGGGTTGTGAACACAGAAGCAGCATTGGCGTGTTTGAGAAGACCACCAACGAAGTGTTTACCTAAATCTGAGATGAGGGTTTTGGAGTTTGCAGACATGAAAGCGTTCTCATCTGTGGTTCGGTCTACAAGGGATTGGTGCAAATGCCAGCCATTGGAAGAACAACCTTGCAGTCCTGGACGACACATAAATGATGCGATATAACCTTGTTGACGGCAGATTTGCTTGGTCGCCATTCGGAATATCATCATTGTATCCGCAGCTTGCAATGCAGGAATCGGGTCAAAGGTAAATTCAAATTGACCAGCACCCCCTTCGTTTTCTACACTCCTTAAAGGCAATCCCATTTCAACTAAGTTTTCTGCCAGAAGGCGCAGCAAATCGTGAATCTCTGGATTGTGGGATTCTAAAAGGTATTGGAAGCTATGCTCTACGGCGCTAACTTTGGCAGGTTCACCGGGTTTTCCAGAAGTACCAACATCAGCGATCGCTAACATTGGATCTGACAACTTTGCCAGATACCACTCAACTTCTAAGCCGACAATATGCTCCAACCCTCTTTGATGTAACTCTACCAATGATTGGCGCAAAATACCGCGACTGGAAAAGGGCATTGGCTGACCATTTTGAAAGTACTCATCACAGAGAATAAAGCCAGTACGTTTTGCCCAAGGCACAATTGTGAAAGTATCAGGGTCAGGAACAGCCACAAGATTTGGCGCACCTGTCATCAGAGGCATGTCTAAGCTACCACCGGGAACGAAAGGGTTAAATACTATTGCACCACCAGTATCAAACAGGAATGTCCCTGTGCTGATTTGCATACCGTTTTCCAGGGCGCTGAAAAAGGCTTGGGGTAAGAGCGACTTACTGCGAACAATGCCATGCTGGTCTGACCAAGCGGTACGAATCAACAATAGATCCTGTTCTTTAACAACAGCCTTGATCTTTGAAGATGCTTCTTTTTGGATTTCTGTCCACAAGTGATGACGCTCAATAAACCCAGGTCTTTTCATTTGGATTGCCTAATCATGTTCAACTGGTTGTGCGGTTAGTTTGAAATCAGCCTTCATTAGGCGTTTCCATTCTTGGTAATAACCGCGAATTGCTAACTCATCGGTTACAGGCCCAGTGATTACACCATCTTCATCTAGATGATGGCGATCGCTGATGCCAAACCCGCGATTCATCGCCACCCACTCGATTTCGGGAATACTTAGCCCCCGATGACATTCGGCAAAATTGATCATATCGTCAGGAATGCCAAAACTGGGAAAATCTTCTTGAGTTCTCATCCGCAGAACATTAACTTCATCTGGGACTCCAGATATCGTAGTGGCATATATTGTTAATTGAGTGCGATCAACAGCTAGCGGTTCAATCACTTCGATTTGATTGCCAACAATTAGCAGGTTAGGGAAAATACTTAAATTCATCTGCGAACCAATGGACAAATCTAACCAATGAGGAGCCTGATCACCCCACTTTTCTCGGATATTTGCTTCATAAGCTTCCCGCCCTGGCTGGGGTCGTTGTTGTTGCCAGAAAGCCCCATCTCGTTTTTCGTAACTGGGGCGCTGATCGATGAACATATGCCCATGACCAAGGTACTGCACATACATCGGTCCTTCATCAGGATTGTGGCTAAAATATTGCATGTCTTTTTCGGATTCTAAACGATTTGCTACAGCTAGCAGAGAACGGTGTGAAAACGCGACATGATAACCATCAGCGGCATTATCGTAGGTAAACTTCCAGTTACCTTGATAAATCATTTTATGTGCGCTACTTTGCACTGTGATTTGAGCATTCGGAAAACGGTCAATCCACTGATCCAATAAATCTTTGGCTCGTCCGAGATAAGCGATTAAGTCTGGTGCTTCACAATTCAAAGTCCCAAAGATAAAACCACGATAGCTTTCTACCCAAGGAATTTGTCCCAGGTTAAATTCTGGGCGATGGAAGTCAGCAGCGTAACCCTTTGCCCAAGGAACTCCTGTGAGTTTGCCCGTGTTGCTATAAGTCCAGCCATGATAAGGACAGGTAAAAGTTTTTGCACAACCGCGAGTTTCACGGCAAACTGTCGCGCCTCTATGGGTACAGCGGTTGAACAAAGCGCGAATTTTATCTTGGCGATCGCGCAGGATAATAATTGGACGATGCCCTAGATTAGATGTTTTAAAATCGTTAGGGTTGGGTATTTCGCTTTCATGAGCAAGGTAAACCCAGGTTCCCCCGAAAATCCGAATCATTTCCTCTTGGAAAATTCTCGCATCCGTATAAACACAACGGTGGACTCGTTCTGACTGAATTAGATAATCCCAATCATAGCCTTGCTTGACTTCGCCGTTTCCATGCAGCATGGTTAGCTTTTCTCAAAAGAAATTTGACGAATAACTTGATGTGATATTGCTAACTTTAAGCTAATACCTGTCTCAATTACACATTTTTTCCCATCTAAACCTCCGGGGTACTCCCGCCACATCGGTACTCCGATTGGCGGTGACGGGGGATAGGAGGGCTGGCTGAGTGGGGTGACGCTCGTTCCTCGCTACCGCTTCGCTAACGATACCCCCTTTCGTCAGCATTTTTCTTAATTGCTCGGACTATTTTGCTTCTCAACATAAGACTTAAGTTCTTCAAGAGTAACGCCACCACACGAAGCAACAAAGTATGCACCTGTCCAAAAGACGGGTTTGCTGTAGAACCGATTAACGTGTTCATGAAACTCCTTGCGAATCAAACGACTAGATACTGTTTTAAGGTTATTCACTAGCTTGCTCACTTCCACATCCGGTGGATAACTAATAACCAAGTGAACATGGTCTGGTTCTGCGTTGTACTCAGTAACTTTACTCCTCCACTTGGCACATGTGTTTTCAAATATCTCTTGCAGTCGTTTTAGCATCGCTTGATTGATAACCTTTCTTCGGTATTTTGTTACAAACACTAAATGAATATTAAGGCTATAAACTACTCTGTGTCCTATATTGTAAGTCATGCCACCAAGTGGTATTATGACTATATGTTACTCACTTACCAGTTCAAACTCAACCCCACTCTTGAACAAGTTATCATTCTTGAAACTTGGGGGGAGTTGCTGCGTCGTCACTGGAACTATGCGCCAGGGGAAAGATTGGACTGGTTAAGACGTACAAGGTCACAGATTGACCGATGCAGTTTAGTTTCTGAGCCAATTGGTGAGATCCCGAACAAAGTTGATTACTACACACAAGCAAGCGACCTCAAGTTAACTAAAGAGCTATTTCCTGGCTACAAAAACATCTACGCCGACTGCCAGCAACAAAACCTGATGAGGTTGGACAAAGCGTGGAAACGATGGTTACTGCCTGATAAGTTTGGCAACAGAGGAGGTAAACCACGATTTAAAAAGCGTGGCGATATAAGTTCATTTACCTTCTTGCGTGTTAACTCACCCAAAGCAGGCGCACACCTGACAGGCAGCACTCTCAAATTATCCAAGATTGGCTGATGGACAAAGTGTTGCAGTGCCACAGTATTACCGTAAGGCACAATCTATATTAGCCCGTCAGCAACGCCAACTTGCTCGTAAGGTCAAAGGGTCTAAGAGTTACCAGAAGCAGGCGAACTCGGTAGCTAGGCTTCACTTGCACGTTGCAAGGCAAAGAAAAGAGTTTCATTATCAAGTTGCTCACTGGTTGGTTAACTCATACGACTTAATTATTTTTGAGAACCTGAACATTAAAGGATTGGCCAGAACACGATTGGCTAAGTCAATACTAGATGTTGCGTGGGGTGCGTTCCTTCAAATTATGCAAGCAGTAGCGGTAAAACGCGGCAAGCTGACACTTGGAGTTGACCCTAGAGGCACGAGTATTAATTGTTCAAGTTGCAATGAAAGGGTTGAGAAAACCTTGGCAGTCCGTGTTCATAGTTGTTCTTGTGGATTAGTCATTGACCGAGATTGGAACAGCGCATTGAATTTGTTAAAGTGTGGGTCGGTTGGACTACCGATTTCTGGCTGTGGAGGCTTAGACAATAGTCAGCTCGTGAAGCAGCAAGTCTCTTATGTGAATTTGAGATGCTCCCGCTGAGAGTGCTTGCAATTAGCGGTGAGAGTTGTCACTTTCTATAACTTGATGAATAGCCGCCAAAAGGCGATCTCTGGTCACACAGCCGTCACTTCCACGACCCGCCTGGGATTTATTGAGTGCAGCCTCCCCTAAAACTCTTGCAGCAGAGGTGGAATGCCATTGGTGTTTTGCCATTTTTAGGACAAGTCTCATCAAAGCAAGAAACTGAGGTTTTCATGACCTTGATCCGCATCAATTAAATTTACCTGCTTGAGAGCTATTTTCCATTTGCCATGCTGCTGGTGCAACCTGTGTCCATACCAACCAGCAAAGGTTTGCGTCCGCCCTTGGCGAAATTCATGGATGAGAAAGTTGGAACGAATTTTGACTTCTTCTTCCTTTGCACACGAAAATATTTCAATGTTACTAATTATTCGGCTAGTACGCGATCGCGGTGTTTGAGCATAAGCAAAACCACACTGCAACCAATATACCTTATCTTCCAAGCGTCTGTGGTCATCGAAAGCGATGGATACTTCTTTTCTTGGGTCTCCACCACCTGAAGTGCTGGGAATCCAATAAAGGCATTTGCTAGTAAATAACCTCAACCAATCATCAAATTTTCCATCATCCAATAACCGTGCTTCTAGAAACAGTAACGCTTTGCACTCTAACTCAATTGATTGATTAACTGGTTTTCCTCCATTCTCCCACTCTGGAAATGTTTTAATTAATTCACTATAAAATCTTTCATCCACGTAATAGGAATCTCGTGAACTTTTGGTGTTATCTTCTTTGTTAACTGACACAATTTACTTCTTTTAATACCTAGATATTATTTTAGTTTACCGTCTCAAACACTACTAACCCAAGTTGCTAGTTATGTATTCAGGCGATGCCTACGGCGGTAAACTACGCATGGGCCAGTAAAGCAATAAAATCCCCTCCAGAGGAAAAAATCGGAGGGGCTTGTGTTAAATAAAACTATTGTTATCTATAGTCATCCACTTAGAGTTTGCCTTCAAGCAACAGCGTCCAGCCACTGATCAGGTTCTTGGTAATCTCTTGCAGACCAAAGCCAACCCCAATCCCAGACCACCCACTGCGACTGCCAGAGGTGCCAGGTTCAACCCATTGGCTTGTAGGGCAATCACGAATCTCAAGCTACCCGCACCGTAGCTCAGGAGGGTTGAGATCGTTTCCCGATGCCCCTGACTCATCCCCAATTTCAACAGCAATCGCTGCTTGAGTAAACGCTTCAGCAGAGTCGAGAGGATAGTAATGATCAAGAATGCCAGCGCCAGTTTTAGTAGCCACAGCAGGGAGATTGACGCATCTTCAACTTTAAAAAGGGTCGCTTTGATGAATTGATCGCCATTGAATAGAAATTGCTGGAGTTGAGAATTCATCGAGTCCGATCGTCTAACGCATCAATGAGTTGAACTAATGGTGCCTGATGCCTTTCGATAAATAAACCAATACAAACGCGATCATTCCTACCGCTCCCATTGCCTTGTCTACTGTTATCAATACGGCAGGAATAAGTATTAACAGAAGCAATAAATTGTGCTTGAATATAAACATCTTGAATCGTTTTTGTGTATAGTAAGACAAAGTTTCAACTAAGGGGAAAATTATGAACATTCGACTGATTTTCTTCTCTGGAGTTATAACGGGACTGATCGGTTCAGTGATTGGCTTAGGAGCCGCTCAACTGGGTCAACGCGACTTCAATCACCTGAGGTATGAAGGTAAATCGTACCACAACTTATATCGAAACTATGCGCTGATTGGAGCAGGATTAGGCTTTGTCGCCGGCGTTGGACAGGCCTGTGTTCGAGAGTTAAAAGCACAACGCGATCAAGAAGAAAGCTAGGACTGCTCAAATGGCAGAGCTTATTGACACTCCCCCGTTACACCGTGCTAGCGGTTAACGGGAGATTCTTGTTTATCAGAAACACGCTTTTTGGTAGAAGTACCAACGAGTCTTACTGCTTCTCTACAAGCTTGAAATTCGGTATGTCCTACCGTTTGTTAAATCTTTAGTTTCAAATAATATTGCGGCAAAATATTTGCCTGTACTTGTTTTAGAAACAGTTACGGATTTAATCCTACCATCAACACTCTTTGAAAGACTAGTCTTTAACAATGTCAAGCTTAGGTAGTTTTAACCCACCATTTTTGATTGAACAACTTTCAGGAGAACGGATTATTGCTTAGAGTGCCTACTTTGGAATTTAGGAATTGAGCATCGTTTAGCAAAAAAGTTCTTAAATGCAGATTCCAAATTCTGAAGTGATTGCTGAAGAACAGCAGTGGGTTCTTGCAATCATTCATAATCAGGCAGTTTCTTTAACTGAGTAAGGTCTTTAGCCATCTGGCAATAAGTCATACCCGAACCCGTTTTCTCATATTGATTATTAGTTTTATTCAGGTAAAAATTCCAAACAAAACGAGCGCATCCAAAGTTTTAAGCTAAGGATGCTTCCTGGTCTTTGCTTGGATAAATTCTTACCTTCAATACGTCTAGCATCAACATGATTTTTTAAAACTGTAGTGGTAATATACTATTTACGCTCCACTTAAGATAGGACTTACGCAAAAACTCTCCCAAACTTTTATTTCTGTGTGTTCTCTGCGGCTCTGCGGTAGCCTTCTGTTCTCCTGTCAAAGACGCTCCGCGAACGAGAGGGTTGTCTGCAACAAACTTTGCGTAGCTGGCTTTTGAGTAGGGATACGCCAACGGCAACGCCTGCCATAGGATGCCCGTTCGCAGAGCGTCTCGTAGAGAAGGGCTGTAGGGCGAAAGTTTTTTCATATAGCACAGGTGATCAGACGAGCGAAGAAGTAGTTCGTCATTTTTGAGCCGAAAGGGGAATTCCACCAGCGGGAGGGATGACAGCCTTTTGGTGCATTCAGGGTATAGTCCAGTTCGTCACATTTTTGCCACTGACCATTGACTCGCCAGCCGACTTGATCGCCAAAACGTTCAATCACAGAATTGTCCTGAGCGATCGTCGTATTGAGACTCCCGCCGACACTTTGATACAGTTGAACCTGAGCGCTAAACCCAAAGCGCTCCTGGCTGTAGGTTGTCCACAGTTTGTCAATAACGCGCAGTTGGTTACACGAGAACTGCCTGACATCATTGGGAGTAATGGATTCTAGCTCAGTGTGCCCGGTAATTTCCAAAATCACTTGAATTGTTTCTAAATCAGCTTCTCGCCATTTGCCTGCTGCCAGTAACTCACTTAACCGCTGAAATCGATAAACATCTGCAACCAAAAGTAAGGTTGCTTCAATTTTCTCAACTCGTTCTGAAAGCGACAAGGGTTGAGTTTTCGTTTCGAGTTGGGTTGGGCGATCGCCGAATGGAGCATCCTTCTGGTCTGGATTTGTAGACATTGTTTGATCCTCTTATTTATCAATGACCGCCACCATGAAAGAATAAAGAATAAACGAGGACTATAACGGCTGGAATAAAGATAAGATGGTCTACCCAATCATCCAACTCCCAATCCCCGAATAATTTCCTGAACATCCACTTGTCCTCCTGAAGTTTAATTCTGTCTTATTCGCTCTGCAAAGACGCTTGATGGTTGAACGTTGTAGTTGCTACCTCTTCTTGATTCTGAGTCGATTCAGTCGGTGATTTATCTGCACTTGCACCGGGTTTACTCGGTCTACCGGGACGCAAGAATCGGTCTTCTAGATTCTTGATGATGACGTAGAGAACGGGGACTAAAAACAAACTCAAGATCGTTGAGAAGGTGTAACCGCCTAAAAGCGCTGTACCGAGTGCCCAGCGGCTCATTGCTCCTGCTCCTGAGGCAACCACCAGGGGATAGAACCCCAGTATCCCTGCCAGTGCCGTCATCAAAATGGGGCGTAACCGCTCTTCAGCCGCCCGAATGGCAGCTTGTGTGATGTTCATGCCGAGTTCACGAGATTGATTGGCGAATTCTACAATCAGAATCGCGTTCTTACTGGCAAGACCAATCAGCATGACCAGCGCCACCTGGGCGTAAATATTGTTATTAATTACTGGCCATACACCACCTGCTTGAAAGACACTAGCCCGAAAAACAATCGCACCGAGCGCACCCAAAATCGCTAGCGGCACCGTCATCAAAATGATCAGGGGATCAATATAGCTTTCGTATTGCGCGGCTAACACCAGGAACACGATGACAAAGGCTAAACCGAAGATAATCGGTGCTGCACCCCCGGAGGATTTTTCTTGAAACGCCGTTCCCGTCCACTCGTACTCAAATCCAGGCTGCAATGCTTGTTTAGCAACCTCCTCCATCGCCGCGATCGCCTGTCCAGTACTATAGCCCGGTGCAGGGGCAACATTAATCTTGATCGCCGGATAAACATTGTAGTGCGTGACGATCGGCGGATAAGATATCTGTTCAGTGCGGACTAACGTACTCATTTGCACAAGATTGCCATTTTGCGATCGCACATACAGCCGACTAATATCTCCTGGGTTGGAGCGGAAGCTTCCTTCGGCTTGAGCATAGACTCGGTAAAGTCGTCCTCCCAACACATACTGGTTGACATAATTTCCACCCAGATACGTCTGCATGGTTCCGAAAATGTCATCAATATTAATGTTTTGGGCTTTAGCTTGGTTGCGATCAATCGACACTTGCATAATTGGGGCGGCGGTTGTGAATTGGGTAAACACACCTGCCACTTCTGGGCGCTGTCGAGCCGCCCCCATGAATTGTTGAGCGCTAGCCACCAGGGCTTCCATCGGTAGGGCGGCTCGATTCTGAATAAAAAGCTCCAAGCCACCAGTGCTGCTCAATCCATCGACTGGCGGTGCGTTGGCAGCAACTAATCGAGCCTCAGCGATCGTAAATAGCTCCTGGTTCACTTTCTTCAAGATGCCGAAGACTGAATGCTCTGCGCCTGCCCGCTCTCCCCAGGGTTTGAGCTTCACAAAAAACAACGCCTTATTGCTAGCGTTTCCTTCAAATCCAAACCCTGCTAAACCCGTGATACCCTCAATATCTGGATGTTTCAGAATCATTTTCTCCACTCGCTGCACGAGCGCATCCGTGTAATTCAGAGAAACACTGGGCGGACCTTCTCCGATGATAAAAAAGTATCCTTGATCTTCTTCGGGAATGAATCCTTGGGGGGTTGTGATGTAAATCCAGCCCGTAGCAACCAATGCAGCAATAAAGACGACCATCACCCCCCATCGCACGCGCACGAGAAATTCCACTGATCGCACATAGCCGCCTTTCATCCAGTCGAAAAATCGGTTAAACCAGCGAAACAAAATGGCGAGCGGCCCATGTGATTGGCGAGGAGGACGCATGAGGATTGCGCCCATACTAGGTGAAAAGCTGATGGCGTTAAAGGTGGAAATGGCGATCGAAAAAGCAATAATCAGCGCAAATTGTTTGTAAACAATGCCCGTTGTCCCTGGGAAGAACGAAACCGGAATAAACACCGCCATCAACACCAGCGAAGTGGCAATGACAGCAGACGTGAGTTCTTCCATTCCATCGAGAGCGGCTTGCATCGGTCGCATTCCCTGGGAGAGCTTTTCGGCAATGGCTTCCACCACGATAATCCCGTCATCCACAACCAGCCCTGTGGCGAGAATCACACCGAACAAGGTCAATTGGTTGAGGGTAAACCCAAAGACAAAGGCGCAGGCCATCGCGCCAATCAAAGACACGGGAATGGCAAGGGCAGGAATGATGGTAGTCCGCCAGTTTTGCAGGAAGATGAAAATGACTAAAAATACTAGCAAAATGGCTTCGATTAAGGTTTTAACCGCTTCATTCAGCGCTGCCGCAATGAACTCTGTATTATCGAGTGAGAGCGTCGCTTTGATACCGGGGGGAAACTTTTTCTCTAACTCGGTTATCCGGCTTCTGACTAACTCTGCGGTATTCCAAGCATTCGTTCCAGGGAGCTGGTAAACCAATAACGTTACAGCCGGATCATTGTTAAACAGAGAAGCCGTGCTGTAGTCCTCTGCACCCACTTCGGCTCGCCCCACATCGCGGATGCGCGTGATCGTGCCATCTTTACCAACCTGCACGACAATATCTTCAGCTTCCTGCGGCGTAGAAAACCGCCCTACCGCCCGCAACGCCATTTCATATTGCTGTGACTCTGGCGTGGGCTGCTGCCCAATGCGTCCAGCCCCCACCTGAATATTTTGCTCAGAGATGGCTTTGATCACATCTTGGGCTGTCACCCCTCTGGCAGCTAAATCATCTGGATTGAGCCAGATCCGCATCGCATATTTTCGTTCCCCAATAATCACGGCATTTCCCACGCCCTGAATCCGTTTCACCTCATCCAGAATGAACTTATCGACATAGTTGCTCAAAAAGACGCTGTCGTAGAAATACTTCCCCTGTTCATCTTTCTTGGAGGCAATGGAATAGGCAAGCGTAATCGTGGGAGATTGTTTCTGGGTTGTTACCCCTGTCTGGTTGACTACGGTCGGCAGGGCAGCTTCAGCCACCGCCACGTTATTCTGAACCAGTACCTGAGCTGTGTTGCGATCGATCTCAACTGGAAATGAAATATTAATGCTGGTTTGTCCATTGTTGGTTGTTTGGGACGACATATAAACAACCTGCTCTGTGCCGTTAATTTGTCGTTCCAAGACCGTCGTGACGTTCTCTTCTGCTGTCTTGGCATCAGTACCCAAATAATTAGCGGTGACAGAAACTTGTTTCAGCGCCAGTTCCGGCAGCTTGTCAAGTGATAACAGCGGCAGACAAATGCCGCCGATCAGCACAATTAGAATTGTGCAAACGGTGGTCAAAACAGGTCGCTTAATAAAGTTGCTGGCAATGCTCATAGTGATGAAGAGATACGGCAAACTCAACGATAAGCGGTTTTAGTTACGGGCTTGTGGACATAGCACGACTGGACGTATTGGCATTATCTGATTGAATTGGCGCACCGTCAACCAGACTTTGAATCCCTGATACAATTAACTGCTCTCCTGACTTGATGCCTGAAATGACTTGATAGCTTTGATCTTGAATCACACCGAGTTTCACGGGGCGTTGCCGTGCCACCTGAACGGTTTTTCCATCTTTGGATTCGCTTTGGGCCACAAACACAAAATCTTGTGCGCCCACTTGAGAAACGGCAGCCGTGGGAATCAATATCCCTGGCTTGGTTGCCCAGAATAATCTGGCTCGAACATACTGTCCATCTCGCAGTCTGCCACTCTGATTGGGAAACCGAGCCTTAGTCAAGATGCCTTGTGCGCTTGTATCGACTTGAGGGGAGATATAATAAATGCTTCCCGTACCTAGAGGTTTGTTCGTTTTAGGATCGACTAGGTTCACGGTCAATCTGGGACGCAGTTGGGCAGCGTAGTTGGACGGCACCGAGATTCGCATATCGAAAGCGTTATTGCTAGTGATGGTGGTAATGGTTTGACCAGTATTCAGATAGTCGCCAACTTTGACCTGAAAGTCGCCCACAATGCCACTGATCGGAGCCAGCACCTTTTTATAATTTAAATTCACGCTGGTGGCCGCTGTCTCAGCTTGAGATTGTTGCACGTTTGCTTGGGCTTGAGCAATAGACGCTCGATCGGCGTTGACCTTCTTTTTAGCCGCATCCAGTTTGGCTTGAGCCGTTTCCAGATTATTCTGGGCAATATCCAGTTGCTCTCGCGCCTGTGCCCCCTCGCTGACCAGTCCCTTTGTTCGGTTAAACTGGATTTGCTGAAGCTTGACATCAGACTGAGCGCTGACCCGATCGGCTTCGGAGGCTTGCAGTTGAGCTTGAGCCGTTACCACAGTTGAGCGCACTGAATTTGTCCTCGATTTAGCACTGGCAACATCGGCTTGCGTTTGATCGAGACTGAGGGCGGCAATCAGAGTTCCCTGCTTGACGCGATCGCCATTAGTAACCAAGATTCTGTCAATGCGACCTTGTATCTGAGGCTGTAGGGTGACTCTCTCGTCAGCTTCTAGCGTTCCGACAAACTCAGAGCTTTCTTTGAGCGTTGCCGTGGCAACTTCTTGCAGTTTAACTGCCGCTGGTGGCGGACCTTTAGCTGTTGCTGCCGGATCTTTTTTTCCACAACTACTCAGCAGGAGGGCAGTGAAGAGTGCTGCACTCAGCAAAGGATGACTGATTCTGATGAATTTAGCTGGCATAGGCTTGATCAACACAGGCAACAGAACTCCAAAATCAACGTATTCGCATCGAACCACTGAGACAGACCACGCTGCAAAGCAGCATGTTTGGAGCTCCCTGCTACATAAAATCTAGACAATGCTAGATATTACTTGACGTTTCAACGGGAGCATGGGAGCGGTTATCCCTTAACATTTAGACACGGTTTAGCCAACCGTGCATATTTTTCGAGAATTTTAGATGCATTTAAATCTCGGTCAGTAGTATGCTGACATCTCTGACAGACATAAACGCGCTCAGATAGACTAATTTCTTGAATGGCTCCACAATTTGAACAAGTTTTACTAGATAAGTAAAATCTATCAACAAATATGACAGTTCCACCATATCTAATGACTTTATATTCTACTTGTCGCTTTCATTCATAAAAATTAGCATCACTGACAGCACCAGCTAACCGATGATTTTTCAACATCCCAGAAGTCTTCAAATCTTCTAAAGCAATTACTGCGTGGTTTTTGCACATAATTAATGTAGTTGCTTTCTGGTTGGCATCTTTACGTATATTAGTAATCCGTCGATGCCGTTTGGATATTCTCAGTTTTCGTTTTTTATAACGATTACTACCTTTAACTTTCCTTGCCATTTGACGCTGTCATTTAGGTAAGGTTTGACTCGCTTTTTTGAAAGCTTTTGGATTGACAAAAAGCCCTCCTGTTGATAATGTTGCTAAAACTTTTATCCCTAAATCAACCCCGACATAATCATGTTTTTTATGAGTGATTTCTGGTTCTATTTCATAAGAGAAAAAAATGTACCAATCTCTCGCTGATTGAGAGATAGTCAGCTTTTTGGTTGTTGTGTGTGGTAAAGATTCAGAAGTTGAAACCCAGCCAATGGTTGGACAATTAATGCGTTTACCACCTGCATTAATTGTCCAACTATCATTTCTGCCTTTAATTTTAAACTTGGGATAATCTGCTCGGTTATCAAAAAAGTTTTTAAAGGCTTTCCCTAAATTATCAAAAGCAAATTCTGTGATTTTTTGACAAATACCTTTTTCTTTAATCCAAGTCAAAAATGGTTTGACTTCATTATTAAAGAACTTTTTCAAAATCAAGTGATTTGGTTGATATCCTGACTGATACAATGCTGTCCATGTTGCCAGTCCCCAGTTGTATGTAAATCTGGATATGCCAGCGTATTTTGACATCATAATTTTTTGTGATGATGTCAATTTTAGCTTGGTTTTGATGGAAGTCATTAACACCAATTTACTCGGAATTAGCAGTAATGTTTCACGTCATCACATAACTTGTCAAAGTAAGTCTAGGAGGTTGATGTAAATTTTCTTAAAATAGGTGGACGGTTTTTTGGTACAGTTTGTCGATCAATGTCAGATTTTGTCACGGAAATAAGTAGGTAGGCACGATAAAACCGACATATGTTTAGTTTTGTAAAAACGGTGAAATAAGGTATTTGTGAGGTATCTACTGAATTTATATTTCGTTACATATTTTGACTAAAAGATGGCTCCAAAGCCGCTATTTCCAGTCGCCAACGAGTTCGACGACAGCGTGTCCGGTGATGCTTTTACCCAGCACTTTGCCAGAAACTGTGCTGACACCCTCATATTTGTGAGCGTTGATTAAAAAGACGACTTCCTGCTCACGCACCTTCGGCTCAACTTCAAGTGTGCGAGATAGGGAATCGTACCGCCGCCGTGGGTGGAAATGAATCCTTTGTCGTCGGTTTTGATCGCTTGGGGCAGCCAGTCGGTTCTCGGAACCGCTCCAATAAAGGTGAAAACGGCATTGACATCGAGCGATCGCCTCTCACCCGTTTTGTGGTTGCTCACCTCGATGGAACGGAGGAGTCATCCCCCTGGAACTGGCTAATTTCGGTGTTACACAGTAATTCAATATTGTCCATCTGCTCGATGCGACGAATTAGATAGCGGGACATACTCTTGGACAGGTCATCGCCCCGTATCAGCAGCCAGACTTGCTCTACGTGTTCAGCCAGAAAGACAGCCGCCTGTCCGGCAGAATTCGCGTCACCAACCACAACACCACCTGCGAACCACTGCACATTTGCGCTTCGGTTGTGGTTGCTGCATAGTAGACGCCTGCATCGTCAAAGCGATCGCGTCCCTCGATGTTCAGCTTGTGGTATTCAACTCCCGTGGCAATCAAAACACATTTCGCTGCAACCTGCTCACCGCTATCCAGATGCAGCACGGCAATGCCATTCTCGAACGCCAGTTTAACAGCCTGGTAGGGTAGTGTAAGTTGCGCCCCAAACTTGTAAAAGAGAACTCTTAGATAGCATCTTCTCTCAACATTTTTATTCAGCTTTTTATTATTTCACTTTGTTTATATTAAGGATATGTCTATTCCCAGTAACCCCAAAAATCTTGATGCGCGACGTTACAACTAAGTTTATTTTGAGAAATCATCTGTTGTTTTTCAAGCAACCAAGTGTTTAACTCATGTTGTAAAGTTGCTTCTTGAATAATTTCTGGAATCGATTGTTCCATAAATCCTAAAATGAACTCAAGAAAGACAGAATCGCTGTTACTGATTTCCCACGGACTTTCTCCTTGTAATACCTTCATGCCAATACCCTTCATTGCTTCCCACATAAAGGAACCGCATTCAGGCCCCATCCCTCTGCCGAAGTATTGATGGCGCTGCATATGCTGATGGTAGTATTTAATAAAGTACGAATCGTTGTCGGAAGGAGGAATAAAATTCATGCCAGTATAGTTAATAGTAGCTAGCATCGGCAATTGGTACTTTTTTAAACATTCGAGTAGTGTCTGAAACTGCTTTTCGCTAAATAAATCGAACACTGCATTGGCGACAGCTAAGTCGAAAGTATTTAAGTCGAGCAGATTCTCCAAATCCAAAATAGAGCCGACAATTCTGTGGATGGTAATTTTATGGACTTGATTTTTCAAGACTAATCCTGAGTTTTGCAATTGTGACTCATATCCATTTTCCTGCGCCCAGAGGATTAGTCTATCAAAGGCGATTTCCAAAAGTTCCTGATTTTGTTCGACTAAAAACCACTCCTGCTCCTGGGAAATTTTATTAAAGTAATAGCGGCAGTTAGCTCCTGTACCCGCTCCCAAATCAAGAATTTTGAGATTCTTGTACCTTTGCAGATATTGTTGGCAGCTTGTCTCCACATTTAAATTACGCGCTTTAGCATCATAAAAAATACGAAGTTCTAGCCATTGAGCTAATTTTTGGTTTTTATTCATTAGTCCTTGTTAAATGCTTGTAAGAAATCCTGATAAGTTTTATCCCAAGAGTTAAAAGATAGGTTAGAGATGTGAGCCAAAGCATTTGTCCGTAATTGAGTCAGTTCATTACGCACTGTAAGCAGCCTTGTGAGTGCTTTGAAAAACTGCTCCTGCTTACCTGGCTCAATTAGTATGCCATTGCCACCATCCTCAATCCAGTCAACAATTGCTCCCGTTGCATAAGCTAATACGGGTAGCCCGTGAACAACTGCTTCAGCGGTAGCCATAGAGTAACTCTCATAGGTAGATGGGGAGAGATAAAGAGCGCATTGGGGGAATAAGTCAAATATAGCCTGTTGCGGAAGGTAGCCATGTAAAATGATACAATATTCCATTTGCGATCGCTTTATTATCGCTAGAATCTCCTCCGTGTAACTGGCGTTTTGTTTGCAGTCACCAATCAAATGCAGCCGAAAATTTTTCGCCTGCATCTGGGCTAACATTTGTACTAAATCGAGTTGTCCTTTGCCTTGAGAAAATGTTCCTACAGTAATCAGATTTATCGGCTCTTTTTCAGAAAGTTTCTTGGGATCAGACAAACGGGACTTTTGAACCTTTTCCATCCCTGGAAATGCTACTGTAATCTTATCTTTTTCTATGCCTTTAATTGAGAGGTAATCTCGCATTTGCAAGCTGGGAACAATAATCCCATTTACAGCTTTTAGCCATAGTTTTTCGCCAATCCAGAGGGCTTCCTTTTGCTGATTTGAGTAGTAGATATTCCTCGACTCAAGATAGTGAAGCATCAGGTAAATCCGCTGGAAATAAAGACTAAATTTCGCAACAGAAGCTTTGAATTCAGGAATTGTCAAATAGAGTCCATCAAGCACAAAGGCGTAGTTCGCAGGCAAGGCATTGAAACGCTCAATCAGCTCGGTAACAGGACTATTTAAGGCGTAAAAAAATCCTTTGCCTCTGGCTTCCTGCTCTAGGCGTTTGATAATTTCTAAATTGTAAATCGAGCCTCCTGATACATGACTCAATTGAGGCTGAATAAAATAGATCGTGCTCGCTTCATACCTGAGCTTCATAGCTTCCCCAAGCGATATGACTTTCCTCCAGGGTGACTTTAAGAACGCCTTTGAAAAAAGAACTGACCTGTTTGCTAATTTGTTGGTGGATATAATAACCCATGTATTCTGTCGTTGTATTTATTCCCTTAAATTGTTCAAGAGTATCTAGATTTTGGTAATTTAACGGTTCTAGAACTTCTTTGAGAATTGCGATCGCCTGACCGATATCAATCACTAAGCCATCTTTATCCAACTGAGCGACTTTGAATTCAGCTGTGATTATATAGGTTGCTCCGTGCAGCTTTTGAGCAGGGCCAAAAATTTCCCCTTGGAAGCTGTGGGCAATCATGATGTGGTCTTTTACTGCAACAGAAAACATGATTTTTAATACTTAATTAACGGCGAAACTGGATGAACTTTACGGTGATATAATGACACAAATAAACTTCCACCCCTTGACCTACGTTTTCAATTATCCTCAGTGCTGTTTATACTCCTGTAATCTTTTCGACGCAAACTGCAAAACTTGGTGGGTGCGTTGCGGTCTTTGCATTCCAGAATCATGTGGCAGTTAGGACAGTTGACAGCAGGATAAGCTGACAGCTGAATGCTTACGGTCAATACATGTCAAACTCACGTTCACTTGAAGATTGTAAACATCTTACGGCTTTTTCGGTTGCATCAGGCATTAATTTTCTAGCAGCTTTATTAAAAACCTGCTCCTCTAATGTGAATGAATTATAGCAATGAATCATTTTAATATCATTCAGTTCAGTCAAGTCAGGAACTATCTGCTCCATTTGCTCCATCTGCTCTATCGGGAATATCTTGGTGAGCCAAGAAACCGGATAATTATAAGCATATGGTAGATGTACAATTTGATTTTTCGTTTCCTGAATTGCTCGGGACAAAGCTAATTGATCCTGCTGCTTAAATCTCCTCCATTCTTTTTGCCAAGTCTCAAATAGAGTTTGAGCATCGGGTGTATTTTTCCAAAGTATCAGACCACTATTAAATTGAATCAAATCAGCAGCACAAGTTTTTAACGTGTAGTCTCTTTCTTCAGAAGAAATATACTCGGAGCAATCAACGCAATCAACCATTTTAGGGACTGGGTCAGGTACCAGAGCAATATTTCCATGATTGAAAAAGCTCCAGATTTCATCAATTGGTTTTATCGGTAAAATATCAGCATCTAAGTATAAAGTTTCATCAAACACTGTAAAAGTATGCAAGCTGGTTTTAATGACTCTTGAAACCATTACATTGTTCAGCCTCTCTTTTTCAGGAATCACAATTGGTTTGAGGGCAATATTAAATTCTGATAACTGCTCTTGAAGCTCTGTACGTTTTATATTTGAAAATATGATGATTGGTAGCTGAGGCGATACCTGACGAAGAGCAAAAGCACTGATGACAGCAGATTCTAAATATGGCCATGCGTCTACAGCAAAATATACTACGCCTTGAGTTGGTTGTTTTGTTTTCATGAATGGGAAGTCAGTTCTAATGAAATCGGTAAAATCTTAGAAATACACTGCTTTTTCCACATAGCTTTTGAGCGGGGCCAAAAATTTCCCTTTAGAAGCTATGAGCAATCATGATATGGTCTTTTACAGCGACAGAAAACATGATTTTTAATACTCAATTAACGGCGAAACTGGATGAACTTGACGCTGATATAACAGTGACATAAATTCAGGCAAGTCTCTAAAAGAAATTACAGGTTCAAGAAGAATATCTACGGCTGCATCTGCAAGCAAGCTCAAAACTCGTTCTTTGCGCTGGTGATAGTCAATCAGCTTTCGCATCGGTTTGGCGATCGCAGAAACTTGAGAAGCGATAATTTGTTTGCGCTGGTAATGAAAAGAACCACCCAATTGCAAGGAAACCGATTGTGTTCCGTACCAACTCAGTTCGATACAGCGACCTTCAAAAGCCAAAGCATTAATCGCACTTTGAAGTCCAGAAGAAGAAGCACTGGTATGGAAAACGATATTGTAATGACCTTCTTTATAGTCGGTTGTTAAACGGGAATTTTGCAACCAGGGTAGTTGTTGTAAGTATTGAATTCGCTGCTTATCTTGTTCTAAAAAGTCTGCCCCAATACCATACTCTTTGCTGAGAACAAAGCTAATGAGAATACCGATAATGCCTGCACCAACAATTAGGATGCGATCGCCCTGACTAACTTCGGCATCCCAGACCGCATTCAAGGCTGTTTCCGTGTTCGGAATTAAAGTCGCCCGTTTGCTAGGTAGCCAATCTGGCAACTCTAAAGCATCAGAATTCTCGACGACGACTCTCGATTGGTGAGGATGCATGACAAAAAATCGTTTTCCCTGATTGCAACCTTCATCAGCTTGACCGACAAGACTATAACCGTACTTTAAAGGCAAGGCAAAACTGCCTTCCATATACCAACAGCGCATCGTTTCCCAGCACTCTTGGGGGACTTTTGCTAAACCTACCAGCCGCTCTGTACCCGGACTAATGCCACTGTAGAGCGTGTCCAAAAACAGAGGATCTTTAAGGGACGGCGTGACTGAGGTTTCTCTAATTTCACCAAGGCTAGGAGAGACTAACCAGTAGGCATAAGCTCGAGAATTTGTAGACATCTTTAAAGCTGTTGTACATTTTAATTGCGTAGTTTTAAACGAGAGCAAAAACGGTTAATCTCTCTCCTCACCTCCTGATCAGCCTTAATACCACTATGCTGTAGTCTCAAAGGTCAGCAGAAAATCCTAGACGTTCATTTTCTTCTACTGTATCCAGTTCCAAATCCTGCAAAGAATAGGCTTTTATTTTATTCAGCAGACTAATGCCTCTCCCCTCTTGAGCCAAATAAATTACCATGAGCAAATATAGATGACAGATTATTTAATTTTTTGAAACACTAAAAACCTATATGATACTAATTCTTTCATTAAACACTTTTGAAGAGCATCGCCGCCGACTAGAGCCTTAATATATGAAGAAAATTGCATAAAATGCTTCAAAATTATAACAGAGAAACTGATTAAAATATCCCGATTCCTTCTTAATTTTAAATTAGGTGTCAAATCAATGTTTTCCATCAATTGATAACCATATTTAGAGGCAATACTTTGGATTTGGCTTACTCTTGTTAAGGAACCTAAAACCCACCCTTTGCAGAAAAGTTCAATCAATTTTTTTTCTGATGAGTTGGTAGGTAAATTTGCGGCACTTTCCGAAATAAAATCGTCACAGACTATCAAAAATCCAGTTTTATTCATGTTTGCGCTTATTTCGCTAAAAAAAGCATCGCTATCAGTAGCATGAACAAATGCTTCAATGGAAAAAGCCAAATCTATCACAGGAAGAGACTTAGGCAATTTTTGAAAATCTCCTTTCACAATCTTGCATTTATTTTCAAGATTTAGTTTTTTTGAAATATCTCTAAATATTTGAAGTTGTGCAGAACTGATAGTTATTCCATAATAACAGGGCTTTGAATAAGCCTGGGCTAGATAAAAAAGACTGCCTCCTACTCCACATCCTAAATCAAGGATAGATTCTAATTTATGTCTCTTGATAATATTCAAGATCAAACTGTTGACAAAGTTAAAGGCATCTTGAGGAGTTGCAACTCCATTGCCCCATACCTCACGATGTATACCGTAAGTTTCATAATGAGGATCATATTTTAGAAAGAGACTTGTGTTGCGGTCATAGTATGTTTCTACTTCATTGTTCATACGCTGAGTAATGCTCTAAAAAACATCAATATTAATTAAGCTAAACGAGAGCACAGACAGTTAATCTCTGTCCTCCCAATCAGCCTCAACGAGCAAATTAAATACGTGACTGCTTATCTTGGAGCAATTCCACTAGAATTTCTCCATCGAGATCGAAGTGCTTCATTTTAAAGCGGAGTCCTTTGTCGATGGAGTCTATAACTGGAAGGGTGAAACTCGACCGTCCAGAACCCAAAATCAAAGGAGAAAAATGGAGATGCAGTAGCTCTATGCAATCAGCTTGCAAGAAATAGGATACGGTTTGTCCTCCACCTTCCAAAAAAATAGTAGAAATGCCATTTTCGTATAAAACCTTTAAAATTTCCGAGGGAGCTAAAACGTGTCTTTCTTGAGAATCTTTTGTTGCAGATATAGGAAGCTCCAAAATTTTTTCTTTAGCTGCTTGTGGTAGTACTCGATGCTGCTTTTCTTCAGGACATAAAACAATCACTTTTTCATGAAGCGCCATCATGTGCAAATCATCAACCCTCAAATCGCTTTGACCTTCTATAATCACAGGAGTTGGATGCTTGCCAGGTACTAAACGAACCGTTAACTTAGGGTTGTCGAGTGTTGCCGTTACTGCTCCTACCATGACGGCATCATGAAGGGCACGCAGACGATGGGCATGTTTCAAGTTAGCCTCGTTACTAAGCCACTGAGAGTTTCCATTGACTGCTGCAATTTTGCCGTCAAGAGATTGTGCCAAGTGAGCCATCAGAAAGGGACGCTTTTCTAGGTAAGCTTCTCTTTGAGCAACTAAGAGCCTTATATATAAGGAAAAAGTTTGCCATCCATTGCTGCTCCACATTCCTTTAAAACATTGGGCATCTTGCACGATATCGCTTTTAAAAGGGGAGCCGCTTTTAAATACGATGGCAGATTGTACTTGAGAAAATAGTTGATTTGCGAAATTCAAATTTTGACAAAAATCATTTGGAAAATCGATAATAATCAAGAAATCACTTTCTGGAATATGGGGTATCTTTTCGTTAAAAAGTTTTTGGAAACTCCACGGACTTTTTTCATTCCCAAAAAAAGCCCAATATTCATTAAGTTGGGGAGTTTCATTTCTCATTACCTCCTTGCATTCTAGCAATGCTGACCAAATATCTTCTAAATATTCATCAATTTTCAATGCATTTATTGCTAGAGATTGTCGGTGTTTTACTTCTAAAAGATGCCCCAGCTTCTTTGCCTTAGTCGTCAAATAATTTAAATTGTAGTCATTGGGTTCAATTGCTAAGGGAATCCGTTCTACTACCTCAATACCGTAGTTTTGTAAACGAGCAATTTTGCGAGGATTATTAGTAATCAAGCGAATTTGATTCACCCCTAAATCCTTAAGTATTTGCGCCGCCATGCTGTAATCACGGAGGTCAGCAGAGAATCCTAGACGTTCATTTGCTTCGACTGTATCCAGTCCCAAATCTTGCAAAGAATAGGCTTTCACCTTATTCAACAGACCAATACCTCTTCCCTCTTGCGCCAAATAAATTATCACCCCTTGACCTGCGTTATCAATCATCCTCAGTGCTGTTTGCAACTGCGTTCCACAATCACAACGCAGAGAACCCAAGGCATCCCCCGTTAGGCATTCTGAGTGTATTCTCACCATTACCGAATTGTCGAACTTTGTCGGTTCACCCTTGACGATCGCAACGTTTTCCGAGTTGTCCAGAATATTACGATAGCCATAAATTTTGAACTGACCAAATTCGCTGGGTAATTTGGCGATCGCTACAGTTTCTGCAAATGCACTTTCGGTAATTGATTTTAGGTCACTCATAATTTATGACAATATTTTGGTGTTTAGATTAACTAGCTGGAGCGCTACATTGCATTGAGCAGCACATCAACTTCTTAATTTACCATTCCACTCATTTCTGACAACACAACCCCCTCTTTTGCATCCTCACTACTGGCAATTTTGTTGGCAATTACTAGATCAAAATACGCAATTCAAGTCACTGCTGAGAAGAGTAGAATAGAACCCCAATACTAAATTAGAAGCATTACGGGTAAGAAGATGTTTTAAAAGAATCTTTTGTTCTCATTGTTAACACTGCATAGGATCTTAGCACATGGCTAAAATAGTGATTTTTTGTCGGAGTTAACCCAGTCAGAACGTAAAAGTTATACCTTTTTTGACTTTTAAAACATCCTCTAAATGACAGAACACCTGCTTGCCATAATTCCTGACAAGCGATCCGCCTAGCTTGGTCTATTTTCTTTGCCCCAAAAGCTTCGGCTACCAGATATCCTCCTGCTGTGAGAATACCATATTCCATAGATAAGCAAAAAGATTAATAAGATTTTTTTTAATGACAAAAAATTGTGTATTATCTCATGATTTGTGTATAAATCATCAAATTTTATCTGTCATATTTATTAATATGACAGGTTGTCATATGTGCACAATATGGGAATATGATGTCACTTGTTAGATAAATGAGAGAGACACAGTAGGGTATCTAACCATAACTTAATAATGCTTGAATAGTGAACTCACGCGATGTGCAACTTATTCTTAAAACCCCGCTTCCATTTCTCTTCCCCACTGCTGAGAGGCTTTGATTATTGCTCCCCAACGCTACAAGGGTTGGGGTTGGGGGTTAGGTTTGAGAGAAAGTTGCACACGGCGTGAACTCCTCATTTTGATAACAATCTTATTTGAAGAACGCAGAACTTAAAATATCCCTACGGATGAATCTAGGGGCTTGTAATCTCACTTTTGTAAAGATTTAACTCATTCATAGTTATGAAACGTTTATCTCAGTTTCTGTATAAGCTGCTGCTCACGATTTTAGCAGGCATCTTCATCTCTATAAGTACGTTTCCAGCGAAAGTAATAGCTTTTGACTTGAGGAATACTCCTCCGCAATATCGAGAGCAAGCGCGACAGCAAGAAGCGCAACTCCGTAAACCAAGGCTAGGTGCCCCAAGACCAGGTGCCCCACAGCTAGGCGAGGCCCCCCCACAGCCGCGAAATTGTCCCAATACTAATCAGCCGATAGACTTCCAAAAAAATCTGGGTCTGGACTACCTAGACAGTAACAGCAATCATGTATTAAACGCAACCTTAAATGTTATTAATCCAGAGTCTTTCACCCTCGGAGACGTAACTTTCAAAAGCAGCTATCAAGCAACATACGACGGGAATACAGCGAAGTTTAAGACGGATTCAAACAACCAGAGGATTGCTCTCTACCAGACCGAGGATGATAAACCAGGCACATACATACCACCAGTCTTACGAGTATCGCCTGGTGATACTATCAACCTGAAGCTGAACAATAAATTGACTGGTCAATGGACTGGAAGCGCTCCGCAAGATACTAATTTTCATTATCATGGTTTCAATGTACCGGCAACCGAAAATGCTGACGATGTACTTACCCACATTCGTCCTGGACAAAGCGACCCAATGGGCTTCGTAATCCCGGAGAATCATCAACCTGGGCTGTTTTGGTATCATCCACATGTCCACGATGATAGCGACTCACAGGTTAGTAGTGGCATGTCAGGTGCGATTATTATTAAAGGCATTGAGAAATATTATCCTATTATTAATGGAATTCCCCTGAAGCCAGATAAGCCTAACCTTGTCAAGGAGATTGTTAAGGACATTGAGCAACCTTATGACACCACTATTAAGGGAATTCTGCCGCAGCTTAAGTCTAGTCTTACTGAGAGAGTGCTTTTGTTTAAAGATTTGCAGCTTAAGGAGCAGCTTGAAACTGACCCGCCAAACAGCTACGCCTGCTACACCCTCAACGGTTTAGTCAACCCCAACATTACTATTAGACCGGGAGAAGTTCAGTTCTGGCGCATTGGCAATATTGGCGCAGACAATTACATAAATTTGTCGCTACAAAAGTCAACAGATGATACAGATGATACAAGTCCTTTCTACATATTGGCACGTGACGGCAACATTGTGAATTCGCCGTTTTTACAAAAAGAGCCGATTCTGCTAGCGCCTGGTAATCGAGTTGAGGTACTAGTAATTGGACCTCCATCGGGACAAAAGTACAATCTAGTCTCAACCGAGGTTTTCAACGAAGACACAATAGGTCAACCTCATAGTGCGGCAACCTTTCCAGGGAATCCCACAGTAGCAACAGTTTCATCTGAGGGTGAGCAAGTAAACTACGATGTTGGTGCTTTAGAAGAATACATACTGAGTCAAAAACCACAAGATAAGTTGGATGATTTACCAAGTATTGAGCAGCTAGCCAAGAAGTCGATACCCGAGACCCACAAACGTACATTCACATTCACGCAAAATTTTACCAATCCGAATAAATTGGACAGAGGAGGAGAGTTTTATATCAACGATAATATATACGATGAGAACCAATTTGATACAATCGTCAGGCTGGGTGATATTGAAGAATGGACTCTTGTAAATGCAACACCAATTCATCATGCCTTCCATATCCACCAACTCGATTTCTTGGTTACTGAGGTCAATGGTAAAAGCCAACTTACATCGAACTATGCACAGGGGTATCAAGATGTAATCGATCTCCCACCTTGTGGCAAAGCACAGGATAATAATGATAGTTGTGACCCTACCACAGTAAGCAAAACTGTGGTGCGTATTCCCTTTACAAACAAGATCATTGCTGCCAAATTCGATGGCAATCAAGATTACAATCTAGACACTGACAACTCCATATACAAAAATGGCGAATTCGTCGGTGGCAAATTCGTCTATCACTGTCATCTCCTGTATCATGAAGATCATGGAATGATGCAGAATATTCTGGTCTTACCACCTCTTCCTGTTCCTTTTTTACCACCTGAGTAAAGTGCAAAGCGTGGCTTAAGCTACAAGATACAAGATTAGTAAAAATCTTGTGAGGTGGGCATCTATGCCCACCTAAATTTACTGCAAAAGTTAAATTTTTTGCTTAAGTCTTGGAAATTTGTAAAAACCTTTTTATGTATACTCAAAAGTTTTATTATAAAATCGGAGAAAAAGTTTCTGAAAGTTGATAAACAGCTAAATATGAAATATTTTTTCGCAAGCAAGAAGCTGTGAATGCGCTAAACATTTTGGTAATTGCATTATCATACATCTATTCTCTTGACTACATAGATATAAGTCTGATACAACTGTTTAAAGAGGAACATTATTTGCGTAAGTCATAATATCTTATACAATTTTTAACCAAACGAATGTAATAGATTTGTCTACAAACTAGTTTAACACCCTTTTAGTACTAGAATTTGAGTTTTATTTTTGCACAATTTTAATCACATAAACGTTACAGGTATGACATCACCATCACCCAAAGATAAATATAACTATCAATCGCAGATTGCCGATACAGATTACGAAGAAAAAATCCGTCAAAGTTTTGCTTATTACTCAGATAAATGGGATAATGCGAATTTAACTTATCACTATCAAATTAAAAGACAGTGGTTATTAAATACTATCCACAAATTTTATCAAAAAACACAACAAAAAAATTTTCATCTAAAAATATTAGATGCTGGATGTGGCAACGGTCTATATCTAATAGATATTGTAGAAGCTTTAGAAAATATTTATAGTGTAGATGGTGTAGGTGTTGATATAACTGAAGAAATGATTGATATCTCTCGAAAAAGATCGCTAAATTTAAAGGGTAAATATGAATGGATTCAAATAGATTTGGAAAATGATGATTATAAATTGAAACTCGGAAAAGACCAATTTGATATCATTATAATGAATGGAGTCGTATGTTATTTTAAAAATATACCCAAAGTGCTTAAATCTCTAAAAAACCTTTTAAAACCAGATGGAAAACTGATTATTATCCATCACAATCCCAATAATTTGACTAATCTTGTTCTGAGAATTAAAAGTCTATTACAACCTGAATTTATCTGGTTTAGAAATCCTTCAGAAAAAGAAATCATAACTTACGCTGAAACAGAGGGCTATTTGTTAAATAAATCTCAAGTTTTACCTTGTGGAGGTATACCGTATTTATTTTATAGTTTAGGTAAGATATTTTGGGATGGTTACGGTTTAGTCTTTACTCTAAAATAGGATTGTTTAATTAATCTTGATATTTTTGAGAACATCACTCAAAGTTATCAAACGTCGCCTGACTCCTGATGAGCAGAAACGATTAGAGGAGTTACGCGATCGCTGTGAGTGGGGCAAACTCACCGATAGAAATCTGCCCGCGTCTCAAAATCAGGAAGACGGCGGGAGATAGCCTTGATTTGCCATGCTTCCCTGTCTTCAAGATAATAGAATCAAATTACGTCCAATAATGCCTTGTCCACCCAGTACCAGTGCCGTGTTCTTCGCTCTTATGTATCTGCTTTTTCTATGGATTGCTAAGGCAATTGTATTGGCTGGGCTTACCTCGAATCTTTGAGGGGATACGAGTTGATTTTAGTTAAAATTGCCAGTTTACTTGTAACCCAACAATATCTACGCTACCTTCAAAATTACCTTTGAGGGTACCTGCTGTAGTGCTTGATTGGTTAATGTAGCTATCGTTTACAAATACGTGAGTATATCCAATGTCGAAATTGAATGACTTAGAAGGTCGATAGCTAGCACCGAACCCAATCAAGGTGCGATCGCCGCCGGGTAATCGAGGCGTATTAAATTTTTCATCAACAGGGCTAGGGTCGTAAGTCATACCAGTTCGCAGTGTTATAGCAACGGACAGTGAGCTTAGGACAGCAATAAAATCACAAAGTACGCTGTTGAAAACGCGTTTTCCGCAAACTGTCCTAACGGCTTTGGCGATTGCTATAAGCGCTCGTTTATAGCATAATTGACCCCAACTCCAAAACGGTAAGTATCATTCCAATTCTCCGGCTGTACGGTATCTGGTTGAACCGGATTGTCAAATTTCACTCGCAGTTCTTGAAAGCGGCTCCAGTTTGTCCAAGTTACATCACCGAGAATTGCCAAACGAGGGTTAAGTTGTTGATATACAGCAAGTGATAAGGTATCGGGCAATTTTAAGACGGCGCTGGCTCCTGTGTCTGTGAATTGTCCTTTGGCAGTTAATCCTCTAGCGCTTGCAGGTACTGTGAAGTCAGCATTTTCCTGAATGTCTTGAGTAATTGGCGATCAATAACTTAAACCAATGCGGGTAGTTTTGAATGGTTCGTACATCACTCCCAAGTTGTAACCTACACTCCAATCGGAGCCTGTGACCTTGACAAAACCATCTGCCTGTTGGGATTGGATAGGTAAACCAACACTTTGCCCAATTAAACCAAAGTTGATCGCATTTGAGAGTGAAGTCTGGGCATACTGTATATTGAGGCCCGCACCAACAGAAAAGTTATCACTCAACTTCGCTGCCACAGTGGGATTAATATTAACAGTGGGATTAATATTAATAGTAGTGAGTTTAGACTCGACTGCCTGGTAACGCCCAACCCAGTTACTATCGTATTTGCTAGATAGCCCAAAAGGAACGTTAATACCAATACCCAGTTTCAGGCGATCAGAAACGCTCCAAGCAGCATACAAGTTTGGTACAGTAATATCAACACCTGCTTCTCCACCGTTACCACCTGACAATGGAACTCCTGTTGCCACGTTAGAACCCTGGTTTTGAAAAATGATTGTCGGGAAAATCACATAAGCAGCCCCAAAAAAGGAATTATCTGGTAAGTGAGTCAAGCCTGCGGGGTTAAAGAAAATTGTGCTGGCATCATCAGCAGTGGCCGCACTTCCGGCAAAAGCATTTCCCAAACCTTTGACACTTTGTTCGTTCAGGGGAAATCCTCCAGCAAATGCAACGCTGGCTGTACTGTTTCCTGTCAACGCTATCAATATTGGTATTAAGGACAATTTCACTTGCAATTGTTTCAATTTATGCATTTGGAATTTTATATCTTGTCTGTGTTGTAAGTAGTTTGGAATTTTTTATTGATTGTGAGTCTCCAGATGGAGGCGATCACTTAGTTTTAATTGCAGTTAGCTTCCACAACTAAAAAAATATTGTGATTAAATTGACGAACCGCCAAGTACGCCAAGGAAAAGAGAACAAAAACAGAATTCATGAATCTCACGAATGATTTAGGATTGGTATATCTGCGAATTACATTCGTTTGGATAGAAAATCACTCGAACACTACTGTTCTATTACCATATACTAATACACGATTTTGTAAGTGCGATCGCACTGCTCTTGCTAATACAATTCTCTCTAAATCTTTGCCTTTTCTCACCAAATCATCAACTTCATCACGGTGACTGACTCGCACCACATCCTGTTCAATAATTGGGCCTGCATCTAAATCAGCAGTGACATAATGAGCCGTTGCTCCAATAATTTTCACACCCCGTTCAAAAGCTCTATGATAGGGATTTGCTCCTACAAAAGCTGGTAAAAATGAGTGATGAATATTGATAATTTGCGGAAATTGAGTAATAAAATTTGCACTAACAATCTGCATATATTTCGCCAATACAACTAAATCTATTTTATACTGGCGTAGTAGTTCTAGTTGTTGGGCTTCTTGTTCGGATTTATTGTCTTTAGTAATAGAAATATGCTGGAAGTCGATATTAAATTGCTCTGCCACTACCTTGAAATTAGAATGGTTGCTAATAATTAAAGGAATTTCAGCAATAAATTCCTTAGCACGTTGTCGCCAAATTAAGTCAAATAGACAATGGTCTTGGCGACTTACCCAAATAGCAATACGTGGTACTGTATCAGAAAAACGTATTTCCCACTTAGCGCCTAAAGGTTGAGCAATCGCATTAAATGCAGGGGCAATAAACTCTCGCGGTAAATTAAACCCATCTAACTGCCATTCAATGCGCGTGAGGAATAACCCAGCAGCAAAGTCTGTATGCTGATCTGCATGGATAATATTACCACCATTAGAATAGATGAAATTGGCAAATTTTGCCACTAATCCCCTTTGATCGGGGCAGGAAATCAGCAAAGTTGCTGTTGGATTTGTCATGATAATATCGCCAGATTTTGAATTAATTATTTGCTGTTTGTCGGACTTGGTTTAGGAATGGTGAGCGGAGGTAGTTTCTGACTATTATCTACAGGTTGTTTCCACTCTGATAATTCCCGATTCACGGCATTTGCAAAATCTGTAGATACCAACAGCACATTTATATTTCCATCGGGTTTAGCAGCAGGGTCAGTTTGAGCATACAAGAAACGACCGTTAAAGTTAGATTTACCTAAAATTAACTGATGGCTTTGTCGGTTTTTCAGGGTGATATTGATGGTTGCTTGGGGTTGATCTAAGGCAAATTCTCCAAGCTCTTTTACTGGAGTTGATAAAGTGCGTAGTTTACCGCCGTAGGCATCGCTCTTACCTTTGACCAACAAATCTATCAAATAAGAAACAATAGCATCATTTGCTGGGCCCGATATCGGAGATTTGATTAACCATTTGGGGTTACTAGATTCAAAGTTACGTTCCAGATTCAGGGTGAGTTTTGTTGTCTTGACTGTTAAAAACTGCACATCATCTGCGGCAAAAGAGAAAATTTGCTGCTTTTGCTCCTTGATTTCTTCTCGCACAGTTGCACCTCGAATTTCATGGAAGTAAACAAAACCACCTAAACCCAGCGCTAGCAGTATCAAAATTAAAGTCGTTCGCGGCAATTTCATTTTTTAATTATTGGGCATTAGTGAAAAGTTAATATTTATAACTCTTAACTCACCTGTTACCGTCGTTTCCACCAGATAATAACTGCCGCCGCCAACCCAATTAAAGGTAAAACCAACAAAGACGACAATATTAAAAGATTGGCTTGTGTGGTTGTCAGGGTTATCCGACGGTTTTTTGGTTCTTTGGGGCGAATAGAAAGGGGTTGCTGATCCTGTTGACTCAGCCAAGTAACTGAGTTGAGGAATACATCTCCATTTAATTGCTGTTGAAACAAACCATCAGTGGCAAAATTAGAATTTCCGAAAACTACTAACCGGGATTCGGTGGCTGTTTGAGATGAGGGAGTGGGAGAAGGAGGGGGAACAGGGGAGGCAGGGGAGGCAGGGGGAGTGGGGGAAGCTTTGCCTTGAGTGGTTGGTGATGGTAGGGGTGAAGGTGTTGGTGAAGCTTGGGAAGTGGAAGCAGATTTAGCTGCTTGTTTTCTGGTTAAGGCAACACCCAAGGTCAGAGGCCCTTTGAGGTCTTTATCTGCATTAAATTCCAATTTTTCGCTTTGGAGGTCGCTTTCTGCCCAACTGTTGGGATAGGGTTTAGTTCGCAGCAGAGGAGTAGCTTCGACACCAGGTACAGAGGTAATTTCCAGTGGTCGTGCAACTGGATAAAAAGAATTGCCGTTAGCGAAATCTTTGGTAATTGGATGTTGTCCGTATTCTGTCACT
Source organism: Nostoc sp. (assembly GCF_036916575.1). GTDB lineage: Bacteria > Cyanobacteriota > Cyanobacteriia > Cyanobacteriales > Nostocaceae > Nostoc. The sequence goes on from NZ_JBALGC010000115.1 coordinate 128,899, forward strand.
AAGGGCGTAGCAGGGCCAAGTCCCACGACGCTTTCCCCAGAAACATCTACTGCTAAACGATTATCCAGACGAACACCCCACTCTTGTAGCAAGCTGTTAAGTTTGGGATCGGTATTGGGATCAATCATCAGCAGTAAGCTACCGCCCCGATTCAGATATTCTTGCAAGGCTTTGACTTCGCCTTCAAACAACTCTCGCTTGGGGCCAGCTACTATTACGACAGCGGCATCTTGAGGAACTTTGGAAGTTTCTGCTAGATTCAGCGGTGATGTTGTGAAATTTTTATCTCCTAATCCCTGAACTGCTTGTGATATTGCATCTTTACCAGGCGAAAGTTGGTGTTCGCCATGACCTTGGAGTAAGTAAACTTTGGCTGTGGTTGAATTTGTTAATTGTTGCAGGCGACTAGTTAATTTGACTTCTGACAGGCGCTGATTTTCATTTATCGTCTGTACTAATTGCCGTTTATCCCCAGATTCTAGGTAAACTTCCCCATAATCTTTGACGCCAAACTTTTCTGCAAGTCCTGGTCTAGCTTGGGGGTTGATGTACTCAAATTTAAATTTTGAGCTTTGCCGCTGATAATTTTCTAGCAGTTCTCGGTCTTGGGGATTCTGGTTAATATCAAACACCCACACTTTAACTGGTTGTGGTAAAACCTTTACCAGTTCCCGTGACTGGCGCGCAAGGGTAAACAATTGAGTTTCTGTTAAGTCTGCCCGCAAGTGGTAGCGAGTTCCCAAAAAGTTAATCAATCCCAAAATTACCAACACTGCCAGAGTCGCCACCAAAGCATTAGTCCCAGCTTGGGTAGAACGACGCCTCCACCAGTTACTCTGGTAGCTTTGCCATATTATCCCCAATCCACTGATCACAATTCCGGTAATCAGAAATGCTAATGGAATTAATCCCCACTGTTCAGAGACTAACCCAACTGTTAGACCGACAGCAATTAGGAACGGGCCCAACCAAAACAGATATTTCCACAGTTTCTTTTTTGCAACTATCTTCATAATTTTTCATTTTTCATTTGTCATTGGTCATACATCAAAAATTAGTGACAAGTAAAAATATCTGCACGAAAATTGATGAAATAAAAATTAGCAAGACAACTGAATCAATGGCAACAAAGCGGTTTCAATAATTACAGGTGTATCAATTATCAGAACAATTAGCAGATGACATTTGGAAAATTGTTGCAGGATGGAACTTTTTTGCAAAAGATACGATTGCTAAACAGATTGTCCGTTCGGCAGATAGTATCGGAGCCAATATAGCGGAAGGTGTAGGAAGAGGTAGTTTTCAAGAAAATAGATGTTTTATCAAAATAGCGAGAGGTTCTTTGAATGAAACTCAACATTGGTTAAGACGGGCTTACACTCGTAACCTTTTAACTAGCGAACAGATAAATTCAATCAAAACAATCATTAACGAACTAGCACTAAAATTAAATTCCTACCTAAACTCAATTGGCAATGTACCAGATGACAATGACCAATGACAAATGTGACCAATGACTACTGCCTTTGAAAGCGCAGTGCATCAATTGATTGAGCTGTGAGAAAGATGCCCAAAAAAATGTAACTGGCGAATAAAATCAAGGTGCTGGTATCAAAAATACCTTGAATAAGAGTGTTGTAATGTTTCAGCAACGATAGATAACCTAAGGCTTCGCCCACGGGACTAGGGACAATTTTGCCGATTAAATCAATCAATAACAATAATAAGATTACTGCAAAGGTGAGAATAGCAGACAGAATTGTGCTGTCTGTTAAAGAGGAAATAAACATTCCTAAAGATAAAATTGCCGCTGCTAGCAAGATTAATCCCAAATGACCTAACAAGGGAATTGAGAACGCCATTGGTGGATTTGAGCCGCTGATTGCGATCGCTTCAAACACTAGCATGGGTGCAAGCATCGTGGTTAAAAATGTTAGCACGCCTAATAATTTACCTACAGCTACCGCCCAATTGGTGATTGGTGAGGTGGCTAACAGTTCTAAAGTGCCCCGCTTACGTTCTTCGGCATAGAGTCCCATTGAGAGAATTGGCAGGATAAATAACAATAGCCATTCCATGCGTTCTAAAAATACCTGGACAAATTCGTAGGGGACATCTATCGGCGGTACTGGCACTCCTAGTTGTTGCCCTTGTAAATCTATTGCCGCAACTCCTACCAATATGCCATCTGGCCCTAGCAAAATCATCACGAAGAATAACCCCGACAAAAACCAAAATACACATGCGATCGCATAAGCCAAAGGTGATACAAAATAACTCTGTAACTCTCGGCGATAAATGGCAATAATATTACTCAGAACTACACCCATTTACGCTGCCTCTCCTTCGTTGTCTGCTGCTAAGTCTACCCCAGTATCGAAATTCTTTTCTTCTGTAGTCAGTTGCAAGAACACATCTTCTAAGGTGGCGTTAACACGCCGCAGTTCATGTAAACCAAATCCTGAACGTACTAATGTTGTGGCAATATCGCGCCCTGGTTCTTTTCCCGGTTGCGATATCACCCGCAGATAAGCGCGGTTTGCCTGGGGTTGATGACCGTGCATTCCGGCTGTTGGAATTGATTCTATCAGACTCACACCTGCGACATTTTGCAATACCTGTTTCGCTAGGGCCGCTTCTCCTTCTATTTCTAATTCATATCCTGAACCGCCTGTCAACTGGGTCATCAGGTTTTCTGGTGTATTAGTTGCCACAACTTTGCCACGATTGATAATGGCAACGCGGCTACAAGTCATGCTTACTTCTGGCAGAATGTGCGTGGAAAGAATAATTGTGTGAGTACCAGCGAGACTTTTAATTAAATTCCGCACCTCAATTATTTGTCGGGGATCGAGTCCGACGGTGGGTTCATCCAAAATGATCGCTGGTGGGTCGTGGACGATCGCTTGAGCAATTCCTACCCTTTGGCGATATCCTTTAGAAAGTTTGCGAATAATCACCCGCCGCTTATCTTCTAAGTTGCAGCGCTCGATAGCGGCTACTACCTTGTTGATGCGATCGCCTGCTGATACTCCCTTAATTCGTGCTACAAAATGCAAAAATCCCTCCACCGTCATTTCTGGATATAACGGTGGTGTTTCCGGTAAATAACCAATCCGTTGGCGCACAGCTAGGGAATTTTCATGGACATTATAGCCAGCAATTCGGGCATTACCATTGGTTGCCGGTAAATAACCAGCCAGAATCCGCATGGTTGTGGTTTTACCAGCGCCATTGGGGCCCAATAACCCTAAAATCTCCCCAGGCTCGACGCTAAAAGTGACATCAGTAATCGCTGGGGTAGAGCCGTATATTTTACTTAGATGCTCAACTTCAATCATAACTTTACACACAATAACAGTACTTTCAGCCTTGACTTCCTGGAAAATGCTCACCTAATGCTCAAATGCTCTAATTTAAGTGTTTAAATAGTAATTCCAAGTATAAATACATAGTAAGTAAAACATGTTAACTAATGCTCAATAAGAGCAAGAATCCACATCCATCTTATATGTCTAAAGTTGCTAGAGTAATCGCAAAAAAATGATTGATAAGGAAAATATCCTAAATTGTCATGTAATTAACAAGTAAGGCTTATCTAGACAACAAACTATAAAATTTACTTATAACTTACAAGAAAGTACCCTTTACCATAGAAGTGTCATCTGAATATGTCACTTTACACACAAGGGTACAACCAGTTCAATTTAGCGATCGCTCAATTTTAAGTTTTCGTGTTATACAATTTAGCTGCATATCAGCTTATTGCCTTGTATTAACTAGACCTTTCTCCATATCTATCCCTCTTCTGTCACTTTCCATAGATAAAAATCTGAAATACTTGCTGCACAAGGGTTTCAGTCTAAAGCAATGATAACGTTTATCATATTAGGAAATAAAGTCACAAACCCAGTCCCAGTCAAAGTTTTAAACATTCCTTTTGATTTTTGTTTTCGGAGAGTGACAAAAGCGGGCTATAGTGGTTCTCAATTGCATGAAATACAGACCACTCGTAAGGGCACAGCAATGCTGTGCCCCTACCATGTCTTGCATCCAAATGAGAATCGCTATAGTTTGCCCAAACTCTCATTAAAAACTTTTAGTTTTATTTTTGCCCTACCTCGCCAAGTGCAAGCGATCGCACAAAATTTCTTGAATTACCTGTTGTACAACTTCTTTACTCAAGCTGCCATCTACCCGAACAATTCGTGAGAGATGGGATGCTGCTAAATGTGCGTATCCTTGTTGAACGCGCCGATGAAAAGCGATTGTCTCCTGTTCAATCCGGTCTAATCCTACAATACTTGCTAGCTTGCGGGCCAGTCCTACTTCGACATCGACATCTAACCAAATAGTTAGATCACTTTCTAAGCCACCAGTAGCAATATAGTTAAGCTGATTGATTAAACTCATGTTCAAACCGCGACCATATCCTTGGTAGGCAATGGTAGAGTCGGTGTAGCGATCGCATAAAATATATTTTCCTGCTGCGAGATTTGGTTTGAGTTCTTGTTCAACGTGTTGCGATCGATCAGCAGCATACAACAAAAGTTCTGTCACTTGTGCAACTGGTTTATCTTCTGCTTTCTCTAGTAGCAAGCGGCGAAGATGTGAGCCTAACTCTGTTCCCCCAGGTTCTCGAGTTACCACCACAGAAATACCCAGACTTTCTAACCACTCAGAACAAAGCTGGATTTGGCTAGTTTTACCACAGCCTTCTACCCCTTCAAATACAATTAATTTGCTAGTCATGCTTTTTTATGTTCACTGCTTTAAAAATAACTTTTGGATATAAAGTCTTTGTTCAGAACATTTAAGAGATGGGAACTCTAGTTAATAAGCTTAATTACAGTATCCCACCCAGCACTGCCAATCATGTCCCATCCTGCTCATGCCACTTTGGGCCAATCTTCTTACCCTCGCTTGACTAGAAGCCTGAGTGCTGTTGAAAGTTGGGGCTTCGGTTTAACAGCTCATATTTCCTGGACAGCATTAGTTCCAGCAATTCATGCTGCTCTCGGTTCTCAAGCTATTTTTGTCTGGATACCTGCGGTGATTTTCGGAATGCTGCTCAACTATCAGGTAAAACGCTTGGGTATGCATTTTATGAATGTGGCTGGAGGAACACCTAACTATGCTACCAAGCTGCTGCAAAACTACCCCGGACTAGCTCGCTATGCAGCAATTGGATACCTCCTCAACTGGGTTTCCTACTTAGCAGTTAATACGATTGTACTCAGAGATTTAATTAAAGTGAATTTGGAGGTACTGGGTATTGTCTGTCCAGAAAGATTTCTGGATATTGGCTTTACACTGTTGCCGTTTATCGTGGCATTTAGTGGGACTCGCGCCTTGAGTATTTTACATTTATTTTTTATAATTCCAGCCTTTGGATTGCTAATCACCTTCTGTGTGCAGGGTCTTGGGTGGTTAGCGTTCTCTGGTGATAGTCCGGGATTTTTTCCCAGCAATTGGTCATCTCCGGGTTTTGTGGATTGGGCCAAGTGGTTCTTTTTCGTCACCTATGCAACCTACAGCTGTGAAACGGCTTCTTCCTTTGTCGCCGATAGCCGCCAACCCACTAAGACGCTGCGCTTTCTAGATTTTGCAGCTTGGATGATGCCACCCATCTTTTTAGGAGGGTCTTGGGTAATGATGCGGTTAGCAACAAATCCAAGCCTTAAAGACAATGCTTTTCTGAATCTGGTGGCGGCTTCCCAACCCTTTTGGGGAAAATCAGCGGCTATAAGTGTTTCCTTTTTGCTGGTGGCTGCTTGTCTGCTAGGTTCGGCAACGGTCGTTTCTAATTGCCCTCGAATTTTGTATCAACTTGCGTTAGATAACCACATCTCACCAGTATTTTCCGTTGTATCACGTCGGGGTGTGTTTGTCCCAGCATTGACATTGACACTAGTGTTGTGCTTGATCTATCTAATTTGGGGAGATGTAGCGCGAATCGTGGCTGTTGGCAATATTGGCTGGTTTGTCTCCTTTATGTTATTCCATTTGGGGCTTTGGCTGAGGCGCGATCGCCCAGAAGTTTTGTTCCCTGGTATATCTCTGGGCATTCTGCTGTTAGAAGTTGTGGTGCTAGTGGTGAATGGATTTGCCTGGGGTTGGCTTAACTTGCTCATTGGGCTATTATTTCCCATTGGCGTTATGGGAATTGATGCGGTGATTCGCGGCGTTGCCTTCCCTCCATTCCATCCCAGTTGGTGGATGCGACGATATCGCACGCGCCCGAAGGTAATCATCAAGGACTCAGTAGTTCTCCAGGTGGGCATCCTGATTTTTTTACTGTGCAGCGCAGTGGGAGTTGGCTGGTTATTTGGTGTCAAACTTAATAAAGTTGCAACTGCGGCGGGTGAAAATCTATTTGTGGTGCTGCTGATGAGTGTGGCATTTGTGGGAGTAGCGCTCGTCTGTTGGACAAGTTTACCCCAAGTGGTGGCGATCGCAGAAGCACGAGAAGCTGCCGAACACCTGTTTACCGTTGCCCAGGATGGTATTTTAGTCGTGGATGATCGAGGCATTATCCAGCAGGCTAACCCAGCTACTGAATCTTTTTTTGGTGTCAACCCCTCTGAGTTGCGGGGAAATCACCTCAACAAATGGCTACCCACATTAGTCTACTATCCAGACCAGTGGACAAAGCGCAGCGAACAAACCCTACTCTGCAATGGGAAAAACAGAACCCTAGAAGTTTCCATCTCAGACCGACCCCATCAGGATTTTCAGGAGTATGTCGTTATTCTCCACGACATTACCCAGCGCAAACAAGCAGAAGAGATATTGCGACACTCAGAAGCACAATTGCGCCAAGAGGCAAAGCACCTAGCATCTCAACTAGTGCACAGTGAAAAAATGTCCAGCTTAGGACAGTTAGTAGCAGGTGTAGCGCACGAAATCAACAATCCTGTTAACTTTATCTATGGCAATATCACTTTTGCCAATCAATATATCCAAGATTTACTTAGTTTGTTGCAATTATACCAACAAAACTATCCTAATCCAGTCACTGAAATTCAAAAAGAAACAGAAGCCATCGACTTAAATTTCGTGATGGCAGACTTGCCAAACTTGCTAACTTCTATGACAGTTGGTGCTGAAAGAATCACGGAAATCGTCCTATCTCTACGAAACTTTTCCCGCTTAGATGAAGCAGAGATGAAAGCTGTGAATATCCATGAGGGTATCGATAGTACGTTGATGATTCTAGAACATCGCCTCAAGGCTAAATCTGACTATCTAACAATTGATGTCATTAAAAATTACGGCGAACTGCCATTAGTAGAATGTTACGCCGGACAACTCAATCAGGTATTTATGAATCTTCTGGCAAATGCGATCGATGCAATTGAAGAGTCATTAGTCATTAGTCATCCGTCATTTGTACAAGACAAAGAGAGAGGTCTGAGCCAAGGATTCCGACCATCAGAACTTCTCATAAAGGAGACGTGCAAGGGACAGGAACAAATGACTAATGACAGTGGACAAATTCGGATTCATACTCAACTCACCAGTGACAAACAAGTAGTTATTCGGATTGCTGATAATGGTTTAGGCATTCCAGAAGATGTACAACAACACTTGTTTGAACCATTCTTTACCACTAAACCAGTTGGTAAAGGTACGGGATTAGGTTTATCTATTAGTTATCAGATTATCACCCAAAAACATCGCGGAAAATTACAATGTATTTCTGCTCTTGGACAAGGTACAGAATTTGTAATTGTAATTCCGCTAAACCAGCAATTTACCTAATTCCCAAAATATGTAGAAATTTTCTCTATACCCGTAGCATCACCTGAAATGGAAATCAGACTATCATTTTGACAAAATTTATCTAGAGAAAAAGATAAATTTAGATGAGATTAAACCCAATAGGTTTTTACTTTAAATAATACACCTAATCAAATAGCCTTGCGGATTATAATTGTCAATGATCTTAATAAAATTGTCAGTAAAGCCTATTAATTACGCTTTCCTTAGGACGCAGAAAAAAAAGATAGCCACCAGATACCCAACGCATAGTAATATCAACGACAAAGTATTGTTGGGTAAATACTCATGGCTATGCCTCAATTAAATCACAATCAATAAATGCACGCAATGATATTTACTTCTCAGTTAATATCGGACTCACTAGCGCTAAGACTTCATCCTTTGTGGCAAAGCCATCGAAAGCTTCACTAGCGAACGGAATTGGACTACCAAAACGATCCTCGTTGTAGATTACTTCACTTACATTTCTAATCCACGGTCGCACGTCTACACCGTAAAAAGTCTGCCGCAGGTATCGTATTCCAGCAGCATGTCGGGCTTCTACACTGTGGATTGCTAGAGCGGCGGCTAGCACCGTTTTGCCAGATGGGCCCGCAGCAAGCAAGTTTTGTACCTGTCCCTTATAAGCTGCTACTCCTGTGTCTTCAACAAACTGTAGGGCAAGTAAAAAGTCTTTCGGTTTAGCAAATGGGTTGCGTTGAAGTATTGCATCGTAGTTGGGATTAGCTGGGATAGTAATTCCATCTGGGTTACCTCCTAAAGATTTCAATACAGCTGATAGGTCAGTAACGTGTTGAGCTTCATCCTTTCCATAAGAGATGAGGGCCTTTTTGGCTACTTTTGGGAGACTGCTCAATCCGCCACTTTGGGTTGCAGTAATTGCACGGCGATAAAAATCAGCTTCCAGTTTTTCCAACGTTAGGGCATATTCAACAACTTCTTTTGGCTTCAGCACTGTCCCCTGAGCATAGACTGGTGTTGCTGGAATTAACAACACAGACAGAAATATGATTAGAGGTAGGATAAGAACTATCCCCCAAACTCTTGCTACCAGAGAGCGGAATAGTCCACTGGAAGTACTGAGATTTGCAACTATTTGTGTCGCCAAATCTAAAAAAGTTTTCATCTTCGAGTAACTCCTTAAGTTAGGCGACGAGAGCGCCATTGATTGGGTTGTTCAATATATTCAGAGAGCTAACAATCGCCACAATCTGTTTAGGCGTGTATAACTCGTCGTAAGCCTTTCCCTTGACTGGATTTAGTGCGGGAACTAGGTTAGCATCATTCACTGCACGCTCTGTATCTAACTCAGTGGTGGGTCGATTTAAAAGAGCACGTACACCTGCTGTATGACGTGCTTCTACAGACACAATAGAACCAGCAGCAAGCAAGTATGTGGGGTTTTTCAGGCTAGTTCCCGCACCATTATAAGCATGAACACCCGTGTCTTCCAAGGACACAGCTGTATTCAAGATGGTGTCGCGGTCTTTGAGAACAGCATTTAACCCAGCTAGATTAAAGCTGAGGTCTTTCGTTTTAAATTTCGCATTTGCACCTAGCACCTGGCGGAGAAAAGTTACATGCGAGGCTTCATGAGAGCCTATGGCTTGGAGATAGTCATACTCTTTTTTGTCTTTAATTTTGCCAGAACTAAGAGCAAATAAATAGAATGCTGCTTCCAGCTCCTCTAATAAGAGAGCAAAGTTAAGGATGCCAACATCATTAGCATTAAATGTCAGAGTTTTGGTTGAGCTAAGAGTGTGTGCTGTTAGCTTCTTAGGTAATATCGTTAGGGCTGCTGCACCAAAACTACAAAGGCCCCATTTTAATAAGGCACGTCGTGAGGTGGAAGATAACTTCCTATTCATGTTGTTGTCTCCTAAAAAAGTCAGTCTTTATTTACCTACTCGTTAGTAGTTAAAAATAATACACACATCTCTATTAATTACTGCGCCTATCCGTAGCAGGGCAGAAATCAACACCCAAGCGACATTTACGCTCAGTTTATTATTAGAAATATTGTTAACTTACGCTTTGTTGCTTTTTTTCTTTCTCAACAGAGCAGCTGTAGATAAAAAACCCGGCGTTAATATACCCAGCCCAAAAGAGGATTCAGGGACTGCTGCAATACTAGTTTTAACTCCGGTAAATTTATTGCTTATTTATTGCTAAAAGCCCCTAACCGAGGTATAAATCCCCCAAAGTTAGATAGCTATATTTTCAATGAAAACAGCTATTTTGCTGCGATTGCACTATTTTTTCCAAAGTCTAAGAAAGTGATATCTGAGTTAATTGACCAACCACAACAACGGTCTTTTGACTTATTCCCAACTGATACAACACCTCAACCACGTCTTTATGCATAGGATGTTAATTGAAGGTAGGTATATTGATCAACCAAATCTAATAAAAGGTAACAAACCTACCTTTATCCAAACCTACCTTTACCTTTAACAAAGGGCTTAAGCCTTTTGCCCCTTGTTAAGCACAAGTCTTATTAATTGAGATGGTAGCTGGATTTACGCTTTTGAATCGATGTCAGATGATGATATTGACTATATCGAATATTCCACACCTTAAGTATAAATACTCCAAATCCCATTGTTATGCTACCTGTATAGCGTTGAGGAAACAGAATAATGTTGAAGATTTTTGCTGACAGGGGTGGTACATTCACAGATATTGTTGTTGTTACTAATAATCAGGCAATTATAGACAGACTCTCAAAACATCCAGAACGTTTTTTAATTGTGACTTTGCCTAATCAGCAATGGATTATAGTTTACAAACTACTTTCAGAAAATCCCGAACAATATCAAGATGCAGCCATTCAAGGTATTCGGGATATTATGGGTATTTCTGGCAACGAACCCATTCCTGATGAAGCAATAGAGGTGGTAAAAATGGGGACGACAGTAGCAACAAATGCACTGTTAGAAAGGAAAGGAGACAGAGTTGTTCTTCTGATTACCAAAGGCTTTAAAGATGCGCTGCGAATTGGCTACCAAAACCGTCCTAATATTTTTGCCCGTCATATCGTTTTACCAACCATGCTTTATGAGCAGGTGATTGAGATTGACGAACGTTACGATGCTCATGGCAATGAATTAATCGCCATAAATATTGAAATAGCAAAAAATGACTTACAAGCAGTTTACAACACAGGAATTAGGAGTTGTGCTATTGTTTTTATGCACAGCGATCGCTATCCCGATCACGAACAACAAATAGCCAAAATCGCGCAAGAAATCGGCTTTACTCAAATATTTATATCCCATCAAGTTAGTCCGTTAATGAAATTAGTCAGCCGAGGAGATACAACAGTAGTAGATGCTTATTTAACTCCTATTCTCCGTCGCTATGTCAACCAAGTAGCGAGTCAGTTACCTAAAGTCAAATTAATGTTCATGAAATCTGACGGGGGTTTAGTCGCAGCCCAACAATTTCAAGGCAAAGATAGTATTTTGAGTGGCCCGGCTGGGGGTATTGTCGGCGCAGTTCAAACTAGTAAAAGGGCAGGTTTCGAGTTAGTTATTACCTTTGATATGGGAGGGACAAGTACAGATGTCGCCCACTTTAAAGGAGAGTATGAACGACAACTAGATTCGGAAATTGCTGGGGCGCGGATGCGAGTTCCTGTATTAGCAATTAACACCATTGCGGCTGGAGGCGGTTCAATTCTCTTTTTTGATGGTTCTAGTTATCGTGTCGGCCCTAAATCTGCTGGTTCAAATCCTGGCCCTGCTTGTTACCGACGTGGGGGGCAATTAGCGGTTACTGATGCCAATGTGATGTTAGGCAAAATCCACCCGCAATATTTTCCCTCGGTTTTTGGAATTGATGGCAATTTACCTTTAGATAAAGATATTGTTATTCAGCAATTTACACAATTAGCCCAAGACATTCAAGCCGCTACATTAAATCATTGTACTCCTGAACAAGTAGCTGCTGGATTTATGGCGATCGCAGTGGAAAATATGGCGAACGCGATTAAAAAAATCAGTCTGCAACGGGGTTATGATGTCAGCCAATATGTACTTTGTTGTTTTGGCGGTGCAGGCGGGCAAGTTGCTTGTTTAATTGCTAATACCTTGGGAATGAAAAAAATATTTCTTCACCCTTATGCTGGTGTTCTGTCTGCTTATGGAATGGGATTAGCTGATGTACAGGCGATTAAAGAAGGGGGAGTAGAACAGCCTCTAACTCAAACATTAATTCCTCAATTACACCAGTTAATAGAATATTTAGAAACTCAAGCTAGAAGTGAAATCAATGAAGATAATATCCAAGCAGAAATAGTCTGCAAAGTCAACTTAAAATATGAGGGTACTAACTCTACATTGACCGTTAATTTTGCTGATGAAGTAGCAGTGATGCGACAAGAATTTGAGGCTGAACATAAATCTCGTTATGGTTTCATTCAATTAGAGAAAACCTTAATTGTTGAATCTGCCTCAGTGGAAGTAATTCAGAAGATGGAGACTCCGGAAGAACCTTTAATTATTCGGACTCGCCCTTTAGATGAAGCTCCTGTATCTGTTGAGATAGTAAGAATGTTTAGTACTGATAGATGGTATGATACTCCTGTTTATCGGCGGGAAGATTTACAACCAGAAGATAGGATTAATGGGGCTGCGATCGTTGTTGAAAAAGTTAGCACAATTGTAGTGGAACCTAATTGGCAAGTAAGATTAACTCAACAGAACCATCTAATTTTAGAACGTTTATAAATCGGCTGTTGTTCTCGAAAATACTCACCCTCGCTACAGGAAATGCGAATTTACACCCGCGCCGGATTCTCTACAATAAGCGAAATCTTGCATATTTCGCTCCTGCCCAAGTAGATAGTGATAGCTAGTAGTAAACACTGAAGTGTTTAAAAAAGTGCTTAACTCAGATATCGCACCAGTGAAAAAACATCAGTAATAGCAAAAAAGAGACAGAAATTAATGCAGTACAAACACACTATTTACAAATAAGCCAATTCGCTAGTTATGAAAGACAATAAGGTTAGTATTTAGAGTACAATCTCTTTACCATAGACAATATCCTCTGAGCTAACAACAATAGGAGTAAATCAGTGAAAACGACTAGTCCTGATCATAGTAAGATTAGCCCGACTGCCAAGTTGGTGGCTTATTTCCGGCAATTTTCAGATATTCCCTTTAGCAGGGATGTTGCTACACTGATACGTGCAGAAGATGTTTTAAAAAATTTCTCACAAGGAACGAACCTCACACCAGAATTTTTGAAATGGGCAGCTCTTGCTGCTGAGATACGTTATAAAAGTATTATCAGCGCGATAAAGAAAGAGGGCATTACACAGGTTTTGGAGTTAGCCAGTGGGCTATCATTTCGTGGGCTAGCTATGACTGAAGACCCAGAGTATATTTATGTGGAGACAGATATTCCTGAGCTAATGCAAGAAAAGCAACAAATACTGTCAAAAATTATATCTAATCACGGTCTAAGAGAGCGCAAGAATTTATTCTTTGATGCCGTAAACATTCTTTCGTTTCCTGAAATTGAATCAGCCATCCGTCACTTTAAGCCAAATCATCCAGTAGCCGTCATCCACGAAGGACTTTATCATTACCTTTCAATGGAAGAAAAGGAGAGGGCAGCACGCAACATTCATTCGGTTCTTTCCCGCTTCGGTGGTGCGTGGATCACTCCTGATTTTCTAACAAACGCCGAGCATGAAGGACGTTTACAAACTCACTCAGAATTGCAGAATATCGCGCAAGGAGTCCAAGACACAACGCAGCGTGATGTGCACAAAACAGGCTTTGATAATCAACAACAAATTGTGGACTTTTTTTCACACTTAGGTTTTAGGAGCTGCATCTCTCCACAAATAGACGGAAGTTATCAGCTAACTGCAATGCAAAAATTAGACATATCTGAAGCCGAGTTCAAAAACTATAAGTCCCTGAACTTTAATATTTGGACATTAACAGTGGAATAGTGAGGGCATTGAGCTGAGATGTTTTTCAGAGGGAACAGGAAACCCACACTTAAAAGTGTGGCATTGAAAAAAAGGACGCCGTTTTTCTAGCGCTTTGCGTCTTTGATTGGGGACAATCTGCAGAAATTACGTTTCAAACTATATTTCCCCATTTGGTGGTGTTGTTTCTTTTACAAGACATTGAACACCTAAGAGAACAGACACTTAGTCAAGGGATTGATATTAAAATTTCCAGGTGCAAGATGTGAGTTAAGGGATTACTACAAAATTTTTTTAAGGAGTTAAAAATGTACACAACATCTCAACCTGATCCTGTCCGCTTGGAAATATTCAAAAATCTCTATCAATTTATCGCCGAACAAATGGGAATTGTTCTCCAAAATACGGCAACATCTGTGAATATCAAAGAAAGGCTAGATTTCTCCTGTGCTATTTTTGACTCTTCGGGATTATTAGTTGCTAATGCCCCCCATATCCCTGTACATTTAGGCTCGATGAGTGAAAGTGTCCGTAGTTTAATTAACGAAAAATGGGACACTCTAAAACCGGGGAATGTGTATCTATCTAACAATCCTTATAATGGGGGAACACATCTTCCTGACGTAACTGCAATTACTCCTGTTTTTCTAGAGAGTCGTGAAAATACTTTATTTCCCACTCCCCTTTTTTTTGTTGCTTCTCGTGGACACCAAGCAGATATCGGTGGAATTACTCCCGGTTCAATGCCTCCCCACAGTACCACAGTAGAAGAGGAAGGAATTATTTTTGATAATTTTCTCTTAGTTGAAGAGGGCAATTTCCAAGAACCCGCAGTAAGACAGCACCTTTCAACTCATACTTATCCTGCCCGTAACCCTGACCAAAATATAGCTGATTTTAAGGCACAAATTGCCGCCAATGAACGGGGAGTTCAAGAACTTCATAAAATGGTTTCCCAATATGGACTTGAGACTGTCGAAGCTTATATGAAATTTGTGCAAACTAATGCTGAAGAGTCGGTGAGAAAGGCTATCAATCTTCTCAAGGATGGCTCATTTATTTATGAAATGGATAATGGGGCAATAATTCAAGTAAAAGTTACGATTCATCAAGAAAGTCGCAGCACTACCATTGATTTTACTGGCACATCTGGGCAACTAAATAGTAATTTTAATGCTCCTAAAGCGGTAACTCAAGCAGCAGTCTTATATGTCTTTCGGACTTTGGTTGATGATAATATTCCTCTGAATGCCGGGTGTCTTAATCCTCTAGAAATTATTATACCGGTCGGCTGTATGTTGAATCCAATTTATCCAGCAGCAGTAGTAGCGGGTAATGTAGAAACTTCTCAGACCATTGTTGATGCTTTATATGGTGCTTTGGGTGTCATGGCTGCTTCTCAAGGAACAATGAATAATTTCACTTTTGGTAATGAGCGATATCAATATTATGAAACTATCTGCGGTGGCTCTGGGGCAGGAATTGATTTTGATGGAACTGATGGTGTTCATTCTCACATGACTAACTCCCGCTTGACTGATCCAGAAGTTTTAGAAACCCGTTATCCTGTACTTTTAGAAAGCTTTAGTCTTCGTCCCGATAGTGGTGGAGAAGGAAAATATTCCGGTGGTAATGGAGTTGTCCGCCGCATCCGGTTTTTAGAACCTATGACAGCTAATATTCTCTCTGGTCATCGGGTTGTCCCTCCCTTTGGATTAAATGGTGGGGAAGCCGGAATTGTCGGACGTAACTGGATACAACGTCAGAATGGAATTGAAGAGAATTTAGACAGCACAGCAACACAACAGATGAAACCTGGGGATGTTTTTGTGATAGAAACTCCTGGAGGAGGCGGATTTGGGAAAGCCTCCTAGTACCAGTAATTTCCCCTGAATTGAAAAGCCAGAAATCTAGTTAGTTTTAGTTGCAGTTTGGCAAAAGATTTTATCTGTAATAACATTTATCAATCCAAATTCGCATTTCTTCTTCAGAACCAAAACAAGCCGAGCGTCCTGTGATTGGATCATATGCACGCCAACAAGAAATATGACCATACCAGTCAGATTCCTGCCACACTTGCAGGTCAGAACCACTAGTCATCCATATGACAAAATGTTGCCAGTATTTTTGTAATTTTAACAAAACATGAAATTTCTTCATAGTGAAAGTGCCTGCTAAATAGTGAACTATTACTTTTACTTTCACGTAAGAATTTTCAACTGAGAAGGTACAGTTTTGACAAATTTTAACTAGTACAGTTCAGCACCATCCCAACTGGTATAGTAAAAAATCTCTTAACTGTACTAGGTAAACTTGGTAAAAATAGTTTATATTGCCAGTATTGATGATTATTTAGTCATTAAGGAGTGCGCCAAAATGAACATTTTATTAGAACGACAGTCACACAAACCGATTTATTTGCAGATCCGCGATCGCATCAGTCGTCTGATTAAAACTGGCGCACTCAAAAGTGGCGATCGCCTCCCTTCTATCCGCTCTCTTGCAGATAGTTTGCAAGTTAACAAACTCACAATTCTGGAAGCGTATAACGTTTTAGAAGCAGATGGGATTGTTTCTGCCCGTCAAGGTTCAGGATATTTTGTCAGCAGCGTTTCTCTCAAGAGTACCAACTTAGAATCTACATTTGCTCCAGCCCAAAATGTCATAATTACAAAACCAGGAAAGTGTTCTTTTTATGAGATGTATACTCCACTGGTGCAAGTGCAAACGCAGCCAGGAATGATTAATTTTGGCTACGGTTATCCTCGTCCACCAAAAGATATCAACCTGATTGCCAGACGAGCGCTAAGACAAGATGATACTGATATTTTCTTTACCCACGAGATGCCTCAAGGACAACTAACTCTGTGCAGACAAATTGCTCAGATGCTAGTACATCAAGGATTAGAGGTTTTCCCAGAAGATTTAATTATTACTAATGGCTCTCAGCAAGGGTTGTCATTAGCTATGAATTATTATGTACAACCTGGTGATTGGGTGATTGTCGAAGCTCCTACCTATTATGGTGCAATCTCAATTTTAGAAAACTTAGGAGCCAAGATTATTGGTCTTCCCATGACTGCGGAGGGAATGAATTTAGATTTATTAGAGCAATATCTACACAGCCACCGCCCGAAATTAATTTATACGATTAGTACTTTTCACAATCCAACCGGATTAACAACAACACAAGCTCATCGTCAACAATTATTAGCATTAGCTGAAAAATATGAGTGTCCAATTTTAGAAGATAATGCTTATGAAGGAATAAATTTTGATGCTGTACCAGCGCCAATTAAAGCTTTAGATAAAAATAATTTGGTGATTTACTTAAGCACCTTTTCTAAAACTTTAACGCCTGGTTTACGAGTGGGCTATATGGTAGTTACAGGTAAGCATTATCAAGCAATCATTGAGCGGAAGTTGCTCCATGACTTGCACACATCCAGTATTTCGCAAACAATAGTTAGCGAATATCTCGCCTCAGGACATTACCGCAGTCACCTCAGCCGACTTCGCACAGATAATCTTCAAAGTCGTAATACTATGCTGCAAGCTTTGGAGCGTTATTTTCGCGAAGAAATCCGGTGGACAGTTCCCACGGGTGGATTATTTCTCTGGGTACAGTTACCAGATGATTTTCCGATCACGACAATTCGTAAGGAAGCCTTTGCACAAAATGTCTACCTGGCGTGCGGTTCGCCATTTTTCCCCGATAAGCAGGGTTATCCAGCGATGCGCCTAACTTTCTGTCTCTCTTCAGAGGAGATTGAGCAAGGTATCTCGATTGTGGGTAAGTTGCTGAAAAAGTATATTTCCAGAGAATGCGTAGTAGTACAAAGAAGTCTGAGTATTGGAAGCCAGCGCTCAGTTAGCGACGCAGGAACCAAGACACAGAGGTTTAGAGATAAATCAGCCCGTAGTTTACATCAACTGAAAAATGATGTTATGCGATCGCTTACTTGAAAAAGGCGCTCTAAATTTCAACCTTAAGGGGGTATTCCTGAGCATTGCAATCGTTATAAAAAACTTTAAAGATAGCTAATCTCCTGTCAGATGATTAACATTAGCTGTTTGCAGGCAGGACTACTTTAAAAAATATGACTATAAACTTTGTCGTTACAGCCGCTGATACAGAACTGGGACAAGAAACCACGCAGCAACTAATTGCTCGTGGACATCAGGTGACTGGAATACCACTAAATAAAGATGGCGCTGAGGTCATACGTTCAAAGGGTGGACTAGTTGCTGATGTCAGTTTGACAAGTGCCACTGAACTTAAGGATGTTTTATCTACAGCTAATGCTAACGTGGTAATCAACCTCACGCCACAGTTTGCCAATACATTATTAAGCGATGGTCAGGACTGGAAAGGATTTGACAAAACCTTAAAAGCCACAACTGATGCACTACTGACAGCGATTGAAGATGCAGGGACTCCGTTTCTTGTCAATACCAGTTATACCTTTCTTTATGGCAATGCAAGAGATAGCACAGAAACTGCGCCTCTAGTTGCACCTGGTGATGACCCAATTTTTGCCGCCGCGATCGCCGCAGAAAACCAAGTGAACAACAGCAAGATTCCCTCTAGCCTTTTACGGATGGGATACCTGTATGGCCCCCAATCTCAAGACTTGAAGCTATATATAAAATCATTCAACCTCAAACGCCCTTATTTTGCCGGGCCTGCAAATAACTTAGGTAACTGGCTGCACTTTGAAGATGCTGCTCAAGCCATAGTTCAAGCCGGAGAGCAGCAAACAGCAGGCGCAGTGTTTAACATCGTTGATGGAACTCCGGTATCCTTTGCGGATTTCATTGATTACTTTGCCTTTGCCTTAGGTAGAAAGCAACCTGCACACATTCCTATGTGGCTGACTCCTGTAGCACTTCTGGTGGTAATTACACCTCAGCAGGTAGAGTTACTTAAATTGGCAACCACAGTTAAAAGCGACTCAATTCGTCAACAGCTTGGTTGGAAACCGCGTTATTTAAGTTACAAAGAGGGTTTGCGGCAAACGGTACAAACTTGGCGCAGCAAGAACGAAATTAAATAAGAGAGACGCGATTAATCGCGTTTGTACAAAAGTTAGGAGCCAGAAATCGGCTTTTCAACTTCATCATTCCACCTTCAAGCCTCATCGTTAAACCTCAGAACTCGGAATGTTGAACTCTTGTCTCGGAAGTTCGTGTTCAGGTGTAGCGACTTTTTTAAAAGTCAAGCGTAGGCGTAGCCCGTCGTAGACATCGCTTTGTTTGTGGAGATACAGCGTTTTTCAGGTAAATGAGGTACATAGGTAGGGGCACAACAATGTTGTGCCCTTACGATAATCTGTACCTCACTAAGTTGCAATCTGCTGTATATGAAAGCGATCGCGGTGCGACAAAGTTTGAAGTACTCCAACACGACTTCGGAGTACCTCAACACGACTTTGGAGTACCTCAACACGACTTTCAAGTACTTCAACATGACTTTGGAGTACCTCAACACGACTTTGGAGTACCTCAACACGACTTTCAAGTACTTCAACACGATTTTGGAGTACCTCAACACAACTTTCAAGTACTTCAAAACGACTTTCAAGTACTTCAATACGATTTTGGAGTACCTCAACACAACTTTCAAGTACTTCAACATGACTTCGAGGTATCTGTTGCTTATATAGCAGTCCTAAATCATTCGTAAGAATTTGAGATCGTTTTAACCCCCCGTAGGGCGTGTTTTCAAACTATAACCATAATAAAATGGAGGCGATGGCTGCGCCAACGTCTTCGACGAACGTAATCATAGCTGTATAATTTACA
>NZ_JBALGC010000116.1:0-63902 GCF_036916575.1 Nostoc sp.
GTTTCGACAGGCTTTCTTGCCTCAAACATAGACTAAACAAAGCTTTGCGTCACTTCATTCATTTATTCTCTCACGAGAGTGATGGAAGAGCGATAACGGGTGACAAACGCTTAATTGCTTATATTACACCCCTCCCCAACCCTGACATAACTTCAAAATCATCTAATTTGCGGCAATTTCTAGCAAACCGTTTACCAGATTATATGATTCCCGCCCATTTTGTTTTCTTGGAAGTATTGCCGCGTACTCCCAATGGCAAAATTGATCGCAAGGGGTTACCGAAAGTAGAAGAACTACCTAGCCTAACTGTAACGGCTCCCCGCACACCTAGCGAAGAATTGTTAGTAGGCATTTGGCAGACAGTATTGAACTTAAAATCAGTAGGAGTTGAAGATAATTTCTTCGCTTTAGGTGGACACTCACTGCTGGTAATTCGGATGATTGCCCAAATTCAGCAGGTATTTGGAGTAAATATACCATTGCGGCAAGTGTTTGAAACACCAACTATAACTGAATTAGCGTCTGCGATCGCATCATCATCTAATCAATCATTCTCACAGTTGGTAATTTCACCCATCAATCGGGAGGGAAATTTACCCCTTTCTTTTGCTCAACAACGCCTCTGGCTTTTAGCACAATTAGAACCAGATAACCCATCCTACAACGTAGCTGCGGCATTGCATCTGAGTGGGAAGTTGAATGTTACTGTCCTCAGACAAAGCTTTACCGAAATCATCCGTCGTCATGAAGTATTGCGTACCAGCTTTCCTACAGTTGATGGTCATGGGGTAGCAGTTGTATCTTCTGATGTAACTCTATTTATTCCAATTATTGACCTGAGTTCACTTTCTGCATCGCAACAGCACCAAACCGTTGAACAGCTTGCTCATAGCGAAAGTCAGCAGCCGTTTTACTTGGAACAGAGTCCACTTTTGCGGGTAAAATTATTATATCTGCATCCAGATGAACACGTATTATTATTGACCATGCATCATATCATCACTGATGGTTGGTCAGTTGATGTTTTAGCGCAGGAAATCGCAACTTTATACCAAGCAATGGGATAATCAAGTTAAAATCAGAGGTTTTCGGATTGAGTTAGGCGAGATTGAAGCAGTACTCGCTCAACATCCAACTGTACAAGATTGTGTAGTAATTGCTGACGAGTTCAAATCGCAGCATAAACAGCTTGTAGCTTACTTCGTACAAGACACAAAATTGCAACCGATTTCTGCAACTGAACTGCGGCAATTTCTTCAACTACGGCTACCAGATTATTTGATTCCTAACTTTTTTATCTCACTAGAAACTTTACCGCTCACAGCTAATGGTAAGGCAGACCGACGAATCCTACCAGCACCAGAACTGCAAAACCAGCAGGATGTGGTTTTACCACGCACTGATATAGAGGCAATACTAGTGAATATCTGGTCATCACTTTTACATCTGCCTCAAGTCGGCATCCATAATAACTTTTTTGAACTGGGTGGAGACTCAATTCTGGCAATTCAAGTGATTAGTCGTGCCAATCAAGCAGGGCTGCAACTGACTCCTAAACAGCTTTTCCAATACCAAACCATCGCCGACTTAGCAGCAGTTGTTACCCCTGTCTTAGCAACCCACGCCCAGCAGGGTATAATCACAGGTTCTCTACCACTCACACCCATTCAACATTGGTTTTTTGAGCAAGAGTTAGTGAATCTGCATCACTTTAATCAAGCGGTGTTTTTGCAGGCGAAGCAGAAATTACAACCAGCAATTCTCATTTCAGCCTGGAAAAAACTATTACAACATCATGATGTACTGCGGAGTCAATTTACAAAACCCCATCCATCTTCCCCAAGGCATCAGCAAGGGAAGGTGCAATGGCAAGCTACAATTGTCGAGTTAGATGATGATATTCCCTACATTTTTAGCGATTTATCGGCTTTATCGGCGACGCAACAAGAAGCGGCGATGAGAGAACTTTCCAGCCAACTGCAAGAAAGTTTAAATATTACTCACGGTTCATTGCTGCGGGTAGCTAATTTCGATTTGGGTGAAGAATCTCGCCTATTAATTGTGATTCATCATTTGGTAATAGATGCAGTTTCCTGGCGTATTCTCTTGGAAGATTTGCAGAGAACTTATCAGCAACTCATTCAAGGACAAAGTATTGATTTTCCGCCAAAAACCACTGCTTTTACAGCTTGGGTAGAACAGTTACACAGCCATGCTGCATCAACAACTTTATCAGAAGAACTCGATTATTGGCTATCAAGCGATGCCTCCGGCGGGCTTAGCCTACGCCAAACAGTAAAACCCCTAGCAGTCGATTATGCCGATGGCAGTAACACAGTAGCCAATGCTGATGCCATTACCATCAGTCTCTCAGCACCAGAGACACAAGCATTACTTAAACAAGTCCCCTCAGCATACAACACCCAAATTAATGATGTGTTATTGACTGCCTGTACACAAGCAATCTCAACATGGACAAAAGAGGATTTAGTCTTGATTGATATGGAAAATTATGGTCGTGATTTTCCCGGAAAAGAGATAGATGTATCTCGTACCGTGGGCTGGTTTACAGTCATATATTCCCTATTGTTGTAAGTTGAAAGTAGCGACAATTGGGGCGAAAAGCTCAAAGCTATCAAAGAACAATTGCGGATGGTGCCAAATCGCGGGTTTAACTACGGACTACTCCGTTATCTTAGCAAAAATAAAGAAATCAGTGATCGCTTACAGACTCTCCCATCCGCCGAGATTAGCTTTAACTACCTGGGACAGTTGACAGGGGAAAGGGAACAGGAGGAAGAGAGTAAAGTTTCCCCTTCAACCTTTACCCTTTGTGATTCTTTCTCTAGTGGTACACCCCAAGATTTACAACAGCATCGCCACTATCTTATTGAAATCAATGGTTTTGTGCGCTCAGGGCAATTACAATTCGAGTGGATATACAGTTGCAAACAGTATAAACAAACAACCATTAAGCATCTCGCTACCAACTTCTGCACTTACTTGCAACAAATAATAACCCACTGTCAAACGCCCCAGAATACAGGCTATACGCCCTCCGATTTTGAATTAGCAAACCTAGACCAACACACATTAGACCAAGTGCTAGGGATGGTGAATTTTGAGCATTAACTATTCTAGAAATTCAATCTTGCTCTCTGCGCGACTGACACTTTCCTCAAGTCGGAAAACTCGCCTACGGAAGTGTCCTCCTCTGCGCCTGTGCGTGAAAATTTCATATTTATATTCCAGTTGGGTTAAAGCTAGCACTTTTTGTCAAAGTTATTTTTTTTACGAACCGCAGAGGCGCAGAGGACACAGAGAGAAGGAAAAATTGCTTACTGAACTGTATTGATTTATATTCAGCAATACCGAATTTTGAGACAGAGGATAAACAGTGAACACAACCCCCAACCGCCAAGCCATTGAAAATATTTATCCCTTGTCACCCATGCAGCAGGGTATGCTGTTTCATAGCCTTTATGCTCCCTCTTCTGGTGCTTATGTTATCCAAGTAAGCTATGAATTACACGGTAATTTAAATATTTTGGCTTTTGAGCAAGCTTGGCAACATTTAGTCAATCGCCACACTGTGCTAAGAACAGCATTTGTTTGGGATAAGTTAGAAAAACCATTGCAAGTAGTCGGCAAACAAGTAAAATGTCCTATCACCCATCTTGACTGGCAAAATTATTCTACCACCACCCAACAACAGGAACTTTCAATACTACTACAAAAAGAGCGACAACAGGGATTTAGCTTATCGCAAGCGCCCTTAATGCACATCACCCTGATCCAACTTGCACCGACAGTATATCAATTTGTCTGGAGTTATCACCATCTGTTATTGGATGGTTGGTCAATGCCGATTTTGCTCCAGGAATTTCTGATGATTTACGGTGTCTACAGCCGGGGACAAACCCCCACCTTATCTAACCCGCGTCCCTATCGAGACTACATCGCTTGGTTGCAGCAGCAAAATGTTTCCCAAGCCGAAACGTTTTGGAAGCAGCACTTACAGGGATTTACAACTCCCACCCGCTTGGGTATTGGACAACCTGGCGATGCTCAAGGTGATAATTTATCTACCCATTACACTGAGCAAAGCATTCACCTAACTTGTGAGCAAACGCAACAACTATACAATTTCGCCAAACAACAGCAAATTACTCTCAACACTCTTGTTCAAGCAGCTTTTGCTCTATTGTTAAGTCGTTACAGTGGGGAAATGGATATCCTGTTTGGTACTGTCTGTTCCGGTCGTCCAGGCACGCTAGCAGGTGTTGAATCGATGGTAGGACTGTTTATCAATACATTACCATTACGAGTGTTAGTCTCACCACAGCAAAAATTATATTCTTGGTTACAAAAAATTCAATTCCAGGAAGTAGAAATACGTGAATACGAATATAGTAACTTGACTGATATTCAACGTTGCAGCGAAGTGCCACGCTCTCTGCCATTGTTTGAAACCTTGGTAGTGTTTGAAAATTATCCTGTGGAACCTGCCCTCAAGCAATCCTTAGACACAGTGCAAATTCGTAACTTTCACGCCACAGAGCAAACAAATTATCCTTTAACACTATATGCAGTGGTAGATTCTCAGCTTAGTTTAAGATTATTATCCGATCGCGATCGCTACACCGAAGATAACATTACCCAATTATTGCAACAGTTAGAAACCCTATTATTAGGGATGCTGACTCAAGGTGATTGTGCTTTGGTAGAACTCCCATTACTTTACCCCGCACAACAGCAGCAAATACTAGTTGATTGGAATGTAACAGTTAAGGAAATCCCTGACCAATGTTTGCATGAATTATTCGCGCAACAAGTAAAGGAAACACCCGATGCAACAGCAGTTGTGTTTGAGGAACAACGTCTTAGCTACAGCGAATTAAATTCCAAAGCCAATCAAATCGCTCATTATCTACAAAAATTGGGAATTCAGCCAGAGGCACGGATAGGAGTTTATTTAGAGCGATCGCCACAATTACTTATAGCATTACTAGGTATCCTGAAAACCGGAGCCGCATATATTCCCCTCGATCCTAGCTATCCGGCTGAACGTCTGCGCTTTATGATTGAGGATGCTCAGATTGCCCTGCTGCTCACTGAATCTAGCCTTGGGGAAGTAGGGGGGCAGGGGACAGGGGAGCAGAGAGGCAGGGGAGCAGAGGGGCAGGGGGAAATAAAGATTACTTCCTCATCTGCCAACTATCAGGTAATCTGTCTTGATACAGACTGGGAAGCGATCACTCAATGCTGCACAAATAATCCTGAATGTCAAGTAAATCTGGCAAATTTAGCATATTTGATTTACACCTCTGGTTCTACCGGCACACCAAAAGGGGTGATGGTGGAAATGCGATCGCTTGTCAACGTTCTTACAGCCCTGAAGCAGCAGTTATCAATTACCGCTAGCGATCGTCTTTTGGCAAGCACAACAATCGCCTTCGACATAGCTGCCTTAGAACTGTTTTTACCCTTAATTGCAGGTGCTCAACTGATCCTGACTCGCCAAACCGCCCTAGTTGATCCTGGGCAATTAACAGCCGCGATCAAACAATATCAAATCACCGTCATGCAGGCTACCCCTGCAACTTGGCGCTTACTTTTAACTAGTGGTTGGCAAGGGAAACCAGACTTAAAAATTCTCTGTGGTGGAGAAGCTTTAGATAACTCCCTGGCGGCACAACTTTTATCATTGAGTCAAGAAGTTTGGAATCTCTACGGGCCAACAGAAACCACCATTTGGTCAACCGTGCAACAACTCAATAACGGGGAGTCTGTTAACATTGGTTATCCTATTGCCAACACTCAATTTTACGTTCTCGACAATTATTTACAACCAGTTCCCGTGGGTGTACCCGGAGAACTTTACATCGGTGGTGCGGGAGTAGCACGGGGTTATTGGCAACGGCCAGATTTAACCGCCCAAAGGTTTGTGCCGAATCCTTTTGTTGGGGACTGGGGAGCAGGGGAGCAGGGGGGCAGGGGAGTGGAGAGTAAATACTCATTCACGAGTATCAAAGACTCATTAACGGAGTTCAAAGACTCGTCGGCGAGTATCAAAGACTCGTCGGCGAGTATTAAAGACTCATTAACGGAGTTCAAAGACTCATTAACGGAGTTCAAAGACTCGTCGGCGAGTATCAAAGACTCATTAACGGAGTTCAAAGACTCGTCGGCGAGTATCAAAGACTCATTAACGGAGTTCAAAGACTCGTCAGCAAGTATTAAAGACTCATCCCCAATGCCCAATGCCCCATGCCCTATACAAAACAGGCGATCGCGTCCGTTATTTACCGTCTGGTAATTTAGAATATTTGGGTAGATTGGATAACCAAGTAAAAATTCGGGGCTTTCGGATTGAGTTAAGTGAGATTGAATTGGTACTCAATCAACATCCAGAAGTAGCCCAAACTGTGGTGACTGTGCGAGAAGATGAACCGGGAGAGCTTCGTTTAGTGGCGTATGTTGTCCACAATACACCCCTCTCTAATCCTTCCCCTGGCAAGGCGGATGGGGTTACTGATATCCGTTCCTTTTTGGCAGCAAAACTACCAACATATATGATACCTGCGGTATTTGTCGTCCTAAAGCAATTACCTCTTACACCCAATGGGAAGGTAAACCGCCAAGCACTACCTGCGCCGAATAACTTGCTCTCAGCACTGGCGACTTCTTTGATTTTACCGCAGACACAAATCGAGCAAAAAATCGCTGACATCTGGCAAGAATTACTTCATATTAATACCATCGGCATTCATGATAACTTCTTTGATTTAGGAGGACATTCTTTATTAATGGTAAGAATGCAAGGACAGTTGCGCGATCGCTTAAATCAAGATATTCCTCTAATAGAGTTATTCCGTTATGCCACAATTAATTCCTTAGCAACTTATTTAGCCCAAACCACCACCTCAACCTTACCTGATGGGGAAGTAGAATCTAGAATTGTCCAGCTGGAAACTGGTAAACAGCGACTTCTAAAACGCCGACAACAACTTCTAGAAAATCAGCAAACTAAACCAAATTAACCTTAGTAGTTGTACATCAATTCTTTATCCGCTGCGCTCTTTGCAGTTCACTCAAAATATTTATATATGACGAATAGTAACAATAAATATAACGGATTAGAAATAGCAATTATCGGCATGGCGGGACGATTTCCGGGAGCCAATAATTTACAGCAATTCTGGCAAAATATCCGGGATGGTGTAGAATCAGTTACTCTTTTGAGTGATGAACAATTACAACAGAGTGGTGTAGATCCTTCACTACTACAACATCCTGACTACGTGAAAGTAGCTGCAACTCTGGAAAATATTGAATACTTTGATGCCGAATTCTTTGGATTCAGTCCCAGAGAAGCAGAAATTCTTGACCCACAACAGCGACTCTTTTTAGAATGTGCTTGGTCAGCATTGGAAGATGCTGGATATAATGCCCATTATGCAGGAGCGATCGCTGTATATGCCGGTTCTGCAATGAACAGCTATCTACTAAATTTAATTTCTCACCCGACGATTCAAGCCAACGTTAATCGCTATCAATTGTTTTTATCCAATGATAAAGATTTTCTCACCACACGAGTTTCCTATAAACTCAATTTGCGCGGCCCAAGTGTGGATATTCAAACCGCTTGTTCTACATCCTTGGTAGCCGTACATTTGGCGTGTCAAAGCTTGTTGAGTGGAGAGTGTGATATGGCATTGGCGGGGGGTGTATCTTTGTCCAGTCCAACGGGTTATTTATACCAAGAAGGGGGAATTTACTCACAAGATGGGCATTGTCGAGCCTTTGACGCTGATGCTCAAGGAACGATCGCAGGTAGTGGTTTAGGTGTTGTTCTCAAACGCCTCGAAGATGCTCTCCGGGATGGTGATTACATCCATGCTGTAATTAAAGGATCGGCGCTCAACAATGATGGTGCTTTGAAAGTTAGTTACACAGCCCCCCGAATTGATACTCAAGCAGCCGTAATTCGGGCGGCTCAAGCGGTGGCGGAGGTAAACCCGGAAACCATTACTTATATTGAAACCCACGGTACCGGTACAGCATTGGGCGATCCAATTGAAATTATGGCTCTGACTCAAGCCTTTCGCGCTCAAACTGAAAAAACCGGATACTGTGCGATCACTTCTGTGAAAACTAACATTGGACACTTAGATGCCGCCGCCGGAATCGCCAGTTTAATTAAAACTGTGCTGGCGCTTAAACACAAACAACTTCCCCCCAGTTTGCACTTCCAGCAGCCTAATCCTCAAATTGATTTTCCTAAGACTCCCTTTTATGTCAACGTTAGTTTAACTAATTGGCAAACTGATCAGACTCCCCGCCGTGCGGGTGTGAGTTCCTTTGGAATTGGTGGGACAAATGCTCATGTAATTCTTGAAGAAGCACCTGCAATAACATCATCCAGTGCTTCCCGTCCTTGGCAGTTGTTAATTTTATCAGCGAAAACCCCTACTGCTTTGAGTGCGATCACAGATAATTTAGCTAGTCATTTACAACAGCATCCATTAAATCTGGCGGATGTAGCCTATACCCTGCAAGTAGGACGACAGGATTTTGACCATCGGCAAATGCTATTGTGTCAAACAACAGCACAAGCAATCCAGATTTTGGATGATAGAACCCAAAGATTGACTCAGGTTGCTTCTAAAGAAAGGCGTGAAATTGCCTTTTTATTTCCAGGACAGGGAAGCCAATATGTCAATATGGGGAAAGAATTATACGTCACAGAATTAGTATTTCAACAACATATTGATCGCTGCTGTGAACTAGTCCAGCCTCACTTAGACCTAGATTTGCGAAATCTACTTTATCCTTCCTCAGTCCTGAATTCCTCATCACTGAGCGTACCCCTACGGGGAAGCAAGCTACGCGTAGCGTCTCGTAGAGAAGCCGAAGTGCAATCCCCAGCTTTATCCCAAACCGCTTACACTCAACCAGCTTTATTTGTAATCGAATATGCCCTAGCACAACTATGGATATCCTGGGGAATTCAACCCCATGCCATGATTGGTAACAGCATTGGTGAGTATGTCGCAGCAACCTTAGCAGGTGTATTTTCGCTACCGGATGTCTTAAAGTTAGTAGCAATGCGTGGTAAGTTGATGCAGCAATGTCCGCCAGGGGCAATGCTATCAGTGGCAATCTCGGCACATACCTTACAACCTTTATTGTCAGGTAGTTTAGTCATTGCAGCAAATAATGCACCTCAGTTATCAGTGGTATCTGGTACTAAGGCAGAAATTACCAAATTAGAACAATATCTATATATCCAAAACATCACTTCTCGCCGCTTGCAGACATCCCATGCTTTCCACTCACCCTTAATGGATGAGATAATCGCACCATTTATTGATGCTTTTGTAGGGATGAATTTGCGATCGCCCTAAATCCCATTTATTTCTAACGTCACTGGCGACTGGATTACACCTGAGCAAGCAACCGACCCTCATTACTGGGGAACTCACTTACGGCAACCTGTACAATTTGCTAAGGGGGTAACAGAACTCCTTAAAGAACCCAACCGGATTTTACTGGAAGTTGGGCCAGGGAAAACACTTACTACTCTAGCCAAGCAACAAATCTCCACTCAAACTATACTATCTTCCCTCCGCCATCCTCATGAAACCCAATCAGATGTAGCATTTTTGCTCCAAACTTTGGGAAAATTATGGTTGGCGGGTATACCTATTAATTGGTTAAGCTTTTATACTTACGAACAGCGCCACCGATTGCCATTACCCACCTATCCCTTTGAGCGTCAACGCTACTGGATTGACCTCCAAGCAGTTCCACCAGCACAAGAGCATTCACCTGAAATTAATCCTACCTCTGACTGGTTCTATATGCCCTCTTGGGAACGAAGTCTATCGCGTCCGTCCGTAGATTTAACTGAACAACGGCAGTGCTGGCTAGTGCTGGCAGATAATTACGGCGTAGGCACAGAGATTATTCACACTCTGCAAACCGCTGGGCATGATGTGATTACTGTAACTCCTGGCGAAAAATACGAACAACCAGCATACCGCACCTTTACAGTCAATCCCAAAGAAAAACAGGACTTTGTTGCTTTACTCGAAGACTTGCAATTACGTGAACTGATTCCCGATCGCATTCTGCACTTATGGAATTTATTTAGTACTAACGAACATCACAACCAGAGTTATAACTTATTGTACTTAGCACAGGCGATTTATTCCCAGTCAGTTAATGCACCAATCCAAATTACTGTAGTCACAAATAACGGGCAAATAATACTGGGGAACGAAGAAATTAACCCTTTCAAAGCAATGGTTTTGGGTATGAGTAAAGTTATTTCTCAAGAAATTTCCCAAGTGAGTTGTCGTTGTATTGACATCGTAGTATCCAAGGAAACTGATACACGCCAGCGATTGGTGCAGCAATTAATTAGAGAATGTTTTAGCTCTGCAACTGAGGCTGTTGTTGCCTATCGGGGTAGTCATCGCTGGCAACAAATTTTTAAACTCGTGCCAATTGATACACTTCTCCCCAACCCTCCCCAAGGCATCGGGAGAGTGCTTGATAGTGCGGGTGGGGTTTTGTCTACTATACCTCTGCGACAAGATGGAAACTACCTGATTGTGGGAGATTTAACAACGGGTCTGGGAACAGTTTACGCTGATTTCTTGACACAAATGCCAGTGCGGTTAATCTTGCTTAGTGATGTCATTGCCAAAGCCGTAAAACAAACTTTAGATAATGCAAGTGTCGATTACATTTCGGCGAATATAGATATTACTGACTACCAGCAGTTAGAGCAAGCGATCGCCCATGCAGAACAAAAATTTGGACAACTACACGGTGTCTTCTATTCCACGCCGATGAGCAATGAGCATTCAATGGCATTGCTGCCTCAATTGACACCACATCACTGGGACTACAATTACCGCACCAAAGTAGAGGGATTATTTGCCTTAGCTAAAGTTATCAGCGACAAACCCTTAGATTTTTGTGTATTACAATCATCCCTTTCCAGTGTTTTGGGCGGTTTGGGATTGGCAGCTTATGCTGCCGCTAATGCAGTGATAGATATGTTTGCTATGCAACAAAATCAAACCAGTACATTCCCCTGGATTAGCATCAACTGGGATGCTTGCCGAGATGATGCATTTGAGATAAACAGTGGTTTTGGAGCAAATTTAGCCGCACTAGCACTTACCCCTCAAGAGGTTTGGGATGCTACCTGCCGAGTTGTCAACTTAGGCTTACCGGAGTCTGTCGTAGTTTCCAAAAGCAGCCTCCACAAGCGTTTAGAGCAATGGGTAACATCAAAAACTCCAAATGCAACCAAAACAGAATCATCTACTGATACTGCCCATACACGCCCTAAATTAGCTAACGAATATATTCCGCCCAACAGCGAAATCGAAGAAGCGATCGCTCAAATTTGGCAAGAACTGCTAGGAATTACACCCATTGGCATTCATGATAACTTCTTTGATTTAGGTGGACATTCTCTGCTGGCAATTCAAGCCATCTCTCGTTTGCGCGATCGCTTTGGCATAGAACTCTCGATGCGGAGTTTACTGGAGGAAGCACCAACTGTTGCTAGCATTGCAGTAGTTATTGCATCTCAAAAACCAAAATCTCAGGATTTAGCAGAAATAACCACATTATTGAGTGATATTCATAACTTATCACCGGAGGAGGTAGCACAACAACTTCAAGAGTAGGTAATGGAGAGCAGAATAAAATTTTTCACATTTTCGGTATATTTTTCCTGTATAAAGATTATGAAAATGAGCGATCGCTAACCGAAAATATTTATGCTTAAGAGGGTGATAAAATAAATATCAATAAAATTGCCATAATCTAACTTCAGGGAGAATAATGTTGTGGCAACAAATCCAACAGAGACAATGGGCAAAGTCACAACTAAAATTACAGTAGCCAACCGTATTGACCAAATTTTAGCCGAACGAGGATTTATTTCCTCAGATGAAATTCGTTTAGTTACATTGAATGATGTTTTAGTCGATCCTGGTGCAACTCGATTGTGCTTGCCAGAAAATATTATCAGTGAATTAGGACTAGTACTTCAAGGTGAGGTTGATGTCAAAATTGCTGTAGGGATACAAAAAGTTCGTATATTTAGAGAGTTAAACCTATTAATTCAAGGTCGAGAAGGAACATTTAATTGTATTGAACTACCAGCAGGTTCAGACCCATTGTTAGGACTAATTCCTCTAGAAGATTTAGGATTAGAATCAGATTTAAAAAATCAAAGTCTCCGAGTTTTACCATTAGAAGGAAAAGATACTTATCTGACGGTACTTTGAAGTCCCCTTATAACGCACTACGCGAAGATTTTGGTGCCGTACTCTCGCCGATAACACAACGCCAGTCTCACCAGGTGGAGAAACCCGCAAAACAATGCTGGCTCCCCTACATATACCTAGATTTTTTCAAAAATCAAATCGGATTGCTATATGCAAGAGAGATGTTATATCAAGTCCGATTAATTACTTGTAAGAGACTTCCAAATAAAAAAATACTCAAAAAAACTGGCGAAAAAACTCTCTCCTCCTTAGGGAACTCCAAAAAATAAATTATCCAATTTGTCTACTCAACTAGACTTCCTTCTTCCTTGTCCCCTTGTCCCCCTTGTCCCTCTGCGATTGAATATTTTTTTACTTGGAAATCCCTTATTCCTCTGTGTTCTCTGTGTCTCTGTGGTTCGTTTATTTGGATAATTTATTTCTTAGAAGTTCCTAAATAAAAAAAGTTTTATCACCCAATCGTACAAAATTACTTCTGAATTCTGAACACCAGTTGCTTGATTTGGGGAAACCCCACGACGCTACTCGTTCCTTTTGAGTTCTGAATTCTTGTTCATAAATTCAAAATCTAATATCTAAAATGGCTGACTTACTACAACTCCTAGCTCAATTATCTCCAGAACAACGCCTACTTTTTGAACGCCGCCTCAAAGAGCGAGGCTTGACATTAGGACAATCTCTCACGATTTCCAAACGCCCAAATACAGAAGATATTCCTCTATCCTTTGCTCAACAACGCCTCTGGTTCATTCAGCAACTCGAACCTACGAGTTCTGTTTACAACGTCCCTTGTGTTCTGTGGCTGCGGGGAGTCTTGCAAGTGTCAGCATTAAAAAAATCCCTGAATGAATTACGGCGACGACACGAAACTTTACGCACTTGTTTCACCACCAACGCGCAAAAGCAGCCCGTCCAAATCATTACACCTTGGGAACCTCTGACGCTTCCTATTATTGATCTCAGCGAAATTAACACTCCATTGGAAGTGGAAAGGTTAGCTTTAGCACAGGCAAAACGCCCCTTTGATTTGAGTCAACCCTTATGGCGATCGCTCCTATTATATTTAGGAGAACACGAGTATATTTTACTGCTGACAACTCATCATATTATTTCTGATCGCTGGTCGATTGGCATTTTCCTGAAAGAATTATCGTTACTATATTCAGCATTTGTGCAGGGAGAAACTTTATCATTACCAGAGTTGCCTATTCAGTATGCTGATTGGGCTGTGTGGCAAAGACAACAGTTAGGGGGTGAGTTTCTCACAGAGCAAATTAATTATTGGCAACAGCAATTGGGCGGTGAGTTACCTATTTTACAGTTGTCAAGTCGTCCACAGCCAGCCGTACCTACATATAGCGGTTCACATTATCCTGTAGCTTTATCGCCATCTCTATCTCAAGCAGTCAAAGCTTTAGCAGCCAAGCAAGGGGTAACACTATTTATGCTGTTGTTAACTAGCTTTTAGGTATTGCTGTATCGATACACAGGAGAGGATGATTTAATTATTGGTACTGATATTATCAACCGCGATCGCCAAGAAACTGAAAATTTGATCGGTTTACTGGTTAATACGCTGGTGTTGCGTACCAATTTGGCAGGAAATCCCACGGTGCAGGAAGTATTGATGCGAGTGCGTGAGGTGGTGCTTGCTGCTTTTGCCCATCAATATTTACCCTTTGAAAAATTGGTGAAAGTGATAAATCCTGAACGGAATTTCAGTCAGATGATGCCGTTATTCCAAGTTAAGTTTGATTTACAATTGGCATCGGTGTGATCGCCACAATTGCCAGGATTAACTCTGGAACGGTTGCCTTTTAATGAAGACACAGCAAAATACGAATTACGTCTGAATTTGCAGGACAGCGAGCAGGGAATTACTGGACAATTTGAATACAGTACAGATTTGTTTGATGCTGCTACGATTGCCAGAATGTGCGAACATTGGATTACTTTGCTAGAGAGGATAGTTGTAAATACTGAACAAAGGCCGTCAGAAATACCTTTGTTAACGGAGAACGAACAGCAGCAATTTAAAATTTGGAACCAAATTACACAAGAATATCCTAGACATCAGTGCCTTCATTAGCTATTTGAGGCGCAAGTGGAACGGACACCGAATGAGATAGCGCTAATTTTTGGTAAGCAATCTTTTACTTATAGAGAACTTAATAGTAAAGCTAATCAACTAGCACATCATTTGCAACATTTGGGTGTGGAAGTAGAAACACCTGTGGGAATTTGTCTAGAACGTTCTGTTGAGATGGTGGTTGGGATTTTGGGAATTCTCAAAGCGGGTGGGGTGTATGTACCGCTAGATCCAGCTTATCCTGAAACTCGGTTGAGGTGGATTCTGGAAGATGCGCGAGTTCCGATTCTGTTGAGTCAGACATCATCAACTCCCTTTGCTTACCAAGTAAATAGCAATACAAAAATCG
The DNA here is from genome assembly GCF_036916575.1 of Nostoc sp. GTDB lineage: Bacteria > Cyanobacteriota > Cyanobacteriia > Cyanobacteriales > Nostocaceae > Nostoc. The sequence goes on from NZ_JBALGC010000116.1 coordinate 14,759, forward strand.
TTAATCTTGACGAAGATTGGCAAGCTATAGCTGAAAATTCTGTTAGTAATCCCATTACGGCTATTACATCAGAAAATCTGGCGTATTTGATTTATACTTCTGGCTCTACAGGAAAGCCGAAGGGGGTGATGATTGAACATCGCAATCCAGTTTGTTTATTGTATTGGGCGTTGGAGGTATTTAGTGCAGATGCGATCGCTGGTGTATTAGCCTCAACTTCAATTTGCTTCGATTTATCAATATTCGAGTTATTTGTACCTCTGAGTTGGGGCGGGAAAGTTATTCTTGCCGAAAATGCCTTGGCACTGCCGAATTTGCCAGCTAAAAATCAAGTGACGCTGATTAATACTGTACCCAGTGCGATTACTCAACTACTGCAACTCAATGCTATTCCTAACTCTGTGCAAACTGTGAATTTGGCAGGTGAACCCTTGAGTTGGCGAGTGGTGCAACAACTTGAAGAACTATAGCAACCGCCAAGGTGGTTAGGACAAAGAATATAATCTATAAATGAAGTAATACTAGATACTGCTTAAGTCTTCAGCACAAGAACAGATTTTGAAAAATTTGTCGAGGCTAATGGGGATAAAACTCAAGTAGATATGGCCAAATTATGGTCGGTAGAAATTAGCGATACCTTTTCTACGGAACACATCACGACTTTCAATGAAGGGAAATTTTTGTGAATTAAGCATCGTTTATCTGTCTGTCTTCTTCTAGCAGTGCGCCTAGTTTATTAGCAGCTTCATGGGAATTATAGGGAGACCATACATGATAAGTGACTCCTGGCTGTAACGACAATGTTTCTTCTTCAGTCGCTAGTTCTTGAACTAAAAACTGCATGACCTTGAGTTTATCTGCACGAGATAGCTTGTGCAAGGTTGGGAATAAATCTGCTGCGCTCATATTAAATTGAAGTTAAAAAAGATTTTACTATGCAAAACCTATCCCTCTCCGCATCAGAGAAGGACAGACTTTAATAAAAGTTCAAGGCAGGGACAGGTTTGATAACTAAATTACTTGATTTGCCGATGAGCATTTTGTCCATCACAACAAACTAAGGTTAGGTGTAGCTGTGGTTTTAGTCTGGTAAGCGTTTTTGATACCAACCCAGTTACTAGCAATTGGCATTCGCCAACCAGTTCCAAAAGCGCGATCGGTGATTTTTAAACCGGGAGGTGCTTGTCGCCGTTTAAATTCAGCCCGCGCCACCATTTGGATTACTCGGTCTACAATCACCGGATCGTGACCTGCTGTAACAATTTGCGCTGCTGATTGGTGATTGTGAATCAGGCGTTGCAAAATATCGTCCAAAATTTCGTAAGGCGGTAGAGAGTCTTGATCAACTTGACCTGGTTTGAGTTCGGCGCTGGGTGGTTTAGTCAAGACGTTTTGCGGGATGATTTCACGTAGGCGTAGCCCGTCGTGGACATCGCGATTTAACCAATTGCAAAGTGAATATACACGGGTTTTAGGAACATCTGCAATTACTGCTAACCCGCCATTCATATCGCCGTAGAGAGTACAGTAACCAACTGCCATTTCTGACTTGTTACCAGTAGATAAAAGAAGATAGCCAAATTTATTAGCGATCGCCATTAATAAATTACCGCGAATCCGAGATTGGATATTCTCTTCAGCCAGTCCAAACTCCGTACCTGCAAACAAATCATCTAAAGTATGATCGAAGCCTTGCATTAACTCGCCAATTGGTAAAAGATGAGTCTTAATCCCCAAATTTTCCGCTAATGCCACAGCATCACTGATGGAATGCTCGGAACTATAAGGGGAAGGCATGAGAACACCGAGGACATTTTCTTTACCAAGTGCAGCAGTGGCGATCGCAGCTACTATTGCAGAATCAATTCCGCCGCTTAAACCCAACACTACTTTAGAAAAGCGACACTTGCGGGCATAATCTCGAACTCCCAAAACCAAAGCGTACCAAATTTCTTCATCTTCCGATTCATATGCAGGTGCTACAGAACCCAATTGCAAATCCCGTTGCGCCTCGTCAAATTCGACTACTACTAAATCGGTGTCAAAACCACGGGCACGACACATAATTTTACCTTGACGATTCAAGGCAAAACTACGCCCATCAAAAATTAGGTCATCATTTCCGCCAACCTGATTAGCATAAATAATCGGTTGTTGAAAACGTACTGCACTATGCTTGAGAATGGTTTCACGAAACTGCTGCTTGCTGACAGTGTAAGGAGAAGCAGACAAATTTACAATCAAATCTACACCCAGAATTGCTAAGTCAGCAATCGGATTCACTGGATAACTACGTTTGCCCCAAAATTCCTCATCGTTCCATAAATCTTCGCAAATAGTTACGCCAATATGAATATTATCAAGAGTGAAATAATTAGCTTGTAATCCTGGTTCAAAATAGCGACGTTCGTCAAATACATCGTAAGTCGGCAAAAGTCGCTTGTGAAAAAGCTGTTTTACCTTGCCATTCTCTACCAAAGCCATGCTGTTAAATAAAGTTTTACCGCCAGTAATAGACGCTTTCAGGTTCCGTTCAACAGTTCCTACCAATACAGCTAAATTTGGTGGTAAATCCCGCGCCAAATTTTGTAAAGTGATGCCCATCGCTTCCACAAAACTAGGATTTAGTAATAAATCTCTTGGTGGATAGCCACACAAAGAAAGTTCTGGTGTCAACAACAAACGCGCACCGCTAGATGCTGCTCGTTGTGCCGCCTCCAGGATTTTTTGGGCATTCAAAAGCAAATCACCAATTGTCGGATTAATTTGAGCGATCGCAATCTTCATTGTATTAGTCATTAGTCATTGGTCATTGGTCATTGGTCAAGAGTCAAAATAAGTTACTCAGGATTTTCGACTCTGCAAAGTGATTAGCTAAATAAACACTAAAGGTTTATCTTTTAAGGGAGCAAAAGCTTCAGCGTCAAACTTATACAAACTAGCCGGACGACCAGCACCCCGTGATACTTTAATTCCGGTATCAAATAAAAAACCTAACTTGAGTAGACGCGCCCGAAAATTAGAATAATCGGAAAAGTTGTCACCTAAAACTGTGGCGTATAACTGATATAAATCATTCAAGGTGAACATTTCTGGCAAGACTTCAAAAGCCACCGGGCTATACTCTAATTTATTTCGCAATCGCCTGTGCCCATAGGTCAGAATTTCATTATGATCAAAAGCTAATTGCGGCACTTCTTTGACTGGATACCAAGCGATACCAGTCATGCGATCGGCAATTAATTCGGCTTCCTCAAATCGCACTAGGGCAAAGTAACTAACTGATAGATAACGCACACCATAACTATCAGTTGCTTCTCGTGGATCGCGATTCGGTCCTCCAAATGTATAGAGTTGTTCTAAGTAGAGATTGTTGACCTTAATTTTCTCTGCCATAATGCGATAGGCGGCATCTTCTAAAGACTCTCCTCGACGCACTAAAGTACCGGGAAGACTCCAGTGATTTAAAAATGGTTCTTGCTGTCGCATTACTAATAGAACTAACAGCCGATTTTGTACAGTATCTACAGAAAAAATTACATTATCAACACCAACCTTGAAATCGGCCAAAGGTTGTTGGTTTAACGGAGTTGGTATCTTTTTTTGTGAACGTCCTGGCATTCGTACAAATGCTCTCGATTAATATAGGCAACTACAGGGGCTGTAAGGGCTTGGGGATTTCCATGTTCGCGGTACGCTGTTGAGGAAACATCTAGACCGGTCAGACTAGCGATCGCAATCTTCCCTGCCAGCTTTTGCACTACCTCTGAACTAGACTCATCTATGGCATATCCCGGTCGCGGCACGATTAGTAGTTGCACTTCCTGTAACAAATCTTCAACGCGATACCAACGTGGTAGCTGAGTGAGTAAATCTGAACCAATTACCAACGTCAATTTAGCGTCTTCACCCCAAGTAAGCTTCGCTTTTTCTACTGTTTCCAGTGTTCTGAAGCTACTCAATTCTTGTTCCAAAGCAATATTGTGCCGTGGCGCGTCTATATCCGCAATCAACAGTTGCAGCATTGCCGCCCGATGCTCTAAGGGTGTTTGATGGGACTTAAATGGATTATCCGCTGCCCAAACCGCTACCCAATCATAACGCTCAGACAACCAACTCAGAATTTCTTGATGTCCAGCAGTTGGTGGATCGGCACTAGTACCAAACAAAGCAATTCTCATCATCTTACTTTGCGTCCTTCTCTACTAGACGCTGCGCGTAGCTTGCTTCTCCGTAGGAGTATGCGGTTCGTTTCTTAGTTTCCTCAGTCAACTCTTGCAGTGCAGCAGAAATCTCCACCTGCACGGAGACAGGATGATCCAAACACCGTGTCTGTTGTGGCAAACTAGCAACTGAGGCGGCGGTACGCTGACGAATTGTTGCCAACGACTCCAGTGGTTGCACCCGTTCACCCTCCTGTACTACCAACTGCAACAAAGGTTCTTCATCCACAGAACTTTCACCTAAGAGTCCCAACCTGTCTGCTTTTACCTTACCTCCCGTAAACGAGCGAAAAATCTGCTTGCGCCCTGGATAAGTAACCTTACCACTCGACTGCTTCATCACTGGGATGCCATCAATGTCTACAAGTTTATAAACTCCATTTACAGGGGAACCTGTAACTAATCGCGTTCCCAGTCCGTAACCATCAATCTCGGCCCCAGCAGCTTTTAATCTGGCAATTTCCCACTCATCCAAGTCGCCACTGGCAAAAATTGGCACACCGGGAAGGAGCGATCGCACCTGTTTTGATAAGGTAACTAAATCTCCTGAGTCCAATCTCACTCCTGTTAATTGCATTTCCCCAGAATTTACTTTTTGGGCCAAGCGCTGGGCAGCAACAACTGTATCGTAGGTATCAATCAGCAATGGCGCACCCGGAAAATATCGATGAAATGCACTAAAAGCTTGTTCTTCAGTGCCTTCTATTGCTGACAACGCCATCACCAAGGCGTGTGCCATCGTACCACTTGGCTTTTGTCCCAGTTGTAGCGCTGCTAACACATTGGAAGTGGAATCTAATCCACCTGCCAATGCCGCCCGCGCCGCCCACAAAGCAGCCTGGGGACTAAATGCTCGTCTTGTCGCAAATTCTAAAAGTGTTGCTGACTCCCCTGCTACATCCCGCAACCGTGCTGCTTTTGTGGCAATCAAAGTCTGGTAATTAATAGTATTCAAGAGGTAAGTTTCCACTAGTTGCGCTTGCCAAAGGGGTGCTTCCACCCGCAATAGTGGTTGATTGGCAAACACAGCCGTCCCTTCTGGTACTGCCCAAACATCACCCGTAAACTTTCCCTCAGCTAAAAGTGACCAAAAACGATCACCTGCTTGAGCAAAAATTTCCGTTGCCTGTAATGCCGCAATTTGCGAGGGACTAAAGCGGATTTTAGCCAAATATTCCAATGCCTGCGTCAGCCCCATTGCAATTAAATAACCAAAACCCTCTGGCAATCGCCTGACAGACAACTCAAAGCTTGCCCGTCGTTGTTCTATACCTTCGCCTGTGTAACAAGCTGCCATCGTCAACTGATAAAGGTCGGTCAGCAAGCTGTAGTCATCCCCAGAGAGGTTTAGTTCCTGGTTCTGCTGGCTTTGCTGTTTATGTACGTAGCCCAAATCTGGCAAAGTTGTCATGCAAGACCTTCCTTACAAGAATGCTTCTTCTATTATGGTAAATATTACCATAAATAATGTCAACTCCCGGCAAGTGTATTTTATAGATTGCTGTATAACAGTAGATTCAAAGGTAAATTAATACTAACTTCATTAAATACTTAATATTTTTTAATAGTAATAGATAGCAATAATGTTAATCTGGCAAGGCGGTTAATGAAAGGAAACAATATCTTGTAACAGAAAGTTTATTTGCCAACCTGTTTCCCAGACTGAAGTTGGAGAAATAGCTAAGTTACAATTACAATCAAAGATAAAAGTTTGATTTTTTGACAAGCTAAAGTATTGCGAAGTTATCTGAATAAACATTGCATATATTTTCAATATATTGAGAATAGAAGCTAGTCAAGAATATCAGCATTAGAGTATAGGTATCACAATTAAAGCGACTTAAAAAAAGGAGTCGAATATTATGGCTATTTCCAAAATCATTGCGAACATAACCCAATATATTTCTGAAGCTGCAATGCGGATTTTTGGACCTACGGATGATGCTTATCCTACTATTGGCGTACAACCTTTTACAGGTGAGCCTTACGATAAGCGGACAGATGATACTTAATAAATTATTGAATACAGGAATCAGCTTGAATAATGATAAGCATACTAAGATAAAATCTTTGTCTAACAAGACTTTTATCTTAAAAATTTTTCATTAATCAAACTGGAGTTCTATCGTTGCAATTGATATAAACCAATACAGTTTAGTTAAGGATGGTCAGTGAAAGTTTGATGTGCGTAGAGACATTGCATTGCAACGTCTCTACAGAGGTTATGTTTAACGTAGGTTGTCATGGAGAGCTACCCCTAGTGGCAAGCTAGAAATGTGCATTACTAATCCCGAAGCTAAAGATTCAATCTGATTACTCTGAACGATAGGCAACGCGGAGACTTTGGACTAAAATCACCAAAGATGCGATCGCCATCAACCCCCCCCAAAACCAGTAAGGTAAAAGCAAATACCGCTGTATTTGCGCTGTATCAGAGAGTCCAAGGGGACCAGCAGACCTACTAAATAGATAATCAAGTTGATGGTACGTACTTACACAAGCTTGTACACCTAGAAATTGAATGGCAAATCCTTGTGCCCAGCGAGGCGCCCTCAGGGCGATACCCAAGATTATTAAACCCAGCAAGGGAATTGCCACCAATCCAAACCAAGAACGTACCCAAATTAATGTGGAAAATAACAAAAAACTCCCTAAAATTTTTAAACAGAGGGTTGCTGCTTTAAAACTCCGGGAAGCCAGAATCAAAACTGCACCGGCAACAGGCGGCCCCATTGGCCCTGCTGCTGCGACCATTGCCGGGGCAATTGGCCCCAATGACAACTGAATATCATAAGTTGCGACACCAGAACCATTGCTAAAAATCTGCAATTTCTGAAACTGTCCCCCAAATAGGAGTGCCATTAAGCCGTGACCCATTTCATGAAACCAGGTTGCCAAAATTGTAAATGGGTATAAGATATAATCCCCTCCTGGTACTTGCCACAGTAAAGCAGTTGTGATCGCTGCTGCAACTAGCCACGTTAGCCCCATGCGTTCAACAACTGGCGGGGCTTCTTTGGTGAGCAAAGGTTCAAAATTTTTGCTTGGTTTCCTCATAGGTTGCTCTATTTTGGATTTTAGATTTTCTGGAAAATTTCAAATCTAAAATTGACAGTGTATTTTCTCTATCCTAGTGTATTTAAACTGATGAGCATTTAAATTACATATAGTCAATAGCTAAAATACTTGCTGCGCTTGCATTTATTTATTTTTTAATCTTTAATTGCTGATTGAGGTAATGGAGTTGCTGAACAATGCAACAAGAAAGCACCTCGAAGCGACGGCTGTAAACTATGGCGCTATCAAGAACAATATAGTTATCCGTCGCTTGTCTGATGCAGTTTATTTGTTTATCCTCCAAAAGGGATGCCGGAGGATGGGCAGAAAATGCCTAAACCAATGTCACAATTGATGGAGAATCAGTTAAGCAAGTTGAAAGAGGAATGTCATTAAGTCTCCTTTACCCAAGCTGATGCGATCGCCTGGTCGCAAGCGGTGACGATTCCCTGGTAAAAGCGGCAAATTATTAATATAAGTGCCATTAGAACTTCCCACATCTTCTACATAATGCGCGTCTCCCTCAACGCGAATATCTGCATGAATCCGCGAGACAATTTCTGAATTGGGAAATCCTGAAACATCTATATCTGGGGGAATCCGATCATTGGGCTTGCCAATATGAATCACAGAGAGATTTTGCGGCAATTCAATTAAGCGATCGCTTTGAATGTGGATTAACCGCGCTGTAACCTGTTGTAATTGCGTTCTGGCAACAGTTGCAGTTGATGCTGGTGCTGCTGGTGGTACTTCGGCTTCAGAGGCTGGCGCTGGTTCCACAGGTGGTGGAGTAGGAATACTTTGTCCAGAGACTACAGGTTGGGCTGCTCCCGTTGGCGGTGGTTCTGGGGGGCTGCTTTCTGTAACAGGTACTTGTGGCAAAGCTGCTAGGGGAGCTGCCACTGTTGTTGGTGGTAAAGATGAGCTGGAGGGATGGGAGTTAGTAGAACCGCTTATTCCCAAAGCATCTGGTTGTAAAAGTTCTAACAGTGGATCGGGTGGAACTAATGGCGGAACTTCCACAGGAATATCGGGAGTAACTGTTGCAGCTACCGCAGTATGAACGTGTGGAACTCCTGCGGAGTGAAGGTTATAGCCACACTGACCGCAGAATGCAGCATCTGCCTGCACAGTTGCCCCACAACTGGGACAGTTAGTAGTCGCGGGTAACGGTGTATAGCAAGCTTCACACTGGACAGCGCCATCAGGGTTGGGATGATTGCAATTAGGGCAGACGATCATCGATATTTAGCCTTTGTTCAAGATCATCATAAATATAGGTAGGACTGGCAAGCAGAGGGCGGCCCTAGCTTTAGATTCTAGCAATTACTGCTGATAGAACGGTTAGAATAATTCGTAATTGATAATTCGTAATTGCTTTACACATAAATACGCTTGCTTAGAGCAAGGAATGTGTTTTTTTCTTTTCCATAACCAAGGTTAGTTGCTTTAAAACCTTGATGAGTTAATTACGAATTACGAACTACGAATTACTAATTACTAATTACCTGTTCAATGTTGGAGTTCCAAACCTGCTGCCGCATCCAGCAGCCACCAAAGTTCTCCTTGGGGCTGAATTAAGCGGGATGGGTAAGTGAAGTCATCGGCTACAGGTGCAAAGACTTGCGCCAAAGCTGGTCGTTTATTAGCACCAGCAACCAGAAAAATCACGCTGCGAGCAGAGTTAATCAAGGGGTATGTGAAACTTATCCTGAGATTTCCGTTTTTGTTACCCACAGTAAGCAGGCGATCGCGTACTTTGAGAGCCTCTGTGTGGGGAAACAAAGATGCGGTATGTGCATCATCACCCATTCCTAGTAATATTACATCCAACGAGGGAAACTCGACCCCAGAAGAATTGAAAAATTCTTTGAGTTCTTGTTCATACTTAGCAGCAGCCAGTTCTGGATTGGCTTCTAAAGTTGGTACAGGATGAATGTTAGCCGCTGGGATATCAACACGATCTAGCCATGCACGACGCGTCATCAGTTCGTTGCTATCGGGGTGATCAGGTGGTACGTAACGCTCATCCCCCCAGAATATATGAATTTTATCCCAAGGCAGTTTTTGATTAGCGATCGCTTCGTATAACGGTTTAGGTGTACTACCGCCAGATAAGGCGATCGTAAACCGCCCCCGCTGCTCAATGGCAGTTTTTAACTTAGACAGAATTAATTCTAGCGCTCGTGCAACCAGCGCTGGCTGATCCGGTAGAACTTCAACGGTTTTGTTCATGGCTTCATTATCATATTGCTGCCTTCCAGCAATACAATACCGAACTTATTACGATCCCCCTTTTTAACTTTTGAAACATTTAACATCGTGGATTAGGTAGGCTGGAAAAACGTAGACGCACCTCATCACCTTCAACGGTAAATTGTCAGTAGTCGATTGTACTAACTACTGTGATGATTATTTTTATTTACACCCAGTTACTTGATACTTCGTTGATTAACGCCACAGAGGATACATTTATTAATTCTTATTAAAAATTAATAAAACTAATTAATAACTTCATTTTGCACTGGGTAATGACTAAGAAATAAGGGAGCAGGGGAAGAATAACAATGCCTAATGCCCTATCCCTCCTTTCCTCTTGTTGACATCTTACCAATCACCCACAAATCGGGCTTCCCAGTCAGTGATCGCTTCACGTTGGGCAATTAACAATTGCTGAATTCCTTTTTGGGCGACATCTAGCAGCTGATTCAACTGAGTGCGGCTAAAGCTGCCTTGTTCGGCTGTTCCCTGGACTTCAATGATTCCCAGATGTTGATTCATCACCACGTTAAAATCTACTGTTGCAGCCACATCTTCGATATAATTAAGATCCAAAAATGGCTCTCCCTCTAGTAATCCTACGGAAACCGCTGCTACCTGTCCACACAGAGGCGATCGCTCCAACACGCCCTCCTGCAACAATTTAGAAATCGCATGAGCCAACGCCACAAATGAGCCTGTAATGGCTATTGTCCGAGTTCCAGCGTCTGCTTGTAACACATCAGCATCCACAGTCAGCGTGCGTTCTCCCAGTGCCTCGAAATCCACTGCTGCACGTAAGCTGCGTCCAATTAGACGTTGAATTTCTTGCGTCCGTCCAGATAATTTGAATAATTCCCTTTCTTGGCGTTTTTGGGTAGCAGATGGTAGCATCCGGTACTCAGCAGTTAACCAGCCTTTACCAGTTCCTTCGAGAAACTTCGGAACTCCTTTAGTAACGCTAACAGTACAAAGTACTTGAGTATCACCGCATCTTGCGAGAACAGAACCGGGGGCAAACCTGGTGAAACTAGGGTAAAAGCTGATCGGACGTAGTTCGTAAGGAATCCGACCGTCTGGACGCTGCCAAGCCATTGGAGTTGCCTCAAGATTTTTATATGGAATACTGCCTTAAGGTTACCTTAGTGTTGCAAATCATTTGAGTGCTGAACAAGGAGTGCGAAGTTAGGAGTTAGAAGCAAAGCCAAAGACGCTCCGCCTCCGGTTAGGAGTTAGGAATTCTTCCCCTGCTCCTTTTCTAAGGAGCTGAAAGCAAAGTCAAAATATTTTGCTGCACTATCTCTGGTGACTGGTCGCCGTTAATGGTCAACAAGCAGCGACGACGGTCGTAATATTCTAGGATGGGAATAGTGCGATCGCAGAATAATTCTACACGGCGCTGCACGATTTCTGGTTGATCATCTGGTAGCGATCGCCCCAAGGATCGGCTAACCATGACAGCTTCTGAGACTTGGAGATAAATTGCCCAATCTAGCTTTTGCCCTAAATTATCCAATAAAAAATCTAATTTTTGAGCTTGGAAGGCATTACGGGGATAGCCCTCTAAGACCCAATCGCACTTAATATCTGGTTGTCTGAGACGAATTCGGATCAATTCAATGATCATTTCGTCTGAAACTAACTTCCCTTTTTTCACGTATGGCTGTGCATGGTAACCTAGTTCACTCAGGCTAGCGTAAACCGAAAGAGAAATCCGGGGATCGGCTTGCGACCATTGGAACTCCGGCAGGAGCTGATCGCCAGATATCGCTTCTTGTAAAATCTCTCCTGTAGAAATTAAAGGAATATCAAAATATCTGCAAAGCCTTTGTGCTTGAGTGCTTTTCCCCGATCCTGATCCTCCCAGAATCACCAATCTCACAACAATTCACTCCTCATTCTGTCAAATTCACTATTTGCTAAGTTTGTTTTGCCCAAACAACCAGGAAATCTAAAATTTAGCGATTTTCAGCTGTTATGCCCCGCTTTTTTAAATAATTGGAACTTTAACTTATGTGTTTTCATTTTTACAACTACTTTCAGAGAAAAAACGAAAATAACTCTTGACTTCAGCACAAACCTAGTGTTTGACTAAGAATGCAATTTGCCAAATCCACCACATCTGTAAAAAACAGATTGATTATACAGGCAGATTTGTAACAAGTAGCGCCAGCACAAAACTTTAATTTATTGTAACTTTTTGAACTTTACCCTATGGTTGCCCAGCTAGAAACCCCAAGTATAAATTCAACTCTTACTTTACCATATCCAGTTGAAGGACTAGTGCAAGTTTTCACTAGCTCCCATCGCAACTTTTTTACGAGCGTTATGGCTCAAGCACTGACAATAGCTGGACAAGGAACACCAGTATTAATAGTGCAGTTTCTCAAAGGAGGTATTCGTCAAGGACAGGAAAGACCTATACAATTAGGACAAAATTTAGATTGGATTCGCTGTGATTTGCCTCGTTGTATCGATACACCACATTTAGACGATACGGAAAACCAAGCCTTACAAAAGCTGTGGGAGTATACACAGCAGGTAGTGTGTGAGAGTAAGTATTCTCTCGTTGTCTTAGATGAGTTAAGTTTAGCGATTAACTTTGGTTTAATTCCTGAAACAGAAGTTTTAGCGTTTTTAACAAAACGCCCTCCCCACGTCGATATCATTCTCACAGGGACAGAGATGCCAAAATCTCTGTTGGATGTAGCAGATCAAATTACAGAAATCCGCCGGAGTCATCGGCCCTAAACAAAATACTCAGGATTTGAGATTTCAGATTTTATAATCTTCAATCAGAGGGTGTGTTAAAGTTCGTGGACACACCTTACTGTTCTAGCAACAGATGTCGGATTAAGGAGAAATTGAGCAGCTTGTTGTGCCATTACTTGAGATAACTGAATCTGTTTGAGGGTGACTAAACCTTCATTAACAAAGGAATCCCTCACTAAGGCTTTCTCGCCGCTATTGAAAGAAGTTTCATAAAACACTTCCTTAATTCCTGCGGAGATAATTAATTTTAAACAAGACAGACAAGGTTCTAGGGTAACGTAAATACTTGCACCATCTGTAGAAGTCCCATGCTTTGCTGCTTGTGCGATCGCATTTGCTTCTGCGTGTACAGCCCTTGAGGGTAGAATTTTACTAGCATCACAGCTACTTAATCCCGGATAACAGTATCCTTGAGCTGTACAATGGGCTGAACCCGATGGTGAGCCATTGTAACCTGTTGCTACGACTTGCTTGTTTTTTACAATCACAGCACCCACTGGAAAGGCTAAACACGTTGAGCGAGTGGCTGCTAGTTTAGCCAACATTAGAAAGTATTCATCCCATGTTGGTCTTTGATGGGGTTTGTCGATTGGGGAAATATCTTGCATAATCTATCAATTTCAAACTTTATTCTACTGCCTTGCTGACAACGGAAACTATGGATGCTCTGGGTTCCACTTATCCAAAATATTTTTAAGCTGATTCAAGGCGTCTTCATGATCGTGAAACTGTATTTCAGCAATAACAGTGGGAATGCCGCGTGGAAATCTTGATATTTTTTTACCTGTTTCGTATAGAAGAATAATAGGAATGTTGTTTGTCTCTGCAAAAGCTAACTCCATTCCAACACCAAAGGATAGTGAACCAAGGTAAGCAATAACTAAATCTGAATTGCTGACTTGATACTTATCTTGGTCAAAAACTTCACGAGGACTAATCTCAGGATTATTTACTGGATCAGTTTGTTTGTGTGGAACATAAGCTTGAAGACCAATTTCTTCGCAAAGGAAACCAATTTTTTCATAAAGTGCCTTAGACTCTGCTGGATTCTCCACATTAGTTAGCGCACCAGATACATATATTGTGTGCATATTTAATAACTACCTTACATTAAAAATAAAATTACATTCTTTTTTTAATTCTTGATTAATATTTTTTCAAGAATTATACTAAGTTATTCTAAAAATACAATGTTGTATTTAAAATAAAGTATGATTCTTCAATTATAAAAGTTTATTTATCTATTATTTTATTACTATTAATTGTAAACAAAATGTTTTTCAATATCAGATACATCATTTCTTATTTAAAGGTGTATTTACTGTTTTGTTTGGTTCAGTTCGGATTTCTAGAGTGGGAGTTTTAACTCTTTGAAATAATGGAATTCCCGCAAATATTGCTGATAATAAAGTTCCTATTGCAGCAACTGCTGCCCATTTCGCCGATGTATCTTGTCCAAGAAAACTTAGCAATGTTTCATGAACACTAATTTTAAGTTTTTTATACTCCTCTGACTCCAGCATAAGTTTCCTCAATAAATCTGTATCGCCTGTCATCCAACTATGTTCTTTTCTATTGAAAAAATCATCAATTTCATTACGATTAGGCAAACCAATAAGAATATCAAGTCTTGCAGGTCTATCTGTATTGCGATTACTTGATGACTTAGAACTTAATTTTTCAATAGCCAAATAGGCAATCGGTTGATTCACATCTCTTACATTAATTCTAAGCATTTCATCTGAAATATTATGAAGGGCTATACAAAGAACACCTGACCAATAAGGATTTACTCGCGTACCAATGTGTCCCATACCTTTCGAGACTAGCCCAACCATTGAGTAAAGTGGACCACGAAAGTAACCACTGAGGTAAACAGCTTCATCAGTCCATACTAAAGCAGTATCTCTTGGAGGTATGTAGAAAAACTTCTTTTCCTCATCTGGCTTACTTGTCTTTAGTTCTGTTTGAATAGTCAAACGTTGCTTTTGTCCAATTGCGTATGCATATTCACTAGCGGTTAAACATAAATCACAAGCCCTTATACTATCTGGCTTGAGAGGATAAAAAAGTATACCTTTACTAAGTTCCCTAATAATATCCCGATCACTCAAGACTGACATACAAATACTCCCTAATTCCACAAACCAACACAATTTTCTACAAAGACATCCGATGTAGTTATAAAGTCAAGCACATTGTGTCAGTAGCTAAATAGGAGGCTCTGACTGTCTTGAAGAAAAGGCTACTTTGATTACACGTATTTTAATTTATATTCTAGTGTGTTGCAAATTACCTTATATATTTAGCACGGAGATATCTATTCTAGTATTGCTGTTTATTTACATGAATTACAGTTTTTTCACTTACTGATCCTGAATATAAGGCTTGCAAGTTTTAATACAGTTACTAGCCTTTTGCAGTTCAATACCTAAATAACCAGTATGTTCAGGTTGAATTGCTGGAGATGTAGCACAAATTTCTCTTAGTAGGCTGAGGGGGTTTTTCCCACGATAAGACTTAATCACCTCACCACTACCAGGGGTTGTGTGAGTAATGACTATCTCTTTGCCATCAACCTCAATTACGAAATTGCCAGAAGGGTCATAATAGTTACGCTGATTAAAAATTGCAGCGTATTGATTGGTAATTAGCCTTTCTGCATTGTCCCAGGTATCATCATATATATGAGCAGACTGACTAATAGTTATGAGTGGCCCCATTTTCAAGTCATACTCAGAAAGTTGAGCAATTTCATCCCTAATATGTCGTTGCAAAGCCCTCAATCCCATTGCATTTGCAGGCCATGCGGCAAACATATCATTACTTCTAAGAGTTGCAGTTAGTGATAACTCATTATCAACCACTCTCAACCAAATATGATTAAGACAAGGGCTACCACCTTTTTCATGGTCTTTCACATCCCATAAATTCATCACTGCACTAGCAGCATCAATTTCTCCAATTAACTTCTGAATCACCTGGTCAATTTGATCACGCTCAAACCAGGAACGTAAACGTTGACCATATGTATATTTCAACCCTTCCCTAGAAGGTGCATCATCTAAAATCTGCGAAACGTATTCTTCAAGAAAAGGAGGGTCAATTGGCAAATAATTCGGCTCAGGAAAATAAAAGTCAGCAGGTTCATCGGTAATAATTGCCATTAAATCAATTAATTCTTGCCATTGCCCATCATAGCCAGTTGGTCTAATTGTTCCTGTTGTCTTAATCCGATGAATAATTTTTACCCAAGTTTCTGCTATAGTCTTACCCTCAATTCTGTGACCGTATCTCGGTCCAGGTAAGATAGTTGGTTCAACAGTAGGCATGAGAAAATTTAAGCGCAAACCCAAACCCCATGCAGCAAGCGCTTTCTGCTGAGCATATGACTTAACTAGACTAATGCCTTCAGAGATGGATTTGGTTTCGTGATACTTTATTGACTCCCGCAGGTCTTCTAAAGCACTAGCTTCCACTTGAAGATCAATATATCCAGGGATAGGGGAGCGAATTACCCAGCAACGCAACCCAGTATCACACACACCTTCTTCAAAGCCATCGCGGAAAAAGTCCAGCAAGCACTGACACGCACCTGCGTTATTGTCTTCTTTAGTAGCGTTTAAAACTACTAAATACCTAACATGGGGATTATACAGTAAATTGCGAATTAGTAAGTTTATCCCCCTTGTAGGCGAGTATAGTTGCCCAATTACAGCATACTGTTCGGGTTGCAGGTGTTTAGCGATCGCCTGCTTTACTGTCCATCCTGTAATCACTGCCGTCTGACCTAGACCATAAATAAGCTGGTTGGACTTGTGCAGTGCTTTGTACTCGAATTGGGTTGCCTTACCCGTTGCTGTCATGATTGGCTAAAAATAAAAAAGTTAACAATCTTATATCATAACCTAAATCTAACATTGGTAGTGGTTTCATCGAAGGTAGGCTTTGGGAGCTTACTTAATACACAGCCAATATTTTATAAATCACTGCATTTGCTTTACAAATGTTAATATTTTTGTTACAGTTATTTACATAAAGAAAAGACAGGGAAAAATCCATGCGTACAAACACTGCTATAATCGACGACCAAGGTAAACTGAACAACTTTGCGATCGAGCCAAGGGTTTATATAGATGAGCAAGGCGACCGCACTGGCTTCACTCCTTTTGCAGAACTGCTCAACGGTCGTTTAGCAATGATTGGTTTTGTCTGTTTGATCACATTAGAAGTATTGACAGGACACGGCATCGTTGGTATTTTTACAAGCCTGTAAAAACTGATTCTTGTAACATAACTCTCAACAAATTTAAGAGGCGGTAAATTTACCATCTCTTAATTTATGTAAAACTTAGTGGTACAGTAAAATATACTGATAGCAAAAGCTGTTGGTTATCAGCGTAAAGTTATCAGGTAAATTATGGTTTTAACTGCTTCAACTATGTTGCCGCTAGGCACAAAAGCACCAGATTTTGATCTACCGGAAGTGATATCTGGAAAAGCAACTTCACTTTCCACCTTTGCAGATAAAAAAGCGTTGTTGGTAATGTTCATTTGTCGGCATTGCCCATTTGTAAAGCACGTCCAACAAGAATTAGCGCAGTTAGGAAGAGATTACTTTACAGGTGATTTAGCGATCGTTGCCATCAGTGCTAACGATGCACACAATTATCCAGATGATGCGCCAGAGTCGTTACAAGCATTTGCCATAGAACAAGGGTTTAATTTTACCTTATGCTACGACGAGAGCCAGGAAACCGCAAAGGCTTACACAGCAGCTTGTACACCTGATTTTTTTGTATTTGATGACCAACGGGAACTAGTTTATCGGGGACAATTGGATGATAGCCGCCCTAGTAATGGTAAACCTGTAACAGGTGCAGATTTACGCGCAGCCATTGAAGCAGTGCTGGCGGGTAAACCTATTACAAGCGAGCAAAAACCGAGTGTTGGTTGCAATATTAAATGGAAACCTGGAAACCAACCGAGTTATTTTGGTTGAAACAGATTAGGCATTGGGTATTGGGTATTGGGAAATTTTCTTAGTCCCCATTACCCCTTATCCCCAAAAGGGGCCCCGAGTTCCCCAATCCCCAGTCCCAATGACTATCAGTGTTTAATTTCCAAATTCAGTATGTAGCATCCTAATTGGACTTTTTCTGCCCATAATTCATATTCCAGACGCAAATGCTCTGGCAAAGGATGTCCGTTGAGAGTTAGGCTACTAGTAAAATTTCGTAAACGAATAGGATCGTTAGGTTGTAATGATTCAGTTGGTAACCAATAACGACTAATTCCATAAACGCCCTGTTCCCAAAAGTGACGGTAACTCACTTGAGCGTTACCTTGCATAGTCATGATCACCCGGTAAGGGGAAATTTCCAGCCACAAAATCCTGGGACTGCTAGGGGCGTAAGCTTTGCTCTTACTTTGGGGAAGTGTGTCCTTTGGACTTAAGACACTCTCTACTTCGCAGCTAATTAGGGGCGGTGCAGTTAACAGCAAATGGAACCGATCAGTATCTTTTTGATACAATGTCCCGGCAGTTTCAACAACAGACCAGATTGGTAGGTCAGTGGAAATAAGTGATAAGCACACGGGCTTGCGGTGATGGGTCAGCATGGGAGCGATAAAGGCTAATAGCTATTGAACAAAGTGAAATGAACACTCTAGCTGTCTAATAGGTCAGGGTAAGAAACTAAATAGTAAAACAAGCTTAGTATTAATGAATCCGCTGATTTATTAAGCTACACAAATCCGGATAGAAACAGGTAGAATGCCACCTAAGACAGCAAAAACAGTGTTTTTTCTAGAGAGAGCTAATTCGTAAGTAAAGCTTGTAAATATTCTAAGGCTATAGCCTCAAAACAGTGGGAGTCGTTGTAGATGCTAAGAAACCTTCTTAAGGGAGACTTCCCGTAGATTGAAGTAAGTTTCATACAGCAAAAAGCGATAAGATACTAGGCAGGAAGTCACCAGCAGCGACAAACAAAGTCGCTGTTAAACTTCCGGTGTATTCAAAAGCCAGTGTATCCTAATGTCGGCTTCTGTTATAACCGTAGAAACTCACGAAGACCTTTGTCATAAGTTAATTATTCAGCTGCCTTCTTTTGGGCTATCTTTACAAGGTCGTATCCGGGTAGCTGGGGAGCTTCACCATCCTCTAATGTTAGGCGCTTTAGCCGAAGGTGAAACCGAAATTCAGTAACTTCTCTAAAAAGAAGAACCCCGCAGCAGTGCTGGTTGTTTTCAAGCTATGGATGCCCAAATTTTGGAACTTTGGGGCTGAACGAGCATCGACTTAGAAACCAAAAGCTTAACCGAACCGTATTGACCCCACATCTGTCTGGTTAATGTTAAGAAATATTTCCTTAATAGCATCTATGACTGGTGACGTGGATTACAAAGGATAAAACGCGTTACATTTATTTACGATGTCTTTAGTAGACCTTTATATATCTAACTCTGTTTCATCACTTTAGAAAACGAAAAATCAGATGCCATTTTTAATACAAGACAAAAAATGGGTTTGAGTTTTTATTTTCTAATACAATGCACAAAATTGTGACTTTTTGACAAAAGCCACTTGTAAAAAGGATTCTAAATTATTCTCTGGCAATAGTGATGATAGAGCGCTAAACCCATTTAAAAGGAAATTGCATGTGGATCGTCAAAATTGCTTTACGTCTTCCGTATACATTCGCGATCGCTGCCTTGATGATTGTGATCTTGGGTGTAGTAACGATATTTGGCACAGCGGTTGACATTTTTCCCGCAATCAACATTCCGGTTGTCAGTATAGTTTGGACTTATACTGGTACTACATCTGAGGAAATGGCACAGCGAATCGTGACAATTAGCGAACGCTCCATGACAACAACCGTTGGTGACATTGAACACATTGAGTCTCAATCTTTAAGTGGTGTTAGTGTTGTCAAGGTTTTCTTCCAACCGAGCGTCAATATTGCCTCAGCAGTAGCTCAAATCACCTCTGTCAGTCAAACAATTCTCCGTCCTTTGCCACCCGGGATCACGCCGCCATTCATCATTCAGTACAACGCTTCTAGCGTGCCGATTATCCAGATGAGTGTCAGCAGCAAAACCTTGCCGGAACAAGCGCTCAACGACTATGCTACCAACTTTGTCCGCACCCAGTTAGCAACAGTCCAAGGGGCGAGTGTACCTTTGCCCTATGGTGGTAAACCTCGGCAAATTATGGTTGATATCGATCCCCAAGCGATGTTGGCTAAAGGTGTTTCTGCCCAAGACGTGACTAATGCTGTCAGTGCCCAAAACTTGGTTTTGCCAGCAGGCGATATGAAAATAGGCACTCGCGACTTTGCTGTACAAATCAACAATAGTCCAGATATAGTGGCAGCCCTCAACGATTTGCCGATTAAGCAAGTTAATGGGAATGTGACTTACATTCGTGATGTGGCGCAGGTACGGGATGGCTTTGCCGTGCAAACGAACATGGTACGTGAAAATGGTAGGCGATCAAGCTTACTGAGTATTCTCAAGAGTGGCAATGCCTCAACTATTGATGTGATTGATCGGGTGAAAAAAACTTTACCTCGCATCCAATCCACTTTACCCCCAGGACTGAATTTAGCTTTTTTGTTCGATCAATCTATATTTGTTAAAGCTTCGATTCAAGGCGTTCTCAAAGAAGGATTGATTGCCGGGTGTCTCACCGCGCTGATGATTTTGATTTTCCTAGGAAGTTGGCGCAGCACTGTAATCGTAGCTGTATCGATTCCCCTCTCGATGCTGGTTTCGATTATTGTGATGAGTCGTTTGGGAGAAACTTTCAACATTATGACCTTAGGTGGTTTGTCCTTAGCTGTCGGTATTCTCGTAGATGATGCCACAGTAGAAATTGAAAATATCCATCGAAATCTCGGACAAGGTAAACCAATTAAACGAGCAATCTTAGATGGAGCGCAGCAAATTGCAACTCCCGCATTTGTCGCAACATTATGTATTTGTATTGTCTTTGTGCCGGTCGTGTTTTTGAGTGGAGTAGCAAAATACCTGTTTGTCCCGCTAGCAATGGCGGTAGTATTTGCCATGCTTGCTTCTTATCTGCTATCTCGGACTGTAGTACCGACGATGGCAAGCTATTTGCTACCACATGAAGCGGACTTGCATAGAGAAAGTGAGGATCATAATGGTCATGGCGACAACCATCATATAGATTCGCCAGTTCAAAACAATAATGGTCGCGACAACCATCATATAGATTCGCCAGTCCAAAACAATAATGGTCGGGACAATCACCACAGCCATTCACCAGTCGAAATCCATGATCATCGCGACCACCACACCTATTCGCCAGTCCAAAATAATAATGGTCGCGACAACCACCAAACAGAAGAAGCAACAACCAAAAATGCCGAACCTGTGAAGAAAGATTGGATATGGCGGCTACACGAAAAGTTTAACCGACAATTTGAGAAATTTCGCAGTTGGTACTACGATGTCCTAACCTCAGCATTAAATCACCGCCGCATAGTCTTTGTGCTGTTTGGTGCTTTTATAGTAAGTGCAGGAGTTTTGTTGCCGTTCGTCGGTCAAGATTTTTTCCCTGAAGTCGATGGTGGTCAGTTTAGCCTCCATGTTCGAGCCTTACCTGGTACTCGTTTGGAAGAGACAGAAAGAATTGTCAGCCAAGTCGAAGGCGTTATCCGCCAGACTGTACCGAAAGAAAATCTCTCGAAGATTCTGGATAACATCGGCTTACCCAACAGTGGCATTAACCTTACCTATGGCTACAACGGTGCTACAATTGGCCCGGCTGATGCTGATATTCTTGTGTCCCTGAAAAAATCTGGTTCAACTTTTTCTTATGTCAAGCAACTCCGCCAGAAATTGAAAGCGACATTTCCCAATTACACCTTCTTTTTTGAGCCTGCTGATATTGTTACTCAAATTCTGAATTTCGGTTTGCCTGCTGCTGTTGATGTGCAAATATCTGGCCCTCTGCAAAATTCAAAGACCAACTTTGAAATTGCCAAACAAATCGAAGCAAAGATGACGCGCATTCCTGGTGCTGTAGATGTACACATGCAGCAAGTTGTCGATGCTCCAGAGTTACGTCTTGATGTAGATCGTACCGAGGCTCAACAACTGGGTATGACCCAGCGTGATGTTGCCAATAGTGTTCTCACTTCCTTAAGTTCAAGCGGTCAAGCTGCAATTAACCAATGGCTCGATCCCAAAAAAGGCGTGAGTTACACCCTTGCTGTACAAGTTCCCCAGTACAAAATTGACTCTATTGACAGCCTGAAAAATACGCCAGTTAGCAACGGTCAAACTACACCCCAACTTTTAGGTAATTTAGCTAGTGTTAAACGCGACACAGTGATGCAAGTTGTCAATCACTATAACATTCAGCCAGTTTTCGATATCTACGCTAACTCCTATGATCGCGATCTGGGGGGAGTTGCCCGCGATGTAGATCGAATCATCGCTGATTATAAGAAAAAATTGCCTCACGGTAGTCAGATTAATGTCCGCGGGCAAGTGCAAACGATGAACTCTTCGTTTTTGGGACTTGGTTTCGGACTTGTGTTTGCAATTGTGCTGGTTTACTGCTTAATGGTGGTGAACTTCCAATCTTGGCTTGATCCCCTGATTATTATGATGGCATTGCCGAGTGCTTTAGCTGGTATTGTCTGGATGCTGTTTGTCACCCGCACCACTTTTAGCGTTCCTTCGTTAATGGGTGCAATTATGAGTATAGGTGTGGCGACATCAAACAGTATTCTAATGATCACTTTTGCTAATGACCAGCGTCAGGAAGGGCAAAATGCCTATAAAGCAGCGCAAGCGGCGGGTCACACACGGTTGCGTCCTGTATTAATGACTGCCTTAGCCATGCTCATTGGTATGGTGCCAATGTCCCTCGGTTTTGGTGAAGGTGGTGAGCAGAATGCGCCCTTGGGTCGCGCTGTAATTGGCGGCTTGTCAGCTGCAACAGTTGCGACTCTCATCTTTGTACCTGTTGTATACAGCATGTTACGACGTAAACAACCTCGTCCTATTGATCAGGATGATGACGATTTAAATTTCTCAGATCCACAAACTGCATATTCCTTGTCATCATCCCAAGGTAAGGAGTAAGCAATTTCATTGTTCAAAATTGCCAAAGCCAATGATGGTAATGACTCTAGCTGCTGAATTTCTGCAAATTAGATAATATGGGACAGCTTACCTATGGATTCTCAGCCTCCATCTCCTGATTTAGAACAACAAACGACTTCTAGAAAACAAAGGCGCGGCATCGGTCGAATTGGTTGGGCTATAATTGGTGCTGTTTTTTTTGGTAGCCTACTGGCTATAGGTATTCTGCCTCGGTTAAGTCAAAGGTCAGAATTACAAGCAGCAGTCAAGGAAGCAAGTACTGTACCCTCAGTTAACGTTATCACTCCCCGTCGCGCTGCTGCTACTACCAATTTGGAACTACCTGGGAGTGTTGTAGCCCTTAACCAAACGACCATCTACGCTCGTAGTACTGGGTATTTGCGGCGGTGGTACGCAGACATTGGCGATCGCGTGCAGGCTGGTCAATTATTAGCAGAAATTGATTCACCAGATATAGATCAGCAAGTTTTGCAAGCGAAGGCAGAGTTAGCACAAGCACAAGCTAATGTGCTTCAAAGTCGTGCTAGTTTAGCTAAAAGTGTTTCTGATTTGAAGCAAGCCCAGGCTAATCTATTGATCGCACGTCAGAGTTGGCAGCGCTGGAGTGTTCTTGTCAAACAAGGTGCAGTGCCTCAACAAGATGCTGATACAAGATATGCCACATATCAGGCTAATCTTGCCAACGTTGAAGCAGCAAAAAATACTGTCAATTCTGACTCTGCTAACGTCAAAGCAGCACAAGCTAACGTTTACGCAAGTCAAGCAAACTTCCAGCGTAATACCGTATTGCAGTCTTACAAGAAAGTCACTGCTCCCTTTGCAGGGGTGATTACCGCACGTAACGTAAATACAGGTGTTTTAATTTCAGCAGGTAGTGGCAACACTAATACTAGTAGTAACAATACCAGCAACACCAATACTAGCAATACCAGCCTTTATACTATTGCTGCTTATGACAAGCTAGACGTGAATGTGAATGTTCCACAGAGTTTATCACCGTCACTTCAGACTGGTCAAACAGCAGAAATTACAGTCAAAGAGTTACCACAACGAGCGTTTACGGGTAAAGTAGTGCGTACTAGCAACGCTATAGATCCAAATACTCGCACTTTGCTGACACAATTAGAAGTGGATAATTACAACGCGACGCTGCGACCTGGGATGTATGCCACTGTTAAATTTGCCATTAACCGCACTAATCCTCCCTTTGTTGTGCCAGATAGTGCCTTAGTCGTTAACGCCGCAGGTACGCAGGTAGCAACTCTAACCAAAGACCAAACAGTGCATTATCAAAAAGTTGCCGTTGGGCGAGATTATGGTACTGAAGTAGAAATTACATCAGGTCTGACAGGAAATGAATCGCTGATTGCCACTCCTACGGTTGATGAGACAGAGGGTTTGCGCGTGCAGCCAGTTGCACAAAAAAAGTAGACTCAATGTTGTCAATTTACAGCGCTTTTCATCTAAGTAAGGTAGACTAACCCATCCTCCCCAATACCTTGGGGAGGGGAGGGGTGTACTCCATTAACTTCTAATTTGCTGCTTGCCAAAGGCATCGCTTCTTCAATTGCCCCTCTGCCCCCTGACTTCTTGTACCAGAAGCTGAAAGTAGTACAAAGTACATTTGCAACCGCTGTATCATTGGCGCTAATTCCTTCAGGGTTAATGAGAAAATATACACCAATATAGTTGAGCTGTCAATACTGAAAATGAAGCGAAGACACGACAAGCGAACAAAATATTTAAAGGTCAGCAGTGTTAATCAAGCAAATATTTTATCCCGGTTATGGGGTGCATCAAAATCAATCAGTGGGCCTTTGGGGACGATGCGAGTTGGGTTAACTTGGGGATGGCTTTTATAATAATGCCGTTTGATGTGGTCAAGATTGCAAGTCTCTTTGACTCCCGGCTGTTGGTAAAGCTCTTTGAGATAATTCCACAGATTCGGATAATCTACAATCCGGCGTAGGTTGCATTTGAAATGCACATAATAAACTACATCGAAACGAAACAAAGTAGTGAACATACACCAGTCCGCCTCGGTAATTTCATTTCCGCAAAGATAGCGTTGATTTCCTAATATTTTTTCCCAGTAGTCGAGAGCCGTGAATAATTCCGTTATCGCTTCATCATAAGCCGATTGAGTAGTAGCAAATCCCGCCCGGTAGACGCCGTTATTTATTGGTTGATAAATTGTATCAATCGTCTCGTCAATTACTTTTTGTAAATGTTCTGGATAAAAGTTGATATTTTGTTTAGCGAATGCATTGAATTCTGTATCGAACATCCGGATGATTTCGCGGGATTCATTATTGACAATTGTCCCATTTTGGATATCCCATAAAACTGGAACTGTCACCCGGCCACTATAGTTAGGGTCAGCCTTCAGATAAAGTTGCCAAAGATACTGAGTACCGTTGACTGTATCGGGAATGCACCCCGGTTCATCGCCAAATTCCCAGCTATTTTGAGCAATTTCTGCTGCAACGACCGATAACCCAATGACATCTTGAAGTCCTTTCAATTGGCGGATAATGGCGGTGCGACACGCCCAAGGGCAAGCCCAAGAAATATACAGATGATAGCGCCCCGCTTCAGCTTTCAACTCACTATAACCATCAGCTGTAATGTGGTTGCGGAAAGTTGTTGATGGACGGACAAATTTACCTTCTGAGTCTTCTTGATCCCTTTGAGATACCCACTGACCATCCTTAAGAATTCCCAAACCCATAATTATTTCCTTAGTTATTAGTCAACAGTCAAGAATCTAAAACTCTGGACTTTTGACTTTTGACTATTCAGCGTTGAGGATTTTTGGTACTTTGAAAAATTCGCCTTCTTGTTCAGGCGCACTGTTGAGGATACTTTCCCGGTCTGGATAGGGTTGCAATTCATCATCTCGTGTGACATTGCTGACATCGATTGCCCGTGTTGTTGGGGGCACATTACTGACATCAAGTTCGTTCAACTGTTCAATATAATCCAGAATACTTCCTAACTGGGTAGTGAATTGTTCCTCTTCTTCTGGATTCAATTCTAAACGAGCGAGATTAGCTACTTTATGAACTTGTTCTTGGTCAATCATATTTTTTTAGTTAGGAGTTAGGAGAGACGCGATTAATCGCGTCTGTACAGGAGTTAGGAGTGAATGATTCATAATTCCTAACTCATCACTTTTAGAAGAATACGTCAATTTGCGATCGCCCAGTGGTTTTCAGCCAGTTTTGGGCTTCGATGTAGTTATTGGGAGCCATGCGAATAGCTCGAATCCAATAGTCTGCTGCTTGGTCAAAGAGTGCTTCACCAGCCTCGTTATCTCCAGCTTCTTTCTCTTTTTCGCCTTGGTAGTGATAAATCACGGCGATGTTATTTAAGGCTTGGGGCATGCGTGGGTTTAACTCAACTGCCTGGTGATATAGTTCTAAAGCTTTGTTATGGTCGCCATTGCTGGCATAAATTAGCCCCATATTGTAGAGAATATAGCCGCGATCGTTGGTATCTTCCTCTAATGTCAGAGCTTCTTCATAATATTCCAATGCTTCAGCATATTCCCCTTCTGCTTGGGCCGACATGCCATCTCGATAATAAACAAACGCTTCTTTAGCTTTTTTGTTGGTTGGCAGGATCTTCAGGATAATATCCGCCATCACTGTAAAGGATTTGTCAACAAAATTATCGTTTTTTTGTGTTCTTGGCATATTTGTCTCTGGGTATTAAGGACGGGGACTGGGGACTGGGCATTGAGCATGGGGCATTGGGGAGCCAGCGCCGTGGTGTTAGCGCAGCGTAAAGCCTACGGCATAGCTTCTCTTCGAGACGCTGCGCGAACGCTTAGAGCGACGTAGGAGCGTCGGCAGTCGCTCAAAGGGGGTTTTCCCCAGGAGGAACTGCCTTCATGGTTTCCCGACTTGAGGCGACTGGCGTCATTGGGCATTGGGCAATAATCAATAGTTTTTCTTCTTGTGCTTCCTCTGCTTCCCCTGCTCCCTCATTTCGCCAATCCCCTAGTACACTTAATAGCTAATTTAACTGATTTGCGGGTGCATTTTTATCATTGAGGGGTATGATACATTCCGGACTATTATGCCGAGCGTTATTGACCAAGGTGCTAACTGGATAGGCAGTCATTGCTGGCGCTGGATAAGGATGCAGTAGCTGCTGTAGGGTTTCGGGCGTTTGCACTTGGGAATCTAGCCATAAATCGTAATCTTGTGGCTCTAGAATCACTGGCATCCGCTCGTGGATACGTTGGAGTAATTCGTTAGCTGCCGTTGTCAAAATTGTACAAGAGATTATTTCTTCGTCAGCAGGCGATCGCCATTTCTCCCACAAAC
Organism: Nostoc sp.; assembly: GCF_036916575.1. GTDB lineage: Bacteria > Cyanobacteriota > Cyanobacteriia > Cyanobacteriales > Nostocaceae > Nostoc. The sequence goes on from NZ_JBALGC010000116.1 coordinate 41,550, forward strand.
CTGCAAAGGCGAAGGGTTGTCCATCTTGAAGGCGAAAATAAAACGGTTGCTTTTTACCTTGTTGCCGTTGCCACTCATAAAAGCCATCAGCTAGCACTAAACAGCGTCGATGTTTAAAAGCCGAGCGGAAAGAGGGTTTTTCGGCAACAGTTTCTGCCCTAGCGTTAATCAGCTTTGCCCCCATTCCTGCATCTTTCGCCCATGACGGAATTAATCCCCAATGCAACTGCTTAAATTCACGCTTTTCGCTTTCAGGATTTTGTAATACTGTAGCCACCATTTGCGTAGGTGCAATGTTATATTCTGCTAAATCCGAAACTGGCTCAACATGGAAAACTTGAGCTAAACTTGCTGCCGACTGGTTTAGAGTAAATCTTCCACACATACTTTTATTCTCAACCTTTGACTAAATTAAATATCTCTAGATTGAAATATTTAATACTTTTTTATTTTTTGAGTGCTTTTATTATGTAGTACTCAAAAGCTAATAGAAAAACAATTATCCGATTATGGGAAAATCTTTTGGTAAGATATTGTATTTCCAACCTTTACTTCTCAATATATTCCTAACTGTATTTTAGCATGGAACTACTGCATCTGTACGATTTTTTACCTTCTGGCAATGGTTATAAGATACGTCTTTTATTGACACAACTAGGTATGCCTTTTGAGAGGGTAGAGCTTAACATATTGAAAGGCGAGACTCGAACACCAGAATTTTTAAGTAAAAATCCTAACGGTAAGATACCCGTTCTAGAAATTCAGCCAGGGAAATATTTGGCAGAATCAAATGCCATATTGGTATATCTGAGTGAATGCACAGAATTTTTACCCTATGACCGATTTTTACGAGCGCAGGTGCTGCAATGGTTATGTTTTGAACAGTATAGCCATGAACCTTTTATTGCTACATCAAGATTTTGGATTTCTATTTTAGGTAAAACTGAAGAATATAGTGAAGCTATCAAGCAAAAACGTGAACCAGGTTATGCAGCACTTAACTTGATGGAAGCACACTTAACTTCTCACACTTTTTTTGTGGGAGAGCGTTACACGATTGCTGATATCGCCTTGTTTGCTTATACCCATGTAGCTGATGAAGGTGGGTTCAATTTAACACAATTTCCTGCTATCCAAGCTTGGATAGGAAGAGTCAAATCTCAACCAAGATATATCAGTATTACACAAGCATAAAAATTATATTTTGTGGGTTTCTGTCTCTCGTTTCTTGGCTCTAGTAGAGGATGTACTGGGTGAGACATTGCCTCAAATTCACGAGGCAGGCAAAATATTATTAGAAGGTGTTACTAAACAGCAACTAGATATCAGTATCAATTTTTATCAGCTTTTGCCTGGAGGACAAACCTGACTTAATTCTGATATGAGATTTGGTTACATCAAATTTCTCTGCTAGTAGTTTAATTAACTCTTCATTCGCCTGATCATCAATTGGGAGTGATTTTAAATACACAGTCAAACTGCCATCAGGTTGTTCTTCAATCTTTTGCTGTTTTGAATTAGGTTTAACCTTGACTTTTTTTTGCATAACCTATTTCCTGTAATTTTCGCAGCCACAACCAACCTAAAACACAACCCAATACATAATGAAGAAAATCCCACCAAACAAAGGTGGTACCAAGTAACAATTTACCTATCAAGGTGGCGCGAATCTCCTCTAATAGGGGCGGATGCCAAAGTTGTAAGAATTCTAGTATAGAGGTGATCACAAAAATCCATATAGGAATTTGGATTACCGCCGCCCGACTTCTGAAAAACCAAAATGCGAACAGACACCAAAATATTTCGTAAAATACAGCTGCTCCGTAGTCATTAAACCACTGATGGGCAGGCCCACTATAATACTTAAACAAAAAGCCCATCGGTACAACGATGAGCACAGAAATAATAATAAATATTGTTTGGTTACGGTTTCGGCGCATTTTCTCAGGACTAAAGACTAAGCAAAATTTTAGCAGCCCGAACCACTAGAAGTCGGTTTACTATCTCCTGATTCTCTTTAAGCAATTATACTAAATTTTTTAGTATAAAAAAACTAAGTAATGATCCAGTCCTTGACTATAATATACAATCTATCGCTCACCCATTGGAGTTGCAATCTCTATTAAATGATCCAAAGGCAGATCAACCTACACTGGTTTTGGTTTTTGGCTTTAACCCAAGCGTATTGAAACCAACGGTCAATATTGTTAGCTGCGTTTTATGTCTTATCCTCAATGTGACCGCACACAGGACATACATAAACGCAGTTTTTTAATGGCATATTGTGACAATGCAGATATTAGAGCCAATACCCACATCTCAAAGATTGGATGCCTCAAATCAGTTGTGGGACAGAGCCATTTTATTTCTGGGCACTTCTAAGCCTTTGATAAGATGCTATAAACCTCTGATTGTTCCGGCAATCTAAAAATACAAAAATCGATACTACGATAAATCTATCAAGATAAAGTATAATACTTGTAGCTATGATCGCTTCCTTTAGAGTTTTGCTTGCACTTGATAGCAAAATTCCAAAAGAAACGGACGAGTGCCAACACCACCCTATGGATCAAATCCTGGAGAATCTACATGGGCTACAAACATATCGAAGTCAAACAAGTAGCTGGTTTCATTGGTGCTGAAATCAGTAAGGTAGACCTTTCCCGTCCTCTGAATGATGATGAAGTCAAAGAAATTCGTAAAGCACTATTGAAGTGGAAAGTTGTGTTCTTTCGTGGACAAAACATCGATCATGCTGCCCAGGTTGAATTCACATCTCGTTTTGGCGAAGTGACTTTCGCCCATCCACTCGGAGAGCCTGAACCAGTTCCGGGATTTCCGCAACTCAAACCCGTAGACCGGAGGCTCTATGAGAAGCAGTATGGTTTTCGCACTGGAGGCCCCTGGCACACAGACGTAACAGCAGCTATCAACCCGCCAGCAGCGTCAATTTTACGTGCGGTTAATGTCCCTAGCTTTGGTGGTGACACCCAGTGGAGTAATTTAGTTGCAGCTTATGAGGGTCTGTCAGCACCTCTAAGAGCGCTAGCAGACACATTGAAAGCTGAACATCGCTTCAATGGCAGTGGGTATCAGCCCCGTAACAGCAAGTTCGCCGAGCGCATTGCTGTCAATCCACCCAGTAGTAAGGGTTCATCCTGAGACTGGTGAGCGTGCGTTGTTCATTAATCCTGGCTTCACCTCACACATTGTTAATGTGTCATCACAAGAGAGCAAGCTGTTACTTGAGTTGTTCTTTAACCAAATCACCAAGCCTGCCTATACCACCCGTTTCCGTTGGAACAATGGTGATATCGCGTTCTGGGACAACCGCGCCACCGTGCATTTGGCTCCTCAAGATTTAGATCATTTGGATGTTGAGCGTCTCCTATATCGCACCACTATCACTGGCGATGTTCCAGTTGGGGTTGATGGTTTCCGCTCAGAAGTAGTTCAAGGTGAGGCATTTAACTCACAAGTACCAACCGTCTTCAAGCAAAAAGCCCAGAAGTTAGAAACACAACCAGTGCTTTCATAAGCTACAAAGTACTAAACAGGGCTGCTTGTATCTGATGCAGCCCAGGATGAAATTAGAGCAGATAACTTAATTTAGGCAAATCTAATTACCATTAGAGTCAGGGACTTCAAATAAAAAAATATCCCATTGCTCAAAGACAAAGAAGAATTTACGGATATCTTCTGCTACCTGCACCCACAACACCGATTTTGTGGCGATAGGAGAGTTCGGCACCGAACCAACCAGAAATACTAACCAGCGTACCGACAATCAGCGACAGAACCAGTCCCCAAGGTAGTATTCGGGATTCAGCGTCGCCCAAACGCACAAGGAAGTTAATTAGACTTAAAACTAGTAGAGAAACGTTAAGTATTAAATGCGCCCAACCTGCGCTGCGCTTGCGAACTCGTTCAATTCTAAAAAAGTCGCTCAGACCAATCACTGATGCAAGGACGCCTCCAGCTAATCCGAGTCCGATTAACCATAGTGAAGCTTTAGCCCAGAAGAAATCACCAGTTAACCAGTAACCGATGTCGCTTCCCAAGGCGGCGGCTAAAAAGGCTATGGGAAAGGTCACACTCAGAGGATGTAGGGGATGTCCTGCGATCGCAACTGTACTAGGTACGCCGCTATCACGATACTCACTGTCGTTACTTTCAATAACTGGTGGAATATTTGGGAAAGGTGTTGAACTTGTTTGCGTTGTTTGTGTAGTTTCCATTATTAGTATCCTGAATTTATTAGCGTCCTATTTTTAATCTGAAGGAATTTGTTCAACATAAGCTTCAGCTTGTAGGGTTAGTTGGCCTACTTCTACTTTTAGTTGGTTAACTTGCAAGCTCATTCCTTCTAAATCAAAGTTACTCAAATTTAAAATTTCGCTAGTTTGATCTATCAAAGCTTTTGTCAAATCGGGCGATATTTCCTCACTTTCGCCATACTCGACATTTTCCAAAGTAACAGTTTTTCCATTGGCGCTGATCCTGGGTACTGCGGAAAAAGCAACTTGCTGATTTTCACCTGTTTCTACTATTTTTATGGTGGCATTTAGTGCTATTTTCCCATCACCCGGTAGTCGAAAGTCTACATCTTGAGGCTCAATAGTCGTCAATTGTCCGTTAATATGTATTTTTTGACTTTGCAGTTGCGATTGCACATATTCTGAGTTGAAGGCGCGATTAATATCAGCCTCGGTTAACACAACTCGTGCACTAGCTTCAGTAGGTTTAGTGAGTTCAATTTTGCCAAAAGCCACACTTAGAGGATTAATGGCAACATTAGTCATTTGCATTTCAAATTCCTCCATGCGGAGGTCTTTCTGCATAACCAAACCTTCACCTTCAATCGTGACTCCATCCACTTCTCCCTGAACTAGTTTCAGTGGATCGGTTTTGATGTTTACATCTAAATTTTCTACTTCATCTAATTGGCTAGATAATCCTATTTCTGCCGCTTTATTCAGAGCTTGTTCTCCTAATCCAGGACTGTCTGCCATTATTAAATTAACTCCTGCTTCAAATAATATTTCCTTTAGTTACTCTAAATAATTAGTATCGGATTTTTCTCTATCTGACGATGGAATATAGATTTAAATGCTGTCTATCTAAAAGGATAATTGTATTATTTATAATCAATAGTTTTGCTTTTCTACCCAGAGTTTTTAAAGCGTAGATACAGAACGTCTTATTGTCAGATATCACTCAAAAGAAAGATTGAATATATAGAACTTAGTAGTTATGTTGTTTATTTTTGAACTTTAGCTAAAATTTATTTAATAAAAAAAATTCCCAACATACCTTAGAATCGAATTTTTGTTTTGCGTGACGCCTGCTCATATAAAATAGGTATAAAGTCGATAGGTGTAGCCAGCCGCAGGCATCGCTTTTACAATAATTTCTTCAAAGGCAGCATCAACCCAGGCACAACATCTTCACTGCTTAATATTGCTGTAGCCGGATATTGAGTAATTGAACCGTCCCAGCGATAAACTAAAGCTTGTTGATTTTTATTATCAATTAACTATTCTAATTGAACACCATTAGCAATATATTCTTCTATCTTGGCTTTGAGTTTTGCCAAACTATCATTTTTAGAAGGAATTTCAATTACAAAGTCGGGTGCTAAGTTGATAAATTTGTTCTCTTGCTGATCCCAACCTTCTGGTAAACGTCCTTTAGCCACAAAAGCAACATCAGGTGCTCTGACAGCAGTATTTGCTAATTTAAAACCAGTACTCGGCCCAAAAACTTCACCAAGCTCCTGACTTTCTACCCAATTGAACAGATAGGCTCCTGCTTTTATTTCTCGATTACCAGAAATTCCACCAGTTGGGGGCATAGTTCCTAATGTTCCATTGGCATTGCGTTCAAACCGCAGTTCTGGGTTTTGCGAACTCATTAGCATTAATTCTTCATCAGTGACAGTATACAGAGACTGCACCGTTATTTTTTCGCTGGTCATAATGATTTCATAGCAAGCTTGATAGATATCTCAATTTTAGGCTGAGATTCAATTACTTCTGTACCCCTCTCCTGCTTTGCATTCTCTGTGTCTGGAGCGGTTTGTTATAAAATTAACATTAGCAGCAGTGCAATATCTGATTATAAGCTGTTTTATTCTTTCAAAATAATGCTCTCAGAACGTTTTACCGCAGCCCTCACCTACGCTACCCAACTGCACGCTAACCAAGTTCGTAAAGGTTCAGGTGTTCCCTACGTTGCCCATTTATTAGGTGTCACCAGTATTGCTTTAGAATACGGGGCAAATGAAGATGAAGCGATCGCAGCCCTCTTACACGATGCGATCGAAGACCAAGGTGGCGCCGCAACACGGGAAGAAATTCGCCGTCGCTTTGGTGACAATGTAACCGCAATTGTAGATGGTTGTACTGACGCTGATACAACTCCAAAACCGCCTTGGCGACAGCGCAAGGAGGCATACATTGCTCATATTCCTACCGCTTCGCCATCAGTACTGCTCGTGTCATTAGCAGATAAACTTTACAACACCCAGTCTATTCTCAAAGATTATCGCCTTTTGGGCGAATCAGTTTGGGAACGTTTTCAGGGGGGTAAAGAAGGTACTCTTTGGTATTATCGGGAGCTTGTGGATGCTTTCAGGAAGACTAGAACTACTATAATCATTGAGGAATTAGAACGAGTTGTTGCACAAATTGAGGTATTAGCATCACGGTAAAAATTTTATTTACGCAGAAATAAATAAAAGATTCATTGGAACTAGACAAATAGCCTTTTACAGACACGATATAGTTATAATGTCCACAAACAAATTTTGGCTTTTAGGTTCTCTCTCTAGATAAAAAATCTTTCTCTCGGTAGATAGGTGTACTTACATTATTATAGCTATATGTTACCAATATGACGATAGTAAGACAAAACACCCTAAATACAACTGTAAGTCCTTCAGTAAGTCCTCCAGAAAACTTGGCAGAAAAATATATTGAAGCAGAGCGGATGCATGATGTTCTGCTTTTACTGCAAAACTTGGTTAACAGTGAAGAAGCCACTGTGAAACTAATTCTGGATTGTCTATATGATGTTGGTTCAGTCAATCTGATCAACCAAAAGCTTCGCCTGAAACCCTTAAATAGGGTGATGAAATTAATTGCCCGAATGTCTAAACCAGTTTTTAAAACCTTAGCTTTATATTGGTTTAAGAAAAACTGTCCCCAACTGATTACTAATTGGCTACACACACAGGTCTCTTTTAGAAAACCCCCAAATACACCCCAACAAGTAGCTATCGAAGTTACAGAACTGCAACCATATTCCATACCACAAAGAGAAAGTCTGAACCAAGAAATTAAAAATCTCCGCTACCAGGTTAGATTGCTAACTGTGATTTCGATAACAGCGATCGCTATTTTAGGAGTAACAGCCACTTGGTTAAACTCAAACCCATAAAACCCATAAGTAGTACCATGAGCAAATTTAATTGATTCAGCAAGCTATTTTAGACGTAAAATCTAATTGGGTTTTACAGCAATCTGAAATTGTTTGTAAATATCTTCTCTATTTTTTTCTTCTGGTGCATTTGCTGCGCGAACATATAATTTTTCTACTTAAAGTGCCTTTGGTATGCGTAGCTTACTTCACCGTCAAAGTACGCATGTCCTTATGATTATTTTTTGTTTATGACTTGTCTAGGATTCTTGGATGAGCAAATAATTATTAATTTCTAATCCCTAGTTGATGTTAAAGAGCAACTAAATTGATTTATGGAAATTACCCAAAGTCCACCATGATTATTTCAAAAAGCCCATTCATGGCTGGGGTAATAATTATGAATTATAAATTATTAATTATGAATTAATTATGAATTATTATGACTTTGCCCAAACTCACCTTGGAGGACATCGAAATACATCTGCTCTTGGAAGGGCTGTATCAGTACTATGGTTATGACTTTCGCGATTATGCTCTTTCTTCACTTAAGCGCCGCATTCAGAGCTTCATGCAGTTAGAGGGGTTAGCAAATGTTTCTGCATTGCAAGAACGGTTACTCCACAACCGTGCCTATATGGAACGATTTTTACTTGCTCTGACGGTGAATGTAACATCAATGTTTCGTGATCCCAGCTTTTATAACACCTTCAGAAATCAAGTTATCCCTTTCTTACAAACCTATCCGTTTATTCGCATCTGGCACGCTGGATGCTCAAGTGGGGAAGAAGTCTACTCAATGGCAATTTTACTGCAAGAAGAAGGACTTTACCACCGTTGCCGCATATATGCCACTGATACGAACGAAAAGGTATTACAAAATGCCAAAAGTGGTATTTTCTCCCTGAAACTGATGCAGGAATATACTCACCTTTACCTGAAAGCAGGCGGCAAGAAGTCTTTCTCAGAATATTATACAGCAGCTTATGATAATGCTATTTTTCGAGCATCCCTAAGAGAAAACGTAGTCTTCGCCCAGCATAATTTAGCAACTGACAGCTCTTTTAATGAGTTTAATGTCATCCTTTGTCGTAATGTCCTCATATATTTTAATCAGATACTTCAAAAGCGAGTACATGAACTGTTTTATAATAGTCTTTGCACCTTTGGCATCTTGGGTTTAGGAAAACAAGAATCTATCAGGTTTACCCCTTATGAGCAGTACTATGAAGAGATAATTAAGGGTGAAAAACTATACAAGAAGATAGCTGGCGCTTAAAGAGGACGTTCTCAGGGGGGACTGGAGAGATGATGGAATAGGAGAAGAAAAACTATTGATTATTGACCTATGCCCTATGCCCAATAAAATTAACACAAAGTGTTGTAAAAAAAAATATCATGAACAAAATTATGCTCGCTGTCAAAAGACAGTCCGTCAAACATTTTTAATTGTGTTCAAAAGTTAGATACAGCGATCGCTTAAGGTAAATTACACATTAAAGTCTTAAAGGAGATTGTCGATGCAACTTCTCGAATGTCCTCCTATTGCAGTCATTGCTGGAGAAAATGCGGTTCACGTTTCTCAACTGCCTTCTACATGGCAAGACATTGCTAGAGGAACCACGAGTGTCGGACTTTCCCATCCCCAAAGCTATGTTGAGATGGCACAGTTGTTCCTATACAAATTAGAGCATGGTGATGTTGACTTATTTAGCGATCGCCCCCAACTAGCTCACTTGATACCCTCATTTTCCCAGCTATTTACACAACTGGCATGGGAAACTCTTGACTTTTTTGGGCAAGACTTTCTCAAACACAGCTATCCAAACTTTGCAGAAATTCTCCGTGATCTGGAGTCAAAGGGCACAAAGTATGCTGACGAAGTAAAAGTGGCTCGTATTGGTATAGATTTATTCAACGAGTTTGGTTATGAACTACCTGCCAGCTTCTATCATGTGCATCTAGCACCAATTTACCGCGATCATGTTTTTGAAGAACGTGCCTTACGGTTTGATCAGCGTGATATTGAACACAAACGTGCTTGGGATGCCATACTCCATGCAGGTAAGGTGTTTGCTATCCAGATGAAGGTGCAAAGTATTGCCTCCAAATACGGTTTTACTTATCAACACGGCTGCGGTTGCAACTCTCATCTATCTTCTATTGATGTATCTCGTGGGGCGTTTGAATATGAATTGAGTCTTGAAAAGCGTCAGCGATGGATTCGCAGTTTCATCTGGACTGCTTGGTATGAGTATGCCTTCTTTGCGATCGTACCAAATACGAGTTATTTAGTTTAACGCCTCGCGCCCAGAAGCCTTGTGATTATCCAGACTTATCAAAGCAAGAGCTTCTGTGCTATCCAGCAGGGGAATCAAATTCCTCTGCTAATATCAAAAAATTACAACATACATTCCGCACTTCAAATTTAATTACAAACAGATTACAGTCAAAAAAGGCAAAAAATCAGGATAATTACGAAAAGAATCTTTATCTCCCCAAAATTGACTAAATAAATAGGTCAGAATGTATTGCATCCATAGACGCGTAGCGGCTTAAGGCAGGGTAAGAGAAGCGTTATATTACCGTGACTACTAGAATGACTACCAAAACCCTAAATCTCCAGTACGCACAGATCATAGTAGCTAGTTTGTCAAGTTCTTTAAAAGTGTAAATTTTTTAAACGTTCATTTGTTAAACAGCAACTGACAGTCTACTCTAAAGTTTATTAAGACATTACAATACGTAAAAACACCAAGGCCGAAATCTATAGCCTGCAATGATCTCTTGTCCGTTGTTCTGAATCTGAAAGCGCAATAGTTTTCGTGCCAGCACTGTTTTGAAGGACTACTTAATTACGCGAATTTATCGCTATCGCATCTTAGCACTATTTGCAGAAAACAGAACTTTATTGGAGGTACGTTTGTGAAATTATCTAAACTGTTTAAAATTTTCTGTTTCACAACAGCATTTGCAATCTCATCACCATCTATGTTGCTTATTCAACAAAACAAGGCTTTGGCGGGTGCAAATACACCTATCCTTAATACAGGCGAATTTTTATCCCCTGGTCAATACTTGATTTCACCTAATCAGGAATATACAGCTATACTACAATCTGATGGAAACTTTGTTGTTTATGATTCATCCAACAATATTTTGTGGGCATCAAACACTTTTGACACAGAAGTTAACAACATTGTCATGCAATACGACTGCAATTTAATTATTTATGATTCTAATGCAATCCCCACCTGGGCAACTTTTACTACGACTTATTCTAGTTGTAGTCTCCAAATGCAAGATGATGGTAACTTGGTAATTTATACAGGTGATAATGTTCCTGTATGGGCAAGTGGTACAAGATTGAGAGACTAAAGATAAGCTACCTTGTTTAATCCTAAATTGCCTTGTTAGTAAACCACAAACTTTTTAAAACCAACTGAAAAATAATTGTTTTACTTCTCTGTGAAACTCACGCCAGTCGCCTCAACGGGGGAACCCCCGCACAGCACTGGCTCCTCTATTTTCCAACGGATTTTACACACCTGTGTGCAAAATCCGTAGAACAAGGAGACAAATCATTAGTTGCTACTTGTTCCGTTCTATCGGTAGAGATAGTAACCCTGAATAGTTTCACTTTTTTCTCAGCAGGAAATGCTTGAATTTTTATTATTTTACCACATTCTAATTCCTCGTTACTCCATTCTAATGATTCAATGTTTTTAGATTTTTATTTGCCGAAAGTATCATCAACTAAACGATTAGTCTTGAAAAGACAAACATTTCCCTGAGTCAAATCTTTCAAGTTCGGTGTTGAGGAATAGACCTTAATTAAGTTTGCTTGCTGGCTTTAATTGTGTTGGCTGGTCAAGACTGCGGAAGTAAAGACCGCCCACAATTGCCCAAAAGAGGAGATACCCCATAGCCTGCACTAAATACAGTTTTTGAGTATAGCCAAATAAGGTTTTCAGCAAAATACCAGGAAACTGGCGGTCAGGTAAGATGGTTGAGAGATCCCAAATCTGGGGCCCCAAAAGACAAGATGTATTTCCTTGTCCGCAAACGCCCAAGACTTCAGGGTTGATTTGGCTAAAGGCGATCGCAGCTGCATCCAGATGGCGGAGGGCAGAAATTACTAACCCAGAGACAATCAATAGCAGAAATACGCCCATCACCTGGAAAAATTGTCTCAAGTTGACCCGAACACTCCACTTAAAAAGCAGCATCCCGATTACGACCGCGATCGCTAGTCCTGCAATCGCCCCCAGGACGGGTGTCAAGCCTTCTTGAAACTTAGCGACGATAAACAAAGCCGTTTCTAGTCCTTCCCGAAACACGGCAATAAAAACTAAGCTGAAAATTGCCCAAGCTGCGCGGTTATCTTCACCCAAGGCAGTTTTGACGGAACCTTCAATCTCAGCTTTGAAAAATCGCGCTTGTCGTGTCATCCAAATTAGCATCCAGCTGAGCATAGCGATCGCGATCGCGCCTAATCCCACCTCGAATAATTGCTTGAAGACAGGCGCATATAATTGCTCAGATGTCTGCAATCCCTGTAACCCTAGATGAATTAGTAAACCAACTACAAAACTCGCTAGAATGCCACTCAAAATTCCTAAGTAAACCCAACGATGCAATTTTTGTTGTTGAGCTTGCTGTAAACAGGCGAAGACGATTCCCACAACTAAAGCAGCTTCCACGCCTTCTCGCAGGGTAATGAAAAAGGTAGGTAATGCAGCACTCCAATTCATAGTAAATTAAATTCTTTCAATGGTAAATGTTTATTCTAAGTTGACTGTAACAGGTTCTTTACTTTTACCTTGAGCGGATTTTTCTTCGTGTGAGTTAACTTGGCCAATTGCAGATCGCATTTTCATCAAAAACGTAGAAGTGCTCCGCCTATCTACTTACCCATTGCAGAGTTGTGCAATGATAACTACCTTCACGAGCAACAGGAAATACAAACTTAAGCAGTTAACTTTGCACAAACTACTCTAGTTTCATCCCATCTATTTATTTATCGTATTAATTAAGCTTTCCACAGCTTGGAGTTCCAACAAATGGTCCAAACTCCAAACACACAGTTCAACCAAAGAGAAAACACATGACGACAATAATTACAACCAAGACAACAACCGATCTCGAACAGTTTCACACTGAGTCTAACATCAACAACTACGGAGTAGGTATGAACAAGATTGACCTTGGTGCAAATTTTCAAGAGCTTACTTGTGAACAGGCTGCTGCCGTTAAGGGAGGTGCTGCAGTAGAACTCTTCCGGGACGCCAATTTTACTAGCCCGTTATTGTCTGTAGACTCTGATAACCCTAATGTAGGTCCTGACGCGAATGACCAAACTACCTCGGCTCGGATTAACGACGGTTCATGGCTATTGTGTAGAGATAGTAATTACCAGAATTGTTTCGGTCCAGTAGGGCCAGGAAGTTATGACAATCTTCAGTTTAGCGTAGGTTTGCCTAACGATTCGCTCACATCCCTTAAGCGGGTATAGCGATCCGATTTGAGTTGTGAACTATCGCGCCTTGGTGCGGGCCGGACAGGCCCCGCAGGCTAGAAGCCTGCACCAAGAACTGATTTTACAAATCACTTAGGGTTGCTATAACCCGCTTTTGTCACTCTCCGAAAACAAAAATCAAAAGGAATATTTAAAACTTTGACTGGGACTGGGTTTGTGACTTTATTTCCTAATATGATAAACGTTATCATTGCTTTAGACTGAAACCCTTGTGCAGCAAGTATTTCAGATTTTTATCTATGGAAAGTGACAGAAGAGGGATAAGTTAAACTACGGCTTACTAAGCTAACGGCTGCAACGTCTCTAGAAAATTATTTCTAGAGGCGTTTGGAGGTGTTATCAGAGGTGGGCTGTGAAACAGCAGATTGTAGATATGGCTCTCACTTGTCTCTGGAGTGCGAGATACAGCGCGGGTTTTACATGTAAGTCCCACTACTGTAATTCGAGAATTTAAAAAAGGGACATAAATTCCAACATAGGACTTACGCATTGACAATAAATATTAAATATGCATAACGTGAAAAACCACATCTTACGTAGGGGTTTAGCATGCTAAACCCCTACAGCATCGTCTATTTACGATCAAAGGAGAATTAATCAAAGCCTGAAACAACCTATTTTTGTTAACGCAGATCACAATGGATTTGTACAGTGCGTAAGTCCTACAACAAGTGAATTTAGTAGGCATTTTAAGAAGGACGGCTTGCCTTGCTGTTCCTCCTAGCAGAGTAATGAGTGCAACGGTTATGAGAAAGGTTTTAGTCGTAGGGGAGGGAAATGTCTCGCTCCTAATTCTCTTAAATCTCAGGAGTTAGACATGAAATACCAAAGTGTACTACAACATAGTGAAGAAGACTGCGGTGCTGCCTGCCTTGCGACGATCACCAAACACTACGGACGCACTTTTGCCATGAAGTATAGAAGTAATTAACAATGCCCCATACACCAAGCCAGATAAATTCTGTGGGTTTTCCTCCCCATCACCTTAATGTTTACTGCCAAACATAGATAAGGACAAACAAAATAATCCAGATAACATCGACGAAGTGCCAAAACAATGAAGTTGCGTTGACGCCGTAGTGACCTGTGTCGTAGTTGCCAGGAATGAAAGAACGTACCAAAATTATCAACTGCAACAGAATACCTGTGAAAACGTGCAAACCGTGGAAACCTGTTAGTAGGTAAAACGTCCCACCAAATACCCCTGAGGTAAACCCAAACTCCAGGTGGCTCCATTCGATCGCTTGTCCAGCCAAAAAGTAAGTTCCCATCGCCATTGTTGCCAATAGAAACAGGCGAAATTTCACTAAGTCATGGCGTTGAAGGGCGCGTTCGGCTAAGTAAATTACAAAGCTACTAGTAACAAGAATTATTGTGTTGATTGTCGGATCTTTTACTTCTAGTCCAGAAACACCAACTGGTAGCCAGTTAGGAGTCGTTGTTTTATAGATGATATATCCGGCGAAAAAACTTAAAAAGATAACGCTTTCGGACAGTAGGAAGACAATGAAGCCAAACATTTTGTTGCCTTCTTCGTCGTGGCTATGTTCTGCGCTTGTCTGGTGCAATTTATGTGAATTGATATAACTGTCCATTTTGCTTTTAGCTTGAGGGGTTAATTTGAAATGCATAGGCGCTTCGCCTTCCCGTAGGGTAGGAACGCAAAGGGAAGCGCAGGGTTTGTTTCTGCGTACTTCTGCGTTAATCTGGGCTTGTCAATGTTGAGTGGCTTTCGCGTAGGTTAGCTGTCAACGGTTCAGATTTGCCGTAGCCGTAGGGTTCAGAGATGATGATCGGAATTTCTTCAAAGTTTTCTACTGGGGGTGGTGAAGAAACCAACCACTCCAATCCAATTGCCCGCCAAGGATTATCAGGTGCTTTCTCGCCTTGCATCCAAGAAATCACCATGTTGAAAATGAAGGGTAAGGTGGACATTCCCAACAAAAATCCGCCCAGGCTAGCGATGACATTCCAGTATTGATACTCTGGGGCGTAGGAAGCAACTCGGCGTAACATTCCTTGCAATCCTAAGGGGTGCATGGGCAAAAAGTTGAGGTTAGTGCCGATGAAGGCTAACCAGAAGTGGATTTTACCCCAGCCCTCGTGATACATCCGCCCAGTCATCTTGGGGAACCAGTGGTAGATGGCAGCATACAAGCCCATTGTCACGGTGCCGTAGAGGACGTAATGGAAGTGTCCCACCACAAAGTAAGTATTGTTAACGTGGACATCCACAGGCACGGAGGAAAGCATAATGCCTGTGATGCCGGCGAAGACAAACATGATCAACGCACCTAAAGCGAATAGCATCGGTGTATGCAGTCGCAGTTTACCTCCCCAGATGGTCGCCACCCAAGCAAATACCTTAATACCAGTGGGTACAGACACGCACATTGTTGTCAGCATGAAAATCAACCGCATCCAGCCTGATGTACCACTGACGTACATGTGGTGTACCCAAACAATACCGCTGACTAGTGCAATCAAGATTGATGAAACGGCGACTACCTTGTAGCCAAACAGGGGTTTACGGGAATAAACCGGGAAGATTTCCGAGAAAATCGCAAAGACGGGCAAAACGATCACGTAAACGGCAGGGTGGGAGTAGAACCAGAAGTAATGTTGAAACATTACTGGATTCCCGCCCTTGCTAGGGTCAAAAAAGCTCGTGCCAACTGTGAGGTCGAGTAGCAACATCACCGCACCTGCTGTTAGTGCAGGTAGTCCGAACAGTTGGATAATCTGGGCGCTAAATACTCCCCAGACAAACATAGGCATTCGGAAAAAGGTCATCCCTGGCGCGCGCATCTTGACAATAGTGGTGACAAAGTTGACTGCCCCCATAATCGAGGACACACCGGAAATTGCTACTGCCAACAGCCAGACAACTTGCCCATTAATCAAGTTACCTGTGGGATTTTGGAGACTGACTGGTGGGTAAGACCACCAACCGGCTTGGGCTGGGCCACCAGGAACCAAAAAGCTACCCATTAAAAGAATTCCCACTACTGGCACCATCCAAAAGGCAACAGCGTTCAGGCGGGGAAATGCCATATCTCGCGCCCCAATCATTAAAGGCACCAGATAGTTAGCAAAACCAACTAGGGAGGGAAACGTCCACAAAAACAGCATTATAGTGCCGTGCATGGTAAACATGCCGTTGTAGACGGTGCGATCGACTAAATCTGATTCGGGTGTTAGCAGTTCTCCTCGAATCACCATCGCGAAAATACCGCCGATGAGAAGGAAGAAGAAAGAAGTAACCAGATACTGGATACCAATGACCTTGTGGTCAGTACTAAAGCTGAAGTATTCTTTCCAGTTACCCGAAGATTCGTGGTTAGGCTTCTGACTGGGGAAAATGCCTTCAATAGGAATATTAGTCATCGATTCGTTTCCTTTCAACCGGGATAATTGACCAAAGGAGGTGCCGCAGGTGCAACTGTGACCCAACCAGTTTTGACTGACTTACTGGCTGCTTGCGCATACTCAGAAGCTGCCTGATTAGTTGCTAGGGATGGCTTTTGGGTTGCAGCTTGGGCCAGCCACTGCTGATAATCTTCAGGAGATTCGACGACTACATTTGCCTGCATGGTGGCAAAGTATGTGCCACTGTATTGGGAATCGGTCAATCGATATTGACCAGGGCGGATGGGAGTAAATTCAAAGTCGATGGTGTGGTTGGGAATAATATCTTGCTTGAGGCGGAATGCTGGAATGTAGAAGCCGTGGAGAACGTCTTGTGATTGCAGCGCTAAACGCACCCGGCGATCGCTCGGTAAATGCAATTCGCTACTGGTAATATCTTTCTGTGGGTAGTGGAACACCCAGGCCCATTGTTTAGCTAGAACATCAATCTTTTCAACAGATTCCGCTAAGTCCTTTTGTGGTGCTGCATAGGCCGATTCCATCCTCATCGGGTTATGCAGATGGACAAGTTCCATTGGCCCTTGGATCCCCATTTGCTCGTAGACTTGGTAGCTATAACCTGCAATCCAAAACACCAAGAGAATTGGGATGGCTGTCCAGATGACTTCCACTGCCACATTACCATCAATTGGGGGGCCGTCGGTGAAGTCATCTTTGACTGCCCGATGGAAGATCACAGAATACATCAGAGTACTTGTTACTCCCAAGAAGATGAAGGCACCGAGGGTTACTAACAAGCTAATCAAATCATCAATTAGTTGGGATTCGGCTGCTGCTTGGGGGGGAAGCCAGGAGTAAGCCTGCTTGCCGATCCACAGACTAGTAACAGTCACTGCGATCACCCCTGTAAACAGCGTCAAAATATTTAAAATCTTCTGGATTTTCATGGTCAAGAGTCATTGGTCATTGGTCATTGGTCATTGGTCATTAGTCATTGGTCATTGGTCATTGGTCGATGGTTAGTAACTTTAAACAAATGACATAGACGCTTCTGCGGCTTAAGGCAGGGTAGGACAATTGACAAATCACTATTTGAGTGTTGTGTTGAGGTCTTGATGCGATCGCAGCAAACTATCTGCTGTATTGTGTATGCCAAATTCGGTAGCCATTTGCGCCCCTAGTGTCCCGTGGACGTACATAATCAATATGATTGCTATACCCGCGAACAGATAGAGCCATTGCACTTCTCTATCTGTTTGTTTATATTCTTGTTTGCCCCAAACGAATCGTTGCCATCCTCTCCAGATGGTCATGCCAACAATTAGCGCTAATAAGAAGACACCACCTACACCATGCCAGAGCATAGTTTCCATTGCCTGCAATCCCCAGGCACTCTTGGTATCAGCTGGTGGTGTTGCCAATAGCATTTCGTAAAAGCCTGCTCCCACCGTGAAAAATGTAATGATGCTGGCAGCTAGCATGTTGTACCAGCCAACATCAAATAAGTTGTCACGTTCCACAGTGATTGCCAAAAATTTGAAGACCCATTTTTGGAATGGGAACAGAACACCAACGGTATCAAAGGTCATCCCAATAATGAACAAACCTATTGTCAGATGGACTAAATTGGGATGAATAGGAATGGTGTAAGGTAATCCGTTTGCGCCTAGAGAGTCGGTCAATTGGTCAATCAGTTCTGAGTTCATGGCAACAGACCATCCTTTAATGCTTCCACAACTGGCACGGTATGCAATCCATATACCCAAACAAGCTCATCTCCGAGATATACTTGCAAGCCAACTATTAAAGTCAAAACTAGTCCGGCTCCCAAATAATAAATCGGTACTTTTTGCGGATTGCGGGCACGAATTACATAGCGCCAAGCTGTAATTGCTGTGATGATTCCCGAAAGCGACCAACCAATGAGCGTATGCAAATTCAGCACCGATTTAACTAGGCTGTAAGGTTGTGCTAAACCCGCTTCAAACTGACCAAAAATGATTGCGACGAAGATGGCGATCGTGGCAACTAACATATTCCACCAACTCACCTCAAAAAGACTGGCTTTACCAGTAAAATAGCCCACTACATCGCAGAAAAAGGAAAACAACACCATCGCTATTACGAAGTGGACAATGATGGGATGAATCGTATCTGGATACGGTAAATTGTGGTCGTTCAAAGATGTAAAATACTCAAGCATTGTCTTCTCCTGGACATATCTACCGCACTGTAGTAAATCAATTTTGGATTTTGGATTGCCGATAGCACAGCCTCTTCAAGTTATCGAGCGCCTTTTAGATTTATTCTGCACCTGATGGAGCATAAACCAGAAGACCCTAATCCAAAATCTAAAATCGCTAGTCAAACTTCAATGATTGATGGATACTCACTAACATCACCACAAGTATCTATCCATAATTGACCAAAATCTGTTCAATATCTGCGCGGTTCAATACGCTTAATCATGTCTTAGCTTTTTGTAGACAAATCTAGTAAACTTACCTACACCGAATAACTTTAGTTACGATTAATTTCCTCATGCCAATAGTCTGCAACAGCAATTTTTGATGTAGCTAAACAAAATCGCTGTCGTTTGTTGATTTGCTTAACCTATCTTTTAGCTTAAGTAAATTTTTATGAATTGTCAAAACAATAATAATTAAAATTTCAAATGTTAGTTAGTTAGCAAAAAAGTATTTTCACAATGTATTAATTCTGGCATTAATTAAAATTTAAAAAAGCCTAATTATAATATTTTTATGTAAAGTTTTTCACAATGATAAAATATTTAATTGTAATCCAAATGACAAAAATATATAATTTTCATGAGTTGGTATAAATCAAGATAAGTTAGTAGCTGTGGTGGAACTGGAAAATGCTCAAAGGATTTTATGAGCCATCAAGTCACACTAAGATTGAAACCCACATTCTACAGGTGTGATGACTAAACAAGTGTCGTTTAAAATTGTGGTGATTGGTACTTCTTTAGGCGGATTATCAGCATTAAAAATTATCCTGGGGAACTTACCAGCAGACTTCCTAGTGCCGATCGCGATCGTGCAACACCGTCACAAGGAGTCTAACAACACACTCCAGGAGTTATTACAAGAATTCACTTTGTTGCCGATTCGAGAAGTGGAAGACAAAGACGAAATACTACCAGGACATATCTACCTAGCTCCAGCAGATTATCACTTGCTGATTGAACTAGATCACTTTGCTCTTTCGACTGATGAGCCTGTTTCCTATGCCAGACCATCTATCGATGTGCTGTTTGAGTCAGCAGCCGATGTCTACACCCAGCAAGTTATTGGTGTAATATTAACAGGAGCAAATCAAGATGGTATGCAAGGTCTTAAGAAAATAAAAGCGCTGGGAGGCATTACTATTGTACAGGAACCTGCCACAGCTGAGAGCGATATTATGCCAGAGGCAGCAATTTCTGCTGTTGCAGTAGACTGGATTTTGACACTCTCAGACATTGCTGCCCAGATGGTCAAGCTTTGTCACTCATCACGGAAATAAACCCATGCAGATGGAACCCAAAGTAAACATCCTCCTAGTGGATGATAAGCTAGAAAATTTGCTGGCACTAGAGGCAATCCTAGAAAAACTAGGGGAGAATCTCGTGAGAGCTACTTCTGGGGAAGAAGCTTTGAGGTGCCTGCTGCATCAAGACTTTGCGGTGATTTTGCTAGATGTGCAAATGCCAGGGATGGATGGCTTTGAAACTGCTACCTTGATTCGGAATCGGGGGCGATCGCGTCACACTCCAATTATCTTTCTCACCGCCTTTAGCAGCAGCGACCAAATGCTGTTTAAAGGCTATGCCTTGGGTGCAGTTGATTATTTGCTCAAACCATTAGACCCGAATATCTTGACTTCTAAAGTCACAGTATTCGTAGAACTATTTAAGAAAACAGAAGCCGTCAAGCAACAAGCAGCGCAGCTGGTAGCTGTGAATGCGGAACTCAGGCAAAGTGAAGAACGATTGCGATCGCTGAGTACCTGTTCACCCGTTGGCATTTTTGAAATTGATACTGAAGGAAGCTGTAGGTATACTAATCCCCGCTATCAGGCAATTTGTGGCTTGAAAGCGACAGAGAGTTTAGAAAAGAAATGGCTAGAATCTGTTTATCCAGAAGATAGAGAACGAGCAATTGCCAGTTGGTCTAATTACATTCGTGAAGGTCGCGACTACTCTGAAGAGTTTCGCTTTCAAACTGCTTACGGTAGCATCCGTTGGGTTCAGGTTCGCTCATCACCGATGCTTTCCGGTCAAGGAGAATTGCTGGGATATGTAGGCACCCTCGAAGATATTACTGAACGCAAACAAGCAGAAGAAGTCCGCGCTCAAGTGATTCGAGAACAGACGGCAAGACAGGAAGCAGAAGCAGCAAATCGGATGAAAGATGAGTTTCTCGCCGTTCTCTCCCACGAACTTCGCACACCCCTAACTTCAATGCTAGGCTGGTCAAAAATCCTCCGCTCTAAGAAACTTGACGAAAAAGCCACATCTCGCGCCCTAGAGGCGATTGAACGCAATGCTATATCTCAAATGCAACTAATTGAGGATATCTTAGATGTATCCCGGATTATCCGTGGTCAGTTGCGGTTAAATGTATCTGCTGTGAATCTGATCTCGGTGATGGAGGCAGCCTTAGAAGCAGTGCGTCCCCTAGCAGAACCAAAAGATATTAAGTTAAATACTATCCTGGATACTTCGGTAGGGTTAGTTTATGGCGATCCAGCCCGGTTACAGCAAGTTGTCTGGAACCTACTAACTAATGCCATTAAGTTTACCCCTAAGGGTGGCAGGGTAGAAGTGAATCTGTCAGTAGTCTGTAGTCAAGAACACCAGACAGCTCACAAATACGCCCAAATTCAAGTTATCGATACGGGCATTGGCATCAGTTCCGAGTTTTTACCTAAAGTATTTGAGCGTTTCCGGCAAGCAGACAGCACTACAACGCGATCGCACAATGGACTAGGGCTAGGATTAGCGATCGTTCGTCATTTAGTGGAACTGCACAAGGGTACAATCTTTGCCCAAAGTTTAGGCACTGGACAAGGAGCAACCTTTACTGTGAGACTACCATTGCTACAAGACAGTAGGCGTAATAGGGGGAGTAGAGAAGCCACAGGAGAAATTTCCTCCCCTGTGGCATCGGCGCTGCTTGCTGGATTAAGAGTTTTAGTTGTAGATGATGAAGCCGATACCCGTAACTTTCTCAGTTTTATGTTTGAGGAGTATGGAGCGGTTGCCACTGCGGTAGCATCAGTTGATGAAGCGCTAGCAGTACTTGAACAAGCAAAACCAGATATCCTGATTAGCGACATCGGCATGTCAGAGCAAGATGGTTATACGCTGATTCGGAAACTGCGCTCTTTGGAACCAGAACAAGGCGGACGTATCCCGGCGATCGCTTTAACAGCGTACACACGAGAGGAAGACCGTTTAAAAGCACTTTCAGCAGGGTTTCAGCAGCATTTATCTAAGCCAATTGACCCCACTAAATTGATTGCTATGGTTGCCAATGTATTAAAATTACCTCTGGAAGTTCCAGTGAGTTGATTAAGTAGTCATTAGTCATTGGTCACTTGTACTGAGCGAACGCAAGAGCGTCTCTAAGAGTTGCCGTAAAGCCTGCGGCATAGCTACGCTTAGGGCGCAGCCCAAGGTAGAGAAGTATTAGTCATTACTCATTGTTTTTTGGTGCATACCCCGCTGTTCTGTTCCTTTAACTTTTGGAAAATACGCAACGGACTGCCTTCCCTTGGGGGCGGAAAAAATAATGATTAAGACTAATTCAAACCACGCTTTTAGAGGATGTTTGAGAAGTCTTAAAGTATGCTAAAAACCCCGCTTCCATTCCTCTCCCAAAAGGTCGAGAGGCTTTGAAACCCCCCTTCCCTTGTAGGGAAGGAGGGCTAGGGCGTGTTTTCAAACTCGTTGTATCCTAAAAAAATAGGCGATCGCTATGTAGTAAAGATGAACCGAGGAGACTTAAGTAACGAACAGT
>NZ_JBALGC010000117.1:0-40639 GCF_036916575.1 Nostoc sp.
TCTGCAGTGTCCAAGATGGTACTGGTAGCTACTTCTTGGGTAGCAATGGATAGATTAGATTGGCTCATGGTTCTTCCTCCTTAAAGTGCAAGATAGTGTAAGTGTTTCAACACTGAGAAAATGAGGGTTGCAGATGGATTTTGAGAAACCCTAACTGCTTGTTGATTGTGAGTTCACAGTGCTACTGCCCCCAGTGTTGCGATCTCTAGGAACGATGATGGTTACGAACTCATAAGACCTCCTCTGGTTGCTGGATTGTTTTCAATGCCCAAACGCTAATCCCGCACCCGAATCCATCTACTATTAATATGAGAATGGCTGTAACTTGAAAAAGCAGACCCCAACCTGTCAAGGAAACTTGAGACACATGATCGGGGCTAATTACGATGAAATGATTGTAGATTCCAAAAAGGAGCGATCCTGCTAATGAACTGAGCAACAGCCAACTACCAATGCGGTAGAACTGTGTCCAAAGTAAAACGCCTGCAATGATGGGAGTCAGAAAAATCACAATCCCCACAAACGAACTCTGAAGCACAGAGAGGGCAACAGGGATTTCCACATGTGCTAAACCATGTAGTCCATTAGCGATCGCATGAAGAACCGCGATCGTTGTTCCATATTGAGCAATTTTCATTTTTATTCTACCTCAAATGCACTTGTATAAGATGAGAGTTTCTTGATGGCAAGCAATAATCGCTACTTCAGCACTAAGCCAGAGGAATTCTTGAGCGATCGCTCGTCCAATCCCTTTTGTGCCTCCGGCGATCAGTGCCTTTTTACCTGTTAGTGTCGAGCGATCGTTCATTCTTCCTACTTTCAGATTTAGGCGATCTTATACCAATTGGTAATTCGTAATTACGGAAGTCTTACAGAATTTAGTTTTTAGGGTTTGAATCTGTTGCCGAATTTTAGAGAATTGGTATTAGAAGTTTCTTCACGTCTATATGCAAGCGAGTCACCTGGCAATTGCTTTATGTGCTTGCTTTGAAACGCTACGTGCTGCTTTAATTAAATCAGCTGCTTTTTCGCCAATCATTATTGTGGGCGCGTTCGTATGTCCCGTAATTAAAGTTGGCATGATTGAAGCATCAACGACACGCAACCCCTCAACTCCATATACCCGTAGTTCAGGGTCTACAACTGCCATAGAGTCAGTTCCCATTTTACAGGTGCCGATTGGATGAAACACCGTACCGCAAGTTTCGCGCACATATGCTTCAAGGGCTACATCGTCAGTTACATCAGCGCCTGGAGCAACTTCCCGACCACGAAATTCATCAAAAGCACTGGTCTGGAACAATTGGCGCATTAATTTAACTCCGGCAACGAGCTTTTGCACATCGGATTGACTTTGCAGATAGTTTAGTCGAATCACTGGTGTGTCTTTGGGATCGGGCGATAGCGAAGCGCTGCTGCCTTCGGCAGGACGCAAACTGATACTGCCAATGTTTTCAGGATGAACTAAAGCAATTAGACCCGTGAAGCCCAAACCAGAGTTAGCATAGCCAGGAGGTGCCCACATCAGCGGGCCAAAAATTAATTCTAAATCTGGCGCAGCCTCCTGATTGTTCTCGCTATGCAAAAACAATCCAACTTCAGCACAGCCATTGCTGGTCCTTGCCGTGTGTAAATCCTGAGTTGCTTCGTAGGGCACAGGAACGAGAATGTGGTCTTGCAGATTTTGACCCACACCGGGTAAATGAGCCACCACAGGAATTCCCATTGCTTGTAATTTTGCTGTATCTCCAACGCCAGAAAGCATTAGCAACTTGGGCGAGTCAAACGAACCTGCACTGACAATCACTTCCTGATTAACTCTGACCTGATGCAGCATTCCCTGACGCAAATATTCCACCCCAACGGCGCGAGTGCCTTCAAACAATAACCGAGTCACCAACGTACCCGTTTGCACCGTTAAGTTCGGACGATCCAAAATCGGCACGAGAAATGCCGCAGCAGCACTGTGCCGTTTCCCCTCTTTGACCGTCAACTGAATCGGCCCCACTCCTTCCTGCTTTATGCCATTGAAATCAGGGTTGTAATCGTATCCCAATGCCACGGCTGCATCAACAAATCGTTGGGAGATGGGAGCAGGGGACATAACATCAGTGACGCTCAATTCCCCATCTACTCCATGATATGCGTCAGATCCGCGTTGCTGGTGTTCAGATTTCTTGAAGTAGGGCAAGACATCCTGGTAACTCCAACCGGGATTCCCTAGTGACTGCCAGTGATCGTAATCGTGAGCATTGCCCCGGATATACACTAGGAAATTAATCGAACTGCTGCCCCCCAAAACTTTACCACGAGGACAAAAGATTTGGCGATTTTTGAGATACGGCTCTGGTTGGGAGAAGTATCCCCAGTCCACCTCGGTGCCAGGTAGGGTTGTGCAGTCCAACGGAATTTGAATCTCTGGTTTTGTATCTGGATTGCCCGCTTCGAGCAACAACACAGTCGTGTCAGGGTTTTCGGTCAGACGATTAGCAACCACGCAGCCTGCTGACCCAGCACCAATCACAATATAGTCATAGTAAGTCATGATGATTTATCCTTGTTAATTGTCTGTTGTTGTTTGCTTCTTGTTAAAATTGCTAACTAGCATTGGCATGAGCCACAGCATTTCCAACCAGCCATTCCAAAGGTCGCGGCTGAAAATTAAGTTCGCGTTTTGCCTTGGCGTTTGATGCGCCGCGCATTTGAGTACCGTAGTAAACAGCATCCGCACCACCTATTTCTAGAGCCTCTTGAACTGATATCTGGGGAGGTGGTGGCGCATTCAACCAACGAGCAAAAGCCAAGAGCCACTCGCGCACTTCTAAGGGGCGATCGTCCGTAATTAGGTAAATGCCGGGATTACCTCGCTCTGCTGCCGCAACTGTAGCGATCGCTGCATCCTCAACGTGTAACCATGACCATACACCTTCCCCATTCCCCACGATTGGGAATTGTTGCTGTCGTACTTGGTTTGCAACGTCGCCATCAAGAGCAAACCAAGTGCCAGGCCCGTAGAAGAAGCCATAGCGTAGGACAATCCCTTCTAGATTTGACGTTTTGAGGAGGCGATGCTCGATTTCGGTCACTGTATGTGCATCTGCTGCAACTGCGGGCGAAGCATCCAAGGATATCGGTGTTTCTTCGTCTGCTAATCCCGTACCAGGAACCCCCCAAAATGCGATCGACTGTCTCAGGTAACGGCGCACGCCTGCCGCCTGTGCTGCTGCCAGCACATTAGCACCCCCTTCTCGACGAATCCGAGTGTTCAAGGCTGCTGCTGCACTCATCGACTCGCCTGTGTAGGTTTTAGGCAGGGAGGTCAGTTGTTCAATCACCACTTCCGGCTGAACGCTGTTGATGGCAGCTTTGACAGCATCTGCATCGAACACATCTGCGATCGCAGGTTCCACACCTTGTTCGGCTATAGTTTGCGCGTTTTCTGAAGAACGGGTCAATCCAACTACATCATGACCTTTGGCAAGCAATTGCGCGATTAGCGGACGACCAATCACTCCCGTCGCCCCTGCGACAAAAATCTTCATCTGTGAACCTCCTGTTAAAACCTGTGAAACATTTTATAAATAAGACGAATTAAACCAACTTGTTAGGCTAATCTCAGTGCAGTTTTCATTGCATCAGTGTCGATGTAAACTTCTAATCGAACAATTTTTTCTTCCTTGACTGTCCAAATGTGAGCCAAGTTACAACTGAATGATTTCCCAGTTAGTTTTGCTACGCCACTCGTCTTGCCGATGGCAACAGTTTGCTCGCCCGCGTGAATGTAGTGAGATATCTCGACTGAAGAATCAATCAGTGGAAAAATCTTTGAGAAAAAAACTTTGATCTCATCAAAACCACGATACTGACCGCCCCAAGGAAGTTCTTCAGTTTGATAAAACTCGACATTAGGAGACATCAGGGAAAAATAATTAGAAATATCTTTTTCTCCTAAGTAAATGTAAGCTTTCTTGATTATTTCCAGAGAGTTCATTTGGTTCATTCAACCTCAAACAAAAACAGTTTTGAGATAGCTTGAGCAGTAGTCTTATACCAATTCACAATTCGCAATTCGCAATGACGCTCTCTACGAGACGCTGCGCGAACGCGGACTCGCTCTAAGCGAAGCTATGCCGTTGGCGAAGCCTCTCGAAGAGAAGGCTTTACGCTGCGCTAACGCAATTCAATAATTTAGATGCAGCAAGGCTTTGAGGGTTTACATTTGTTTCATTATTTTAGTGAATTGGTATTAGCAGATATCCCACGCCTATCAAATAGATTCAGAATTTCTAGCTGAGGTGTTGGCATAGCCATTTCCCTAGAGAATCGCAGCGAGTAGTCTCTGTGTATCCCATGCATCCCGATAGCGAACTCCGTTGACAAATAAGGCTGGTGTACTAATGACACCGCTTTGTATGCCACCTTGAATGTTTTGAATGACTCGTTCAGTATGAACATGGTCTGTCATATCCCGAAGGAATCGAGCAATGTCAAGCTGTATCTGATTGGCACACTCTAAAAGATAGCCGTCGTCAAGTGCGAATTGATTTGCAAATAAGAGATTGTGCATCTGCCAAAATTTATTTTGTGCGGCGGCGGCTTCTGCTGCTTCTGCTGCTTTTTGTGCTTGGGGATGAAGATGTATGCGCGGGAAATGGCGGAATACAAAGCACAATTGAATTTGTTGCTGAATCTCTTGAATCATCCTGTGAACCTCACTACAGGAAAGACATTGATAGTCACCGTATTCTACTAAAACGACTGATGCATTGATTGTTCCTTGGGTGCGATCGTGTTCTGAAATTGGTATGAGCAACCTGTCGCTATCGCTTGTCTGACTCATTGTTGTTTTATGCGGTCTGTGGATAGCATCTTAGCGATGAAAATGCTAGAAATAACAGTAAGAAATTGAATATCGTTTCTTGATTCTAAGAATATAAAAATTGACCCCACTTTGTCGCATCCCCTGCGGGGAGTTTTTGCACTAGCAACAGGGATAGGGATCAATTTACTCTTAGGGCTAGAAACAACCTATCCTCAAGAGCAGGTGATAATTCTGAATTTATTCATTTGAAGCTTTGGCTGAATTCTTAAAGCGTAATAATGCCACGCTTGAATGCAACAATCATCGCTTGAGTCCGATCGCTCACTCCCAGTTTGCTCAAAATATTTTTCACATGAAATTTGACTGTCCCTTCAGCGATCGCCAAGCCAGTACTAATCTCTAAATTACTCTTGCCTGTTGCCATCAGGCGCAGCACTTCTAACTCGCGATCGCTCAGTTCTGGACTCCGCATCCGCTCTGCTAGTTTTGCTCCCACGGCAGGGGGGATATACTGTTGTCCGTTGTGAACTGCCCGAATCGCTGTCAGTAGTTCGTCTGGTTCTGCATCTTTTAAGACATAGCCTTTTGCGCCTGCTCGCAGTCCCCGATAGATGTCTTCGTCACCATCGTAGGTTGTCAGGACAATAATCCGAGCATCTGCAAACTCAGCACAGATGGTAGCAATCGCGTCAACGCCACTCAGTTCAGGCATCCGCAAATCCATCAATGTAACATCGGGTTGATGTTGGCGGAACAATTCTACTGCTTCGTAACCGTTGCAGGCTTGCCCGACTACGGTCATATCCGGTTTATAATCGAGTACGGCTGTTAGACCCTCTCGCATAAATGGATGGTCATCGCCAATCAAGATGCGGATTGCAGAGGAGTCAGGTGTAGCGGTTAAGCGGTGCGTCATGGCGTTTGTACTCTCACTACAATTTCTGTACCTTGTCCAAGGTGACTCACAATCGTCAATTCTGCTCCAATACGTTGGGCGCGTTCGGTCATTCCGAGTAACCCAAAGCCCCGACCGATAGACAGACTGCTGCTTTCAAACCCTTGACCGTTGTCTTCGATCTGCAAGACGAACTGCGATCGCTCATACCGCAACTCAACGCAGATTTTGCTGGCATTTGCATACTTAAAAGCATTGGTTAACGCCTCTTGCCCGATGCGAAGCAGATTCACTTCGACTTCATTCGGTAAAGCATAGGGTTCGCCGATCGTGGTACAAACTACCCGAACGGGTGTAAGGTAAAACATCTGAGTCATGAATCGTTCAAGGGCGCTATACAAATCCCCTTCTTCTAATATCTGTGGGCGGAGTGCTTCTACCGAGCGGCGAGCATCGGCAAGCCCAGAACGCGCCAAAACACGCCCTGTTTTCAGGTGTGACTGGGCGGCATCTGGATCGAGCTTGAGGCGTTGGGAAGCGGCATCTAAGTGAACAATGATGCTAGTAAAAGCTTGGGCTAGTGTATCGTGGATTTCTCGCGCCATACGGTTGCGTTCTTCCAAAATTAATGCATCTTCTGCGCGTTTGCGTTCACGCAGTGCAGCGTTTCGCTGTTCGCTGATATCTGTAATCAGACCATAGTATCCTCTCACTTGAGCATTGAGATCGAAATCGGGGATGGAGGTGACAGCAATATACTTTTTGCCCAACGGCAAAGGGACTTCTGCCTCATAGGTTATAATCTGTCCTGCTAGCGCTCGATTGATGTACGGTTCAATAATTTGATAAGCTGCCTCACTTATGACTTCACGAACCTGCTTACCCAGAATTTCATCTCGACTACAGCCATACCATTCCTCATAAGTTCGATTGGCAAATCGATAGCGCCGATCTGTATCTACATAACAGATACAAGCGGGGAGAGCGTCGGTAATCAGTCGTAACTCCTGTTCTCGCGCGCGCAGTTCTGCTTCGCTTTTCTGTAAAGCTGCTGTCCTTTGAGCTACCTGTTGTTCTAAGGTACGATTATAATCGGCTAGCAATTGCTCTGCTTGTTTGCGTTCGGTGATGTCTTGAAAAGCTGAGATCGCATAAATCACATTGCCCTGTTCGTCGAATACTGGAGTTCCCCACCCTTCAACTGGAATGATTGCATTGTTTTGGCGAATTTCTAAATCGTCAATTCTCGTGCGATCGCCACTCAACGCCCGCATCACTGGCAAGTTCTCAATGGGATATGGTTGCTCTGTTCCCGCTAGATAAAGTTGATAAATTTCTGCAAGTTGCTCTGGTGTCGCACCAGGAATAATCCCTTTGCCCAATAGCTGAATTGCCTGTTGATTAGCGTAGCAAGGGCGACCCAGTGTATCCACGACTCCAATTCCTATCGGCACCGCTTCCAGAAATTGAGCCATCTGACTTTCGCTAGCGCGCAACTTGGAGTAGAGTTTGGCATTTTCAATGGCGATCGCTGCTTGGGTCGATAACAGATGCAAAACTTGCGATCGCTCTGGTGTAAATGCTCCAGTTGCTAGCTGATTTTCTAAATACAATACGCCGACAAGCTTACCTTGATTCAGCAGTGGCAAACAGAAGATTGATTGAGTTTGGTTGTGTTGAATATATGGCTCATTAATAAAATTACCTTCACGAGTGGCATCATTTAAAATGACAGATTCATGAGTCCGGAGCACATAATTAATAATCGATTCCGGAAGACAATTGTCTATTGGGATAGATTGCAGTACTCGCGTAGCACAGACGTTTTCATCATTATTGAGTACGCAAGCAGCCTCAATCGCCCATTCTCCTGAATTTTCCAAAATTAGAAATCCAGTTTGTGCGCCAGCGTTCTCAATTAAGATTTTCATTAAATAATTGAGCAATCGATCCAGTTCAATTTCACTCGAAATCGCTTGTGATGCTTTTAGTACTGCCGCTAAATCAAAAGCAATGGGCGAGCTGTTAGAAGTAGTTTTAGAAATCTTGGGAATTGTTTGAGAAGCCTTGTTTGACGACTGGGAAAAGAACTGCGGATAGCGAGTTTCCAAATCTCTAACCTTGGCAGTCGCTCCCCAACGCTCATAACAATAGTGAGCTTCCTTCATATAGGTTTGGGCAAATTTTTCTCTACCTCTGGCTAAATAATGTTTTGCAGCCAATTCATAAGCTAACGCCTCTTCTTGGATATATCTATTTTCTCTGGCTCCTTGAATAGCTTGTTCGTAAAATTCTTCTGCCTCAAATAACTGACCTAGAACTCGCGCCGTCTCTGCTTGCACCAACTGGTATTTATGCAAATGATTCATCGGCGCACGATCTGCCCATACCTGGAGTTTATTCTGGTTAACTGCAACTGCTTCCAGGATTTTTACTTGCGCTTGATCGCTGCTTGTAAAATAGGTTGCGAGTTGTGCCAGAGAACTATAAAAATAATACACAGAAACAGGAGGTGTGGATTCCACGTAGCGCACATACGGTGCCACTAAACTGGAGTTTTCAACTGCCTGGGAATACTCAGAAAATAAATAGCAAAGAAAAAGCTGGTAGCAATATAAGAAAAAGATTGAGGTGCCATTATTTTCTGTTTCATGTTGCCGCAATCTATTCTCTCGATTGTAAGCTTCACCGTTTAGACAGATAGGATTGGCTGAGCGTCCCATCAAGTTTAAGACAACCTGATGATGCATCTGAGTCCAAGTAAGTGCTGCTTCCTGTTTCAATTGACGGATGGCTTCACCGTACATGCTCATCTCACGTTCGAGTTCTACGAGTTCCTTGCCCACCCAGAGGCACAGTAAGCAGTAAACTTCAGCACAGTAGGCAGCAAACTCTAAATCTCCAGTTTCCAAACCACTGTGATAGCCTTCTATGAATGGCTGCAATGTTTCTCTGGAATGCTTTTTCCAGTGAGCGATGAATATGTTGACGCTCAGTAATGTCTTAGCTTTGAGTGGCTGAGTATTTGGCTGTGACAACTGTTTGAGAGCCAACTGCCCAAACTTGTAGCCAGACTCGATGTCTCCGACCGTCCGACAAAGAATGAATCCATACAGAGCGTACACAAAGGGAGACACTGGCACATTACTATATTGGATTGACAGGCTAACCTGTTTAGAAACAAATAGTGGCATTATATCAGGGGCGGCAAGATGAGCAGCAAGCGTTATTCTGGATAGGATTCGCATCGCCGCTAACTGGTTTGGCTCGGCTATTTTCGGTGAATGAACCCGCTCTTCACTTGACTTCTCATTGAAGAGTGATGCGATTGCGTCCAGTTCAAGCTGAATATCTGATTGGCTAGGCGTTTTAGGAATAGTGATCCCCAGTTGCGGCAAAACTTGCAATCCAGTATTTATCGCTTTTGACAACTGCTCCTGCGCGACATAGGTTTGAATTTTGACTTCGTAAACTTTTACGGTATCGAGAACTGTCTTAGCTTTTTGTAGTACAATCGATAACCAGTGTTCTACATCTTCAAAATCACCACATAAATAGGCGATTTCTGTTGTTTCTGTATATAAATCTAAAGTCAGGTCATAGTTGGTTTGCCAGCTAGAAGCTGCTAGCCAAACTCTTGCTGTAGCTAAATATTTTTTGGCGACATTATAAGCGATCGCTGCTTTTGCTTTTTCACCTGCGATTAAATTTAATCGCGCAATTTCATTGCGTTCGGATTGCTCGGTAATCAGCTCAATTCCATGATTGAGATGATCGACAATTTCAAATATTCGTTCTGATAGTTGCTCTGGCAAGGTTTTTGTCAACAGATTTTGCCCAATTTGTAAATGAACAACTTGTTTGTGCGCCTCATCAATTAAAGTATAGGCAGCTTGCTGTACGCGATCGTGCAGAAACTTATGTTCTTTGATTAACAAGTTTTCATCTAATTCAGATCGGGGTTGAATTAATCCATTTTGTATGGCTGCGAGTAAATCTGAAAAAACTAATTGAGGTGATTGCTCGCAAACAATCGATAAAACATCTAAATCAAATTCAGCCCCAATACAAGCCGCTAATCGGAGAATTTGCTGTGTGGACTCTGGTAGTTTCTTCAACTTGACTAGCATTAATTCCACAACATTATCGGTAATATTTTGGGCTTGGATTCGAGCAATGTTCCATTGCCAACTTAAGTCTTCTGTATCAAAGGTCAACAAATTTTCGCTATACAGCATTCTCAAAAATTCATTGACAAAAAAAGGATTGCCCTCAGTTTTACGTAGCACTAACTCAGCCAAAGAATGAACATTGTCAGGATTGTGATGTAGCGTCTCAGCAATTAACTGACTCAACGATTCCAGCGTTAAGGGTGTCAGGATAATTTTTTGAAAAACTACTCCTTGTTTTTGCAGTCTTTCTAGCATTAATACCAGTGGATGCGTTGAATTTACTTCATTATCTCGATATGCTCCAATTAAAAATAGAGATTGGATTTGCTCATCTAGCAGCATCAACTCGATTAACTTTAGCGTTGCTGAGTCTATCCACTGCAAATCATCTAGAAAAATTACTAGAGGATGTTCCTTGGAACAAAACACCCGCACAAACGATTGAAAAATTCGATTGAAGCGATTTTGAGCTTCAGTTGTGCCAACTTCTGGTGCAGGTGGCTGCTTGCCAATAATTAACTCAACTTCTGGGATGACATCAATAATGATTTGTCCGTTGTTTCCTAAAGCTGTAAGCAGACGCGATCGCCATTGCTGCACTTGCTCGTCTGACTCACCGAGTAGTTGCTGTATTAATTTTTGCAGAGCATCTGCGATCGCACTGTAGGGAATATTGCGCTGAAATTGATCGAACTTCCCAGAGATAAAATAGCCCCGCTTTTGGGTAATTGGTTTATAAATTTCCTGCACTAATGCTGATTTCCCAATTCCAGCATAGCCAGATACCAACATCATTTCGACTGGGAATGTTGAGTTGCTATTTTGTTCGCGTTCTGAAATATTTTCTACATAGTTTGGTGAAGCAGCAACGCGCTCAAAAGTCGCTATTAACATTGCAACTTCTTTGTCTCTTCCATAGAGTTTTTGAGGAATTTGAAACCGATCTCGAATATCTTGCAGACCCAGTTGAATCTTATCAATTTTACCAATTTCTATTAATTGCTCGGCACAAATCTCTAAATCCGCTTTGATTCCCCAAGCACTTTGATAGCGATCCTCGGCATTTTTGGCCATCAGTTTCATAATTATATTTGAAACTGCTTTGGGAATCGTTGCATTCAATTCATGAGGTGGAGGTGGCTGTTTAGCAATATGACAATGGACTAGTTCAAGGATGTCCGTTGTGGGAAACGGCAGTTGTCTGGTTAGCAGTTCGTAGAAAGTAACGCCCAGCGAATAGAAATCAGTGCGGTAATCGAGCAAACGATTCATTCTCCCAGTTTGTTCTGGAGACAGGTAGGGGAGGGTTCCTTCTAAAGCATAGTGGCTTTTGAAAGTTGGATTCGTGCGGTTAAAGCGGGTGGCAATCCCAAAGTCAATGATTTTTACAACACCAGTATGTAGATTGAGGACAATGTTGCCGGGGTTGATGTCCTTATGAATCACATTAGCTGCATGGATTCTGCCCAAAATGTCTGTCAGGTCAATGGCAAGCCGGAGGAAAGTAGATAAGGGCATGGGAGAGAAAGTCTCTGGACACTTGTGCATCCATTGTTCTAAAGACTCTCCACCAAAGTCTTCTAATAAAATTACAAGTGTGCGTTGATATTCCTGCTGGCTGTATGCCTTGATGACTCCTTGCAGGTTGAGGGAGCAGGTAATTTCATATTCTTGTTTGTAGCGAGTCAGTTCTTGGGTAGAGGGATAATCAAGTTTGAGCATCTTGACGATGAGCGATCGATTATCTTGCACTCTGATCCCCCGATACACCACAGATGCCGAACTCTCATAGATTTTGCTTTGGATGGCAACTCCAGGTAGGGCAATCATTGCGATCTCTTTCGATGATTATCATGAGCGACATCGCTAATTATACAGTTTGTCAGTACAATACCTTCGCCAAAAAAAGAGTATGAAGAGATCGGGCTGATGTAGTAGAGTTATTGTCTCTCACAACGACAACTCAAAAACTACTCTTCAGCCCATGCCTGATATCCTATCACTGTAGATGATGCCTGCTACCGCAGTATTTGTAATTTCATGGTTAATGTTATTGCTGGTTTAATTGCTTATACATACCAAGAGAAAAAACCTTCATTAAATCTAACGATAGAAGATTTAGATTCACTACAAGAGGCAGATTTTTTCCTAATCAAACTTTGGCGCTTGCTATCATTTAACCCACCCATACAACTCGGTTTCTGCCTGAATTAGAGACGTTTTTTTACGTCGAACTCAGGTCTACTAAGCCAATAAAGCAGCATTGAATCGGATGCCGTAGTTCAGCCAGTGCTTCATTCCTGAACCAGAACCATTTAGCGAGATAGAACACCAGCAACACCACTCAAACGACATCCATGACAGTTTAAGGTCATAAACAATTTGTCAATAAGTAATAGTGCTTAAAATTTTCTAAAAAACGGGGGTAAAAAACACAATTTTTGGGCTAGCGATGCCTACGGCTGGGTACGCCTACGCCTTATCAAAAAAAGTGCCACTCATTCTTAGGCTCTATCCCCCGTACAATATTCAATTTGATACTCACCTGTGACTTAATTTACAGCGTTACTACTATTGACAAAATTGGTTTAATCTTAGAATTTCACAATACCCAAACGATCGCAGCACTGAGCATAATCAATTCACCAATCCGAGAACAATACCAAAAAACGATGCCGGAATCGGTTGATGATCAATTTTCATAATGGCTTTTCCTTGCAGAGATGGTTGAACTTATCGTCCAAGATCGGGGATCTTGAACGTAACTGTTTCGCTGGTGATGACTTTGTGTGTGGGGTCGGCTAGTTCGATCAACACCTTGTGCAAACCAGGTTCCAGTCCGACCAGAATAATCGTTTCGCCACTGGCATCAACAAAGTGCCACGGCGCATCATCGACAGTGATGTGGATATGCCCAATGCGCGGCGATACGTCGAGGGCACCTTTGCCAAACACTGGTAACACACGCAAATTCTCCGTCCGGTACTGGATGAAGACGCGTCCCTGTGCTAGCGGTTCGGGAAGCGGTGGATCGACAATCAGCTTGGGTGGTGCTTCGTTTTCGATCGCAATCAACGGTGATGGTCCGATAATGTCCTTAGCGCTCGGTGTGTGGGTGTTCATAGCAGGTAAGTACCTGAGAGTAGTTTATACAACGATCCATTTGAAGGTGAAGCGGCGCAGAGTTATCGCTCCAGAAAAGCCATTAACGTTTCTTTGATGCGAGTTCCCAGACCGCAGTTGCGAATGCTTTAGGATCTTCCTGGGGCAGGTTATGACCGACGTTTGGAATGACCCGATGCTGACGTTCGCCGCTAAACTTTGCTGCCGTCGATTTCCCATCAGTTGCTGGCACAACACCATCTGCGTCCCCGTCTAGCGTGATTGTCGGCACCGTAATGGTCGGTTGCGCGGCAAGTCGCTGCTCAAGCTCCTCATACATGGGATAGCCGACAGCAAGTCCAAGGCGATGGCGGTAGGAATGAATGACGACCTCCACATAATCGGGGTTGTCGAAGGCGCTGGCGTATTGATCAAGCGTTGCTTCGTCAAAGTGCCAGGAGGGCGAATTGCGAGTCCAGAGAATCCTCGCAATCTCACGTCTGTTAGCCGTCAGTCCAGCGCGTCCGCGCTCGGTCTGGAAATAGTATTGGTACCAGATCCCGGATTCGATGGCGGGTGAAAGTGGTAGCCCTGCCTTGGCAATGTCCTGGATCAGGTAGCTGTTGACGGACACCAGACCTGTGCATCGTTCAGGCCAGAGAGCCGCAACAACGCAAGCGGCTCGCCCACCCCAGTCATAGCCAGCAAGCACAGCACGGTTTAGCTGCAATGCATCCATCAAGGCGATCGCATCGACACCGATCGCGGCTTGCTGCCCGGAGCGTGGTGTTTCGCTGTCGAGAAAACGGGTTGATCCATGTCCCCGCAGGTAGGGAACAATCACCCGACATCCACGTGTAGCAAGCATTGGTGCAACGTCAATGTAGCTATCGATGGAATACGGGAACCCATGCAGCAGCAATACCGGAGATCCATCGCTCGGTCCTGCTTCATAGTAACCGATGTCGAGGACACCCGCCTTGATCTGCTTGATCGGAGTAAACCTAAATTCAGATCGTTTGGGCTTGTCGAAGCTTGCGTGTGCGGTACCCATAAGTGCCATTTCTGTGAGAATGCTTGCTGCCGCCGTTAAGAGAAAGCGGCGGCGGTTGTGTTTAATTGCTTTGAGCATAAGGTTGACTCTTTGGATTGATGAGGCGATTGCACAAAGCGCAGTGCCAAATGCAAGCGCCGAGCATATTCCCCTCAGTTCGCAATCAGTTGGCAAGAATAAGATGTGGTGAATGGATTATACCGCTACAACAACATTGTTGCTACAACGTTGTCTGTAGACAGAACGGCGTTGGCAACATAGCCAAAGTTGATCAGTGCTGCCTTATAGCCATCACCGAGATCCGGATGGCGCGGGGCAGCCGTTGCATCTTTGACGATAAGGACCTCAAATCCCTGTTCGATCAGATCGCGCAGGTGAGCTTCAACACAGAGATTTGCCAACATTCCGAGCAAAATGACTTTGCTCAGGTTGCGCTTACGCAGTTGCAAAACGAGATCATTGCTTTGCGGTCCATAGACTTTATGGGGGCTGACCACGATCGTTTTGCCATCCTCAATAAAAGGCTTGTAGCGATCGAGCCAGTCGGCGCCCGATCCTAAAAAACCATCCAGGCTTAAGGGTCCACTGCGAACAAATTCCTTTACCCCAAGCATCATCTGCTCTAGGGTTCCGGCAAATTTCCAATTGTAGTCCGTGGGATAGTAATAGTGGGGAGAGATGAACACCTCAAAGTTCCCCTGCTTTGCGGCTTTGAAAACTCGCTCAATGTTCTCGACGGTCTTATTGTCCTTAACACTCTCACCAACCAAATCCCAGGAAACCCCTTTTTCACTTAAAACGTCATTTTGCGGATCGATAACGACCACTGCGGTGTCATTTTTGTTGATGTTCATGTCTCTTTTAATGTGTTCATTTGTTTTTCTCTGTTCTGGTGTTCGCAAGTCCCTCGCCCATCTTGGGAGAAAGATTTAGGGTGAGGATGAATGTAATCACAGCAATTGCCAGGTTAATATTTGACAAGAATGGGGTGTAGTTGTGGCGTGATATCTTGCTTTTTCTGACTTACCCAACGAAGATTGAATAAATCAGACCAGCCTCAAGCCCGCGATACCAAAACCTGCAAGAACGAGGATTCATTGCAACTGGCGGTTAAGGAAGCGATGCCTGCGGCGGTAAACTACGCATCCTATTGCAGATGTTTCTTCAATTCAGCAGCAGCTTGAACAAACAGAGAACGGGTTTCTGGCAACTCGGCTAAACCATTGAGTAGTCCGAAGTCATGAATCATGCCGTTGTATTGCACCGTTGTCACCTCCACCCCAGCTTCATCGAGCTTGCGCCCATAGGCTGTGCCTTCGTCATGCAAAATATCGCTCTCCGCAACCACAAGTAACGCTGGAGGCAAACCTTTGAGTTGCTCAACCGTCGCCTGTAGGGGAGAGGCATAGATGTCTTTGCGCTTTTCTGGATCAGCGATGTACATGTCATACATCCACTTCATGGTTGGTGTACTCAAGTACCGTTTGTCGCCAAATTGGTGGTAAGAATTCGTTTCAAAATTAGCATCGACTATCGGCCACATCATGATGTGTAACTTGATGTGTGGTCCTCCTTTGTCTTTCGCCTGCAAAGCAGTAACTGCTGTCATATTGCCGCCGACACTGTTGCCGACGACTGCCAGATTTTTGCCATCCACGCCAATCTCCTCACCATGCTCGGCAACCCATTTGGTCGCGGCATAAATCTCATTGATCGCCTGTGGGTACTGAGCATCTGGCGTGCGCGTGTAGTTGACAAAGACCCCTGCAAACCCTGAAAGCACAACCAGATCACGCACCATGCGCTTGTGTGTTGGGTAATCACCCAACACCCAACCACCGCCATGAATAAAGATGAAAACAGGCAATGTGCCTTTATCCCCTTCAGGACGCACGATGTTGAGTGTAATCGAATAACCGTCAGCGGTAATCGTTTTCTCAGATTCCTCAATGCCCGAAAGATCGACTTCAACAGAAGCTTGGGCATCCACGAGTACTTGACGCGCTTCGAGTGGAGTGAGTGTCTCTAGAGCCTCCTCCCCTGGTGAGTTCAGCTCCTTCAAAAATGCCTTCACTTCTCTGGAAAGACGGGGATCATCTGCAACTTCCAGAATTTTTGCTGCTTGCGAATTTGCTTGAGAAACCATGACATTCTCCTTTAATGAATTGTAAACAATCTGTTGAGATGGCACTGTTAAGTTAATTGATTTAACACTGCTGCTTTATTAAGTAGTAATTGTAGAATGACAATTACTTTTTACCGACTCTAGCTTCTACAGGTAGAAATCCACCTGCCTGTATTTTCCATAACCTGTAGTAAGCACCGCTGGGTGCCAGTAGTGAGGAAAAACATCTTGAAAAGGTTGCCAACCTAGCAAGTCGCTGCCTCGATCGGTTATTTCCATACCGCAGCAGCATAGAGCGAGTTCTCAAAATCAGGGGCGATATCGCCTGTCATACGTGCCTCATGATGCGCCCAGTCCTCAAAGAACAAGTCGTGACTGATGCACGATACTATTGCAGGTATGTCGCGGCGGATGCTAAATATGTCACCAACAGGCAAGCCAAAGCTGACAAAACCAGCAGGATTAAATACGTGAATGTTTTTTAGATAAGGAGCAGTACCAGGTACTTTTTCTAGGTATTCGCGGGCGTTACCAAAGTAAGGGTGCGTTCCCAAATAGTCGTCGCGCAGGTTTTCTGGTGGCTCGTAGCGATCGCGCCAGAGGGCAATGTGCTGGGCAAAGTCGGCTAGTTCGGGACGCTTTGTTGGGTCAACGAAGTAACCAGTACCAGCGATCGCAAAATCAAACTCGAAAACATCATCATTCACTTGGGTGACAATGCGATCGCCCATTTCCCGTGCCGATCTCCAAGGTGCAGATAGGTGTAAGTGAAAGTTCGGGAAGGCGATCGCTCGCTCAATCGAGTTCCGTGATGGTGTGGAGCCTACTTGACGAAAGCGCCAAGCTTGGAACCAGCGGACTGCATCGGGTAGTTGGGGATAGTTACAGTAAGCACCAGGGTAGTCCCGTTCCCGAATTATTGGTAGAGACGGAATCGCCGACCGCCGTACAAACAAATGTACTGCCTGAGCTCCCGATTCCAGCGCCACTCCTGCTGCATCGAAAGCTGAAGCCGCTGCACCCAGCACCGCCACAGTTTTACCGCGCAGTGCTTCAAAATCGATGGCATCGGCGGTATGTGCGTACAGCCTACGTGGTAAGTCAGCCAGTATTGGAGGTATGTATGGACCACCAGTGCCAGCCACGCCATTGGCGAAGATAATTTTGCGCGTAGTCTCTACCTGTGGGACACCGTTTACCTCAAGGTGTAGGCGGAAGAAACCTGCGGCTGGCTCAATCCGCACCAACTTCGTCCGGTAACGAACCTGGATACTGAGGAATTGCCGATACCAACTGAGGTACTCAGCCCAAGTCACTCGCCCTATGCGATCAATCGCCGCGTAGGCTTCCGTACCGTGCCGCGCTTCGTACCAGGCTTGAAAGGATAATTCTGGGATGCCTAGTTCTGGACCAGGCACATTTTTGGGCGTGCGGAGCTTTTCCATCCGCGCTCGCGTCAGCCACACGCCTGCATGAGCCTCGTCATCGGCTGCATCGATCACCGTCACGCGACCGATCCCAGCACGCCGTAGCGCAAATACAAAGGTGCTACCGCTGCCGCTGCCACCTATTATAGTGACATTGTGATCAATCCCAGGGCGATCAGGCACCCAGTTTTCGGGATCGGGACCGAGCAGGCGTAGTGTCTCGCGGGCAGTAAAATTGAAATCGGTCGTTGTTGTCATGTTGATCTCCTGATATCTCATCGCGATCAATGGAAAAATCAAAATAGCAGACAATTAAGCTGTCACTAGATTCTTGTTCGCGGGTTTGGATTCGCTAGAGCATTTTCGGGTGTCCTATTCTGCCAAAAACGGATTACAGTCGTGATGTAAGAAATTGATCGATATAGTTTGCGATCGCATCCCCATCCTCTTCCAGGGCAAAATGTCCGGTATCGAGTAGATGGAACTCAACGTCTTTCAAGTCACGCTGGTAGGGATAAGCACCGTCAGCAGGAAAGATGTAGTCGTTCTTGCCCCAAACAATCAGGGTAGGGGGTTGATATTGACGAAAATACTCCTGCCATTGGGGATAGAGCGGTGGATTCGTACCATAGCTATACAGCAGTGCCAGTTGAATCTCACCGTTGCCGGGGCGATCAAGGAAATGTTGATCGATAGTCCAAGTATCGGGGCTGATCGCTTCTAGATTGCGAACACCATTGGTATATTGCCACTTCGTCGCTTCCAGGGTGACAAGATATTTGAGCTTTTGGGCATTCTCAGGCGATCGCTCTTGCCAGTATGCCTTAATTGGTTCCCAGAATTCGCGCAGACCTTCTTCGTAAGCATTGCCATTTTGAACGATCAGAGATTGCACGCGCTCTGGATATTTAGCGGCAATCCGATAGCCAATCGGTGCACCATAATCCATCACATAGAGGCTGTACTTTTTGAGATCGATTGCAGTAATGAATTTCTCCACAATCTCAGCCAAATTATCAAACGTGTAATCAAACTCATTTACACTTGGCGTGGAACTGTTACCGTAGCCAGGATAATCAGGTGCAACGAGATGGAATTTATCAGCGAGGGCTGGTATGAGATTGCGGAACATATGAGAAGAAGTTGGAAAGCCGTGCAATAGTAGAATCGTCGGATTATCGCGAGAACCAGCTTCACGGTAGAAGATGTCTAAACCATCGATTGAAACTGTGCGATATGTAGTCATGGGATTACTCCTTGTAAGTGTATAAAAGTGATATGATCGCGTTTTACGACAGGTCGATCTATCTCACATCCTGACGACGGATCTGCTCCTGAAAGTAGTCCCGCCAGCTTTCGGGTAACGCTTCCATTTGAGCTGCACGATGCAGTAACCCTGGATTATTTTGCTCGCGAACATAAAGCTGAGTGATATCAGCAACTGTGATATTGTTGGTATCTCGACTCATCAACTCTAAAGTGTCTCCGACTCCAACTTCGCCCTCTTGCAAAACCCGAAAGTAAAATCCGGTGCGACGACTGGTGAGAAATCGTTTCACTATATCCGATCGCCCAAAGCGAATCCCTAGTTTGTAGCAGGGTAAGCGCGGTTGAGTCACCATTAGTTCCACACTGCCGATTTTGAAGCAAGAGCGCTATCGCGCACACTTCGTGAACGCCAATGTTCAGCTCTTCTTCTTTCAATCCTGTGACTGTGAAATTTTCACCAAAGATCCCAAATGTTAATTCTGTGTCAGGCAATTCGCTTCGCCAGTAGTCATAATGCTCAAAAGGATAGACATATACGGCTTTGTCAACTCCACCATGAACGGTGAGATCTGCTTGTTGATCGCCATCTAAATTGAGTTCACGCACCATCACTCTCGAATTGACCAGCTCTTTAAAAATTCCAGTGCTAACTGTTTTTCCTTTCCAGGTCACTTCACGCGGAAGTCCTACGTTGACAGAGATAAGTTTCATCTTTAGCTCCAAAATTTTGGATTGTATTCAATTACGGCAGCCAACATGGAACATCGAAAAAATGAATGAGTTGTTTATTGGAGTGCTTGATTGATTAAAGGTTTAATGACTGCGATGTTTTTGACCAACTCATCAAAGAGAGAGAACCGCTGTTTTAAGTAATCAGGATCGTTGTAACTCAGCCACATCTTGCCGTCAACCGCTTCCCATGCCAGTACTTTCAGGGGTAAATCCAGAGCGATCATCGGTTCTGCCACCATGAGCGGTGTTCCGGCTTCAGGGTTGCCAAATAACAATAATTGTGTTGGACATAGGCTGAGTCCAACTTTTTTGGCTTCAGCTCGTTGATCGATGCGGGCAAAAATGGTGATGCCTTTTGCCTGAAGGATAGCTTCTATAGCGTTTCCTAGTCTACTGAGGTACTGTAACAGCAGTGGGTAAACCAACCGTGAGTATCATCTAGAGATATCAGTGAAAACGCTTATTCTATTGCTTTGGCTAAGTCAGGATAATTTCTAGCACCGATGGAACGCAGCAAGCTTTTAATCTTCGACCAACAGTTTTCCATCGCAGAGAAATCAGGAGAATAGGGTGGAAGATAAACCAGTTTTGCGTCTGCTGCTGTAATCAAGTCTGCAATCTCTCGTCCTCAAACCGTTGCTGACGCTCTTTGGAGAGACCTTCACCAACCTTGACAGGCTGCACGGAACAGAAAAGCGCTGGTCCAACAGGTTTCGTACTAGGCTCATAGATTGCTTCTCCGGTCTTGATTTGATAAATCTCGTGGTAAAAAGCTACTCCCTTGCCGGTGTTCTCTACCAGCCAGTTCCACCAGCGTGAGTGAGGTAGCTGGCGTGCCCAATGACCCAAATCGTTGTAAGAACGCCAGTATTGCATGAGCAACCGCCCTTCAGGTGTAGTTATCGGACGATTAAGGAACAGTCCTTCGGCTTTTGCTGTCTCCAAAGCTGGAAACATTTCCTCTTGAATACCACTATCCTCGTAGAGACGTTGCCCTGCTTCAGTGTAAAACTGAACGCCAAAGAATGCCAGGCATAAGTTTGGGTGTTCCCAGAGTGCAGCAATGTATGCACTATCGGCTGGTGGTTTGGTCAGAGGAATACCACTATTATGTTCTTCTATTGGCATAAGATTGCCTCCTGTTTTGTTACAAAAACCAAAAGTTTATCTATTGCTGGTGCATAATCTCAACTAGAGCGCTTCCTGTGCTGGTGAGGTATACCAAAACTTCACATCTAAATCCTTTCAACTTTGAGGGTGTACCTCATCTGCTCGATAACCGCTATAAGCGATTGATGGTTTCGGTTACTGAATATGGGCTGGGCTGACTGATGATGCCGTTATTTGCATTCATAACACCGAACTCCTCAACGGTTTTGGTGATGGATACTTCACGGCACTTCAAATCTGTGCCATACCGCCATCGACAAACAACTCAATGCCGTTCACAAAGCTGCTGTCGGCTGAAGCAAGAAAGACAACGGCTTTGGCAATCTCATCGGGTTTGCCGACTCTTCCCAGTGGGATAACGCTGGCTTGGGTATCCACGAATTCTTGCAACTGCTGGTCATTCAGTCCCAAAAGATCGTAACCAGGAGTCGGAACTACACCTGGGCTAATGGCATTTACTCGGATCTTGCGCTCTTTGAGGTCGAGTATCCAATTGCGGGCAAACGATCGCACGGCGGCTTTGGTAGCGCTGTAAATACTGAAAGCTGGCGTACCTTTTATAGAAGTAGTCGAAGCATTCAGGATAATAGAAGCGCCCTCTGGTAACAGTGGCAGTGCCTTTTGTACGGTGAACAGCAAACCTTTGACGTTTATGTTGAATGTTTTGTCAAAATGTTCCTCAGTGATTGCTCCAAGTGGGGCAATTTCTCCACCACCAGCATTAGCGAAGATGATATCGAGGTGTCCTTGCTCTTGCTTAATGGTGGCAAACAGGCGATCGAGGTCTGCCAGATTAGAAACATCGCTCTGCACAGCCGTGACATTTTTACCAATAGCTTCTACAGCAGCATCCAGTTCGGCTTGGCGGCGACCCGTGATGTAGACATAAGCACCTTCAGCAACAAACTGTTTGGCAGTGGCAAGACCGATACCACTGTTACCACCCGTGACAAGGGCGATTTTTCCTTCTAGTTTTCCCATTGTGCGAATCCTCTGATTGTTGGGTTTACAGCGGTCAGTTGTTAATGGAGAGCGGAGTCAAGAGGAAGAATGGTCAGCCCATATTTAGAGCTAGGGCGATCGTCTTTTGAATATCTGCATCTGTAACTGGGGGTATGCGTTCTTCCAGAATCGACGCTTGCTTGACGCGCGTTTGCGTTCACGCAGTGCAGCGTTTCGCTGTTCACTAATGTTTGAAATTAAACCATAGTATCCTCTCTAAATTTACTATGATTCCAGTCATGCCACGTTCGATAAAACGCAAGGATGCCAGTGCCAAGACAGCAATAGAGAGATGCAAACGATCAATCATGTTTAGATGTGAGGCGTCTGCGCTTACTGCTTCCTTACAACCTCGAAAACAACATATTTAACCCTTCAGTCATTGTCGGATGAGTTAACACTCCATCACGCAGAACGGTGTAGGGCATTCTCGCTTGCATTACCATCTGTACTGTCGAAATCACTTCACCTGCTGCATGGCACAAGAGCGAACACCCTAAAATAAGACCCGTCTCGGTATCTAAAATTGCCTTCAGCAGCCCATCAGTTTGACCCAGTGTTTTCGCTCGTGTAATAGCTGAGGCATCCAATTTAGCTACGCGAATGGCATACCCTTGTTGCCGCGCTTCGGTTTCGGTCAACCCTACAGAAGCCAACTCTGGATCGATGAACAGACAGGAGGGTACCAAGCGATCGCGTGTGCTGCGGTTGCCCCCATCAATCAGATTGGTTTTGATAATACGATAATCGTCCAGCGCTACATGGGTGTATTGTGGTCCGCCGTTAATATCGCCTAACGCCCAGATGTTTGGTACATTTGTCTCTAGGTGATCGTTGACCTG
Source organism: Nostoc sp. (assembly GCF_036916575.1). GTDB lineage: Bacteria > Cyanobacteriota > Cyanobacteriia > Cyanobacteriales > Nostocaceae > Nostoc. Next base: position 22,613 of record NZ_JBALGC010000117.1, read on the forward strand.
AATAAATCCGCCTGCATCAGTTGCTACACCAGCAGCGGCTAAATTTAAGGTATCAGTTGTTGGCGCACGACCAACGGCAACGAGTAAATGTGACCCTTGGAGGCTTATCTGACGATCAACAACTTGAAGCTGAAGAACAGTATCATTACCAGCGCGTTCGACCCTTAATACTTTCGCATTTAGCAAGAAGTCAATGTCGTCCCGTTCTAAAAGCGTTTGAGTGGCGATCGCAATATCAGGATCTTGCTTTTTGAGGATTTGCTGACTCTGCCCAATTACGGTAACGCGAGCGCCAAAACGCCGGAACATCTGGGCAAACTCCAACCCAATGTAACCACCGCCAAGCACGATCAGATGCTCCGGCAACTGTTCTAGCTCCATAATCGACTCACTGGTCAAAAATCCAACTTCTTTGAGTCCAGGTACGGATGGAATCAACGGTCGCGTGCCTGTGTTAATAAACAATCGTTCTGCAGTGAGGAAGCGAATTGTTCCCTCAGCAGTTGTCACTTCAATCGTTTTGGGTGCCACAAAGCGAGCGGTGCCAATGATCAAATTATCCCCCAAGGGGGTGTGTAAGTTGTTAAAATTCATTGCTCGCATGGACTGCACAACTGATCGCTTGCGCTGAATCACTGCCGTTAAATCAACGGTAGGCGGTGCTGTATGGATACCATAGGTAGCGCTGTGTCGTAAGGTGTTTGCTACCTCTGCACTTGCCACCATCGTTTTGGTGGGAACGCAGGCGATGTTAATGCATCCGCCACCAATCATGTTTAAGCTGCGTTCTATCAGAGCTGTTCTGCGTCCATCTGCAACCAGTGCGGGTGCCAGAGTTTTACCTGCTTTACCACCGCCAATAATAATATCATCGTAGTATTCAGTGTTCATTCATTTCTCCTTTGAATTTCACATTATACTAACCCTTTAAAATCAGACCATGGATGAGAAAGATGAGAAAATGAGATTGATGCATGTTCAGGATAATTCATCCTTAAAAATGTCTATAAATATAAATCATGACTCAATTGAGTAACACCGAAAAAATGAATGAGTTGTTTATTGGAGTGCTTGATTGATTAAAGGTACAATGACTGCAATGTTTTTGACCAAATCATCACTAAGAGAGAACCGTTGTTTTAAGTAATTGGGATCGTTGTAACTCAGCCACACTTTGCCGTCAGCCGCTTCCCATGCCAGTATTTTCAGGGGTAAATCCAGAGCGATCGTCGGCTCTGCTACCATGAGCGACGTTCCGGCTTTAGGGTTGCCAAACAGCAATAACTGAGTTGGACGCAGGCTGAGTCCAACTTTTTCGGCTTCAGCCTGTTGATCAATGCGGGCAAAAATAGTGATACCTTTTGCGTGAAGGATAGCTTCTAAGCTGTTAATGGTTTCGGTTACTGAATAGGGGCTGGGCTGGCTGATGATGCCGTTGTTTGCATTCATAGCAGTGAACTTTTTAATGGTTTTGGTGAGGGTTTTTTAACTTCAAATTTATGCCATATCGCCATCGACAAACAGCTGCTAACCCCTATCCTTCGTAGAAATAGTCCGGCTGGATCTTGCCCTTAAGACGTTCGCGCATCTCAATCGAGAAGCGGAGCACTGCACCGAGGGGACGATGATGGATAGCAATATGGACAATTAGACCATCTGGGTTCTTGATGAGGATTGTCACACCAGAAAGGGGCTGTTCGCCGAACGCTTTCGCGTCCCACTCCAGATATGTTTGCTGAGCGCTCTCGACTTGACGAGTGAAAGTGAGCGCCTCGTAAACTTTGCTGGCGGTAGCCATAACACTTTTTACGCAATCCCGCCCTTTGATCGGGCGGACAAGCACACTGGCTTCAAGAGTGACGTTGTCGGCAAAAGCGTCCGCGAATGAGCTTTCCAACTTATCGGCGAAGGCTTGAGTCCATTTCTGCATTTGGATGTCGGTCGTGGTGTTGCTAGTCATTTAGGATAAGTAATCGGACAAAATTAGATTCATTCGTGAAGGCAGGAGTCATACCGTTTCACTTTAAAGTTGATACAAATAGGCAGCAGTGGGGCAGGGAGCAGTTCTTTCTGGGGGAAAGAATTAAAGACCAATCATTTGTATCAGCCATTTTGTGAAATGGTATCAGGAGTCAGGAGTCAGAAAAAAGTTTGTGTAATCAATTCTGTCGGAGTACTTATACCTGAAGTCTTAGGGTAGATCTCCGGGTGCACCCAGAATTTCGTCGCCAATTTCGGTAGAGATGCGCATGAACAATTCCATGTCAGGTGTCTCATTCTGGTTTAGCGTCCCTGTTGCTTCAATTAGGCGAGCAAAGGCACTGGGCGAAGCAACGACTAACCCGCGAGCTGGTTGATCGCTGAGTGCAGCAACAACATGGGGTGTGCCCATCGGAATGAAGGCACTTTCACCTGCGCCTAGCACAACCTTATTCTTACCAACCCAGACAGTGAACTCTCCTTCCAACACATAGAGTTGTTCGGAATAGCGTGTATGGCGATGAGGTGGAGTCTGTGCACCAGGAGGGAAATAGCCCTCAATCAGGTCATATTTACCGTCAGTTGTGGTGTGATCGGCGACGATGGTAAGGTAGTTATTAAGAAGCCAGAATGATTTTGTCATGGAAGTACTCCTTCTAATGAATGAATTGTGTTATGAACGCTCAAGCTTGCAACTCAGATAAAGCAGGCGTTCATGCCGTCAACGCCAGCAAGGGGAGTTTCAATCGTGGTAGTCTAAATTCCTGTTCAATTGCAATGATTCCTCCCAGAGTCGATCGGCGTTGTCTGAGTTGAGGGCATAAGGAGCAACACCACTCACATAACCGTTGCCGTTTGTGACAATCATGGCTTCATTGCAGTCCTCGAAGTAGCGTCCGCTAATGCCATCCAACAGCGGAGAAGTTGCTAGGAGGACAGAAGTTGCTGCGCCCTGTTCCGGTGTCTTTCGATGCTCAGGTAGAGTTTTAAGACCACCTGTGTAACGTTGGAGATTAGTCACAATCGCCCCAGGCATCAAAGCGTTGGCGGTGATGCCATCGCCAAACCATCGCATGGTGGCACCAACGGCAAAAAGAATGTTTGCAGTTTTGGACTGCGCATATGCCAGCAGTGGATCGTAGGGGCGAAACGCAAAGTGGATATCATCAAAGACAACAGGTGACGCTAAGTGTCCGCTAGAACTGACAGACACAATGCGGGCAGCACCGTCTGCCGCCAAGGCATCATGGAGTCCGAGTGCCAAAGCGAAGTGTCCGAGATGGTTGCTAGCAAACTGCATTTCCCAGCCTTCTGACGTGTGTTGCTTGGGTAATGCCATCACACCCGCATTGTTGACGAGAATGTGCAACGGCCCATTCCATGCAGCAACAAATTTGGCGATCGACTCCTGGCTGCTCAAGTCAAGCGGAGCAACGTGAATATTTTGGTTTCCGGTAGTAGTGGTGATATCAGCCGCCGTTTGCGCTCCAGCATAGGTATTACGCACAGCTAGCGTCACCTCAGCCCCAGTCAAAGCCAATGCGCGCGCCGTTTCTATGCCGATGCCCGATGCTGCTCCAGTCACGATCGCCCGCTTGCCAGAGAGATCGATGCCTTTTACTACCTCGGCGGCAGTGGAGTGCCGTCCAAATGATGTTGCGATCAGTGCCATCATGCGATCCTTGAGGGTATCGAATGTTTTATTTACTGCTCATTATGAACTGCCACCACCGTGATGACCTATAGTCGGTAGGCTCCATTGCCGATTTTTAGATAGACGAGCGAGTTGGCATTGGAACATTAAACTGATCGGAAATGGTTTGCGAGGTACGCTCTGCTTTAATTAAATCCGCCGCCTTCTCACCAATCATGATGGTCGGTGCGTTCGTATTTCCTGTGGTGATTGTTGGCATGATGGAGGCATCAACGATACGCAATCCCTCAACCCCATGTACCCGCAACTCAGGATCGACTACCGCCATTGGGTCAGTGCCCATTTTGCAGGTGCCAACCGGATGCCACAGTGTGCTGCAATTGTTGCGGATATAAGCTTTAAGGGCTTCATCACTCTGAACCTCAGCACCCGGAGCAATTTCTGCACCACGAAACTCATTAAAGAAGTTGCTATGAAACAATTGCCGCATTAATTTAATTCCCTCAACCAGCTTCTTCACATCGGTTTCATTTTGCAGATAGTTCATCCGCAACATCGGTGTGTCTTTAGGATCAGGCGTTCGCAAACCGACACTGCCAATATTTTGCAGATGGGTCAAAGCGACTGCACCCGTAAATCCAAATGCCGCTGGAGCATAGCCAGGGGGTAAGAGCTGAATGGAACCGAATAGAAACTGTAAATCGGGTGCAACCGCTGAATTCGACTTGCTATGCAAAAATAATCCAGCTTCCCCGATACTACTGGTGCTGGCAAAGTGTAAATCCTGAGTTGCTTGGTATACCACAGGAGAGAAAATGTGGTCTTGCAGGTTTTGACCAACACCTGGCAGCTCGACGACAACAGAAATCCCTAATGTTTGTAAGTGTGCAGCATCCCCAATGCCGGATAGCATCAGCAGCTTGGGCGAATCGAACGCGCCCGCACTTAAAATCACTTCCCGCTCAACCCTGACTTGGTGCAGCATTCCCTCGTGCAGATATTCCACCCCAACGGTGTGGGTTCCCTCAAACAACAATCGAGTCACCAATGCCCCAGTCGTTATAGTCAAATTACGACGCTGGAGAATCGGCACAAGGAACGCAGCAGCAGCACTGTGCCGTTTACCCTCCTTAATAGTGTGTTGATAGGGTCCGGTTCCTTCCTGCTGCGTACCGTTGAAATCAGGATTGTAGTCAAATCCCATTGCCACACATGCCTCTACAAATCGTTGAGAAGTTGCAGTAGGCGCAATGGGATCGGTAACGCTCAACTCCCCATCAACTCCGTGGTAAGCGGAGGCACCGCGTTGCTGGTATTCAGATTTCTTGAAATAAGGCAAGATATCCTGGTAACTCCAACCGGGATTTCCCAACTCTTGCCAGTGGTCATAATCGTGATGATTGCCTCGGACATATATCATGAAATTAATCGAACTGCTGCCTCCCAAGACTTTGCCACGGGAACAAAACATTTTGCGATTATTCAAGAAGGGTTCTGGTTCAGAGAAATAGCTCCAGTCCACCTCTGAGCCTAGTATATTGACGCATTCCGCTGGGATGAAAATCTCTGGTTTCGTATCTGGGTTGCCTGCTTCGAGAAGTAACACGGTCGTGTCACTGTCTTCCGTCAAACGGTTGGCGACTACGCAGCCTGCCGACCCGGCACCAATCACAATGTAGTCATAATTAGTCATAAAGTTCTCTTCCTCTGTTATCTACAATGGATAAATGGAGTCAAGAATGAATTCATTTAAAGAGCGATCGCTGAAATACTGTTAGTTATTTGATTTACAACACGCGATCTGCTGAATTTAACTGCGTACCAATGGTGTATCCACCAAATGTTCTGCTAGAAACCAAACTTGGTCTCATTGGTTCGCGGGACTTGGCTCACTAACAAATCGTTAAATTGGGATTACTTTACAGCAGTGCTTGCTGCTTCAATCACTTTGGCAACCTCTTTTGGATGAGAGATAAAAGGAACATGACTGGAGTTGACTTCGGTTGTCTTAGCATTAATCCGTTCAGCCATAAATCGTTGAAGTTCAGGGTTGATGGCGCGATCACTTTGAGTCACGAGAAACCAGGAAGGAATCGTTTTCCAGGCGATTTCATTCAATGATTGCTCAAACGCGGCGCTGGCGATCGGCTTTTGGGTTGCTGCCATCACTCGCGCCTCAGTCTTCGATACGTCCTGGGCAAAAAATTCGTGAAACTTCCCGCGATCAACATAAAGAAAGTTTGCAGCATCAGGTGCGATCGCTTTGCTAATTGGAGGTGCTGCATACTTTTTATTCAAATCACTCGTCTTTTCACCGACATCTGGGGCAAAAGCATTAACATAAACCAGAGCTTTCACCTGTGGATTGCCAGCCGCCGCACCCGTGATCACATTTCCACCATAGGAATGTCCGACTAAAACAACGGAACCTTTTTGATTGTCAATTACCCGCTTCGTCGTTGCGACATCATCAGCAAGCGAGGTGAGCGGAATCTGCACAGCGGTCACTCTGTAGCCATCCTGCTCCAACAATGGAATGACGTGTTGCCATGATGTACCATCAGCAAAAGCCCCATGAACGAGAACGATCGCAGGTTTAGAGTTGGAGGCTTGAGGTAATTCCTTGGAGGTGGCTGATGTTGGATGCATTGATATGCCAACGACAACACTTAATGCAAATAACCACAGCAACAATTTTTGAACTTTTTTCCATGTAAAAACCATCATTGCGATCGCCTCTGTATTCTTGCTAAATTGCTCAATTTTCTGATTCTTGTTGTCCGTATAAAAGTTATGAAATACTCTCCGCTGAAATAGTTATTAAAATAAGCACTAAAAACTTTAATCATTTGCAGCAACAACGGCTGCCATTATTTGCTCAACAGTCCAGCGATCAAGATAGCGAATTCCATTAATAAATAAAGCGGGTGCAGCCTCCACTCCACTTCGCAGTCCACCTTCAATGTCCGCATTGATCCGATCGACATACGTTCCCCTGGAAAAATCCTGCAAAAATTGAGAAATATCAAGTCCTAAACGATTGGCATACTCCACTAGATACCCATTTCCCAACTCTTGTTGATGGATAAATAGCATCTCATGCATTTGCCAAAACTGCCCTTGAGCGGCTGCTGCTTCTGCGGCTTCGGCTGCCCGGTGAGCATGTAGATGAATCCGTACTTGAGGAAAATGACGGAAGATAAAACCTAAATTATTTTCTCCAAACGAAACCTGCAATTGCTGTTGAGCAACTTTAATCATTCGATAGACGTTAGCACTTTGAAAATATTCATAATCTCCATACATGACGAATACTACAGCAGCATTCAGTACACCTTGGATATGATCCTGGGTTGAAGGCGGAACGAATAGAGAACGATTATTATGGTCGTAAGTCATCTTTCGGTTTGTATTAAGCAAACTTAAGCCTCACAAACCAACTGCATCAACATCGCTATGGATTTAATATAGAGAATTTACCCTCTGTTGTCGTCCACTCTGGGTTGACATTTTTCTACAATCAAGTGATGGATGAACCTGTCCATCTCGCAGTGGAAGGTTATCTCAAACTTTAGTTGGAGTCTAAAGCCAATCTAAATTTGATTTTGAGCAAATCTAACGTTTGATGAAAAATTGGGTCGTTGTTCGTTGCTTACGGCTGAAACTCCGTAAGTAACTGCACTAAGCGTAGGGTTTCCGACGAATCCGGTTGACTGCTGAATAATTGCTTCCATTGCGCGTTTTGATCTCAAATGCGGTGCGTGCGCCATACGCGGCCATATCCTCATACTCAATAACAAGAATTAGCGAATTGGTATCAGGGCAGGAACAGCATTACGAAAGAGGCGCACTGATTGAGGCATGACCTCGCTGTTGAACTTGGGACTGGCTGCTTCACCCAGTTTAACCATGAAATCATTCATCCGCCCTAGCTTGACTTCGTAGGTAAAAATTGCAAAAACAGCCATTGAAGAAATCCTTTTGTTTGGCTAGTGTAAAAATTATACATTAACAAGATTCACAAAAAAGTTACGGCCCTGCCCTTTTCCCCACTTACAAACTGACAATCCCACGCTTAACAGCAGTAATCACGGCTTGTGTGCGATCGCTCACTCCCAATTTGCTCAAAATGCGATTCACATGCGATTTGACAGTGCTTTCACCAATACTCAAAGCAGTCCCAATTTCTTGATTACCCATTCCTTGTGCCATCAAACGCAGCACTTCCAACTCTCGTTCGCTCAGTTCTGGATTGCTCATTCGCTGCAATAATTTTGCGCCCACTTCTGGCGGAATATATTTCTGGCCATTATGAATGGCGCGAATCGCATTTAAAAGCTCGCCAGGTTTAGCATCCTTAAGCAGATAGCCTTGAGCGCCCGCCTGCAAGCCGCGATAGATGTCTTCATCACTATCGTAGGTTGTGAGTACCGCGATTCGAGCCTGCTTAAATTCAGCACGAATCGCCATAATGGCTTCAACACCTCCCATTTTGGGCATTCGTAAATCCATTAGGGTGACATCGGGTTGGTATTCTCGAAACGCGTCGATCGCCTGTTGCCCATCTTCAGCTTGAGCGATCGCTGTCATTTCTGGATCGCGGTTAATGATAGTTACTAAACCCTTTCTGACTATGGGATGGTCGTCAACAATCAGCACCCGAATCGTAGTGGATTGTCTCATTGTAATTCTCACTCTCGATTGCTAGTGACAATAATTTCTGTTCCTTGACCTGGTTGGCTTTGAATCGCTAGTTGTGCGCTAATGCGCTCTGCTCGTTCGCTCATTCCTAATAAGCCAAACCCACCACTCAAAGGAATGCTACCCACTCCAAAGCCCCTGCCATCGTCTTTAACTTGTAAGATACACTGTGTTTGGTTGTACACTAACTCAACCCGAATTTCGCTGGCACAAGCGTGTTTAATCGCATTGGTTAATGCTTCCTGCCCAATTCTGAGTAAGTTATTCTCCACTTCGGTTGGTAAGGAATAGGCTGTACCCTGAGTTTCGCAAATCACAGCCGTGTCGGTCGTTGATCGCATTTGAGCCACAATACGATGCAGGGCACTCTCTAAATTACCTTCTTCTAGTAGCCGCGGACGGAGTGCTGATACGGAGCGCCGTGCCCCTGCTAGCCCTGCGCGTGCTAGTTCCTCAATCATTTCCAGATGTACTTGGGTTGCTTCCGGGTCATCCGCCAGTACTTGTGTTGCTGCTCCAACCTGAAGCAGAATACCTGTGAAGGATTGAGCCAGTGTATCATGAATTTCGCGCGCCATCCGGTTGCGTTCTTCCAGAATGGAAGCTGCTTCAGCGAGTTTGCGATCACTAATGTCTGCGATCAGACTGTAGAAGCCTCTCACCTGAGCATTGTCATCGAAATCAGGAATCAAGGTTGCGCTGATGCACCGCTTACCAAGCGGAAAAGGGATTTCTGCTTCTAGAGGTACAGTTTGCCCTTCAAACACTTGATTAATGTACGGTTCAACCCGTTGATAAACCGCCTCACCGAGAAGTTGGCGAACAGGGTTGCCCAGAATTTCATTGCGGCTACGGTTAAACCAAACCTCATAGGCATAGTTGATGAATTGATAACACCGATTGGCATCTACATAACTAATGAGAACTGGTAGAGCGTCGGCAATCAGTCGTAATTCCTGTTCTCGGTCGCGCAGTTCTGCTTCGCTTTGCTGTAATGCTGCCGTTCGTTCTGCCACCTGAAGTTCCAGGGTAAGGTTGTATTCGGTTAACAGTTTCTGTGCTCGTCTGCGCTCTGTAATGTCTTGAAAAGCTACGATTGCATAAGCCACGTCACCCTGTTCGTCAAAAACTGGAGTTGCCCATGCCTCAATTGGAATAGTTATGTCGTTTCGGCGAATTTCCATGTCATCAACCGTGATGCGTTCACCGCTTAATGCACGGACAATTGGCAGTTGGTCACTTGGATATTTTTCATTTGTTCCCGCCCGATAAAACTGATAAACCTCTGCATATTGATCTGGTGTTACGGCAGGATCGACACCTTTGCCCACTAGCTGAATTCTCCGTTGATTGGCGTAATAAGGGTGTCCCCTTGCATCCAATACTGCAATGGCTACTGGAACTGCTTCTAGGAATTGAGCTATTCTACTTTCACTCTTTTGTAGGTTTGAGTAGAGCTTGGCATTTTCAATTGCGATCGCTGCCTGAGTAGATAGAAGATTCAGAAGTTGCGATCGATCTGGTGTAAATACCCCAGTTGCTAACTGATTTTCTAGATACAACACACCAACGAGTTTACTTTGATTGAGTAGCGGCAGACAAAAGACCGATTGAGTTTGGTAGCGTTGAATGTATGGCTCATTAGTAAAAGTACCTTCACAAGCCGCATTATTTAAGATGACCGATTCATGCGTCCGAATCACATACTGAATAATCGATTCGGGTAAGCGATCGGACATTGGAATTGATCGCATTACTCGTGTAGGAAAAACCTGCTTACCCTCATTGAGTTCACAAGCAGCCTCAATTTTCCATTCGCCTGCATTTTCCAAAAGCAAGCATCCCGTTTGTGCCCCCGCATTCTCAATTAAGATCTGCATTAAGGAATGAAGCAATTGTTCCAGTTCAATTTCACTGGAAATCGCTTGTGATGCTTTCATTACCGTTGCTAAATCAAAAGCAACTTGCGGGGCATTAGAGGTCATTCCAGCAGTAGTGCGGATTGGTGTAGAGTCTACGCTAGGCGACTGAGGAAAGAACTGAGGATAGCGAGTTTCTAAATCTTTAACCTTTGCCGTTGCTCCCCACCGTTCATAACAGTAATGGGCTTCCTTCATGTAGAGTTGAGCAAACTTTGCCAGACCTCGCGCTAGATAATGCTTGGCAGCTAATTCATATGCTAATGCCTCTTCCTGAATATATTCGTTTTCTCTAGCTCCTTGAATCGCTTGTTCGTAGAATTTTTCTGCTTCAAGCAACTGACCTAAAACTCGCGCTTTTTCTGCTTCGATTAAATAATATTTATGGAGATAATTCATTGGCGCATACTGTGCCCATTGCTTCATCTTATCCTGGCTAAGGGCAACTTTCTTGATAATTTCTTCCTGCTCTTGAGTACTACTTCTAACGTATATTGCCAGTCTTGTTAGAGAGTCATAGAGACAGTACACAGGAACAGTGGGAGTCACTCTTATTTGGCTTAAATGACTTTCTGCCCTAGCTGAGTTTTCAACTGCCTGAGCATACTCTGAAAATAGATAACATAGAATAAGTTTGCTGAAAGATTCCAGAAAAATCGAAATTCTATTTAGTTCATGTTGTGGCTGTTTCTCCTCGTTGTAAGCTTCCCCAATAAGACGGGTTGGCATGAACGAACGCCCCATCAAATTCAATACTGTTTGCTGTAATACTTGAATATGAATGAGTGCTGTTTTCTGTTGAACTTGACGACGAATCGCTTCAGTGTATGTCCTCATCTCACGTTCAAGTTCTGCGAGTTCCTTACCGACAATAACGCCTTGGAGACAGTAAGCGTAAGCACCATAGGCAGCGAACTCTAAATCTCCTATTTCCAACCCACTTCGATAGACTTCCAAAAGTGGCTCGGCTATTTCTCTAACGTGTTCTTTCCAATGTCTAATGAAAAAATTCACAACGAACAATGTCCGTGCTTTAAGTACATGAGTATGGAATTCTGACAACAGCTTGAGAGCCAACTGTCCAAACTGGTAACCAGACTCGATGTTTCTCACCATTCCACAAAGGATTAATCCGCCAAAGGTGCTGTAGACAAAGGGAGATATAAACGCATTGCCATATTGTATAGACAGATTAACCTGTTTAGATAAAAGTAGAGACACTAAATCAGGAGCAGCAAAATAGGCAGAAATCGTGATCCTTGACATAATTCGCATTGCTGCCAATTGATTAGAATCAGTCATTTTCGGTAAATAACTCAAGTTCTTAATCAGCGTTTCTTTAAAGTGGGATGTAATGATGTCTAATTCACGCTGAATATCCAACTGAGTTGGCTTTTCGGGAAAACTGATCCCTAGTTGCTGTAACACTTGTAATGCTGTATCGATCGATTCTAGTAGCTGATTCTGTGCAAAAGCTGTTTCAATTTTGACTTCGTAAACTTTCACAGTATCAAGAACTGTTTTAGCTTGTTGCAGAACGATCGCACCCCAGTATTCCACCTGCTCAAAATCGCCACACAAATACGCGACTTCTGTTGTATCCACATATAACTCTAAGGTCAGCTCATAGTTTGTTTGCCAGCTAAAGGATTCTAACAATTGTCTACCTATGGCTAAATAAGTTTTTGCCGTGCCATAAGCGATCGCCGCTTTTGCTTTCTGACCTGCCATCAAGTTCAATCTGGCAATTTCATCTCGTTCTGCTTGATTAGTAATCAGTTCAATTCCATGATTGAGATGATCCACAATTTCAAACAGTCGATTTGATAGACGAGCTGCCAACGCTTCTTTAAGCAAATTGCGACCAATTTGAAGATGAACCACCTGTTTGTGCGATTCATCGATTAGGGCATAAGCTGCTTGCTGGACGCGATCGTGCGAAAACTTATAATTCTGAATTATCAGATTTTCATCTAACTCTGAGGTTGCAAGAAGCAACTCTGACTGAATTACAGTTGTGAGTTCTACAAAAATTTCAACCGCTGGTCGTTCACAGATGATTGAGAGTGTCGCTAAATCAAACTCAGCACCGACACAAGCAGCTAAGGATAAAACCTGTTGAGTTTGCTCTGGAAATTGTTTCAGCTTTCCGATGATTAACTCCACTACATTGTCGGTAATATTTTTGGCTTTGATATGAGTAATGTCCCATTGCCAGCGTTGTTGATTAATGTCGAAGACGATGAGACCTTCAATGTACAGCGCTTTGAGAAATTCATTGGTGAAGTAGGGATTGCCGTTCGCTTTTTGCCATATCAGTTCTGCTAAAGGTGCAATCGACTCGGTATGCGTGTGCAAGGTTTCAGCAATCAGTTGAGCCACAGCCTCTAGTCCTAGCGGAGCTAACATTATCTGACTAATAGTAACAGTTTCCTGCTTTAGCTTCTCTAAGGTTGCAATCAGCGAATGTGTTTGAGTGACTTCGCGATCCCGATAAGCTCCAATTAAAAGCAGGGCTTGTATCCCACGGTCGCTCAAAATTAACTCGATAAGCTTAAGCGTAGCAGAGTCTACCCATTGCAAATCATCCAGAAAGATCACCAGAGGATGCTCAACAGAACAGCAGGCTCGAATGAACTTCTGAAACACAAGGTTAAACCGATTTTGTGCCTCAGTTGCTCCAACTTCTGCTACGGGTGGTTGCTTGCCAATAATCCACTCAACTTCTGGAATGACATCAATAATCAGTTGTCCGTTGCTGCCTAAAGCTGTAAGCAAGCGCGATCGCCATTGTTGCACCTGCTCATCAGGTTCACCCAACAACTGCTGCACCAGTTTTCGTAGTGCATCCACAATTGCGCTGTAGGGGATATTGCGCCCAAATTGGTCAAACTTACCCGAGGTGAAATAACCGCGCTTTGCTGTGATCGGTTTGTAGAGTTCCTGTACTAAAGCTGATTTGCCAATGCCAGCATAACCAGACACTAACATCATCTCAATATTGCATTGAACATTTTTCTGATTTCCTATTCCTGCCACTCTCTCAAATGCTGCTAATAATGCTGCAATCTCTGCTTCTCGTCCATACAACTTCTGGGGAATGTGAAACTGATCGCAAACATCTTGTAGACCCAGCTGGATATTGCGAATTTGCCCTGTTTCTCTAAGTTGGGCTGCACAACGTTCTAAATCTGCTTTAATGCCCCAGGCGCTTTGATAGCGATCTTCTGCATTTTTCGCCAGCAATTTCATAATAATGTCTGAAACATCTTTAGGAATTGCACTGTTAATCGGTGATGAATCATTCACCACGCCCCACAACGCCATATCCTCTACTTGGGGAGGAAGTTCAAGTCTTGGCGGTTCCCGTCGAGTTGAAACTTCCGTTAGCGCAGCTAAGCCGTGCTTGCGTTCGCGCAGCGTCTCGTAGAGAGCGTCACCCGAAGGGGGAGCCACCTCCGTGGGCGGGTTTCCCGACTTCAGGGGAGTGGCGTGAGACCCCATCGCCCTTGGCGTCTCCCCTTGGGAGAAGACCGGAGTGGCTCCCCCATACCCATTCGGTTGATGCTCACGGCAGAAGCCCACACCCCTAATTTCACACGGAGGAATCGGCTGTTTAGCAATATGACAATGCACTAGCTCCAAGATATCCGTTGTTGCGAACGGCAGGTGCCCAGTGAGCAATTGGTAGAACGTTACACCGAGTGAATAGAAATCGGTGCGGTAATCAAGCAAACGGTTCATTCGTCCGGTCTGCTCTGGCGATAGGTAGGCAAGGGTTCCTTCTAAAACATGAGGGCTTGTGAAGGTTGGATTGGTGCGGTTAAATTGAGTGGCAATCCCAAAGTCGATAATCTTGACTATGCCCGTATTAGGATTGAGAACGATATTGCCAGGATTAATGTCCTTATGAATAATATTCGCGGCATGGATCTCACCTAGAATTTGTGTGAGCTTGACGGCAAGCAAAAGAAAAGTGGATACAGGCATCGGGCAGAAAATCTTTGGGTGCTGCTGCATCCAGTAGTCCAAGGACTCTGCACCAAAATCCTCGAGGAGGATGACCAGCGTACGTTTATAATTCTCCTGGCTGTACGCCTTGATTACACCTTCTATGTTCAAAGAGCAGGTAATGGCATACTCCTGTCTATAGCGCTTGATTTCTTGAGGTGAGGGATAATCTTGCTTGAGCATTTTGACGACGATCGCCTGACCATCTTGCACTCGGATGCCTCGATACACTAAAGAGGTTGAACTCTCATAGATTTTGCATTGAATGGCAACTCCAGGCAGGGTAATCATCCAACTCTCTCCTGAGGTAGGACATAAGCGTACTGCCAATTATATCCCACATTCCGTACCCTAAACTGTCACAGAGGGAAAATACGGATAGAAAGAAGCCAATAAAGAATAAAAACAAACATCCTTAGTCAAAAAAGACAGATTAAAACAGAATTTACCTGGATTCAAGACTTACAAATTTATATTTGGCCACCAAAGCAATTGGTCGTGAATCGCAACGGCTACAAACTCCGTTACTATGATCAAACTACTGATAAAGCAGACAAGAGTCTTCCTACAATACCCATGCAAAGTGGGTTTGTTTTTTGGGAATGAATGTATTTGCAAGGACATTTGCAAATTTGTTGTGGTGGTTGCGATCGCTTGGCAAAACTAGAGCGACTGTTTCAAAGTCTCCCAATTTATCGGGGAGCCACTGCGGGAACTGGGGGTTTCCCCCATGAGCAAGTGGCGTGGATTTAAGAGGATCTAGAACGTTTTGATACTGACAATAGGACTTCTAAAACATCCTCTCAGGAAAAATTAATTTCAGAAATTAGGCCTTATCTACGGTATCTAGCGGTTCCCTTGAGTACAAAAGTCTGATATGATGTTGGTGGCACTATGCCACCAGCTAAATTTCCCTCAACTACCTGAGTAGCTAAAACGGCTATGGCTTGGACAGAACGTTCATCAGTAGTGAGAACTATACTGATATCTGGTAAGAATAAGCTCAGTCTGACTATATTTCCGAGAATGAAATTAAAGTTTGGTGGTTTGCTAATAATTACTGTGACTAGTGTATCATATATTTCATCAGTGCTTGATGTCTGAATTTGATCACCACTGAAATGAGAGGAAATTTTTTCAGTTTTGTAATCAAGCTGTGGAACTCCATTAAGAACTGAATACTTAATCTCAATACCTTCACCCTTCAGTTCAAACTCATTTGCTTTTTGCACAACAATTGCTTTTGCTGGCTTCGTGGATTTGGGAATCAAAAAAGATAACAGTGATGTGGTGGTTAAGCCAGTTACAAAGGTGAGAGCAGTCTTGAGAATTTGACGGCGGGACGAATTGGAGGATATATCTTTAAGGTTAGGGTTCATAATTGCGAAATGCCAAAAAGTAAAATTCTGATCTTTTCAATTCTCTCAAAAAATTATCCGATTATAATGACAAACTGATGTTTCTTGGTTATGAGAATAAGCATTTCTTGTTTAAACCTGAGTTCGCCGTCAGAAAATGCCCCAAAACATTAGATATAAAGCTTTCGGATGAAAAACGCATTCGGGCTTTGTTATCAACAAGTCTCCCATAATGAGAATAAACACTTTGTTCTCAATAACTAGGTTTAATTCTCAATATTTTTTGTATAAAAACGCCTAGCTCAATTGGTTTGAAAGCTTATCATACAAGCTTTTTAAGCTAATTTCTTATATCGAACTCAGGTTATTAAAGGCTATTGGGCATAATGAAGACAGTCGTCGAGAGATGAGCAATGCAGAAAATATTACAACGGCGTTTTGCCTCAATGCAATATTCCCATAGTGTTTATAGTAATACTGATATTCAGCATAATTTAATTTCTGGAGTACTGGAACAGGTTAATCAAATTAAAAACCATAAAATCTCGATTACGACGACTTTATTGACTTTCCCTTTCTCCAGTTATATTTTCCCAAAAATTCAGGAATTACAGTCCCAGAAACTCCAGTTTCTATCTTTGAATCATTATGCTTTTTTCAACCAGCTAAACATAGCGCGTAAATCTTTACCAACTTCCTCAATTTTGTGTTCAGCTTCTTTGCGACGCAAGGCGGTAAATCCTGGTTTACCAGATTGGTTTTCCAGAACAAATTCCCGTGCAAATTGCCCAGATTGAATTTCGCTGAGAATCTTTTGCATTTCAGCTTTGGTTTGTTCGGTGACAATCCGCGGGCCACGGGTATAATCGCCATATTCAGCTGTGTTAGAAATGCTGTCACGCATTTTGGCTAAACCACCTTCCACAACCAAGTCAACAATCAGCTTGACTTCATGGAGACATTCAAAATAAGCTAATTCTGGTTGATAGCCAGCTTCTACCAAAGTTTCAAATCCGGCTTTGATTAAAGCACTCAAACCACCGCACAATACTGCTTGTTCGCCAAATAAATCAGTTTCGGTTTCTTCGCGGAAAGTAGTTTCGAGAACACCAGCGCGGCTACCACCGATACCTTTAGCGTATGCCATCGCGCGATCGCGTCCCTGACCACTAGCATCTTGATAAACTGCAAATAGCGCTGGTACACCTTCACCCTGTTCATAAGTCCGCCGTACTATATGCCCTGGCCCTTTGGGTGCTATCATCACCACATCTACGTTAGCCGGTGGTACAATTTGCCCAAAGTGAATATTGAAACCGTGGGCAAAAGCTAACACATTCCCTTCTTCTAAATTGGGTTCAATCTCGTTTTTATAAATCGTTTTTTGGACTTCATCAGGTAACAAAGTCATGATGAAGTCAGCAGCATTGGCAGCATCTGCAACATTCTTCACAGTTAACCCAGCTGCTTGGGCTTTTGCTACTGACTTACTACCCGGATATAATCCCACAATCACATTCAAACCACTATCTTTTAAATTGAGAGCGTGGGCATGACCTTGGGAACCATAGCCGATAATAGCAATAGTTTTTTCAGCCAAAAGGTCTAAATTGGCATCTTCGTCATAGTACATCCGGGCCATAGAAGCATCTCCTGTGAGCAAGCATCGTCATTAATTAACAGGCTTTTGATTGTACCTCAAATTGAGTAACCACAGATGAACTATGAGCCATTAACAATTCGTAATTCGTAATACTCGCCTCCGGCGAGAAGCAAGCTACGTAATTCGTAATTACGTTATGGATGAGGATTTACTTTACCAAACTCAGCACTTCTGTTACAGAAATCGCAACAATACAGGCTTTGAGTTTTACTTCAGTAATACTGGGGTTAACTTCATCCATCTGGGGGTAGATTATGTACGCTTCGACTAAATTACCGCGCACATCTGCTTTATTTCTGAGTGGGTTATTAGGAGGGGTGATTTTTACCAGTTGTGCCTCTTCCCATCAGTCAGCAAATAAGGCTTTACCTCCAATTGCAGCACCTGCACCGACTAATGAAAGCAGTATTTCTCAAAAGGCGGAAGCTGCACCAATAGCCCGTTCTCGTCCCCAACTGATCAAAAAGGCAGCAATCTCTTTGACTGTCAACTCTGTAGATCAGACTATTGATGCCGTTTCGCAAATTATCAATAAACAGCAAGGGGATTTAATCGAGTTGAAACAACAACAACCGAAAAACGATAACCCGCGTTACACAGCAACAATACAATTGCGGATACCAGAGAACTTGCTGGAATCTACCTTACTGGACTTTAGACTAAAAAGCAGAAAATGACTCAGGGAAACTGAGTTGAAAACAAGCAAAGCCAAAAAATTAAAAAATCAGAAATCAAGCAGTT
>NZ_JBALGC010000118.1:0-5796 GCF_036916575.1 Nostoc sp.
GGCATTCAAGTACTGTGGCGAGGTTGGTTAAAATTACACGATCTCTGTGAGGGTTGGCAGCTTGCAAAAGAGACTTAACGGGAAAAGTCAGAAAGGCATTGGATGCCAATTTGCCAAAATTGTTCAGGTTATTCTCCCATACTCCGACTCTACAAGAGTCAACAATTTCTCTTCCACAGCAGTCAGATAAGGACGGTTCAGTTTACCCAACGACTGCAACAGACTTTTGACTGTCTCCTCCAACGCACTCGAATACACTCGACCAATGCGATCACAAATCACCTGCATCTGCTCACATTCGTTCGGCAGGTAGTTGAAAGACTTCAAGTGTTGCAACCCAACCGTATACTCGCTATCCCAGGTTCTGACAGTGCAACTGAATTCGCCCACATAGTTTACGATGCCCCAGCACCCACCCTTGCATCTGAGTTCTGGATTGTCTTTGGCTAAAATTTGGCACACTTCGCCGATTTGGTAGGTGTTTGCTACTTTCGTGCGCTCCATGATCCTCTGCACTACATCTTTGACAATACGATGAGATGGTACTTTACCTTTAGCAGACTCTACGGCTTGCTCCCATGCTTCGGGTTGAATGTCCGGGTCTAGCTTGGACAGTGGCCTGATTTGCCACTCATTAGTCGGCAGAATGTGATCGTTCCGATCACAATTTTCCAGTAAATTATCAAAAATCACTGCTGCTTCCATTAAAAGGTAGGGTTGTCGTCGGCTATAACCAAAACGATCGCGGCAGTATTCCTCAAAAGTACCGTGCGTGGAACGATATAATCTGCGATCACGTAACTCCGTCAGCGCCTTCCCCGCTTCAAAAAATGCTCTTTCAACTTTACGCTCTAGGTGAAGGCGATCGCTAATTTCCTCCTCCGTTAACTCTGGAACTTCAACAGCAGTAACCGTAATTGTCGCTGAACCTGGGTCTTCTTGCTGGGAGATATCTTCGTTTGCAGAGTTAGCTGCTGAAGTTGAATTGGTAAATGCGGCAGAGGTGGCTTTGTTGCTCTTACGGGTTGATTTATCCATAAAGCCACCTCTAGGCTAATATTTAAGCGGCTGACTGTCGATGCTCTACCAAATCAAGTAAAGGAGGAAATATTCGGGATTTATCACTAGAAACCAGTACAAACACTGCATTTGTCGAAAAAGGTTCTTGAATATAGTTGTAAAGAATCACAAATGCTCTGGTAGTTAGGTAATGAGCATTTCTCAGTAAAATCACAACTTTGCTTTCTTCTGACTCTGCTACCAAAATTTTTACTTGCTCTATGAGCCTTTCAATATCTTGAGCTTCATAAGTACTGGCGGCCTCAAAATCTATGATTTGGTCACATATAAACGATGTCATTGCTTTGCCTCTGTATCTTCAATTTTCTCAAAAGTTCCATCAGCACGTCGCCGCCAACCGTCCACAATTACATCATCTTCAGGATTACAAGGTTTTGAGGAATCGCGCCAGTCGTAATCAACAGTTTGATCAGACGATTCTTGCTTTTTGTCAAGTATTCTATCCTGATTAGATTCGTTCTGTTCAGTCATGCCGTTTTTCTTGTCAATAGCAACCTTATTCTCAGAATCATCCTTATTTGGCTATTGTGCAATTTTTTTCATGCCGCACCTCTATTGCCATCAATGACAATCATGTGTGCTTGACGTTTTATTGATTTTGGCGACTCACTTTTTCCTTCTACTTCCTCTGAAGCAGTTTTTAACACCTCATCATTTGATGAGTGGCCAGTTTTGTCATCAATATTGTTTGGTCGCCATTCCAAAATATCTCCAGGCTGACATTCAAGTACTTCGCAAAATCTCCCCAAAGCATCAAATGTAATTGAGGCAGCTCTTCCTTGTTCAATTTTTTGAATATTTTGCAGGCTGTAACCAGTTTTCCTCGCTAGCTCATTTTGAGACAAGCCTTTAGCTTCTCTCGTCTTTTTCAGTTTTACAAGCACAGGCATTTCCTAATTCTTACTCCTTAAAGTAGCACTACTTTCAGTTGGTTATCTATAGTGTGTGTATCCATGAGCAATTTTAATGATTACTAAGAGTAGCATCACTAATCGTAATACAAAAGTTGACTTTAGACTATTGCTGACTACTTACAGTAGCGCTACCATAAGTAGTATGCAAAGAAAAAACAAATACAGAAGACGACCGACTAAGCCTGAGAAACTTCCGCGATCGCCTTTTGTTCCAATTAATTATGGAGATTTCAATTATGACCCATGTCACATACACCGAGCAAGCCCTTTCCTGTTATAACCTTCCCCGCCTTAAAAGAATCGCTACCGAACGCGGCGTTAAACCCACTGGCGACAAAAGAGCGGCTGACACCTGGGTAAACGCAATCATTACGCATCAATCTGCCCAAACTCACAAAGTCGCTGACGAACAAGCCGAACTCAACGGGTTCATCACTGCCCAAGCCCAAGCCATCGCTCCCGAACCACTGACAACGGTCGAAATCAATTCCTATCACTATGAGGTCTACTGTGGGAAAGAACTTATCGCCTACATTGCCGAGGATTATGACGACTTAGCAACACAACCTTATTGAATCTCTTTGGCAATTTCACTCCTACTTCGGGGACAGTTTCAAAGTCGAATGTCCGACTGGATCGGGAAATGAAATGACTCTACGAGAAGTGGCGATCGCCCTTTCTCAACACTTAGTGGGATTGTTCCAACGTGATGAATCCGGTCGCCGTCCCATCTATGGCGGCACTGAAACTTTTCAAACCGATCCCTACTGGCGCGACTACATTTTATTCCACGAATATTTTCATGGCGACAATGGTGCTGGAATTAGAGGCAGTCACCAAACTGGCTGGACAGGCTTGGCTGCTACCATGATTCTGCACAATGCCGAATATCGTGCCAAGGAGTGACAGTATGGAAAACTTTAGAAAACACCTGCCGGAATACCTGATGGAAGCGGCACTGCTGGGAATATTTTTGATCGTGGCAGGTGTGTTTACCATCGTGTTTGAGTATCCATCTTCACCTATACATCAAGCCCTTCCCAATGGCGATCTGCGGCGATTTTTAATTGGGATTGTAATGAGGACAACGGCGATCGCCTGATCTATTCTCCTTGGGGTGGACAGTCTGGTGCCCACATGAACCCAGCAGTGACCTTAACGTTCTACCATCTGGGCAAAGTCAAGCGGCAGGATGCAGTGTTCTATATCCTGTTTCAATGTCTGGGTGGATTGCCTGGTATTTATTTAGTGGCATTAGCATTTGGGGCAGAATTTACCCAATCGCCGATCCGTTATATTGTCACGGTTCCTGGCTCTCTGGGCTGGCTCGGTGCAGTGTTAGGCGAACTAGCGATCGCTTTCATAATATTATTCTCGATATGTTTTCTCAACAAAGTGGTATTGTTAGATCAACTTAAATCTGCTTTGTCAAAGTCACTTGCGTGCTAAGAGGGGACTGGGGATTGGGGGACAAGGGGACAAGGAGAATAACCAATGCCCAATAGGAGTTTTAGTCACCAGGCTTTACATCTGTACATGGTGGTGTTCATGAGGATTGATAGTTTACTTAGGGTTTATAAAAGAAAATCAATACGCGTTTTACCCTTTATACTCAGTTTGATACTGGTTTTGTTTATCGGAAACCGCACGATAGCAGTACCAACAAAATCCACAGAGATATTATGGGATACCTATGGTGTGCCGCACATCTATGGAAAAGATGACCAAAGTGCATTTTATGCCTTTGGTTGGGCACAAATGCAAAGTCATGGAGATTTGCTTTTGCGTCTTTATGGTCAAGCACGGGGACGCGCGGCTGAATATTGGGGAGAGAAAAACCTGGATTCAGATCGTTGGGTACAGACTACGGGAGTCCCAGAACGCGCCCGTTCTTGGTACAAGGCACAGAGTCCAACTTTTCGTAGTTATCTCGATGCTTTTGCAACTGGGATTAATGCTTATGCTTCCCAAAATCCTGACTTGATTAATGATCAAGTTGAGATGGTGCTACCAGTCAAGGCAGAAGATGTTATGGCTCACTTACATCGGGTACTAAATTTCACCTTTGTTGTCAATCCAGAGGAAGTATTAGACCTGAGCAAAGAAAAGTTGCAAGCAGGATCTAATGGTTGGGCGATCGCACCAACTCATTCTGCCAATGGGAAGGCGATGTTGCTAGCAAACCCACACCTACCTTGGTCAGATTTATTTTTGTGGTATGAAGCCCAAATCACTGCACCAGGAATTGATGCTTATGGGGCAACACTTGTAGGTATTCCCGTATTAGCGATCGCATTTAACAACAACTTAGGTTGGACTCACACCGTTAACACCTATGATGGTTGGGATATTTATGAACTCACACTGGCAGGTAATGGATACCGCTTTGATGACAAAGTTCATAACTTCCTTTCCAAAACTCTTTCCTTAAAAGTGAAGCAGAAAGATGGCTCCTTGCAAGAGCAACCATTAGTAGTGAAAAGTTCTGTCCACGGGCCTGTGATCGTCGAGAAAAATGGTAAAGTTGTGGCGCTGAGAGTTGCAGGTCTTGACCGACCGGGTGTACTTCAGCAGTGGTGGGATATGGCACGAGCAAAAAACTTTTCCCAGTTTGAAAAGACACTCCAGCGCTTGCAATTGCCAATGTTTACTGTGATGTATGCGGATAGAGAAGGGCATATTATGCACCTATTTAACGGTCAAGTTCCAGTGCGCTCTAGGGGTGATTTTAAATATTGGCAAGGTATAATCCCAGGAAATACATCTAAAACCTTGTGGACAAAAATTCATCCTTACAAAGATTTGCCGCGCATCGTTGACCCGAAGAGCGGCTGGTTACAAAATACAAATGACCCACCTTGGACAACTACATTTCCAGCGGCCATTAAAGCAGATAATTACCCACGTTACATGGCTCCTCGTTTCATGGATTTCCGGTCACAACGTTCTGTAAAGATGTTAGCTGAAGATAAAAAAATCTCTTTCGATAAAATGGTTGCAGACAAGTACTCTACTCGCATGGAACTGGCTGATCGGATTTTGGATGATTTAATTCCGGCTGCACGCAAGTACGGTCAGGACTTAGGGCAGCAAGCAGCTAATGTCCTGGAAGCCTGGGATCGGCAAGCCAATGCAGATAGTCGCGGGGCGGTATTATTTGCCTTTTGGGTAGAACAGATGCACTTAGATAAGGCGTTTAGTAAACCCTGGAATGAAAATTCTCCACTCACCACACCTGATGGTTTAGCTAATCCTGAAAGTGCAGTTGCAACTCTGCAAGCAGTAGCAGCACAGATAGAAATAACTTATGGGGAGATTGATGTACCCTGGGGCAAGGTTTTTAGGCTACGGTTGGGTGATGTGGATTTGCCTGGCAATGGTGCGGATGGTGGTCTGGGAATTTTTCGTGTACTCTATTTTGCGCCTGCAGAAAAGGATCAGTTTAAAGCCGTTGCGGGTGATTCCTATATTGCTGCGATTGAATTTTCTAACCCAGTACGGGCAATGGCAATAATTAGCTATGGCAATGCAACTCAAGGTGGATCGCCCCATATTAGCGACCAGTTACATATGTTCGCCAACAAAAAATTGCGTTCTGTGTGGCGCGATCGTTCTGATATTCTTGCTCATCTAGAAGAACGTAAAGTATTCTGAATCAGTAAGCGTGAGTACGTCACTTGAGGGAATCGACAAGAAAGCTATCGAACCATTAACCCTCTTTTGTTACTACGGGGAGAGTATAATCAGGAATAAAATCGAAAATAGTAAGTAACACAGATGGTTACGCTACGCAGGGAAGCAG
>NZ_JBALGC010000119.1:0-17016 GCF_036916575.1 Nostoc sp.
GGTCGTTTCTTTCATCAGCCTTTTACAACGTGAAAGTTAATCTGGTTGAGCATTATACCTTTTTTTGTCTTTTACTTTTGTTTAAGTCCCGTTAACTTAGTCCATCAATTGACTGAAATCACTGTATTTTAATTAAAAACCTATTAAGTAAGTTGCCACAATAAAATCAAGCTATGTGAAGAAAAGTAAACAAAGCTAAAACCTTTTGCCTCCCGCCTTATCCCAACGGTAATTATTTACGCTGACCGACTTATCTATAAATTCTCCTTGTTAAAAAAGCTGACAATTATTTGCAATTGATTACTCATTCCCTGTAATATTTATTCTCAAGTAGCTGATTATTAATCTCAGGAACTAACAGCTATTTGCTGCAATTTAGAGAGAGTGGTAAGTGGAGAGTAAGTGTAGGGGTAGCAAATGGTATTAAAGCAGATATTGAAGATTGTTTTGCTTACAAGCTCTGTTTGGTTATGCATTGCGACAAGCGTAACAGCTACTGAAGTAAATAAACAAGTACAAGCTAAATTTGTTGTATCAGTATTACCCAATAAGAGAACGATTAGAGAGATTCCACGACTCAGTGAAGTAGAACGAAAGACCACCAGCGCCCAGCAACTAGTACAGTCGCCAGCACCGCAAACAGTACCCGTGCCAGAAATTGTACAAGTGACAGCAGTTAAAGCAAATCCTACTTCTAAAGGCTTGGAGGTAATTCTACAGACTAACAAAGGACAACAGTTACAATTGCTCAATCGTTCATCTGGCAATAGTTTTATCACTGATATTCCCAATGCACAACTGCGCCTGCCTAGTGGGGATGCATTCACATTTCGCTCGGATAAGCCAATAGTGGGTGTGACACAGATAACGGTAACTAACTTTGATGCCCAGACTATCCGAGTAACAGTCACAGGGGAAACTCTCGTGCCAGTTGTCGAGTTGTTTGATAGTCCAGACGAAGGTGTAATCTTCAGTGTGGCTAGTACTACACTAAGGGCGCAACAGCAGCCCCAAACAACACAACAACCCCAAATACAGCAGCCTGAAGCTCAGACACAGCCAAGTCAACCATCAGCTTCAGGTGATGAGCCAATTGAGTTAGTGGTGACAGGCGAGCAAGACGGATATCGGGTGACAGATGGATCAACTGCGACCAAAACTGATACGCCCCTACGTGATATCCCCGCTTCTATTCAGGTCATCCCACGCCAAGTGATTGAAGATCAGGGAGCTACCAGCATTCGAGAGGTGGTGCGAAACGTCAGCGGGGTCAATTTTTCCACTGCATCGGGGAATCGTTCAGAAGATTTTAATGTGCGTGGTTTTACAGCAACGCAATTTCGGAACGGCTTTCGCGAAGACTTTTACTCAACTCGAACCCAAACCGATCTTGCCAACATTGAGCGGATTGAAGTGCTAAAAGGTCCGGCTTCTGTCTTGTTCGGACAGGCAGATCCCGCTGGAATTATCAACTTTGTCACCAAGCAGCCGTTGCTCAATCCTTACTACAACGTCAGCTTCACAGCGGGCAACTATAGCTTCTACCGTCCTACTATCGATTTTTCCGGTCCGTTGACAGCCGATAAAAAATTGGCGTACCGCCTGAATGCTGCTTATGAAAGTGCTGGTAGCTTTCGTGATTTCGTGGACACGGAAAGATTCATTATTGCCCCTACCCTTGCCTGGCAAATTAGTCCTGATACAAAACTGACCGCAGAAGTTAGTTACATACACGATTCACGACCGATTGATCGCGGTCTGGTTGTCCTCAGCAACAATCGTGTGGCAGACATTCCCATCAGTCGCTTACTCGGTGCTGCGGGTGATGGGGATTTTGCCGAAACCAGGACAACGTTGTACCTGGATCATCGCTTCAGTTCCAACCTTTCTCTACGGTCTGCCTTCCGCTACACCAGTTCTAGCGAAGAGCAACGGAAGAATAACGTGGCAACGTTTGCAGGACCGTTAGAAGATGACCGCTTTCTTTCGATTGGTGATGCTCGGGGGGCGCAACACTTTGAAACTTATACGTTTCAAAACGATCTGACTGCCAAATTCAATACAGGTTCGATTCAGCACACCGTTTTATTTGGTTTAGAATTTGCCCGACAGTTTGACTCCTACTCATATATCGGCCGAGATGCAGGAACGATCAACATTTTCAATCCCGACTACAACTTTACGTTTGGTGCCTTTGACCCGTTGCCTAATCAAGGAAAAGATCAGGTCACATCATTTGGAGTTTACTTACAGGACCAAATCACCTTACTTGACAATCTCAAACTAGTTCTGGGCGGTCGGTTTGATACTTACAACGACGACTCGGCAAGCAATGGTCAACCCACCGAAACCGATGCTGACGCATTTTCCCCGCGCGTGGGCATCGTCTATCAACCGATTCCAGAAATTTCGCTGTATGCCAGCTATACACGCTCATTCACTCCGGTCTCTGGAAGAAGTTTGAGCGGGGACTCTTTTGATCCTCAACGCGGTACTGGCTACGAGGTGGGAGTTAAAGGAGAACTGGCGAATGGTCGTCTCTCCTCAACGCTGGCGTTTTATGACATCACGTTGAGCAATATCCTGACCACCGATCCTGCCAATCCCGATTTTTCGATTCAAGTCGGAGAACAGCGCAGTCAAGGCATTGACTTTGATATTGCAGGTGAAATTCTGCGCGGATGGAAGATCATCGCCTCCTATGCCTACACCGATGCCAAAATCACTGAGGATAACACCTTTGCAGTTGGCAACCGCCTTAACAATGTTCCTTATAACACTGCCAGCCTTTGGACTACTTACTCCCTCCAGAATGGTTCTTTGAAAGGGCTGGGTATTGGTGGGGGTGTATTTTTTGTCGATGCACGAGCGGGCGATCTAGACAACTCCTTTGAAGTGTCAAGCTATGCCCGTGTTGATGCGGCTCTCTACTACACCGCTGACAAATTCAGAGCCGCAATCAATTTCAAGAATTTATTTGACACCACGTATTACGAAGGCGTACAGAATAGATTCCAAGTCTATCCTGGTGCGCCCTTTACAGTGCAGGGAACGATTTCTTGGCAGTTCTAACCCCATTCTCCACGGCTGACTCCCCTCTGGCTTGGCAAACAAAAATATTTTAAGGAACCTGATATGAACTCTAAAAAACTACGCGACTTGGTATTTACCTTACATCGCTACATCGGTTTAGCGGTGGGACTGATTACAATTATTGTCGGTTTAACCGGTACTTTATTAGTCTTCCACTCCGAAATTAGCAACTTTGATCAGCAGCGCCGAATTGGCACAATTACTCCTCAAGGTGAACCACTCCCTGTTGAAGTTGTTCTTAACACTGTCAAAAAAACCTATGCCGATCAACCAGACGCACCAGTGCAAAGGATTTACCTGCCTTCAAAGCCAAATGAGCCGATGAATGTTATTCTCAAAACCAAACAAAACGAATGGACAGAAAACTACGTTAACCCTTATACAGGAAAGATTCTCGACAATAATTTAAAGCCAACCTTCATCCAAAAGTTTTATGATATTGTCTACCCACTCCACTATGAGCTTTTAGGCGGTAATATTGGCAATAAGTTTGTGGGCATTATTGGTTTACTGATGTCGTTTATGAGTATTACAGGTATTATCCTTTGGCCTGGTTGGCGCAAGTTAATATCTGGCTTTAAAATCAAGTGGAATGCCCATGTCAAGCGAGTGAACTTTGATGTTCACAAAGTAGCTGGTGTGATTGCAGCAATATTTCTGATATTTACATTTTTCACGGGATTTTGCTGGAACTTCTCTGATGTAGCCAACCCAGTAATCTACGCACTCACCTTCTCCAAGCAGCAACCAGATCCTGTTTCTGTTGTTGTTGCTGGTAAGTCTCCACTCGGACTAAAAGAACAATTAAAAACGGCTCAAACTGCTTTACCGAATGGAACACTCAGGAGGATTTATTTTCCAACTAAACCAGAAGAAGCTTTAAATGTTGCCTTTAAACTTCCCCACGAAACTGACGACTATGGTCAAAGCAGTGTTTATCTTGACCAATACAGTGGTAAGGTTTTGCGAGTCGATAATTCTTTGAAACAGTCATTGGGCGATCGCATCCTCAATTCTTTTAGTCCTTTACACTATGGTACATTTGGTGGCTGGCCTACTCGCATTTTCTACCTATTTGTTGGACTTGCACCGTTAATCTTATCTGTTACTGGCTTTGTGATGTGGTGGTATCGCTACAAGGGAAAAAATCGCTCCTCGCAGACTACAGAAACGATTAAGTTGATAGCAAAAAATTGATTGTAAATCTGTATTTGACTTATGTATAAATTATCAATGTCGATACAATGCTGAAAATTTGCTAAAAAAGTCCGGCTGCAAGAAGGCGCACTTATTAACATTAACTCCATTTGAGGTAAGATTCTTGATAATAATTGTCGATTGAGTGAATTTTTCTCAAATTCTTTAACGCAAGGTGTGTGGAGTGATGACAAATAAATTGCAACAAGTGGTGTTGATGGTAAGCACCCTATTTCTATTGGGTATTGCGCCTGGGTTGGCACAAACGCAAGCGCAAAAATTTGATCTCGCTAATATCCCTAGTATCCGCGAAATCAAACTTCCGCTCACTAGCGCCGAAATGTTAGTACAGTCTCCAATATCAGAAGTTGTACAAGTTACTCAAGTTCAGGCAAATCCCACTGGCAAAGGTGTGGATATTATTTTACAGACATTACTTGGTCAACAATTACAACTTGTAAATCGTAGTGCTGGTAATAGCTTCATTGTTGATGTTCCCAATGCTCAACTGCGCCTACCGTCGGGCGAAGCATTTACATTCCGCTCGGATAAGCCAATTGCAGGTGTTACCGAGATCACCGTCACAAACTTCGATGCTAAGACTATCCGGGTGAGTGTGACAGGTGAAAAAAGTATACCGACTGTAGAGTTGTATGACAGTGCTAACGAGGGTATTATCTTCAGTGTTGCGAGTACTGCACCAAGAGGGCAACAGGTGCAACCCCAAACACAACAGCCGCCAAGTCAGACACAACCAAGTCAACCATCAGCACAGGGTGATCAGCCAATTGAGTTAGTAGTGACAGGTGAGCAGGATAGCTATAATGCATCTAATGCGACAACAGCTACGAGAACCGATACTCCTCTACGCGACATTCCCCAGTCGATTCAGGTAGTACCGCAACAGGTACTCAAAGACCAGCAAACTTTCCGCCTCACGGATGCTCTGCGAAATGTATCTGGAGTTCAATCAGGAAGCTCGTTTGGAGGCACACGGGACGTTTTTTCCATTCGAGGTTTTGGGGGCGTTATTTTCAAAGATGGCTTCAGGCAGAATGGTGATCGAACAATAATCAATGAAACTGCCAATCTGGAGAGAATTGAGGTACTAAAGGGACCTGCCTCGGTACTGTTTGGCACCGTCGAACCAGGTGGTATTATTAACTTGGTGACGAAGCAACCTTTATTAGAACCTTTTTATTCGGTAGAACTGCAAGCAGGAAGCTTTGGTCTGGTTCGACCCAGTATTGATTTTTCAGGTCCGTTGAATCGCGATCGCACGTTGCTCTATCGATTGAATGCCGTTTATGAAAGTAATGGGAACTTTCGCGACTTTGACCAAGGCGTTTATCGGTTTTTTGTCTCGCCTGTGGTGACTTGGAAGATTAGCGATCGCACCGATTTGACCTTTGAATTTTCCTATTTAGATGATACGCGACCGTTCGACATTACAGGAATCCCACCAATTGGTAGAAAAATTGCAGACATTCCGTATAGTCGTGTTGTGGATGAGCCAGACAATATCTCTTTCAGGAATGAGTTGAGCGCCAGTTATCGACTAGAACATCGCTTTAGCGAAAATTGGACACTTCGCAATGCTTTCCGCTTTTCTTCGAGCGATCAGAGGTTTATTGGAGCAAGGTATAGCACTCTTGATGAAACGACTGGCAACTTGAGCAGGAGTTGGAGCGATAATAAAGGAACTAATCAAAGCTATAGTCTCCAAACCAACTTGATTGGTAAGTTTGCCACAGGCTCAGTCAAACACACCCTCTTATTCGGTGTCGATCTCAATCGCGATATTAACGACCTACATAACTACTTTGCATTTGGTGGTGCCCCCGGCATTAATATTTTCAACCCAGTTTACCGTGTCACCCCAAGACCTAGACGAGAGGATCTTCCATTTAACGTTACCTTCAATAATAGTCTAGACTATCTAGGTATTTATCTGCAAGATCAGGTTGCCCTAGCTGATAATTTGAAACTATTATTGGGTGGGCGCTTCGACATTGTAGATCAAGGAAGCAGCTTTACAAACAGTGCAGGGGCTAACACTAATACCCAGGTACAGGCCAATGCTTTCACACCGAGAATTGGCATTGTCTACCAACCCGTACCCCCACTGTCACTCTATGCCAGTTATAGCCAATCGTTTGCTCCAAATACTGCCACAACAGTCAGTGGTTCAATCTTGGAGCCGGAGCGCGGCACTCAGTATGAGGTGGGGATTAGAGGAGAATTTTTTAACAGCAGACTCTCGGCCAATTTAGCTGCCTATGACATAACCAAGACTAATGTTGCCACAACCGATCCAAATAATACAGACTATAGCATTGCGGTTGGAGAACAAGGAAGTCAGGGTATTGAATTGGATGTTGCTGGAGAAATTCTTCCGGGCTGGAATATTATTGCCAACTACGGCTATACAGATGCCAAAGTCACAAAAGACAATAGTCCCCTACAAGGAAATCGATTTGAAGATGTGCCCTATAATGGGGCAAGTCTGTGGACAACCTATCAAATCCAGCGGGGTGATTTGCAGGGGTTAGGCTTTGGCTTGGGGTTATTTTACGTTGGTGAAAGGGAAGGCGACTTAGAGAACACCTATGAATTAAGCAGCTATCTGCGTACCGATGCCAGCATCTTTTATAAGAGAAATAACTGGCGGGCGGGAATTAACTTCAAAAATATTTTTGATGTGAATTACATTGAGGGTACCTACAGCAGACAACAAATTACTCCTGGTGCTCCTTTTGCTGTTCTGGGGACATTTTCAATTGAATTTTGATTTTTCTGACTACGATTGATCAAGGTACTTATATTTAAGAGCGATCGCTACCCTCTGTTGTAATTAATCACCTGATCTAATCGCGGCAAAGCACTTACTGCTGACTCTCGAACATATGGATCGACAGATTCATTATTTGTCAATGCCCTTAGCACTTCCACTCCCCGGATATCACCCATAGAACCGAGTGCATTGACGATCGCCACAGCCACCGCAACATTATCCGTTGTTTTCAGAGCTTCAGTTAAAATTTCAAAGGCAGGGGAACCAATCTCACCCAGAGCCATTACAGATGCAATATAAACAACACCATTTGGATCATTAAGGGCTGTTTTTAATGCCTGTAAGCCCACATCGGGGAAGGGTACGTCTGGATGGTTGGCCGCGACTTGTGCTAGGGCTTTGGCACAACTGCCCCGAATAGTTCCATCATCGCTGTTCAGCAATGACTCTACTAGTGACGGTACAGCATCTATACCAATGGCACCCAATGCCTTTACGGCAGCTCGACGGTAGGTCACATCTTCTTCATCCAAAATACTCATCAGCCGAGGAATAGTATTTTCATCACGAACATCAGCCAGTTCCCACATGGCTCGTTCCCGCAGATTGGGGTTGGGGTGTTTCAATTGTTCAAATAAAGAATCTATTGTCATAAGAGAAAATTTCGCTGTTTAAATTTCTTAACTTCAAGATAGAGATAAATGATAAATATTAATCACAACTGAGGGACTCCAAGCCGATTACTCAACCTAATTTAGGCAAAGCAACAGACTGAGAGTCCCTAGTTCTAGAGTATGACAATCGCTCGTCTAGTCAATCCGTGTGATTATGACAGGGAGTTGATTACATAGTCGAGGAGATTGCGGAACTCAACCAACGCTTGAGGAGACAAATCACGAGGAGCGCAAGCGCGATCGCGGGTGTAAGTCATTGCGGTAACGTAGGGAGCAGTAGGCAGATTCAAAGAGCGATACACTTCACGAGCACCTGCAATACCCCACTCATCCAAAGGACCAGTACCACCTACAACTAAGCTGTAGTTGATTAGGCGCAGGTAGTGCTTGATGTCGCGCAGGCACTTGTCTTTCTTACCTTGGGTATCGCCAGCTTCACCGTCTTGGTTCAAGTAAGGATACTTCTTGAAGGCAGCATCATAACCTTCTTTAGCTACAGCATCGATCCCAGAAGCCAGCTTTTCAGCAGCTTCTAGACGAGCGTTAGCACGTTGAATGCTACCTTGGACGGATTCTAAATCAGAGGTGCTTGGGAAACGACCTGCTGCATCAGCAGATGTAATAACCGTGGTAATAACTGATTTCATTACTTTTTATACTCCAGATGGGATTTGATCGGGTTTGAATTTCAGTTCGTTTGGCTAATAGCCGTTAGCCATGAGCTATTAGCTCAGAGCAGAAATAATGCGATCAAAGTAGCTAGCAGCTTCAGCAGCTAGAGCAGAGCAGTCGCCTTGAATTACTTCTTGCTTGCGGAACCTTTTACCAGCGTTAGCTTCAGTGTTGGTGTTGGTGATGTGAGCGACGCTGATAGCCTTCAAAAGCTGTACAGCACGTACAGAAGAGCCGGTGGGGACGCCCAAAGCTGTATAGGTTTCTTTCAGCCCATTCAGAGCACGATCATCCAATACAGAAGAATCACCAGCCAATAGCGCATAGGTTACATAGCGCAGCATGATTTCGGCATCACGTAGGCAAGCAGCATGGCGACGAGTTGGGTACAGGTTACCACCAGCTTGAATTAAACCTTGGTTTTCACAGGCAATCCCAGCAATTGCATCAGAAACCGCACAGCTAGAGTTGCTAGCGATCGCATTCACAGCATCAAGGCGCTTGTTGCCATCAGCAATGAAAGACTTAAGGGCTGCTAATTCAGCACCACCGATAGCAGCGGTTTTGGCATCTGCCGTAATTACAGCTTTGGAAAAAGCATCAAGAACCATGAGTTCTCCTTAATATTCACAAATGGCGGATATTATTTTTGGCGTGTTCTCGATCAGATTAACTGTGAGTAGCCAAACAAAAACATAGGGGATTAATAGTACCGTAGTCTTTACTATGAGAGACAAAGTAATAATCTGTAATATTTCGTCTTGGGCATGGGGATCAGAGAATAAGCAGGGGAGCAGGGAGCAGGGGGAAAGAGGTAATTTTAATTCTCACGCTTGCACCCAGCAAGAACTGCCCCTCTACCTCTTCCAATGCCCCATACGCAATACCCAATGCTCAAAAAATTAAGACTTACGCATTTCACTGCAACTCTGCCACTGCGTAAGTCTTAAGGAAAAAATATTGTTTTTTACTAGATTAAGCTTGTTTTAGCAGATGTTTGACCAAATTATCTTTCACCATCATCTGCCGTAAAACTTCTAACAAAAATTCTTGAGCCTCTTGTTGGCTCAAATTTTTTACCTGGTCTTTCAAATTTTGTAAGCGAAACTGTTGCTCTAAGGTTAATTCGACTGGTAAGTCCATGAGCGACTCCTCTGATTGACTGAATCGAAGGGTATTTGTTGTTACTGCTAGTGTGAACGCGTAGGCGTAGCCCATCGTAAACATCGCTTTCCAGTATTTTAGCACGTAGATATTAAATAGTCCACATTGTCAAGCTATATGATATCATCATAATAAAAATTTACAAGTGTTGAAAAACACATCTGCCTTTCCCTTTGTAGGGAGTTTATTGAAGCTGACCGCTAATGGCTGTAATGTTTAGAATGTTTATATACCAATAACTCTAAAAAGAAAGAACCCGTAAAATATCATCCGCAGGAGTAATAAGTAGGAGTCACAAGATTGATAGACGCAATGGAATTTTTTCAGCTAAGTGCTGGTAAGTGGCGATCGCAACGTGCAACTCATCATTTGGCCTTCAAGCGCTCAGAGACGGGAGAATCGGATATACAGGTAGAAACTCTGGATGCCGATCATCCAGAAATCATAGAACTGTGCCAGTATCATCAGATTGACCCCAGCCTTTCAGTAGGAGGGTCGCGTGTACGTTGGCTAGGCACAATGGCTTGGGATAGAGAGGATGAGGAGAACCATCAGGGGAAAACTATATTTGCGATCGTGCCTGATGGCGATAACCCAAGGGTTGGCAAATTACTCCGCGAAAGAGGCTATGCCGAAATTATGCCTGTAGTCGGTCTTTTTCACATGGATGATGAAGATGGACTAGTGTTGACAACCGAATACGAAACAATGAGTTCGATTGAGCGATTCTGGTTCGCCAGCCCAAATATGCGACTGCGAACCAGTACAGTAAAACGATTTGGCGGCTTCAGCACAGCATCATTTTGTACCGAAACCCGTATTGAAACTTCTGTTGAGCTTTCCACTACAGAAGAAGTAACAGAAAGACTTGGGCAGGATGTTCTAGAAAAAAGACAATTTTATTCAGTTTTGGGCTGGTGAATTATCTCAAGCACAGCGATGCTTTTACTCGTGGTGCAGATTATCTGCATCTGGTACAGGGACTTGCCTTAGAACCGGGTATGGTGGATGTGTTTGATAACTTGCGCGATCGCATCCCCATTTGCACCTGGATCGGTGAGAATATTAACACCGTTAATACTCAGATCAACGCCTATCTAGAAGTTTGTCATCAGTGCTTTCATCCCCAAGAGCGTCGCCAGATCGAAATTTTTGCAGTACCTATAGCTCAATCCTTCGGCATAGATGGGCTGTGCAACATTTTTACAAACCCAATCACGATTTTGGTAGATGTCGGTCGAATTGCACCTAAAGACTGGTTTGGCGTAATCGTCCATGAATACGCCCATGCCCATTTAGGAGACTTTGGTCACAATCAGCAGTTTGCTAGCATCCTATCTCATCTATGTTTAGGACTGGGATTGGAATCACCCCACTGGGAAGCAGGGATGGAAGCAACTTTGCGTAGTTGGCCTTACTGTAAGTCAACCATAGATCCCCTGGAATTTTGGATAGGTCGCTGAAGGAAGCAGGGGGCAGGAAAGCAGGGGGAAATAACCAATGCCCCATGCCCCATTAATTTCTTTTGCTAAATGTTAAAAATTATTGCTCCAGTTTACAAAGGTGAAACTGAATCTTCTAATCTGAAATATGTGAACAAAGTTTTTAGTAATTTACGTAGTCATTAAGCTGGAAGTCTCACTGCCTTTATTGATTAGCTATGGATTTAATCCAGCAAGCTAATCGTTTTGATCACAATACTTAAACTCTCCTTAGTTAAGTTTCGTGAAATTTTATCAGAATTTGAGGTTCTGATCCAACTACTCCCTTAATATATGATTTAAAGTTGTTAACTTTAATTAAGAACATGGAGGCCTTAGAGTGGCAATTCCTCTGTTAGAATATGACCCTTCAAGCCAAAACCAGCGTGTAGCTGCATATGAAGTACCGGGTGATGAACAGCCCAGGATTTTTACTACAGACAATATACTGTCCCCGTCAGATTTAGGTGATCTGATCGAAGCAGCGTATCGTCAACTTTTCTTTTATGCCTTTGCTGCTGATCGCGAAACATATTTAGAATCCCAACTCCGTAATGGACAAATTACAGTACGGGACTTTATTCGTGGGTTGGTGCTTTCCAATACCTTTAAGAAAAGCTTCTACGACCTCAACAATAATTATCGCTTTGTTGAGCAAGTAATCCAGCGGGTTCTAGGACGCGATCCATACAACGAACGGGAAAAAATTGCCTGGTCAATTGTAGTCGCTACCAAGGGTATTAGAGGCTTTATTGATGAAGTGCTCAATACTGAAGAGTACCTGAGCAATTTTGGATACTCCACAGTGCCTTATCAGCGGCGTCGGATACTCCCATCTCAATCTGAGGGTGAGTTGCCTTTCAACATCAAATCTCCACGATACGAAGATTACCACCGTGCCAAACTGGGTTTCCCCCAAATCATTTGGCAGGTAGAAGTACGCAGATTCCTTCCACAAGAGCAAAAGCCCAAGGCTGGCGATCCAGCTTTATTCTTGGCTTTGGCACAAAGTATCAATGCAACTGGCAACGTTCCACAAAGGCTCTCGCCATACAACATCGATATCGAAAAGTCTGTACCTTATCGCCAGTTACCTGGAATTAAATAACGATTTTTGGTCGGCAGCTAGCTAATACATCAATTTGACCATTTTATAGCGTGCATAAGTCTTGGGTTATGTAGGAGTTTCATTTAGATATAACTAGTGAAACAGACTCTATCCCATGTCTAATGCACGCTAATCGTTAGTTTTACAGGGCAATCCGTCTTTTTAACATCTCCACAAGTTTTGTAAAGTGGATGGGAGGAGTAGCTGTCACCTCAATCAACTCCGCAGATAGGGGATGCTGCAATTTTAGTCGCCAAGCGTGCAGTGCTTGACCGGGCAAATTTACCCCCACTGAATGACCAGAACTATAAACTGAATCGCCGACAATTGGATGACCCATTTTGGTGCTGTGGACGCGAATTTGATGGGTGCGTCCAGTTTCTAATTGAAAGTGGATTAAGGTGAAGTTACCAAGGCGTTCTAGTACTCGCCAATGAGTGACGGCGACTCGTCCGCCTTGTTCAACGGCTATAATTGCCATTTTCTTGCGGTCTTGGGGATGGCGACCAATTGGCAAGTCTATAGTACCACTTTCAGTTTTTGGCGCACCGTAAACCACGCCCAAGTATTCTCGCCGTGCAGTTTTTGCTTTGAGTTGTGCTTGTAGGTGATGATGGGCAATATCTGTTTTAGCGATCGCGATCGCCCCCGTTGTATCCTTATCCAATCGATGGACGATTCCCGGACGTTGGATTCCCCCAATTCCTGGTAAATTGGGACAGTGTGCCAACAAGGCATTTACCAAAGTGCCATCTGGATGACCGGGTGCAGGATGGACAACTAAGCCTGCGGGTTTGTTAAGAATAAGTAACTGGTCGTCTTCGTAGAGGATATCTAAGGAGATATTTTCTGCTTGCAGTTCTAGAGGTTGAACTTCTGGTATATCGAGAGTAATGCGATCGCCTAGCTTGACATTGATCTTCTTAGATGTGCAAACTTTGTCGTTAAGTTGGACATTACCCTGTTCGATTAACTGTTGGATGCGGGAACGGGATAAATCTGGTAATTCTTGGGAAAGGTAACGGTCAAGGCGATCGCTTTTAGTGTTGACGCAGTGTATTGTACTCCTAAGGGGAAGTAAGCTAGGTGCAGCATTCTCCATAAGAGAAGACGAGCGGTCGCTATTTTCTTGGATTTGTAAATTAAATTCGGTCACAATTGCTCTAGATTATTAATTCCCCTTCTTTAAGTAAAGCGCGGAATGCTTTGAGTTGGGGTTATGAATTGGTGATCGCGTGTCGCTGGATCAAAATCCTGGGGGTGTGATCGCACCACATCAAACCCTTGACTTTTCATCTCTCCTCCTTCGCGTCCTTTGCGTCCTTTGGGGTTCGTTATTATAAATCTATAACTTCTTGCGGTAACTCAAATAAACCATCTTCCCCAGCTTCAAAATCAATCACCTGATATACAGCATCAATATTTAATTCCCCATAAATATGAGGAAATAATTCGCCTATTTCAGCAGGTTCATAGCGAATTTCAGCTTGTACTTGATCAGAATCAATAAAAAGTAATACCAATTCTTTTTGATTATCAAAAAATCTCTTTGCAACTTTGAGTATTTGTGTTGGTTTTGAACAATGTATAAAACCTTCACTGTCTAACGAATCAGCCCGATATCTACCAATTATTTTTGCTTCTTTCCATTGTTGGCGTTTGATAATGTGGAGGATAGTTTTCATGTTGCTTGTATCATTTTACGAATATCATCTAAAGGTGATTCGGGTTCAATAAGATTATCAGGATAAAATTCTAACACAACAGTAATGTTCAGTTTTTCAACTTCCCTGTGAGTTAAGGGAGGAATAATTTCTGTAGATACTTTTATTCTGAGTTTCCCGGCTTGCCAGTCTGTAGAACCAACTTTGAAAACCTTACAGTTTATGCCTGGGCCAGAAGATTGCCATGTGATATCTTCTACTGGAAAATTTATTTCATTTATGCCTAACTTTTGAAAACTTCCTGAAACAGTGACATTAGTATTAGCCAAGCTTGTACAAAATTTCTGTCTAAAATTTTGAGATATCAATTCTTTGAATCTGCTAACGATATACGTATCTTTATTAAATAACAAAACATCAGCATCAAAGTCTAATACTTGGCATATCTTGTTCATGTTAATCCTAGTAGTCAATCTAATTTAGCAAGTGTCAGTATGATAATTTTAACTGATCAACTATTTTAACCTGCAATTGTCAACATCAAACTAGTGAAAATACTAATATACAAGTCGTTAAAGATAATGCTCTTTTATTATTATGAAAAAATAAAATATTTGTAGGTTGGGTTGAGGAACGAAACCCAACCTACCCCTTGTTCTCAAAAATTAGAGGTAGTTAAGCTTATTAAATTTTATCATTTGTTAATATTGATCAATTTTTGGGAACTATAATAACGAACCTCTCAAAAGGGTTAAAGAGGTTTGGATATACAACCAGAGTGTAACATGAATAAATTTAAATACTTATCTATTGCAGCATTGTTACTTATCATTGCTGCCTGTACACCTCCGCAACAAGCCAAATTAGAGCCTTCATCATCTCAAGCAAATGCTGCCGATACTACTAATATTGAACCAGTTTCAAAAGCAGTTAACGGCAAAGTTAATCGCAAAGGTTGGGAAGTTAGCGCAACAGGTGTTAAATATGCAGGACAGAAAATTCAAGGAAAGTACAGTACATACGAAGCGGCTGAAGTTTGGACATTGGTTTCTGTAACTGTTAAAAATACAAGTGGCAAAAGACAACGAGAGGATGATGCATGGTTCCATATTTTTTCCTCAAAATTAGTTGACTCAAAAGGCAACAAATATGATTTGAAAGATAGGGAAATAAAATATGATGTTGATTTGTTAAGTAAACCTTTTTCTCCAGGTGAAGCTCGTTCTGTAGATTTACTGTTTGACACACCTAAAGGTATCAAGGCAGATAAATTTATAATTAAGGATGAAAATTTTGAACCTATCCTTTTCAAACTTTAACCGACAGTAGAACTATTTAATTTATTCTCTTTAAAATCTCACGCAAAAGCGTAATTAAAAACTCTACGTCTTTGCGTGATATTATCATTCTATAAATTAGGCGGAATACAAACATCTGGCGCACACAAACCAAAAAACTCTAGTGTTGTCACCTCAAGAGTATTCAAATCTACGCGACGGATGGCATGATTATTGGTATCGGCAATATATAAAAAAGAAGCGATCGCACTCAATCCCGAAGGTTCAAAAAACCGACTATTTTTACATTGGCCATCTTGTAAACCCGCAGAACCATCTCCTAAAACTGTTTGACAATTACCACTGGAACTAACTAATTTGATTTTGTGATTGTAGGTATCTGCTACCCACAGATGATTCTGAGCGTATCCCACTCCTAAACAGTGTTGTAAACGGACATCTTCACCCTGTCCATCTACATCGCCAAAACTAAATAAACCTCCACTACCGCAAACAGTTCGCACTTGGTACGGTTCTACAATTGCAACGCTACGAATTGAACTAACTTCACTGTCAGCTATATATAATTCTTTTCCATCGGTGGTGATACCACTGGGTTGAGCAAAGGCGGATTCAGTAAGAGAACCATTAATGCAAGCTTCTGCACCAGTACCAGCATAAGTTTTAATGATGCCAGTTTCTAAGTCCATTTGCCAAATTTGATGCGGCCCAGCCATTGCAATAAACAAGGTATTTCCCACTTTCACTAAATCCCAAGGAGAATTTAGCGCGGTTTCTAAACCAGCACCGCCATGAGGACGAATATTGCGGCTTTGTTCACCAGTTCCTGCAATAGTCTTCACTACTTGACGCTTCAAGTCAAGTCGCCGCAGGGTATGATTTTCTGTATCAGCAACATAAAGAATTTGATTTTCGGCATCAAATGCCATTCCCTGTGGTGCAAAAAACTGCGCTTCGTTAAAAGCACCATCAGTTAAGCCAGATTTTCCAGTACCAATTAAATGCAGAATTTCGCCGTCGAAGCTACTCATAACTAGGCGATGATGTCCAGAGTCAGCGATAAACAAACCCGCTTGGGTAGCTAGAACTTTACCAGGAAAGGCTAGGGGTGTGATTAATGGTTGGCGCTGTTTTTCTAAAGTTAAGCTGATTTCTTGGAAACTAATTGTGCCTTTGTCTTGGTGTTGCTGAATTAACTTTTGAATCAATTCATCTAAAGCGTCACGGTTTGCTTCCCCAGAAATCTGACCAATCACGTAACCTTCTGGATCAATAATGATTAACGTAGGCCAAGCACGTACAGCATATTCTTCCCAAACTCGAAAATTGCTGTCAACTAAAACCGGATGTTCAATGTCGTAGCGCAAGATAGCTTGGCGGATGTTTTCTGTTTCTTTTTCGTTATCAAATTTGGCAGAATGAATACCGATAACGGTAAGGCTATCTTTATACTTTTGTTCTAAATATTTCAGGTTTGGCAGAATATGCAAACAATTGATGCAACAATATGTCCAAAAGTCTAAAATTACGACTCTACCCTTGAATTGTGTGAGAGACAAGGGTTTATTGGTGTTAAGCCAAGAGTAGTTGTGTGGTAATTCTGGCGCTCTGACAGGGGGAATCATACTAATTTGTAATTGGTAATTAATATTATGTTCGGATAATTAGTTATGATTTCCACAGTCATTGCACCCCACACGCCAGATGCTCCACTTGGGGAAATCCCTACAGCCCTTCTCTACGAGACGCTCCGGGAACGGGCATTCTACGGCAGGCGCTAGGGCGTGTTTTCAAACTCGTTGTATCCTAAAAAAATAGGCGATCGCTATGTAGTAAAGATGAACCGAGGAGACTTAAGTAACGAACAGTGG
>NZ_JBALGC010000120.1:0-37563 GCF_036916575.1 Nostoc sp.
AAATGCAAAAACAACTCCCTTGAGAGCAAGTTTTTCAATCAATTCTGGTAAAGCTTTAATTTCGTTGCTTTTGGCATCAACTTCACAAGGTTCCAAAATCAATCCCCGCTCTACAAAATAGGCGCTGACCAACATAATTGCTGGATGAGAATCAGAACAGAGGATTATCATTTTCAACTTGATATCTAGCGCTTGAGGACTTTACCGTCCATCGCTACAGTTTCCCCAGGGACTGGTTTGATGTCAAAGAAATTTGCCAGGCATAGGGAATACTGTTAATAACCTATGTATAATAAAGTACTGCGTACCGGACTGTAAGAAGGGAGCCTATTTTTTGTGGGTTTAAAAAGGTCAATCAACTGCTCACGATAACTTAAAATCCAATCTCCAATTGCTAAAAATCCTTTATTGCCTGCGGCAATGCCTGCGGCGGGCTGCGCCTACGCCAATGTAAACAGTGCTAGACATAATGGAAGAGTATGTCGTTGTCCGGCACGACGACGGGGGTCTTGTAGACCTGTAAAAGCTTTTATAATTTCAATTTCAGACACGGTGGTAAATGCACTCTGGTAGTATTTGCACTGGACTATACCATATTGTGTCTATATTTAGAATGAAATAGCCCTGGGGGTGCGTACTGTCTAATAAAAATGGCGATGTCTCTATAGGGTCTTTGAAAAACACAGATTAGAATAATATAGCAACGGTGGTATCATTGCATCCAAATGATACCGTAATTTTGTCTAGATATAGAATTCTATTGCCCTGCCAAGGGTAGATTATTTCTAAAAGGAGTTTGCTGCAATGTCCACAACACCAACTACTCGACTAATTTTGGAGACTTTACTCCCGCATCTCAAAGTAGCAGCAGCCTATGCCCATTTTCTTCAACCAAAAATTGCTACACTTCCCGCCAAAGAACAAGGAAAAAACTTTTTTGCTGCCGCCCTTACTGATGCAGATGTGGCTATTCAAAATCTGTTAGAAGTAGTACTATTGGGCACTTTCCCAGAGATTCGCTTTTATGGTGAAGAATATGAAAGTTCTAATAATACCAAATATTTTCGGGCTACCGAACTTGGTTTTGAAGGTGATTATTTAGTCACACTCGACCCGATTGATGGCACGAAGTTTTACATGGATGGACATTCTAATTACCAAATTATTCTCAGTATTCTAAATTTGGATGACTTTGAAGCAGTAATTGCCATTTCTCCTGCCCAAAACATCTATTTTTATGCCCTCCGAGGTGAAGGTGCTTTTAAAGGGACACTGGAGATGAACTTAGCAGCCTGTGCCCCGTTACATATAACATCTCCTAAACCTGCTATTTTGTTGGGATGGGGAATGAATGCGATCGCACATTTACTAAAAGATCGATATAAAGTAATCGATATAGCGACTGATTACTCTAGTGATATTCAAATTCCCAATCTCAATGGTATTCTCAGTGGCGACTTGAGTGGAGCAGTGATCAAATCGGGCAAATTTATTGATAGTGCTGCACTTGCTTTTATTGCCAAAGAGGCTGGTTGGATTGTAACTACTCTGGACGGTTCGACTTTACCACCACTGCATACTTGTAAAAACTATAGCTTGCCTGGATTGATAGTAGCTGCCTCAAAATCTGTTCATCAAGACCTGCTGTCAGCGATGCAAAGCCTAGCTGTTTGAGGGTTAATCAATATTGGATACTGTTGCATCTACAGGTTGATGTTGAAGATGAGTTAGTCCAAGGTATTCGGTCTAGATCGCCAATGAAAATGTACTCTCAACGACTCTGTTTAGAACCACTAGAACCATATCATGCCGAACTGCTTTTTTATGGATTACAGAGTGCGAGTATATACAAGTTTATTGAAGATGTGCCACCACAAAGCGTTCAATTACTTCGCGATCGCTACATGGTTTTGGCACGTCGTTAATCACCAGATGGAACGGAGATTTGGTTAAACTGGGCTGTCTGGTCTCTTGTAGAGAAATGCTACGTTGGATATGTTCAAGTAACAATTACTATAGATAATAGTGCAATGCTTGGATATGTGTTTTTCCCTAATTTCTGGGAAAAAGGTTATGCGCTCGAAGCCGTGAAGTGTATGATTAATTATTTAGTTGAGACATACCAAAATCTTGATTTTCGCGCTGACGTTGATGTAAAAAATCACCGTTCTATTGCCTTACTACATAATTTGGGATTTGTCAGATCGACATTTTTTCAAAATATTGAGTCTAACCAAGATGAGTTCAACCACGAAGTACAGTACCGCAAGGCGGAAGTCAAAAGTCAAAAGTCAAAAGTATTGTATTCCGGGCTTTCGCGCCATTTTGAATAGTATGTTTATTTACGCAGTGTTGTATTAGATACTGTCTTCCATGACTCATATTCTTTTGACAAAATGAAAATCTGTATTGTTGGCGCGGGTGCGATTGGTGGATATTTAGGGGCAAAATTGGCACTGGCAGGTGAAGAGGTGACACTAATCGCGCGTGGTTCTCATTTGGAAGCAATTCAAAAAAATGGGCTGAAGTTAATTATGGCAGACGGTTCCAGCCAAATTGTTACTCCGATGGCAACGAGCGATATTCAGTCAGCAGGGACACAGGATGTAGTAATTTTAACTGTGAAGGCTCACAGTGTATCTGCGATCGCACCTTTTCTCCCAGCACTCTACGATGCTCACACAATGGTGGTGACAGCCCAAAATGGCGTTCCTTGGTGGTACTTTCGTCAGCATGGCGGTGAGTATGAAGGTACGCGGATTCAATCTGTCGATCCAGATGGGATTATTGAAGCTAGTATCGGTGCTGAACGCGCTATCGGTTGTGTGGTTTACCCGGCAACTGAGATAATTGAACCGGGTGTAATTAAACATATTGAAGGCGATCGCTTTACTCTTGGTGAAATCGACGGCACTAAAACAGAACGCATCCAATTATTAGCACAAACTTTAAAACAAGCAGGATTTAAAGCACCAATCCGCAATCAAATTCGCACGGAAATTTGGATCAAGTTGTGGGGAAATGTGGCATTTAATCCGATCAGTGCTTTAACTGGTGCGACTCTAGAGGATATTTGTCGCTATCCTCTCACCCGCGAACTAGCGCGACAAATGATGAGTGAGACTCAAGCGCTCGCAGAAAACTTAGGCATAAAATTTGGCATCACTTTGGAGGCACGAATTAATGGCGCAGAAAATGTTGGCGCTCATAAAACTTCGATGCTACAAGATATTGAAGCCGGACGCGCTACGGAGATAGATGCTATTGTTGGCGCGGTGGCAGAATTGGGAAAACTTACTCAAATTCCTACACCTTATATTGATGCTATTTATGCCAGCGTTAAGCTGCTGGAGGCGACTAAACAAAAAAGTCTATTTAATAAAAGGTAAAAGGTCAAACTCTTGACGAATTTCTAACAGTGAACAGTCTAACATTGGTTCAAAGTTAAGAAACGGGACGAAAATTTTATGATTCCGAGTTTTTCGCCACATTAAAATTAACTCTGGCATTAATCGCACTAATTCAAAAAAGATGGAACTGTACAACCAAATCACACCATGACGTTTGATCAAGTCTTCATACATCACACTTACAGATGGATTTTGGCGCTCACGCAACCAATCTCTAAATTTGAAGTCACTTGTCCAAAATGTCAGAGGCAAAATCTTAAGTTCATCATACATATTTGTGTCACAGCCATAAATGACGTGACTAGCATCATGAGCAAGCAAGATTTTGGCAAAATCCTCTGGTTGAGTACT
The DNA here is from genome assembly GCF_036916575.1 of Nostoc sp. Classification (GTDB taxonomy): domain Bacteria; phylum Cyanobacteriota; class Cyanobacteriia; order Cyanobacteriales; family Nostocaceae; genus Nostoc. Next base: position 3,762 of record NZ_JBALGC010000120.1, read on the forward strand.
GGGATGAGTGAGATCGAAATTGACTGCATAGTATTCCTCCAGCCCTTGACGTAAAGTTTGAGTACTATTTTTGTTGGTATATTGGGGTCGAGTTCGCAAAGACATAAGTCTGTAAACTATATTATCGATACTAATGGTATCGATAATACCAAATACAAATATCAATCACATTTATGGCTTATCTATTAGAGATAAAAATTAATATAAAATTATTGCTATATGAGTGAACCTGCTAAAAAGCGACCTGGAAGACCTCGCAGTGTTGAGTCTCATCAGGCAATTCTCCAAGCGACAATTGATTTACTGATAGAGGTTGGTTTTACTCAGATGAGTGTTGATGCGATCGCTGCCCGTGCTGGAGTAGGCAAAACCACGATTTATCGACGATATAGTTCTAAGGAAGAGTTGATTGCAGATGCAATTGAAAGTCTTAGAAAAGAAGTTGTGATACCTAATACAGGTAGTTTCTGGGGTGACATCGATTCTCTGATTGAGAGTGCTGCACAACTTACACTCAACTCTTTAGGAAAACAGACCGTTGCCATGATTGTTAGTACTGCATTAACCAATCCTCAGTTCGCTCAGATGTATTGGACAAAATATCTACAGCCTCGACGGGAAGCTTTTGCGATTGTGCTAAAACGTGCGAAAGAGCGAGGTGAATTTCAAGCCGATGCCGATTCTGATTTATTCTTCGACACAATCAGCAGTATTATGCTTTATGCATCAGTTTTTCCACCTGGTGATGAATCGTGGAGTGCTTATGTTCGCCGTCTTTTAGATTTTCTGTTAAAAGATAAAGTGGTTTAAAAAATAAGTACAGATTCAAAAACTTCTGCACAAAACTTCTAGATCGACTAAAATATTTGGCTAGCTGCTAATATGACCCTTCTTTATTAGAGGCTATCTCTAAAGAAATATCAAGTTCATGAAAAAAAAAGTATGGCTATTAACGATACTGGTTCTAACAGTAGTAGGAATCAGCATCATTTCAGGACATAGTAATTCTCTAAAAGCTGCTTCATCTTTAGGCAAAGACACACTGACGATGATTACTTCCCCAGATTATCCTCCTTATGAGTTTTATGATACGAAAGGAGGCGATCGCCAAATCGTTGGCTTTGATATAGATATAGCCAAAACCCTTGCTCAAAAGCTAGGGTTTAAACTTCAAATAATGGAATCCGATTTTAATGGATTAATTCCTGCACTCCAAGCAAATCGTGCTGATTTTGTAATGGCTGGGATGACTCCGACTCCAGAACGTCAGAAAAATGTTGATTTTTCAATTATTTATTATGAAGCTAAAGATACGATTGTTGCTCCTAAAGGTAGCAACCTAAAGCAGCCCCAAAATTTATCAGGAAAAAAGGTTGGGGTACAACTAGGAACGATACAAGAACAAAATGCCCAGAAAATTACTAAAAAAGTTGCGGGTATTCAGCTAAAGCAGCTCAACAAAGTGCCGGAAGTAGTTCAAGAAATCAAATCTGGGCGAATTGATGCCGCAATTGTTGAGGATACTGTCGCTAAAGGATTTGCCCAAGCTAACCCAGATTTAGAATTTAATATTATTCCTTCAGAGGAAGCAAGTGGATCGGCGATCGCTTTTCCCAAAGGTTCTTCTTTTGTAGAACCGTTTAACAAAGTCCTTCAACAAATGAAAGACGATGGCACATTGAATAAACTTGTCAGCAAGTGGTTTTCACAGAATATCACCGCCAATCCTGCATCCTCAACTCCTGCCAAAGGCGGATTGAACCTCGACTTCACCAGAATTCTTCCTGACATTCCCTTTATTCTTCGGGGAATCCCTTTAACTTTGTTATTCACGCTATTATCTGTAACCTTGGGGTTAATCTGGGGAACAATCCTGTCTCTCTTAAAAATTATCGGCATCAAGCCGCTTACTTGGGTTGCTAACGCTTATACTTCTGTTTTTCGAGGTACGCCTTTACTATTACAGTTGGCGTTAGTTTACTACGCAACACCTCAGCTTACAGGCTATGACATTTCCGCATTAGAGGCTGGGGTGCTAACTTTTACCCTAAATTCTGGCGCTTATATGTCGGAAACCATCAGGGGTGGAATTCAGGCGGTGGATAAAGGACAAAGTGAAGCGGCGATGTCTATGGGTGTTCCCTATTGGTTGATGATGTGGGATGTGATTTTGCCCCAAGCATTGAAGAACATTCTCCCAGCATTGGTAAATGAAACTATTGGATTGCTCAAAGATTCCGCGCTGGTGTCAACTATTGGAGTGGTGGAAATATTACGCAGCGCTCAAATTGTTGGTGCGAATAAGTATATTTATTTTGAACCATTGTTATTTGCAGGGTTAATTTACTATCTTTTAGTAATGGGTATGACCTTGGGTGCATCCGCTTTAGAAAGGAGATTACGGCAAAGTGAGTAATGTAATAATTCGCACGGAATTCTTATCTAAATCCTTTGGTAAACTTGAGGTACTCAAAGATATTTCCACCGAGTTTTATCAGGGAGAAGTGGTTGCTATACTAGGCCCTTCTGGTTCAGGGAAATCTACGTTTCTGCGATGCATAAACTTGCTAGAACAACCTACTAGAGGCAGAATCTACTTTCACGAGCAAGAAATTACCAATCCCAAGGCAAACATCGCTAAGGTGCGCCAGCATTTGGTGATGGTATTTCAACATTTTAATTTGTTTCCTCACATGAGTGTGCTGCAAAATGTCACCTACGCACCCATAAAGGTGAAAAAAATAAACAAGCAAAAAGCAGAACAACATGGCTTAGAATTGCTTGCGAAGGTAGGTTTAGAGGAAAAAGCTGATGTGTACCCATCCAAACTATCCGGGGGACAGAAACAGCGAGTAGCGATCGCTCGTGCATTAGCAATGGAACCAGAGATGATTTTGTTTGATGAACCTACCTCTGCCTTAGATCCAGAAATGGTTAAGGATGTGCTGGAAGTGATGAAAGCTTTGGCGCTATCTGGGATGACAATGGCGATCGTTACCCATGAAATGGGCTTTGCCAAAGAAGTTGCCAATCGGATTATGTTCCTCGACCAGGGAAGTTTAGCAGAAGATGCTACTCCTAGTGAGTTTTTTCAAAATCCTAAGTGCGATCGCGCTAAACAGTTCTTGGAAAAAATGCTTTAGAACATCAGGAATTTGCCGCTTTTCTGGTATTCTTGAAACTTTTCTAAAACAGGGCGATCGTTTGACGTTAACGCAGGTAAGTCTGCCAAATCAAAAAATTCCAGTGCTAGCGATTCTCCATCTAAGCAAGCGAAGCTGCCTTCCCATTCAACAGCTCGCAAAATCAAATTGAAGGTTTGGACGCGATCGCCATTGGGATAAGTTACAGTTTCAAAGGCTGGATTGGAAGAAAAACCCACAGCTTCAAAACGCTTAACCGTTAAACCAGTTTCTTCAAAAACCTCTCGTGCTGAACATTCTTCGGCAGATTCACCTACTTCTGGATAACCACCAGGTAGCCCCCAAAGTTTAAAATCACTTCGTTTTTGCAACAGAACGCGCCCCAAGTTATCCTCGATAATCACGTATACGCTAAACAACAGAAGTAGGCGATCGCCGACAACTTGTCGTAACTTGCCGAGATAAGAGTCAGACCAATTTGCCATAATTTTAGAGAAAATCTAAAAGTAGCAAATAGCATCTAAATTTACTTCAGTGTTTGCACATCAGGATAATAATGAAAGAAAGATAGTCGGCAATATTTGCGATCGCCTCCGGCGCGCGGGACGCGATCGCGCTTCGACTTGTGTTATTACAAAATAAATAAAGATTTAGTAAATATTTATTAATATTTTAATGAATTTTCTATGAAAACTTCATATAAAATAGCTATTTGATTATGGTAGATATTTTAGAGTGTTTCTTGTCAAGCCAATAGGAAGGGTAAAAGAATATATTTGTGTTGATCCTACAGCTCTTTCATATTTGTTCTGTTACTTTAACTTTTCAATGGTTCAGATCAAGCTTGGATCACTACTTATCTAAGGATTGCTAATCAACTTCGTTAAGGTTTATAACCGATACTACGATAAATTTAGAGATCAGAAGCCCTAGATTCTGACTCTTGGATTTAACCAAAGAATAGGCATTCTGGAGATTTTTTGCGAAATCGCGTTTATTCATTCAATAATTCAAGGTTTATTCATGAAACTTCAAATAGCCCCTGTATTGCTTGGGATGATGACTTGTTCATCCATTCCTTTTGTGTTTGCAGTCTCATCCGCTCAGGCTGCTGATTTTACATTTAGCGCAAATTTTACTAATGGATATTCAGCCAAAGGTTCGTTTACAACTAAAACTAATGCTCCGGCTTCTTTTTCAGAAATTAGTCCAGGGTCTAGTCCATTTCCAACTCAATTTTTGGAATCTCAATCGCTATCTATTTTCGACTCCACCAATACACTTCTTCAAAGTGGTAGTTCAGTTATAAACGGAATTTCAAATGATAAGTTTTTCCGTTTGGATTACGATAACTCTCTAACGGCTAATCTTCCAACATTAGATGTCAGCACTGAGACACCTAGTCAGAACCCCTACTACTTCATCTCCAATGGCGTTGATCCCAGCGGAAACCCTGTTGCATTTGGTAGCACTAGTTATAACCTATTTTTGTTTGATAAAATTACTAATAAATCTACTTTCTTAGGTGACACAACTGGTATCAAGGCAACACCCGTCCCGGAACCTTCTTCAGTAATCAGTTCACTGGCATTTGCTGCTTTTGGTTTTGGTTTTGCTTTTAAACGGAAGCTGAATAACAGGACTGCATCAAACTGTCCCCCAACCAATGTTGCTGTTGTCTAATCAGTTGTGAATCGTTCTGAACCCATCAAACCCAAATATGAGTCTCAAGTACAATCATTGCAAAACCTCCCAGTCTTCTAAGGCGACGGGTTCTGTGGGGTCGTCATAACAGTATGGCTATGTGTTGTGCAAAAGATAAGGTATTTGTATCTAATTAGGATTTCGGTGCTGCTTGGTGCTGTGGAGTATTAGTTTCCAGAATAATCACTTCCACAGCATTGCCAGCATGAAAGAATAAACCCCGCAGTGTCAGAGTTTCATCTTCACTTAAGACGACTTCTATCTTGGAGCGTTCATATTTCAACTCTAAAAGCAGGTTTTCAGTCTTTACTATTATTAGTATAATGATGTAATTTTGTAATTAAATCCAAATTTAACTTAGAGAAAGTTTGTAAAGAAAATCTAAAGGTAGCAAATAGCGATCGCCTGAAAACAGGATAATGCAGCTGAACTAACCAATCCTTCCCATTCAACCTAGAACTATGGCATCTACACCCAAAATTCTCGCCTTTGCTGGCAGTACCCGGATTTATTCTTACAACAAAAAATTGGTAAAAATCGCGGCGGCTGGCGCGAAGGCAGCAGGCGCAGAAGTGACTTATATAGACCTCCGTGATTTGCCCTTACCTCTGTATGATGAAGATTTGGAAGCTGAAGAAGGATTACCTGCCAACGCCCGCACTTTTAAGGACTTGATGATTTCTCATCAAGGATTGCTGATTGCTTCGCCTGAATATAACAGTTCACTCACAGCAGTTTTGAAGAACGCCATTGACTGGGCATCTCGTCCATATCCAAATGAAGCACCTTTGGCTTTGACTGCTTTTGTAGGTAAAGTTGCTAGCATTATGAGCGCTTCCCCAGGCGCTCTTGGTGGTCTGCGGGGATTGGTTCACCTGCGGTCTATCTTGGGAAACATCAAAGTTTTGGTACTTCCCGACCAGGTAGCCGTACCCAAAGCTTACGAAGCCTTTAATGGCGATGGCACGTTAAAAGATCCTAAACAGCAGCAATCTATTGAAAAGCTAGGCGATGGCTTAACAAAGATATTGCTGAAGCTTAATTAAACTCTTTAATTTGACAGTAAATAACGAATACCTATCATTAACACAAAGATGCCATACAGCTTTTTCATTAACTCGGTGCTAATAAACGGCTGATTTGCAAACAATGCCCCGAACAAGTTACCCACGATTAAACCAACTGCAATAATCAGGGCATATTTGATATTAAGATTACCGTTGCGGTGGTAGACTAAGGCTGCTAAAATGCCGATTGGCAAAATTTGAGCAGCCACAGAAGTTCCTGTAGCTAACTTCTGATCCAAACCAATTACTAACACCATTGCCGGAATCATAATTGCGCCGCCACCGATACCAAACATCCCGCCAGCAACGCCAGAAACTAAACCGATTAACAACAGTTGGATAAAGATATTAGACATAAAAAATGGTCGCTAGATTGCAAATTATAAATTAATATTTTTGGAAAAGATTGATTTTGGGAGCATTCCATGCACACCTTTTTGGGGACTGTTGACAACTTGAGTTATATGAAAATTCACAGCTAAACTACACAATACATAAGCATCTTCTGGCGACAAATTTGCAAAGCGTTCTAGAAAATCAATCATATTTTTTAAAGCCAGTTCTAAGGCTTCATCTAAGGTTTGAGCAAAGCCCATTGTGATGATATGAGTTGGAGTTTCGGCAATTGGTGTTGTCAGTTGTAAATCCTTGCGAAGTTTGAGGGTAATTCTACCGTTCATCGAAGTTTCAATGGCGGTGACATTTACTTCGCCGTCTCCCTGTGCAGAATGTCCATCACCAATAGAAAATAATGCACCTGGTACAAAAATTGGCAAAAACAAGCGAGAACCAGCTTGCAGTTCTCGATTGTCAATATTACCACCGTAAGAACCTGGTGGGACAGAAGTTCGAGAGGTTTCTGGAGTAGCGACACCAAGAATTCCAAAAAACGGTTTGAGGGGAATTTTTATGCTAGCACCCGCCGGAAATTCAGCGATATTGTTTGCTAAATCTAAAGGGATGAATCTCAAAGCAGGTTGACGAAACTGATGTGGTAAAGCTCCCCAACCTGTACGAATGGCATTGAAGCCGACAGGTAAACGAGGTGCGATCGCATCTAATTGTACTTCTAAAACATCCCCTGGTTCGGCATCGCGCACATAAATTGGCCCTGTAAGTAAATGCGGCCCCCCAGCAATTTTGCGTTCTGGTAGAAGATTTTGGCAGATGTCGAGAAATTCTGGTGTGAGAAACTCAGGTGGTGCTTTGTCATAAACGTAGTAACCAGTATAAGTTTCTACATCAACCGTATCGCCAGAATCAATACTGAGTGCTGGTTCTAGCAGATGGGAGAACCCACCTAGATGCACGGTTTCTTTTGAGGCTTTTAAAATATAATGAGTCATATCATATCTGCCTAATCACTTATCAAAAAAATTCTTTGCGTCAGAGCGTCCCTTTAAATAATAAGTCTTTAAGGTGTTTTCAACTTCCGTCATGCCTCAGATGAAAGGATGCCTACTAGTACTCGTACCAAATCTTCTAAACCTTCAGGAACACGATAAAGTTTAATATCTTCTGTAATTAGCTTCTGTTGTCTATTGAGTGTACCAAATTTCCAGTCATCTCCATTAGTAACTGCGCCAAATAAAATTAATGATTGATCATCTAGAGATTGATCCAGAGCTATTAATTCTACTGCTAGCTGTGTAAACCCCCTTCTGATATCTGATTGTTTTGCTTCAATCACCAATAGGGAGTTAGATTTATGTAAGTAATAATCCAAAGTACCTTTGAGCTTTTCATCCACATTAAGTGGATACTCACTATATAGTTGAGCTTTTGTTTGATCGCAGATTTCAGCAAGGATAGGAGCAATCATAAATTCTCTGATTGATATCTCAGCCGTCGGGTTAAAAAGCTTTATATTGCGCTGCAAGTAACTTTGTAAAAATTCTAAATAGCTAATATTAGCAAAGTATCTTGGTAATTCTAGCTCTGTGCGCTCATAACCGTACTCAAACTCAGCTACTACATCTATTGTCGGGTTAGGTAACAAAAAGTATTGGCTAAAAGTGTAACTTTGCTCAGGTTTTAAAATTCTATATTTACTCATGATTTTTATCGTGAATGAACTACACCAGAGATATTACGAATTACAATTAGGAATTAAGAATTGATCTGATTATCTCAAAATTTGCTAAACTCCAACTTTGGGGATAGTAAATAAAAACAATTTGAGCAAGGAATTTGGAGGGGGTTGCAGAGTGGCTAATGATGAACGCATAGTCAATGTACAACAGATACATCCAAAAGATTTTTCATGGAAACTATGGCCTGTTGTGCCACTCTACCCTTATGGCAGGCGGCAAACAATCCGCAAAGAAGTGGTTAAGGACACAATCTGGAATTTTGACCAGATTCAGGGCATTTTCTACGTTGTTGTGCCGATTCGCATGACTGTGGTTAAACTCGAAGCCGGAGGTCTTCTTATCTATGCGCCTGTTGCACCAACCCCAGAGTGTATCAGGCTTGTGAATGAGTTGGTGGCAAAACACGGTAACGTTAAGTACATCATCCTGCCAACTATCTCTGCTATAGAACACAAAGTCTTCGTCGGCCCCTTCGCTAGATACTTTCCGACTGCACAGGTGTTTGTAGCTCCTCATCAGTGGAGTTTCCCGCTAAATCTCCCCCTTAGCTGGCTTGGCTTACCCCCAAAACGCACTCAAATACTCCCAAAAGATAGTAGCAAAACACCCTTTGCTGATGAGTTTGATTATGCAATGTTGGGCCCCATCGAGCTTGGGCCTGGTCGGTTTGCAGAAGTTGCTTTTTTCCACAAGCGATCGCATACTCTTTTAGTAACAGATTCTGTGCTTTCGATCCCAGAAGAGCCACCTGCGATCGTTTTATTAGATCCATATCCCTTGCTATTTCATGCCAAGGATCATGCTTCTGATATTGTTGCAGACATTCAGGTAAATCGCCGTAAGGGTTGGCAACGCATCTCGTTGTTTGCTTTGTACTTTCAACCAAGCGCACTAGATATACGCCAATGGAGTCAGGTATTGCAAGATGCCTTGAAAGCACCAGAACGCTCAAAGAAAGCTTATTTTGGATTGTATCCCTTTAAATGGCAGTCAGATTGGCAGCGATCATTTGATGCCCTGCGAGGTGATGGGCGTTTATTTGTTGCCCCAATTTTACAGAAGCTGATTCTCAACCGCGCACCCCAAGAAACCATCGATTGGGCTGATAAAGTTGCAAGTTGGGACTTTGAGTGGATTATTCCCTGCCACTTTGATTCACCGATTAAAGCCGAGCCGCATCAGTTTCGCCAAGCTTTCTCTTTTTTGGAAAAACAGTCTGCTGTCAGTGCAGGTTTATTCAGCAGTAGCAGCTATCCTTTACCAGAGGAGGATTTTAAAGTACTTAGAAAAATCGATGCAGGTTTAAATAAGTTTGGCATTGTGCCAGCAGCAAAGGAGAAAGTGTAGGAGAAACAATATAGCGTTCTTCTTTGGATGCAAGCTAGCTGTGCGCCCCTACGAGTTGTTCACAAATAATTAAGTAGGGCTATATCCACCCTAGAATAATAGACAAACTAGCCCAGGTAAACAGTAGAAGCCTATGCCACAGGCAATCCTTAACCAAATCCTCAATCAGCTTGAAATCCTAGAGCCAGAGGAGCTACAGCAGCTGAATCAGGCTATCCAGAGATATCTTGTTGAGCAAGAACAAGTTGCTCAACGGACAACATTTCACAAAGCACTGTTAACTTCTGGGTTAGTAAAACAACTCAAGCAACCAGCTTACAATCAGCAAATTGAACAGCGACTTATTCAGGTACAGGGTAAACCTGTTTCTGAAACAATCATTGAGGAACGCTGCTAGATGGCAGCTTATTATTTAGATAGCAGTGCGCTGGTCAAACGCTACGTCAATGAGATAGGTTCAGCATGGGTTTTGAGTTTATTTGACCCGCTACGGAAAAATGATGTACTGATTGCTGCCATTACTAATGTTGAAATTGTCGCTGCAATTACACGGCGATCGCGTGGTGGAAGTATGATTGCTACGGATGCGATCGCAGTATGTAATCAATTCAAAAGTGATTTACTGTCTGAATACCAAATTGTCGAAATCACACAGAGCATCATCAACTCTGCAATGGTATAGCTGAAGCATACGGGTTACGAGGCTACGATGCAGTTCAGCTAGGGTCTGGTCGTGCGGTAAATGCCCTCTGCATAGCTAACAGTTTACCTCTGGTGACATTTGTATCTGCTGATTCCGAATTGAATGCAGCCGCAGCAAGTGAAGGTCTAATTGTTGAAAACCCCAACAACTACCCCTAACGTTTGATTCCCTTAAACCGTTCTTGCGCCGCCTGAAACGCTTCTTGCATCACCAATTGAATTTTTTGGGGATCGGGTTTTTTACCTCCGATTAAATCACCAAAATAAACGCAGGCTGCTTCCCCTAATGCCCAGGTATAGGCGGCTGCCCAAGAGGCTGCGATCGCACTACCAAAACCTGGTATAAATTTAATTAACTCCCGGGCAATTGCCTGTGCTAAAAAACCACCTGCGATCGCACTCACAACGCCTCCCGCCTGAGATGGCGTAAGTGTCTGCCCATATAATTTACCCAACAGACCCACCATTGATCCTTGCAAGGCAGTTAGTACGGGCATTGTGGCAAATGGCAGAGGTACAGCGGCGAGGGTAGCAGACATAATCGCAAATGGCAAAATATAACGGCGGGCAGCATCCCGGTAAAGGTTGCCAAGTTGCTTACCAGTTTCTTCTTGATCCAATAGCTGATAAATCGCCTGGGCTTCGGCTTCTGGGAGTAGTTCTGCTAAGGAATCTCGCAGTGCTTCTAAGCCGTAAAATACCGGAGTGTAGCCATCTTCTTCTAAAGTAAAGTCAATTAGTACAGAGCGGTCAGTTATTTTTGCAAAGGCTTGTTGCATTGCGGCAAATGCTCGGTTGACTTCCTGATAGTCTGGCGGATAGGCAGGATGATCGACGATATCGCCAGGATAAACTTCATGCAAGCAGGTAACTACTAGCAGACAGGGAATATTTGGATACTGCTGGCGCAACTGTTGAGCAATTTGTCGTAGGGTGTCAGTTGCAAAATCATTGATTTTAACGGTGAGAAGCAGGATTCTGGCAGAACGAGTCTCCTGTTGTAAATCGCCAACCAGTTCCTGAATAATTGCTTGAGTATCTTGTTTAACATCGCCCAGTCCCACCGTATCAGTAAAAATCAGTAACGGCAGGTCATTGGAAGGATAGGCATAGCGCTGGGTGTGTTGCGTGTGGGGACGAAATCCCTGACCGACAATCTCGGCAGATACCCCCGTCAATCCCCGGACAATTGAACTTTTTCCGGCTTGGGGTTTACCAATCACCAGGGCTTCTGTGGTTGGCAGTTCGGCTCGGACTTTCTCTAAAATCTCTGCAACCTGAGTTTCGCTCACACTAAACCATTCAACAACCGTCTGTGCCAGTTGTTCTACGGGTAAAAGTTGCGTTAGACGTGTTGTTGCTTTGTTCCAAACACCAGCAATCTGATTTGTCCAGGAATTATCGACCGACTTGGTAATCGTTTTGTCGGTCGGTTCGCTCAATTGCTGAGAATCAGTTGATGGTAAGTCAGCATCACGTTGCTCAGTCATTTTCATCCAAACGGTAGATAGCTGTCTTTAATTTAGGACACTTCATGGTGTTTAAGATTGAAATTGTTGACCTAGAAGACCTTTTTCTAATCTTATAGCGATTCTCAAAGGGATAACCAGTACCGTTAGTAGTGTTATAAACTTGGGCGAGCGCGTTCTGGAGGTAGCGATGGCTCACACTTCTAGACGAATCGTCGCTGTAAAAGAAGGTAGCAACGGCAAATTTTTACATCGACTGACAATGCGATTGCATCGACTGACAATGCGATTGCATCGACTGACAATGCGATTGTATCGACTGACAATGCGATTGCATCGGTTGACAATGTTAATACAACACTAAAGTTATGGAAAGCCTCTTGGACGCTTATACCAATTCTGTATGAAGATGCGCCAAAACTATATAAGAAACGAACCGCGAAGGGCGCAAAGGACACAAAGAAAGAAAGAAAGAAAATTAGGCGCAGCCTCACAAAGAAATGGTATTACCTACAGCAGATTGCAACTTAGTGAGGTACAGATAATCGTAGGGAACATGGCTGTGCCCCTACCCGTGTACTTCATTTACCTGAAATACGCTGTATATCAGCTTGGCTCAATCAAATCGACGATCGCTTTTTGGTTCTTGGTAAAATAGGAGCGATCGCCTGCTAATTAGTTTGTGTAGCAAGCTTCACTAATTAGACATAGGAGTGAAAATGAGTGTAGAGACGTAGCACAGACGTATTTCATTGCTCCAAAAATTGTCTTACCCTAGCTAAGGCTTCCTCTCCAGGAATGGGTTGAGCTGCACCGCTTCTGACTTCATCTCTACGCTTCTTAGCTTCATCTGTCCACAGTGTTTGAAGCGTTTCGTCTACATCAAATTCAAGACTTTCAACCAACTTTTCTGCCAACAATGCTCTCGCGGCACTGGGCAAAGCTAAGGCTTCTTTCATGACTTGCTCAACAGATGCCATAATTCCTGAAAGCATAGGGACTATCCAGAGTCTAGGAGGAAAGCAGTAGATATGGCACAATACTAAAGTTACGGAAAGCCTCGCAGACGTTTACCTATATCAGCTTGGTTGAATCAAATTGATGATCGCCTTCACCAATACATCTGGATCTACTGGTTTAGAAATATGCATTTGAAATCCTGCTGCTAGTGCTTGCTGCTGATTCATTTCCCCTGCATAAGCTGTCAGAGCGATCGCTGGTACGTTTCCTCCTTGTTGAGGCGATCGCGATCGCACTTCACGCATCAGCATATAACCGTCTGTTTTTGGCATTCCAATATCGCTAATTAAGACATCTGGTATCGACTCAGATAGTGCTTGTAGTGCTTCTTTTGCTGATGATACGGCGGTTACTTGAACACCGTAATCTTGCAAAATAAAGCTAACTAAATCGCGGATATCTGGTTCATCGTCCACTACCAAAACTTGAGTGTCTGCAAGCAGCAACGACTCAGGCTCAAAATCTGAAGACTGATTTTCTTCACCCCGAAACTGTTCGCTTCTGAGCAAAAGTGGTAACTCGACAGTAAAGCTTGCACCCAATCCTTCTCCAAGACTTTCGGCTTGAACATTTCCCCCATGCATTTCTACAACATTACGCACGATCGCTAGTCCTAAACCTAGTCCACCAAATGTCCGAGTAGTTGTACTATCAGCTTGGCGAAAGTAATCAAACACATAAGGCAAAAAGTCTGGGCTAATTCCCTTACCTGTATCGCTGACCTGAATTTGAGCTTGGTTACCAACTTCCATGAGTCGAATTTCTACCCGTCCGCCTGTTGGTGTAAATTTTACCGCATTAGAAAGCAAGTTCCACACGACTTGTTGCAGCCGATTTGGGTCGCCCATCACTTGTCCCAAATTAGCATCAAATATGGTCTGAATTTGAATTGACTTGGCTTGTGCTGCTAGTTTTACTGTTTCTAGTGCTGCTTCAACTACCATTACCAAGCTGACTGGACAGATATTCAAGTTTAATTTTCCTTGGAGGATGCGCGACACATCCAACAAATCTTCAATTAGCTGGGTTTGTAACTTGGCGTTGCGTTCAATGGTTTCTAAGGCGTGGTTAGTAGTTTTTTCATCAAACTTGCGAGTCCGCAGCATTTTCGACCAACCCAGAATGGCGTTGAGTGGGGTTCGCAGTTCATGGGAAAGAACCGCCAGAAATTCATCTTTAATTTTGCTGGCGATTTCTGCTTGTTGTCGTGCTGTCCTTTCGCAGTCGAGTAGGCGATCACATTCTTTTTCAGCCAATTTGCGATCGGTAATGTCCAGTACAAAAGCAACACCATATTCTTGGGAGTCATTCAGCAAGGCCATTCCCAAAACAATTGGTACTCGCTTCTTGTTAGGGTGGACAAACTCTTTCTCATAAATTCTGGAAACTCCAGTGGTTTGTACCTCCAAGAGGGCGCGATCGTCTAAATCCTTATACTCAACAGGAGTAAGTTCTCTCCAATTAATTCTACCTAAAATGGCAAACTGAGCACGAGTGTAGCCAGCTAGTTGAAGAAAGACATCATTGGCATCAAGAATAAAGCCATCCACGTTCCAAAAAGCGACCCCGATCAGGTTAGATTCAAACAAACGCCGAAATCGCCCTTCACTTTCGCGTAATGATTTTTCTGCGCGTTTGTGTTCCGTAATATCGCGATAAACACTAATTACGCCTTCAATAGTTTGGTTGGAATTTCGTAATGCTGTGAGGATGTATTCATAATAATGCAACCCATCGGCGGTAATATATTGACACTCATCCTTAATCGGCTGCCCAGTTTTCATCACAGCTTGTCGTTGATTATCTACTTGCTCTACAAGGTCTGCGGGTAAATCTACTTCTTGCAAAGTCTTGCCGATAATATCCTGGGGTTTTAAGCCTAGTAGAGTTGCTCCATCACGACTGACATACTGATAGCAACCTCTGCGATTAAAGATATAAATATGATCGACTGATGCAGTGAGGATAGCATTTAAAATATTTGCCTGTTTTTGCACTTGAGTTGTTAGTTCGCGAGTACTTTCTTCTGCCTGCTTGCACACAGTAGTTTCCATACAAATTCCGATCATTCGCACCGCTTGTCCCTGATCGTCATAGATAAATTTTCCCTTGGCAGAAATCCAATGTACACTTTGGTCTAATCGAACTATGCGATATTCATCGTTGTAGTCAGTCTTTTGTCCCATCGTCTGGGCAATAACTTGCATTACAGATTGCCTGTCTTCAGGATAAACGCACTTCAGAAACGCCTCATAAGTGCCGTCAAAACTCCCTGGAAGCAGACCAAAAAGCATTTCATGATTTTCAGACCAGATGACTTGATTGGTTACAATATTCCAATCCCACAAGCCCATCTGGGAAGCATCTAGAGCTAGCCTCAGCCGTTCTTCACTCTCCCTCAGGGAAACTTCTACCTGCTGTCGCTGTATAATTTCTTGTTGGAGTTGCTGTAAAGTCACTGCCACATCTGTTGGCAGATTGAAGGCTGTAGATGTCCCCTGTTGAAGATGCGATTCAATGTCAGACTCGACAACTTGAATCTGGGGATTTTGTGCTGCTATTGCCAGTTTGGTTTCGAGTTCTATTATTTGCTGCTCAAGCGCTGCTTGCTCTTGTTGATAAAATATTTTTGATTGCTCTAACTCAGCTACACGCTGCCGCATAACTGCTAATTCCTCAGTGAGTTGAAAGTTAATTTTATCAACTTTTGTCATCTTTAACACAACTCACGACTAAACAATACCGATTTGAAGAGTAGGCATCCCGTAGTTTTATGAGTATGGATTTTTTAGCTGAAAAATGCAATCCATCAAAAGGCACATAGGAGTTTTAGCTACAAGACATACTCTGAGATTAAGAGCGATATCTGACGGCAAGACGCTTTGCATCCAGCGGGAAATCAATCATCTCTTCAGATGCATGAAGACCGCACCAATTAATAATCCCACAACTTGCCCCCAGAAGACAACACCCGATTGGTTTACGCCAACGGGAGGAATATTTAAACTGCCTATTCCATAAAATAATTGTTGTACAAACCACCAAAATATATAGAAAAAGGCTGGGAGTTGGATGGGGATATACAAGATTATTAGCGACAAAATTGTGTCAATTTTAGCTTTAGGAAATTTCATCACATATGCTCCTAAAACAGCTGCGATCGCGCTATTGCTCCCAATCAATGGTACTGTCAAACTCGGTTCAGCTAGAATTTGGACTAATCCTGCGATCGCACCAGCAGCCAGATAAAATCCTAGATAACGTCTATGTCCTAGAATATTTTCTACAGTTTTACCAAAAACCCACAAAAATAGCAGATTTCCCAATATCTGACTAAAGCTGCCATGTATAAATATTCCCAAAAATAGTGAAAATGTTCGCCAAATTACAATTATCCAAGCAGCAGAGTTGTTGAAGAAGAGTGCATTTGTAATTGCCCCACTAATCTGCGCTGGAATCACTCCCCAACTATTGACAAAATAGCCCAATTCACCATTAAATTCTAGTTGAAGTTCATATAAAAATACGGCAATATTAATGCCAATCAGCCAGTAGTTAATAATTGGTTTAGTCCGACAACGAATATTATCACTAATAGGAATCATATGGATTTGTCATTAGTCATTGGTCATTGGTCATTCTTTGCCTGTCTCCCCTATCGTCCTTAACGTGTGGCAAGATTGAAATCAGATCGCATCGCACTTAAGTAGGCAAACGAGATGTTGGGAAACACACTTGTAGGAAGATACCAAATTATTAGTAACTTGGGAGGTGGGGGTTTTGGTGAAACCTTTGTGGCTTGTGATACCCAATTACCCGGTTCACCTCTATGTGTTGTTAAGAAACTTAAGCTCCAAGCAAGTGATCCAGTAACTTTGGAGACAGCTAGGCGTTTATTTAATACAGAAGCACAAGTTCTATATAAATTAGGAACTCACGATCGCATTCCCCAACTTTTAGCTTACTTTGAAGAAAATGCCGAATTCTATCTCGTACAGGAATTGATCGAAGGTGATGACCTGAGTCAAGAATTAATACCAGGTAAAACCTGGAGTCAAGAGCAAGTAATTTCACTTTTACAAGAAATTTTGACAATCTTAGAATTTGTTCATCAACAGAATGTAATTCACCGTGATGTTAATCCCCGAAATATTCTCAGACGCCACCTGGATGGCAAATTAATTTTAATTGATTTTGGTGCAGTTAAACAAATTACTACTCAAGTGATTACTCCCCAAGGTCAAACTATAGCTACCGTTGCTATAGGTACGCCTGGATATATTCCTGGAGAACAAGCTCATGGTACGCCAAAATTAAGCAGTGATATCTATGCTGTGGGAATAATTGCTATTCAAGCTCTCACGGGATTATTACCAGAGGAAATAGTAAAAGATGCCGATACTAATGAAATTATCTGGCATAATCAAGCTACGGTAACGCCAGAATTTGCTCAATTCTTAGATAAAATGGTCTGCTACGACTTTCGACAACGCTATCCTACGGCAACGGTAGCATTACAAGCCCTGAAAGAGTTAACACAACCACCCGCTCAGACAATTGCATTAACTCCTATTTCTCCACCAAAAAATATAAACAAACCTCAACCTAAAAAAGGTATATTGGGAAAAATTTTACTAGCAATATTTTTAATTAGTGTTAGCGGAGTAGCATCAATATTTATTTTGAATCACATTAATTCAAATAACGCTATAGAATTATCCAAACAAGGAAATACCCTTTTTGATTTGCAACGCTATCAAGATGCGCTAGCAGTATATGAAAAAGCAGTTAATATTAAACCAGATTATGCTCAAGGCTGGAATGGTCAAGGCAAAACGCTGGATAAATTAAAAAAATCCAAAGAAGCATTAGCGGCATATGACAAAGCAATTCAAATTCAGCCAGATTATTTAGAAGCTTGGATTGGACGGGGTTTTGTATTAGAAAATTTACAGCGATATCAAGAGGCGATCGCCTCTTTTGACAAAGCCTTACAATTAAATAATGATAATTCAGAAGTTTGGAACGCTAAAGGTGAAGCTTTCAGTAATTTAAATCAATATGACCAAGCAATTAAATCTTATGAAAAAGCGATTGAACTCAAACCAGATAATTACGAAGCTTGGTACAAAAAAGGATTAGCCTTACAAAATTCCAAACGATATGAAGATGCGATCGCCGCCTACCAAAAAGTCGTTGATTTAAAACCAGATTACCAGCAAGCTTGGTATAATTGGGGAAATGCCTTAGTAAATTTGCAACGTTACCGAGATGCCTTTACAGCTTATGATAAAGCAGTGCAATCCCAGCCCAATTATTATCAAGCTTGGTTATCAAGAGGTAATACACTGCTCAATTTACAACGTTATCCAGAAGCAATTGAATCTTTTAATCAAGTAATTAAATATAATCCCGGCAACTATCAAGCATGGTATAATTTAGGCTGGTCGCTACATCAAACCCAACGCTATGAAGAAGCGATAAGATATTATAATAAAGCAGCAAAAATTAAAGCAAACGACTATCAACTATGGTATAATTTAGGAAATTCACAATACATTTTGCAAAAATACGAAGATGCGATCACGTCTTATAATAAGGCAGTTCGTTATAAACCAGACCATTACGAAAGCTGGTATAGCAGAGGCAATGCCCTATTAAATTTGAAACGCTATCAAAGTGCGATCGCTTCTTACGATCAAGCAATAAAATATAAGCCTAATTACCAACAAGCAATAGACGCCCGCAATCAAGCCCAAATTCAACTGCAAGGTGAAAAATCAAAGCCTGTAATCGTGCCAATTATCCCAGTTCCTAATTCCACTAATCCACCGCAGACGACACCTTAGTACTCTGTCAAGTTAAGAATGCTTGGTTTGTAGTGAGCGCTTTAGCGCTCAAATCAAGGACTAAAGTCCTTACTACGAACTTACAGGGGTTTTCAATTAAATATACCACACGCGTAAGGGCACAATATATTGTGCCCCTACAATAATGTATATTCCACGCATCTAAAAATTGTTGTATGTAACAAGTCCATTCATTTGAAAATTGCTATAACTACCGAATATTCACTTCTTGTAAGTAATTTACTCCCTGAAGATATTCAATTTTAGTGACTGAGTTTTTAGGGACGAATGAATCTGTTCTTTTTGCAGAAGCTACCTTTTGATTGTCAGCCAGCACGCGTTGTTTTTGAGTATACTCATTCAATTTAACTTGAGCTTGAGCATAAACTAGAGTATCGTTGGGAATATTTCGGAGAAATTTTACAGCCCGATCAAAATCGCCAATAGATGCTTTTTTGTAAGCGTTCTGTAAAAAGTAGGCTGCTCTAATCTGCCGCTTTCGATTGTACTCAGCTAACTTGTCTTGAACTAAAGCACCAGCAGAACTTTCTTTAGGAATTTGACGCAGATATTGTAACGCAGTAGAAAAATCTTTTTCAGCGGCACTTTCGTAAGCTTTGGCTAATAAATCTTGTGTCTGTGCTTCAATGTTGACGGATGCTTGCTGAACTAGTTTATCTGTTTTAGATTGCCAATAGAAAATATGTGGAACTTTAGCAGCAGCATCAATAACATTTGACCATTTGCCTTCATTCAAAGCTGTTTGAGCTATTTGGTATTGCTGTGCAGCTACTTGCCATTGCTCTTGCCATTCTTCGATTGTCGCTTGCGCTTCTGGATAAACATTGCTGTGGGAAGGAATTGATTTAACGAGTGCGATCGCCTCTTGTAAATCTCCTGCTTGATATTCTTTTGTTGCTTTATATAAAGTTTCTGTTTCTGAGTATGCAGGCGCAGCATTAATTAAAGAATATACACTAAATCCCATCAACAAAGAATTAGCAGCCAGCCCTACTTTCATTCCTGTTAATAAGGGGGATAATTTTCCAGATGTAGAATTTTGAGAATTATCATCTTTAATCGCCCCTTCTAGAGGAAATTGAGAATCTGCTTCTAATATTTGTGATGGCTCAGTTTCCCAGATTATTTGTTTGAGTACCCGCAGTACCTCACCGGCAGACTGGAAGCGCTTTTGGTAATCGTAGCGGATCATTTGGCTGAGAACAGCAGCTAGATAATCGTTAACTGGTGTGTTTTGAGAACGCCAAATAATTTCATTAGTATAAGGATCAGCCTTTAATTGTAGTGGCTCTAATCCAGTTAAAGCCTGAATGGCAATCATACCCAAAGCATAAATATCACTGTTAGGCTGTGTTTGTTCAATAAATTGCTCTGGCGGTATGTACCCTAATGAAGTCGCAGGAATTCTAAAAATGGGCAATTCCGCACCTATGCCAAAATCGATAGACTGGATTGAGCCAAAGTCAATCAGAACTAACTTGCGATCGCTATGACGTCTGATCAAGTTTTCCGGTTTAATATCGCAATGGATAACGCCTTGAGAGTGAACAAATTCTAGAATACCTAAGACATCTATGAGAAATTCTACAACTTCGCTTTCACTCCACAGACACCCCCACTGTTGATCAATGGGTAATTCCGCAGTCAGCGCATGTCCTTCAATACACTCTTGTACTAAGTAAAATTGCTTATCTTCTTCAAAGCAGGCGATGAATTCGGGAATTTGGTGATGGCTTCCTAGAAGCTTGAGGGTTTGAGTTTCAGTCAGAAACAGTAACCTCAACATATCCAAGTAGCTGGATTCGGAACTGCTAACCTTGATCTGCTTAACAACGCATTTGGGATTCTCCGGATAATCTACGTCTACAGCAATATATGTTTGTCCAAACACCCCTGCACCCAGGCTTTGGACAATTTGGTAACGCCCTTGTAGTAATTTACCGATTATGTGGTAGGTCATGACCTGGTTACTCAGTAAGTCCTTTTATTTAGTTTTTCTGACATTTTCTTCTGTATCCGGAATGCTTTAGAAATAAATAACCAGAATTTTTATACCTGATGATGCGATCGCCCCGTAAACCACCAAACCAATTCTTTGCTTATCCTCTATGACGATGCCCAAAACCTTTACGGAGAAAAACGCAATAATAAATTTAGCTTTCAGAGCGTAGGCATTCAGGCACAAGGACGCACAACTATTTTTAAACTCAACTACCGCAACACAAAGCAGTATTAGGGGTAGCCGATGAATTTGCTAAAGAAGTGATACTCCTACCACCAAAGATGAAGCCACCAAGCTAGCGCCAAAGTTGTGTTAGCGTTCGCGTAAAGCCAACAGCATAACAAAGTCCTTCTCCTGCCAAAGACGCGCAAGGGACGGATACGCACTCGCGTTCGCTTACCGCGCAGCGTCTCGTGGAGAAGTGGTGGCGATCGCGAAGCAAAGAGCAAGTCTTGTGGATTCTCTTAAACGCAATCATGCGAACAAGCAAAATTAAAAAAACTTATACCACAAACATGAGGGCTGATTTGGTGATGGTAGTTTTATTTTTGCCAGTCAGTACATAAGTACTATAATAATTAGAAATCATTTATGAGAGAGCAAAAGGCTGAAAAGCTTATAAATACGTACTTTTAATCTCCGTATTTTCTTCCGATTCAATTCTGATTGCTATAGATTATATCTGTAGTTAGAGTTTTAATAGTTGTAATTGGGTGATTATTCAGCCATTTGTATGAGTTAAACAGTAAGTGAAAAGATGTACTTTGTTATTAATAGCAGCATGAAAGACAAGATACTTATACCTTTACTAAATTTTATTTACCGTGAATATTCATCTAAGTTATCAGTTATTGAAGCGAGTATTTACTTGTTTTACTTTAATTAGTTTAATAACAGCTTGCGAATCAATTCAAGCACAGCAAATAACTGAACCGCAGTCGCAAGTGGTTTTTGGTGCTAGTAATGGTGAATTAACTGAGCAAGGTGCTGTGCGTACTTACTATATTTATACACCCAAGTCTTACTCTCCTAGTCGTCCTATGCCATTAGTTTTAGTATTTCATGGGGACGATGGTAGCGGTCGCTCAATTAGTAATGTGTCTCGATTTAATGAATTAGCAGAGCAAAAAGGGTTTATTGTAGTTTATCCTGATGGGATTGACCATAAATGGAGTTTGAGAAAGAAGGGCAAAAGGAATATTGATGATATCTCTTTTGTGAAAAATTTAATTAATCACTTAAAGCAAGTTAGAAATATCGATAAGCAAAGAATCTACGCTACTGGTTTTTCTAGAGGTGGAATATTAACTCAGGCTTTGACTTGTCAACTATCTGATCAAATAGCAGCTTTTGCTTCTGTTGCTGGTTCTCTGCCAATGCGACTTGAACAAACATGCCAACCGCTTCTTCCTGTATCAATATTGATGATTAACGGCACAAACGACCAATCTGTACATTATCAGGGCGACAAAAAAACTCAAAAAGGAGCGCTCATTTCGATTCCGAAAGTAGTAAATTTTTGGCGCGTTCACAACCAATGTCCTACGTATACTGCAAAAGATGTAGCATTTGCCCCTAACAATGGAAGTAGTAACGATAAAGTTAAAACCTATTCCTACTCAGGTTGTAACGCTGGTTCCGAGGTTTTACAAGTGGCTGTAGTCAATGGAGGACATCTTTGGTACGGTGGTACTTCTAGTGATGAAAATATTAACAAGTTCAATAACAACCTGGGTTTTGACTCAACTCAGACAATTTGGAATTTCTTTGAGCGTCATACTCTACCCCCAGTTCAGGGCAAAGACATCTGATCAATAAGAACACTTAATTTCAATAAAGCCCAAAATAAATGGTGGGTGCGATCGCACCTTAACTTTGCTCTATTGTTATCGCTTCTAACGGCAGCACCGCGCAATCACCTATCGTCTAGAATTCAAGCGTTTGCCTTCAGCGGTAGAGAGGAAAATTTAAAAGGGCGTGGCAAGCATTTATCGCTCTCCTTGCTCCTTAGTTAAGTTTATATCCATAAATTTTTTGACTTAAAATCAATTGTTCTATAGTAAATTTGACGTGAGTGATCGCTCTTGTGAGGCGTAGCCCATCGCTCTTTATT
Source organism: Nostoc sp. (assembly GCF_036916575.1). Taxonomy (GTDB): domain Bacteria; phylum Cyanobacteriota; class Cyanobacteriia; order Cyanobacteriales; family Nostocaceae; genus Nostoc. The sequence goes on from NZ_JBALGC010000120.1 coordinate 26,292, forward strand.
CAAGCGAGGCCTACGCTCATCAAAAGCAGAATCTGAAAAAATACTCCAGCACTCAGATGGCTCAACGGTTAACACTACTCATGTCAGGGTAGCGCCCACCTGCTGCCACATCTTTTGGTGCAACTGCTTCAAGTCGATTTAACTCTTGTTCAGTCAGAGTAATTTCGGTAGCTGCAATATTTTCCTCCAAGTAAGTACGGCGTTTTGTACCAGGAATTGGGACAATATCTTCTCCTTGAGCGAATAGCCATGCTAAAGCAAGCTGACTAGAATGTTACTCCTTTTTCGGTGGCAATTGCCTTCACTTGCTCGACTAATTGTAGGTTCTTATAGAAATTCTCACCTTGAAAGCGAGGAGCATTTCTGCGATAGTCATCAGGTGCCAGATCATCAGGGCTGGTGATTGCACCTGATAAAAACCCTCTTCCTAATGGGCTATAGGGAACAAACCCAATTCCTAATTCGCGCACAGTAGGTAAAATTTCATCCTCTGGGTCGCGACTCCAAAGAGAGTATTCTGTTTGCAGTGCCGTAATCGGGTGAACTGCCACAGCCCGTCGAATCGTGGCAGGAGCAGCCTCCGAAAGTCCTAAATAACGCACTTTCCCAAGCTTGACTAACTCTGCCATTGCTCCTACAGTATCTTCAATGGGTACGGTTGGATCTACCCGATGTTGATAATAGAGGTCAATCACTTCAACTCCCAGGCGTTTTAGCGAGGCATCGCAAGCTTGATGGACATATTCAGGTTTGCCACTAATCCCTTTCCAACCGCCGTCTTCAGTGCGGACATTGCCAAACTTGGTTGCTAACACTACTTGATCTCGGCGATCTTTAATTGCTTTGCCTACTAGTTGCTCATTAGTAAAGGGCCCATACATATCAGCAGTATCGAGAAAATTAACTCCAAGTTCCAATGCCCGATGAATTGTGGCGATCGCTTCAATTTCATCACGACCACTATAGAACTCAGACATTCCCATGCAACCAAGTCCGATATTTGAAACTTCTAACCCTTGTTTACCTAGCTTTCTGGTTTTCATATAAATAATCTCCTAGTCACTAATGGGTCTAGTACAGTTTTGCGTAAAAGCGTAGCGTTTTTAATGCAGAGGAACGCATTAACATTGCATCAGGATGCATTGGCATTGCAAGGGGACGCATTAACATTGTAAGGAGATGCATTCAGAATGCGGGCGACGAAAACTGCACCCATCGCTTGAGCAAGCCGTCCTGGGGTAAACTTGGACTGTTTCTTCTGCCAAACATCTGAAAATCGAGGCGTTGCATAATTGCGGGATGATTTTACTAGTTTTGTGGGATGGGCATCTTGCCATTGGTGTCAAGTTAAGAAAAATAGAATCTTGTCAAGTAGATAAAACTTAATGGTTAAATTTATGTGGAATAGCTTACGAGCAAATACACCAGCGATCGCACCACAGAGTACAAATTCTTCTATTTGATTTTCCCGTAAAGGATTTGGCTACTTGATTCTAGGAAAGAAAACAACAGCATAATTAGTACAGCGGGCGCGTAAATAGCGCAAAGTCGAGCCAGTCGCTTAGGCGGGTTTCCCGACTTGGGCGTTAGCGTAGCGGTAGCGACGCAGGAGCGTCACTGGCGTTGAGCGGCGGTTCCCGCCGTTGGCGTAGCCCGCCGTAGGCATCAGTTAGCGCAGCGTTAGCGACGCAGGAGCGTCACTTTGCAAGACGAGTCACCATTGAAAAGTCCTAAAGAGCTTATTCCATAATGCTTTTGAATGAGTGACTTCCGCCGAACTGTACTAGTCGGTTCACCAAAACTCTGAAGACCATTCATCCTCGCTGAAAACATCTGAAGAATGTCTTGTATTTTGGCTCAACCAAAGTAGTAGTTAGGCTACGACTTTGGTTGAGATGGTTCCTAGCTAACAACGAAAGGGGCATAGCAGTTTGCGAGTATTGAGAGTATTTTTAAAGAAAATCTTTGTGTGGCGATTATTCTATGCTATTTGCTCTAAAATTCCAGCCCAATCCATTTCGCTTTTTAGTGTATACCGAATGGGTCATGCTTACAAGCTGCGGTTCCTTAGCTGTATTGGAAGCGATCGCTGGGCGGCGGTTGCCTCTCCAGCACATTTCAGTTTTGATGTTGCTTTGCGTCATGGGGTGGGTACTGCCAACGGGCAAATCATCCGTTAAAATCCTCTATACATTTGCCCAAATTGGCTTAATTTTCTACGGAACAACGCTGGGATATCTCCACATTTTGCCGACGCTGTACCTGATTGTATTTATTCGCACTTGCTTCTTGTTCGGCATGATCGAACGCTGGGCAGTTGGAGGAATGTTACTAGTGTTATTTTTGCTACATCAAACCAGCTATGTGCAGAATATGACAACGCTTGTGCCCCAGCTCAAGGAGCAGTTTTGGATGCACCTAGTTGCCGAAACGCTGATGTTTGGATTGGGGCTGTTCCTGGTGCTAATGTTAGTCAATACACTGCTGTCTGAACGTCAGGCGCAGAAGGATCTGGCGACAGCGCATCAGCAGCTTACCCTGTATGCCTCCCAGGCAGAAGAGTTGGCAACCGCCCAGGAGCGCAATCGGATTGCTCGTGATATTCATGATTCTTTAGGGCACGCGCTGACAGCGTTGAATGTACAACTACAAACGGCAGTGTTGCTCTGGCAACAGGAGCCAGTCCGGGCAGAACCTTTTTTGCAGCAAGCCCGACGGTTGGGTGTAACTGCCATGCAAGAGGTGCGAAAATCGGTGCAGGCATTGCGCGAAGATAATCGAGCAGAGCAGTCTTTGACTGAGACGATCGCCGCTGTGGTCGATGATTTTCGCCAAGGAAGTGGCATTGAAACGCAAATGCAGATAATAGGGCAGACAGCAGCAAAAAGTAATGCGCCGATGTCTGCTGCGATCGTGAATGCACTATACCGAATTGTTCAGGAGGCGCTGACCAATATTTACAAGTACGCTCGGGCAACAGCAGTGACGGTAGAAATTGAGACAACATCCGAAATCGTGCGCCTGAGTGTTGTAGACAATGGATGTGGGTTTAATCGGGGTAGTTCCATTGGGATAGGATTTGGACTGCAAGGAATGCAGGAGCGAATCGCTGCACTGGGGGGCACATTTACTTTGGAGACAGAACCAGGAAGGGGCTGTCGAATTGGGGTGGAAGTACCTTTGACAACTATCGTGCCAGAAATGTCGTCTAGCTAGTTAATTTATGATTCGCCTGTTAATAGTGGATGATCAAAGCCTGATTTGCCAAGGGCTGAAAACGATGTTGGAGTTGCAGCCAGATTTGCAGGTAGTGGGGATTGCCAGTAATGGCGAGATGGCGATCGAGCAGGTCGCAGCCCTCCAGCCTGATTTGGTGCTAATGGATGTGCGAATGCCGTTAATGGACGGCAGAGCCGCAACACGAAGGATCTGCGAACAATTTCCTAGTGTGAAAGTGCTCGTACTTAGCACATTTGACGATGACCAGTATATTGCCGAGTCGATCCGGGCAGGTGCGAAAGGCTATTTGCTAAAAGATATGCCCGTAGAGGAGCTAGTGCAAGCAATTCGGCTGGCGTATCAGGGCTATGCTCAATTGGCTCCGGGGCTGTTGGACAAGCTGATGAAAAATCCTTTGGGCATTGCTAAACCAACCGCTTCGCCAAAATTGGAGACACTAACGCGGCGAGAGCAGGAGGTTTTGCAGTTGATTGCCAATGGAGGCACAAATCGAGAGATCGCTGAGCAGTTATTTATCACCGAAGGCACAGTCAAGACTCATGTAACGCATTTGCTCAGTCGGCTCGATTGCAAGAACCGCGCTCAGTTAGCGATCGCCGCCAATTCGATCTTTGGAAGTGAGGATTACTTATTAAATGCAGAAGTAACTAACCTTCCAATCTCAGGCGATATGCACTCCACATAGGCGTTTGAATTCTGATGATGGCAGCTTGAAATGTATAGTTGGCTCATCCTTTCTCTAACTGCTCACCTGTTTGCTTTGAAAGACTTATCTCGGAATTTAGTTCCTATCACCACCTGATTGGGGGTCTGCCGAAAGGTAGAGTCGAACAGATGCGCCAGAGTTTTAAAGCTATTACTAATTACAACAATAATCTTGCACCAAGTGGATAGATACGATGCAAAAGCGATTTTACAATTGAATACACCACAATCGGGGAGCAACAGATGACAAACGATCGATTAAAGATGCAAGATCCACGTCGGCAATATCCAGAACCGCCCTTCCCCCGTCAGCCGCAGCCTGCACCGGGACTCACTCAAGAGATGATCCCTCAACCGGATCACGGTGAGGAGAGCTATACAGGATGTGGAAAGCTTGCAAACCGAAAGGCATTGATCACCGGAGGAGATTCCGGTATCGGGCGTGCCGTAGCGATCGCCTTCGCGCGTGAAGGGGCGGATGTGGCAATCTCCTATCTCCCTAGTGAAGAGTCGGAGGCAAAAGAGGTGATAAAACTGATCGAACAAGCGGGACGCAAAGGCATCGCTCTTCCTGGTGACATCACGGATGAGAGTTTTTCCCGAAAACTTGTGACAGATGCGGTAGAATCTCTGGGCGGTTTAGACATTCTCGTCAACAATGCTGGCGCCCAGAGTACTCATCCCTCCCTTGAGGATATTAGCTCCGAGGAGTTCGATAAAGTACTCAAGACTAACCTCTACGCGTTGTTTTGGATTACGCAGTCGGCAGTGCCGCACCTGAAACCAGGTGCAGCCATCATTAATACAGCTTCTGTTCAAGCGTATGAACCTTCACAGGGGATCATGGACTATGCACTTACCAAAGCAGGCATTGTTGCTTTCAGCAAAGCACTCTCTAAACAAATGATTGAGAAGGGTGTGCGCGTCAACGCTGTAGCGCCCGGTCCGTTCTGGACGCCGCTACAGCCTAGTGGCGGTCAGACTCAGGAAAAGATTGAGAAATTTGGCTCCACGGTTCCGCTGGGACGACCCGGACAACCTGTAGAAATCGCTCCTGTATACGTACTCCTTGCTTCACAGGAGGCAAGCTACATCACAGGAGAGGTTTATGGTATAACGGGTGGTGTCGGTATTGCGTAATGTCCGTTTGTGCTATAAGCTGGCAATTGGTTGATCGCGTTGTGGAGCATGTCCAGTACTGTAGAGATGAGATTTGTTACCACTATGCTGTTTGAGCGCTTTAGCAATGAGGACACACGCTCACGATAAGGGAGATCCATAAAAATAAATCAAAGCACTTTATTAAAACAAATAACTGACTACGCCCACAAATCAACCACGTTTTGCCAAGCAGTTCCCGAAGAGTAGGCGCTTTGATTTATTTACTGATACAGGGCGATCGCATCATGTCAATAACACTGTTATATTCTCAACAGAGTTCAAAATGATCTTATTAAACGCTGCTTATTGACAAAAGTTTAGGCAATCGCTTTCATACTGGGATGATCAATCGAATGATAAATGCTGATCAAGACAGTCAGCTTTTTTATAGCCCCAGAAAAACGGCTGGCCATAACTTGACAAAAACATACATCCATATGCATAGACGAGCGCCTTTATATTTGTTTTTAGGAGTATTAACGAGTTCTAGCTGTTTTATATTTAGTGGAGCAGCTCAAGTCCGATCTACTCCGCAGCAGTCCTCGACTCGGAGTGAAGCTCAAGCTGCTAATTGGTTTGAAGCCCATCGCACTCAACCTGCGGCTTTACGAGCATTTGTACAGCGAATGCCGAAGGGAGGAGATATCCACAGTCATCTCAGCGGGGCTGTGTACGCAGAACACTATCTGGAGTGGGCTGCCACCGATGGGTATTGTGTGAATCCAAAGGCGGGGGCTTTAGTTGAACCATTAGCTTGCGGTCAAGACAGTAGCTATTTTCCAGCCTCAGAATTATTCAACCGAACATCTGTTTATGATTCCCTAATAAATCGTTGGTCTACTCGCAACCTCCAATTTGCTGGAAAATCTGGACACGACCAATTTTTTGACGCTTTTATTGGTTTTGGAGCAATATCAGATTCTGCAAGCCGTCGAGATGATATGGTCGCGGAAGTTGCAAATCGGGCAGCTTCACAACATATTAGCTATCTAGAATTAATGCTTACCGTTCAGGGCAGTGAGGTTCGACAGCTAGGGCGTGAAGTTGGTTGGAATCAAGATTTTGCTCTGATGCACCGTCAATTACTCAAGCGAGGATTAACTAAGCTAGTGACACTCGGCAGTCAGCAATTAACACAGTTGGAGCGTGAAGTCTCGAAAACACTCAGTTGCGGCACTCCATCGGCACAGCCTGGATGTACAGTAACGGTGCGCTATTTGCAGCAAACGACAAGAACAAAATCGCCTGTTGAAGTATTTGCTCAGTTAGCTTATGCCTTTGCACTAGCTTCATCACAAAAGCGAGTAGTTGGTATCAATCTCGTGGCCCCAGAGGATAACCCGATTGCACTGCGTGACTACACCCTGCAAATGCAGATGCTGCAATTTTTAAAACGCCAATTTCCCAATGTTAAGGTCGCACTCCATGCTGGAGAGTTAACTTTGGGGTTGGTTCCGACCGAGGATTTACGTTTTCATATTCGGCAAGCTGTAGAAATAGCACAAGCCTCTCGCATCGGACATGGAGTGGATATTCTTTTTGAAGAGCGTCCTTTCGAGTTGATGGCGCAAATGCAACGACGCGGCGTGTTGGTAGAAATCTGCCTGACCAGTAATGAGGTCATTTTGAATGTCCAGGGAAATCAGCATCCTTTTATGGAGTATTGGAAAGCTGGAGTACCAATGACTCTTGCCTCTGATGATGAAGGCATTTCCCGCATTGATTTAAGTCATGAGTATTTGTTAGCGGCAACTAGATACGGGCTGGGATATAAAGACCTCAAGCGACTAGCTCGCAATAGCTTAGAATATAGTTTCGCTCCCGGAAATAGTCTCTGGAAGTCGCCTGAGTTTAAGGCGATGGTTCCAGCTTGTGCAAGCGATACCCCTGGTGATACCTCTGTTTCTCAAGGGTGCAGTGCTTTTTTGCAAAAGAGCGAACACGCACGAATTCAATGGCAACTAGAGTCGGAATTTGCTCGGTTTGAGTCATTGCAGAACTGGCTTTGATAATTAAAACAGGTGTATGAGCATTTACCCACCAGACCGATTTCAGTTTGGGACAGTGAGTATGGATGTGCCCCTATCGATTTTTCATATTTTTTTTAATACTTGTAATAAGCTGAATATTTTGTTGGAGGAGAAGCTGAGTCAAAGGCTTGAGGCGATCGCTCAAAATCCTAAGTCAACAGCATTCCGATCTGGAGATTGTGGTATAAGATGCCAACACCTTGTATCGAAATGCGATGCCAAAGGCGGGCTACGCCTACGCAAATCCGGCAGCCTTTAACTTTACCAATGTGATCACTCCATGTTTATCTGGCTCTGACACCTGTAGTAACCCAGACAAGTTTTTGTTTTGGGATGGCATTCATCCAACGGCTGCGGCTCATCACATCATCGGGGAAACTGCTTTTTCAACAATTCAAGAGGCAGGGATGATTAATCCGGGTTTAATAATGGTTCCATGAAAGGGGAAGGGGAAGGAATTAAAGCTTTTTCCCTTCGCCTTCTTCGCTAATATTGGTTTTTGCAGGGTAATAGATTTTTTGTGTCAAAAATATTTTAGATTAAAATACGGTAAGTCTGACTAATTACCGTTGATTAATCTCACAGAACGCTCAAATAGTATTATTACTTCTTTATATTGGAAACTAAAATAACTGCTTATGTCTGAACAATATCGTTTTGAAACCCTGCAAGTTCATGCTGGACAAGAGCCGGCTCCGGGAACTAATGCTCGTGCTGTGCCAATTTACCAAACAACTTCCTACGTTTTTGATGACGCCAACCACGGAGCGCGGTTGTTTGCTCTCCAGGAATTGGGTAATATCTACACCCGGATCATGAACCCGACGACGGATGTATTTGAAAAGCGGATTGCTGCCTTAGAAGGGGGTGTAGCAGCATTAGCAACCGCTAGTGGGCAGGCGGCACAATTCTTGGCAATCAGTACCATTGCTCAGGCTGGAGATAATATTGTTTCCACTAGTTTTCTGTATGGGGGAACATATAACCAATTTAAAGTAGCCTTGCCACGACTAGGTATTAATGTCAAGTTTGTGGAAGGAGATGATCCAGAAAGTTTCCGTCAGGCGATCGACGATCGCACCAAAGCCCTATACGTTGAAACCATTGGCAATCCCCAATTCAACATTCCCGATTTTGCCGCTTTAGCTCACATTGCCCACGAAAACGGCATACCTTTAATTGTGGATAATACCTTTGGTGCTGGTGGGTATCTAGCTCGACCCATTGAATATGGTGCAGACATTGTAGTGGAATCTGCAACTAAATGGATTGGTGGGCATGGTACTTCCATTGGTGGCGTAATTGTCGATTCGGGTAAATTTGACTGGGGTAACGGCAAATTTCCCCTGTTTACTGAGCCATCACCCGGTTATCATGGGCTGAATTTTCAAGAAGTGTTTGGCCCTAGTGGAACATTTGGCAACATTGCCTTTATTATCCGCGCCAGAGTTGAGGGGTTACGGGATTTTGGGCCGTGCTTGAGTCCATTTAACGCCTTTCTTTTACTACAAGGATTAGAGACTCTCTCCCTACGTGTAGATCGGCATGTGAGCAATGCCCTAGAATTGGCTCAGTGGTTAGAGCAGCAAGAGCAAGTATCATGGGTTAATTATCCGGGACTTTCTAATCACCCCGATCATGAACGAGCGAAAAAATATCTTCGGCATGGGTTTGGAGGAGTTTTAAACTTTGGCATCAAAGGTGGACTAGAGGCAGGTAGAGCTTTTATTAATCATGTGAAATTGGCGAGTCATTTAGCAAACGTTGGTGATGCTAAAACCCTTGTCATTCATCCCGCTTCCACAACCCATCAACAACTAAGTGATCATGAACAGCTTTCAGCGGGTGTGAAACCCGATTTGGTGCGGGTATCGGTGGGAATTGAACATATCGACGATATCAAAGAAGATTTTGAGCAGGCATTTCGGCAAGTGAAAACAGAGGAAAGTTAGGAGTTTAGAGTAACCCTGTCAAGATGACTTCTAAAATCTTTTTCTCTCTCTGGTTCCTCTGCGTCTGGAGTGGTTTATAAGTTATTTATTGAACCGCAGAGGCACAGAGAAGCCAGTGCGTTGGGCGGGTTCCCCGACTTGTTCGCTCTTAGCATTCCCGCTCTTTAGCAACTGGCGCGACACAGAGATAACAGAGAAATTTCTTTTTAAGAATTTTTACCCACTTTTACAGGACTAGAGTTTGGAGTTAGTTCTCCTCATTTCCCATTTTCACTGCCTCTTAGACACAATCCTAGATATGATCTACTCAGACTTCATCTCACCGCAAACCCAGTTTTACCAGATGACGGTGCTATTTCAACTGGAAGGGGGTGAAACATTAACTGGGATTCAGGTTGCTTATCGTACCTGGGGACAGTTAAATGCTCAAGGCGATAATGGGGTACTAATTTGTCATGCCTTAACTGGTTCGGCTGACGCTAATGATTGGTGGGAATCTTTGTTTGGTTCAGGGAAAGCTTTCAATCCAGAACGCGATTTTATTGTGTGCAGCAACATCTTGGGAAGTTGTTATGGCACAACTGGGCCAACTACTATCAACCCCATAACGGGAAAGGCTTATGGTGTATCCTTCCCTGAGATTACAATCCGAGATATGGTTCACCTGCAAGCTGCACTACTAGAATATCTCGGTGTTCAATCTCTGCGATTAGTAATTGGCGGTTCACTCGGTGGGATGCAAGTATTGGAGTGGGCTTTATTATATCCAGAAAAGGTGAAAGCGATCGCACCCATCGCTGTTTCTGGAAGACATTCCGCTTGGTGTATTGGATTAAGTGAAGCCCAAAGACAGGCAATTTATGCCGATCCAAACTGGCAAGCAGGGAACTATACTCTGGATGCGCCCCCAAATCAAGGATTAGCAGTGGCACGGATGATGGCAATGTCTACTTACCGTTCCTGGGATAGTTTTACAACCCGCTTTGGGCGGCAGCATGATACATCTGAGCAGTTTGCTATGGCCAGTTATTTACAACATCAAGGTCAAAAACTGGTAGAGCGATTTGATGCTAACACTTATATCATTCTCACCCACGTAATGGATCGCCATGATGTTGCACGCGATCGCACAGTTCCTAATTTATTAGATTATGAATCTGTTTTGCAAAGCATCCAGCAACCGACTCTAGTTGTCGCAATTGATTCTGATATCCTCTATCCTCCAGTAGAGCAACAAGAATTAGCAAATTTAATTCCTAATGCTCAACTGGCGTGGCTAAAGTCAACCCACGGACATGATGCATTTTTAATTGACATGGCTGCATTAAATGAAATACTAATCTCTTTTGAGCAAAGTTTAGATTTATCAGCCTCCTAACTCGGCGTTTCGAGTTCTGAGCTTGAAGTTCCGAGCTAAAAGGTCGGCCTTTCGAGTTCTGAGCTTGAAGTTCCGAGATAAAAGCTCGGCCTTCCGAGTTCTGAGCTTGAAGTTCCGAGATAAAAGCTCGGTCTTCCGAGTTCTGAGCTTGAAGTTCCGAGATAAAAGCGCGGCCTTCCGAGTTCTGAGCTTGAAGTTCCGAGATAAAAGCGCGGCCTTCCGAGTTCTGAGCTTGAAGTTCCGAGATAAAAGCGCGGCCTTCCGAGTTCTGAGCTTGAACGATGACGTTTAGAGGTGGAATGATCAAGTTGAAAAGGCAATCACACTACTCATTTCAAGTGTGATCGCATCTTTAGGCATTGGGTTTATTTTTGCTGTTCTTTGTGTCATTAATATAAATGATTACCAAGCAGTAAATAGCTACAGGAGTTAGTGCGATCGCAACAGGCGGGTAAATCGTGTAGAAAGTAGCCACAACTTCAGCAACACCCAATATTGTCAGAATAAATTCGGCTTGTTTACGTTTCATCAGAATTGCTTTTAAATGGTTGACAATTCCATCAAACAATGCTCAATCACAACTTCAGTCCCAAGCTGTCTGAAGTTATTACCGAGTTATTTCCTAGTTATTTCCAATTCCCAAGTTATTCCCAACTTACAGCTATTTTCAGGCAATTGAACCACAGATTTTTGTAGGGGCACGGCATTGCCCATTGGTGTCAACTTAAGAAAAAATCTGCTTTGAGAGGACGTTTTGCCCTCATCCCCTAACCCCTTCTCCCAACTTGGGAGAAGGAGAACTAGAG
>NZ_JBALGC010000121.1:0-9017 GCF_036916575.1 Nostoc sp.
ACTGTTCGTTACTTAAGTCTCCTCGGTTCATCTTTACTACATAGCGATCGCCTATTTTTTTAGGATACAACGAGTTTGAAAACACGCCCTAGTCCATATAAGCGATCGCACTTTTGGAAGAAAGCAAAAATAGCCGTGCAGACTTATTTTTTGCTCAAGACGCTGGTGCTTTAGGCATTTATCGATCCCTCCTAGCCCATGCCAGTCGCTGCACTTGGGGGTTTCTCCTATGAGTAAGTGGCGTGAATTTAGGGGAATCTAAAACGTTTTGCTCTTTGCTTAGAGGACTTTTCAAACATCTTTTTAGAGTGATAGAGCGCTAATCACGATTAAACAACTGTAAAATTATTTATGGTTAGTGACAACCCAGGCGATAGTTGTGCAAATTGTATCTGAGTAAAGGCATTCGCACTGCCATCTTTGTCAAAGAATAATCCACCTGTAATGTTGTTGTAAATAAATCGCTGAGTGCTAGTGGTTGCAGATGCTCCCAGGGTAAACTGACTTGTCTTAAGTGAACCGATTGATAACCCGCCACCAAAACCCGCAGCCGATACTTGAATGAGTTCATTAGTGGGGTTGAAGTCATCAAGTCTATCAATGCCTTCATTGAAACTATTGAAAGCAAAGGTATCAGTACCAGATCCTCCAATTAGGCTATCATTACCATATCCTCCAATTAGAGTATCATTACCAGATCCTCCAATTAGGCTATCATTACCATATCCTCCAATTAGGCTATCATTATCGTCATTGCGACGATAGCCCCCAGAGAGCGTATCGTTGCCATTGCTCCCCACAATCAAGTCATCGTATTTTGTACCTGAGATATTTAATTGTTCGATATTTTTGTAGCTAACCCGATTCGTGCCATCCGTAATTGAGCCAATGTTAGTAGTAGCATTGAATGTCGAAGTGATTCCCTTGGTAGCCTCGCTATAATCGACGGACAATAAATCGTCACCTGTTCCCCCATCAATGGTATCATTGCCACTACCTGTGGAGAGCGTATCGTTGCCATTGCTCCCCACAATGTTGTCATCGTATTTTGTACCTAAGATATCTAATCGTTCGATATTTTTGTAGCTAACCCGATTCGTGCCATCCGTAATTGAGCCAATGTTAGTAGTAGCATTGAATGTCGAAGTGATTCCCTTGGTAGAATTATAATAGTTTTCAAACGACAATAAATCGTCACCTGTTCCCCCATCGATGGTATCATTGCCACCATCGCCCACGGTGAGCGTATCGTTGCCATTGCTCCCCACAATGTTGTCATCGTATTTTGTACCTAAGATATTTAATTGTTCGATATTTTTGTAGCTAACCCGATTCGTACCATCCGTAATCGAGCCAATGTTAGTAGTAGCATTGAATGTCGAAGTGATTCCCTTGGTAGAATTATAATAGTTCTCGAACGACAATAAATCGTCACCTGTTCCCCCATCAATGGTATCATTGCCACCATCGCCCACGGTGAGCGTATCGTTGCCATTGCTCCCCACAATCAAGTCATCGTATTGTGTATCTAAGATATCTAATCGTTTGATATTTTTGTAGCTAATCCGATTCGTGCCATCCGTAATTGAGCCAATGTTAGTAGTAGCATTGAATGTCGAAGTGATTCCTTTGCTGCGACTAAAGACAAAACTTGAATATCTCAGGGACAATAAATCGTCACCTGTTCCCCCATTTATCGTATCGTTGATCCCCCCATAGATCGTATCGTTACCTGTTCCCCCATCGATCGTATCGTTGCCATTGCCCCCATAGATCGTATCGTTGCCATCGCCCCCAGAGAATAGATTATTGCCCGTTGAATCGGAAACATCCAAGCGATCGTCACCAGCGCCACCGTTGAGGGTATTATTGCCAGAAGTGGGTACATCTTCTCTACCGTTAAAGCCAGAGGCATTAAGATAATCATTGCCATCGCCACCATTGAGTAGGTTATCGCCTGATGAATAGTTAACATCCAAGTTATCGTCGCCAGCACCACCGTTGAGGGTGTTATTGCCTAAGGAGGGATCGGTGTGGTTGTCCGGGTCTGTGTCGTAGAACGACGAGTTGCCAGAGGCCGAAAGAGTATCATTGCCATCGCCACCATTAAGTAGGTTATTGCCTGTTGAAGCGATAGCACTCAAGCCATCGTTACCAACGCCTCCAGAGAGTAAGTTATTGCCTGTTGAATAGTCAACATTGAGAAAATCATCACCAGCGTCATCAACGAGGGTGTTATTCCCTGCACCATCAACGAGGGTATCATTTCCTGCACCACCAACGAGGGTATCATTTCCGGCATCACCTCTCAAAAGGTCGTTGCCACTTAAGCCGTTGATTTTGTCATTACCCCCCTGACCATTCACAACATCATCTGAGTTGTCTAAACCTGTAATGTTATTGTCAAGGTCATTGAGGAAAGTCACCGTGTTCTTGATGCCAATGCTAGTATCAGTGGAGTTGGCATCTAAGACATTAAAGCTGTCGGTGATGCTAGTTTGCCCATCAAACAGGATATTGCCAATAGCTGGTTTTGCTCCAGAAGCTTTCAGATTCTCCAAGTTTTCTAATTTGAAGTTTTGGAGGATAACTTTGGCAATAGGCTGCGTTTCTTCAAAGGTGATTTCCAGATTCTTACCATTCTGGGTCAGCAGCAGATTTCGAGCAGTTAATCCATCTCCTTGGAATTTGATGGTATCGACTTCGGCAATCACTGCTGCTGTTGGGTTTATTCCTTGACCTATGCCACCGAAATCGGTGATCGTATCAGTGCCCTCGCTCAAGTAGGGCGGCGCGAAGCCCCCGCCGCTGTCATGGAAGTTGTAAACAAATTTATCCTTGCCGCCACCACCAGTTAACGTGTCGTTGCCCTGATTACCTGTGATAGTATCGTTGCCAGCAAGACCATTAATCGTATCCGCGCTGTTAGTACCCAGTAGCGTATCGTTACCATTAGTTCCAATGATATTTGCCATAACTTTTTCCTACCTAAATTGATTTTTGGAGTAAATTCAGTTCTCAAGTTGTTGTTAGTGCTGTTTTCGGGCAGAAAAATTCGCTGAATCTTGATATTTCGACATATTTTCATGTCACTCTTGAGGGTTAGGAATTTTTTTTGAAGATTCACCCTTTGATTGGATTGCAAGTAATACTTCTGGCACTATCTCGAACTATCTAAGTCTTAGGCACTGTACAAATTCATCAGCATGTGGATTCACAAAAACAATTAGCTTCAGACTTCTTTTAATCATCCTTCATCAGTAGCCCAGGCAAGGATTTACCGTAGGCATCGTTGAAAAAGAGTGTAAAAATCAAGCTTGAATGCTTGAAACCCACAGTTGATAATTTAGCTGGTTTGTCAATGTGTAAGTCTTACTAGCTTGAAAATAGGGAAGATTTGACAGGGCATAAGAGAAGGAATCTCTATGCCTTTGTTGTGGGCTATTATCCGTGGGTGTTTAGCTTGAAAATAGGAAATATCTAAATAACCCGATAATAACTAAATACCGAATATTTACTTAAATGTCTATATTTAAAGAAATATCTTTGTATAATCTTCATATTATTTGCTGATCGCTGATTGAAGAAATAGCCTTGGGGACAAGGGAATAGGGGGACAACGGGAAAACCCCATAGATAAATCTAGTTGCTCTGAAAACTTGGACGTAAAGTAATATCATGTCCGGTTGAACACAAGTCAATTGCGTACTCCTTTGGAAAACCCGTTCGCGTAGCGTCTTTGCCAGGATATTCGTGAGAAGTTAAGACAAAGTGCCTTTTATCAATCAATTAAAATACTCAAAATAGTCTTAAGAAGAATGATAATCGTGCAGAGGGAAGGGGATCTCCAATAGCTATGCACCTTAACCAAGCAGTATTGGAGTTTCTTTTTGTTTAAGCTAAAGGTCTTGAAGTGAACCAAGGCTTATGTAAAACTTGAGATCCTTCGCTTCTAGCCTACTTTTAAGGAATTGATCAATGGCGCGTCTAGCCCTGCTGAGTGTATCTAACAAAACTGGTTTAATTGACCTAGCCCGTAGCTTGGTTGAAGAATTTGACTTTGATTTAATCAGCAGTGGGGGAACAGCCCAAGCACTCAAAGATGCGGGACTCCCAGTTACTAAAGTTGCAGATTACACAGGTTCTCCAGAGATTTTAGGTGGTCGAGTTAAAACGCTGCATCCCCGGATTCACGGCGGGATTTTGGCGCGGCGAGATGTCGCGCAAGATATTACAGATTTAGAAAATAACCAAATTCGCCCGATTGATTTAGTGGTAGTGAATTTATATCCTTTTGAGGAAACTATTGCTAAACCAGGGGTGACATTGGCTGAAGCTGTTGAGCAGATTGATATCGGTGGGCCAGCAATGCTGCGAGCATCATCAAAAAACTTTGCCTATCTGACTGTATTATGCGATCCGGCACAATATGAGGAGTATTTGCAGGAATTGCGGCAAAATAACGGCGAAGCATCCCTAGAGTTTCGGCAAAAGTCTGCGTTAAAAGGATTTTTGCATACTGCTAGTTATGATCAAGCGATAGCATCTTACCTCGCAGAAGCACAGCAGTACACCCTTAGCGGCACACAATTACAATCTCTGCGTTACGGCGAGAACCCCCATCAACCCGCCGCTTGGTATCAAACTGGTACTACCCCAACCGGATGGACAGCCGCTACAAAACTGCAAGGCAAAGAACTTAGTTACAATAACTTAGTTGATTTAGAAGCCGCACGCCGAATTATTGCTGAATTCACTGATACTCCAGCAGCAACGATTATTAAACATACAAATCCCTGTGGTACAGCGCTGGGAAGCACTATTTCAGAAGCGTACCAAAAAGCTTTCAATGCTGATTCTACTTCTGCCTTTGGTGGGATTGTTGCACTCAACCGTCCGATTGATGCGGCAACAGCCAGCGAGTTAATTAAAACATTTTTAGAATGCGTGGTTGCACCAAGTTGTGATACAGAAGCTCAAGAAATCCTTGCCAAGAAATCTAATGTGCGAGTTTTGACTCTAGCTGATTTGAGCAGTGGTTCTAAGGATACAGTGAAAGCGATCGCAGGTGGTTTCCTTGTCCAAGCTAGCGATGACATCATTGCTGATACCAGTCAATGGCAAGTAGTCACCGAACGTCAACCCACCGCTAGCGAATTAACCGAATTGCTGTTTGCTTGGAAAGTTTGCAAACATGTTAAATCTAATGCGATTGTTGTCAGTGGCGATCGCACTACACTAGGAGTAGGTGCTGGTCAAATGAACCGCGTCGGCTCAGTTAAAATTGCCCTAGAACAAGCTGGAGAAAAAGCCAAAGGTGCAATTCTCGCCAGCGATGGATTTTTCCCCTTTGATGATTCAGTCAGAACAGCGTCAGCAGCAGGAATTACAGCCATTGTCCAACCAGGGGGAAGTTTGCGCGATCAAGATTCAATCAAAGCTGCTAACGAACTGGGTTTAGTGATGGTCTTAACTGGTGTACGTCACTTTTTACACTAAATTCTTGACCGTAAGGTGTGCAGTTTTTAAAGTGTCACACAAAATACTTGCCCTTTGATAGAGGCAGTGATATTGTAGAGTCGTGTGTGAGGAGCAAGTTAAAAATAAGAAGCGCCTGGGGTGGAAACACGGCAACACTCCCAAGCGCTTTTTAATTTGTCAGAAATTGGATTGGTTGTGCAATTTTAGAAATGTCACTCAATATACTTGCCATTTGATAGATGTAGTGATATTGTTTATTTGTGTGAGGAGCAAGTTGAGAATAAAAAATGCCTGGGGTGGAAACACGGCAACACTCCCAGGCGTTTTTTAATTTGCATATAGAAATATAAAAATTGCATTGCTTGTCATAGCGTTTCCAACGTATTTGTTGCAGCAATTTAGTGAAATGGTATCAGAAATTAAATTAGCGGTGCAGTTCTGAAAGTGTCACTCACTATACTCACCTTTTGATAGAAGCAGTGATAGTATTTATTTGTGTGAGGAGCAAGTTAGAAATAAAAAGCGTTTGGGGTGGAAACACGGTAACACTCCCAGGCGCTTTTTAATTGGTATGCAGAAAAAAGTTCTTGCATATTCGCTGGAATGATTGAGAGAATCACCTAGAGGCTAGGACGGAGCTTGTACTCCGAAGAAAGACAATCGCCTTGGAAGGGCGGGGCTTCATACCCATGTTCCGCTTCGCTCCACACAGAGGGAAAGGGTTTGCTCTCCCTGCTCCCTGCCCCCTTCCCCTCTGCTTCTTCGGTGACACCTTCTGTTATGATGTGCAGGGTAATGACAGCAAGGCAGCAAGAGAAGCACAAGCAGCGTTACGCTTATTTGGACTTTTACCAGCAGTTCGAGGTAGCGAGTTGCGTTTACTTTGGGATGAGTTTGAAGCAGGAGAAACACCCACTACTAAGTTTGCCGCAGCCTTAGACCGTATACAACCCTTGCTGCAAAATCAGCAAAATGGGGGTGGAACTTTGCGTACTCATAGTATTAGACGCGAGCAGGTGATGAAACGATTAGCACCTGTAGAAACGGGTGCGCCGGAACTTTGGCCGTTTGTTTTGCAAGTAGTTGATGATTTTGTCGCCGCAGGATATTTGAAAGATGATACTGCCCTAATTACTCAAGATTTTCGCGCTGGAATATAGTTAGCTTTTTCCCAAGTATATAGGTTCTAAAATCGTTTCTTTAACCGTCTCATCTACTCTTTCTAGACTATAGGCTTTGGGTTGCGGACGTGAACTCACAACTTTTTCCAATTGCTCTCCAACGAAATGGAGAGCAACCCCATCGTCTACAGCATATCCAGAGCTAATAAGTCCTGCTGATAAAAGTTGATGGTAAGCAGGTTTTCTTGTTGGCTCACCGTCGTAGTGAGGACAGTTACTACCTTTTAGAAAGCCAAGACACTGTAATACAGTCATCTTCCCAGGAATAGAGTCCGTCACTCCCTCTTCAAACCAACAAATAGAGCCTGCACTCAAGCCAGAAAGAATAACGCCACTTTCCCAAGCTTCTCTCAAAATATGGTCAAGTCCCCACTCTTTCCAAAGAGCAATTAGGTTTTTAGTGTTTCCACCTCCTACATAAATAATGTCCTGCTCAAGAACAAAAGACCTAAAATCCGATGTTGGTGGGTTAAACAATGACAAATGAGATGGCTGACATAGAAGCTGCACAAAAGCTGAGTAGAATCTAACAATATATTTGTCAGAATCACCACTTGCTGTAGGGATAAAACAAATCTTCGGTCTTTTCTTTTTGGATAATCCCAGAATATATCGATCAAGCAAAGGGTTTTCAGGTTCCATTGAAAAGCCTCCACCGCCCATTGCAATGATTTGTTTAGGAACTGAATTTGTGCTCATTTTTAAATTATGTTCTATTTCTATCCAATCAAATGACCTGAGAACCAACCTCTGAAATCGGTTTTGCCAAAATTTCCTCCCACTCAGATTGCGAGAAGGGTTTCACCTCTATCTGCATATCAAAACAATTACTAGCTGCGGCAACTAAAGCTGCAATAATATTTTCCACACTCAGACTTTGAGGCAATTGTACATTCCTAAAAGATTCTGCACCAAATACTTGATCGAACAGTTCAGCATCCGGTTGCAAACGCATGGAACCATGTTGCAAAATTACCCCACCACGTCGCAGTTGAGCGCTACCAATGAGTTTGGCACCATCTGGCAAAACTAAATCTGCATTGGTAGCAGTGCCAAAACAGTTAGGGTTGTGGATGTAACCTCGCCCAGCCGTACCGTAATCTAATTCTACGCCAAGCGATCGCCACCCTTGAATCAAAAACTCACAAATTTTTTCGTATACCTGGAGGCGACTACCCACCAATCCAGATGTGACTACAGCGTAAGTTAAATCACCTTGGTGTAGCACCGCCCGTCCACCGCTAGGACGCCGAACTAAATCCAGTTTTTGCCCTTGCCAAGTTAAATTTTGCCAATATTCAGGGTATTGGCGTTGATGATAGCCGAGAGAAATGGCAGGTGGCGACCAGGTATAAAAGCGCAGAGTTGGCGGATGCTTTCCCGACTGATGCTGTTCTAGCAACCAGTGGTCAATCGCCATCTGTACATTGCCAGCCGTTTCTAGCAAAGGAATTAGTCGCCACACTTGATTGCTATGCATCCGATACAGCAAAAGCCCAATCCAAAATCCAAAATCCAAAATTCCTTAAGTCGCACCAAATTCAGCTTGTAAAGCTTCATCGTTATTATCAGCGATGGTTGCCACAATGGTAATGATCCGAGACACTTCGCCAGGAGATAACTCTGCTAAGGTGCGTGTTGATATCACAACCACTCGGTTTTCAATAATACCAAAACGCGCTTCAAAAGTGCTGGAGCAGTTCAACTCTAAAAGATACCGCATCAACTTAGGTTCATTTTTGGCAGGTAAATTTAGCACCGCAGACCAAACCGTTATGGTGTCTTCATCGCTTGTGCCGTTGAGTTGGACAAATACCTCCACACTCCCATACTTAAACTTCCAGAGATAACCTCCCTCTGGAGTGTGGTTAACCATCGCACTGTCATCTTGTTCCAAAGAGTCGATGACATTTTCAATTACCTCTAAATGGTTGATGCTTGTCCTCTCGGCGATTAGTTCATTGACGGATTCGTTGGTTTCTTGGTAGCTTGTCATACAGATTTTTTCTCAACATACTCGCTGTTTTATCTACACATACTTTATAACTTGTGGACGCAGTTAGTTTGAGCTTCCTTTTGCTCTTTGGTGTAGAGCGGGCGATCGCATTTCCCAAAAATTCAAAGTGCGATCGCTCACTTTTGCAGTTGACTGCAATACAGACCTAACAAGAACAACCCCTTCTCTATTAGCGTTGGGCAGGGTGGTTTCATACGAAAAAAGAAAAATACATAAGTCTTGATTTCTCGTTTTGTGTCTAGGCTTTTTGCCTCTCTCCAAACCTCTCCCCCACGGGGGGAGAGGCTTTGAAACCCAGTTTTAGTTTTTCTCTGCTTGTATGAAACCACCCTGCTTCC
>NZ_JBALGC010000122.1:0-37036 GCF_036916575.1 Nostoc sp.
GCTCATCGTTGAGAGGAACTTCATCGGGTGTGGTAAGAATACTGTCCCATAAGTCCTCGGCAAGCTGTATACGTTCAGATACAATTAGTTCGGAAATATCGACTTTTAATATGGGATGCATGGTTATTGTTAATGTAGTTGTTCAATAGAATCTTATTGTAGATTATAAACCACCTATCTTATTCCCAATAAAGTAAAGCATCAAGTTTGCTTGATTCAGTAAATGTTCTAGCAGCTAGTAAACAGTACATTTTTGCAGGATAATTTACTTCTTGTCCACCGACTACTAATTTTTATAGTCAAAAGCTGAATCTATAAATACAAGAATACAATACTTTGAGTTGAGTAAGTTCGGACAAACAAATCCAAATGTGGATTTTAGTAATCTTTTATGGAAAAATATATTTAATACCATGTAAACTACCCTAACTTATCCCGCACCCAAGCGCGAAAGGATTTTAGCAAAGCAATTTCACCCATACTTTTACTCTGCTCAATAAATCTGCTTATCTCACTTACCGAAACTATAGGAAAGGCAATACTAAACTTACACTCAACATATTGCTCCTCTATCAACTGATAAAATTTTAAATTTTGCCCATCATATCTCCAAAGTTCAGTTACACCCAACGCTGAATAAATCCCCAATTTGTTAACTGAACTGCTGGTAATGTCAATCTCAATTGCTAAGTCAGGCGGCGGATCATTTTCTAAATCTAAATTTTCCTTACCTCTAATAGCCAATTCATTCTGGATATAGTAGCAAGTATCTGGTTCTATTCCCCGCTTTAATCTTTTTCGCTTCAATGTTGTTGAACCAGCACTTCTCACTTCAATTCCTAATTCTTCAGCTAAAGCAATAATAAAATTACCAAAATTACTTTTGGGGTTTTCGTGTTCAAAAAGTGGAGTCATGATTTCTAAAACACCGCAGTCGTAAGCAAACCGAGAACCTCTATGCTCACCTGTATCTCTCAGCAAGGCTTCAAAGGTTTCCCAGCTAACGTTGTGTAAGACTGTTCTTTGTTCCGCAAGGGTTGACTTGACAAGCATATTAAAATAATTCGTAATTCATAATTCGTAATTCGTAATTAAGTTTTGTAACTATAATTTAGATTTCACCACAAAACTTACCAAATCCCTAGAATTAGTTAAAATACTTCTTCTATCAGGATATTAGATAAAATTCCGATAATTTTACCTATGTCATTAATATAATACTCGCCTAAGTCAATTTCAACTACTTGCTCAATAAATTTCAAAAACTTCCAGTTAGTTCCAGTGGTAACAGCACCATAAATTGCCTGAATGTTATTGCCCTCAAGCTCATTAAACAATTTAGCTATTAACATCTCTGCTACACACTAACCTAATCCTGCATTGATATTTTATTTATTAGCTTCTACAATTGTGACAACTGGTGCATTAAGAATTAGTAATTCTGGTGAACGGCTAATAATCAAATCGCAATTTACATTTAAACCTTGTGTTGAATCAACATTAAAATCGATACTAGAAAATAAACTTATTTGATTGTTTAAATATTTCCTTACAGCAATTAAAATAGGCGTAATAATCATCTTTGAACCGAATTTTTGCGTATTATTAGCAAGAGCTAAAGGTACATTTTACCGCAATACTTTTGCTAGTAAAGATGGACACTCTACTTCGTGTATAGATACAAATATATCAATTTTATCAACAATAGTTAAACCAAAGGTTTTCCTAACTCTGTCTAAAGTAAAGTCACTGTATGACACTTTAGTTGCTCCTGTAAAGAATCCAGATAGTTAAATTGTGCCAACTATTAGCAAGATATGTTGCTGATATTTGGCACAATCAATGTCTGAATATTTTGTAACTTTAAGCAAGGAAACCCGCAAAAAAGTCCAGAGTTTCCTTCAGTGCTTTGATGAAAACATCAATTTCCTCGCGCGTGTTGTAGAAAGATAGACTTGCTCGTGCGGTTGCAGCAAGACCTAAGTAACGGTGTAATGGTTGAGTACAGTGGTGTCCAGAACGGATAGCAACGCCTTCTTGATCTAATAATGTAGATAAGTCGTTAGCGTGGACTTCCCCGGCAGTGAATGACGCAAGTGCAGCTCTACCTTCCCCTTTAGTATTTGGTTTAGGGCCGTAAATTCTAATTTGGGGAATTTGCTCTAATTGCTGGAACAAATAAGCTGTTAATTCTGCTTCGTAGGCGTGGATTTTATCCATGCCGATACTGCTAAGATAATTGATCGCAGCACCAAGAGCGATCGCTTCTCCAATTGCAGGTGTACCGGCTTCAAATTTATGTGGTAATTCCGCATAGGTGGAATGGTCTAAATACACCTCTGCAATCATCTCACCACCACCAAAAAATGGTGGCATTGATTCCAATAATTCCAACTTGCCATAGAGAAATCCTATCCCAGTTGGCGCACACATTTTATGACCAGATGCTACCAGCCAATCACAATCTATTTTCTGCACATCCACAGGGAAGTGGGGAACACTTTGGCAAGCATCAACTAAGAATTTAGCACCGTAGCTGTGAGCGATCGCACCAATTTCTGACACTGGGTTAATGCAACCCAAAGCATTAGAAATATGCACTACTGACACCAATTTTGTTTTGTCGGAAATCAGCTTTTTAAACTGTTCTAAATCAAAAGTTTCTTCTGGTGTTAGTTCCACAAATTTCAGCACTGCACCCGTTTTTTGCGCCACGAATTGCCAAGGCACAATATTACTGTGGTGTTCCATCACCGACAGAATAATCTCATCCCCCGGTTGTAAATTGTTCATTCCCCAGCTGTAGGCTACTAGGTTAATTGCCTCACTAGCGTTGCGGGTGTAGACGATTTCCTGACGTGATGCAGCATTAATGAATTTAGCAACTTTATCTCGCGCACCTTCATAAGCATCAGTAGCTTTAGCACTCAGGATATGAGCACCGCGATGTACGTTAGCATTATATTGCTCGTAGTAATCCCGTAGGGTATTTAATACGAACAAAGGCTTTTGTGATGTCGCAGCATTATCGAGATAAACCAGGGGTTTCTCGTTGACTTCTTGATGCAATATCGGGAAGTCAGCGCGAACTTTATCAGCAAGGGTTTTGGTAGAGGTTAAAGTCATTGGTAGATTAGAGACGCGATTAATCGCGTCTGTACAATGGTCATTAGTCATTAGTCAGGGACTTAAGATTATTGACTGTGTTTAATAGGATTTCTCGTAGAGAGGGAACTGGTATTTGGTTGATGATTTCGGCGGCGAAGGCGTTAATTAACAACTTCCGAGCATCGTTTTCATCAATTCCCCGACTTTGCAGATAGAATATTTCATCATCTTCTAATTGGCTAACGGTAGCACCGTGAGCGCATTTTACATTATCGGCAGTAATTTCCAATTGAGGTTTGGTATCAACTCTGGCTTTCGATGATAGCAGCAAATTGCGATTCAACTGGGCTGCATTTGTCAACTGCGCTGGTTTGGGTACAAAAACTTTCCCATTGAACACCGCATGAGCGCGATCGCCTACAATACATTTATGCAATTGGTCACTTGTACCGTGGGGATAGTTGAGTGCGATCGCACTATGAGTATCCGCCAACTGTTTACCAGAAATCACCGTCAAACCATTAAGAGTAGTTTCTGTCTGCTCACCAGTTTGCAAAATCTCTAAATTATGCCGTGACAACTTTCCACCTAAAGTTATGGCATGACAAGTATATCGACTATCACGAGCTTGGGCGATCGCAGTTTTCCCAATATGAAAAGCCTCTGCACCTTCTCGCTCAACCCTAGTGTGACTCACTTGGGCATTGTCAGCAACCCAAATTTCCGTAACTGCATTGGTGAAATATAATGCCTCTTTGTTTGCGCCTTGGTGGTTCGTATACTCTTCAACCAACGTTACCTGCGAACCACTATCCGCCACCACCAAACAACGCGGCTGCAAAATCGTCGCCGTCTCACCCGCAACCGAAATAAACACCAAATGAATTGGCGTTTCAACTACCACATTCTTCTTTACCCACACCACAGCAGCATCAGTTATCCCAGCCGTGTTGAGAGCAGTAAAAACTTCCTGCGCTCCCTCAGCTTGGGCTAAATACTGCCGTACACCCTCCTGCTCAACCACAGACAAAGCAGCCAAATTACTCACCACAATTCCAGATGCTAAATCTGTAACTGCGGATAACTCCGGCGCAAAAACGCCATTAACAAATACCAAACGACTGTTAGCCGCTTCTGGCAAAATATCAAATTCTAGAGATGCAAAATTTCCCGTCTCTAGATTAAATTGCACCTTTCGCAAAGACGACAAATCAGTAAATCGCCATTCTTCCTCACGGGTAGTTGGGATAATCGAGTGACGTACCCAATTAGCAGCACTTTGGCGTAATTCCTGCAACCAACCTTCTGTTTTCGTTGCCGTTACTTGATTTAACAACCCAGTCAGATAATCATCTCTATCTAACATCGATGTCAAACTGACTGCATTTGAATTAGGAATTGGGCTAGGAGATACTTGAATACTCATTACACACCCACCTCAGCAGCTGCAAATTCTGCCAGCACCCAGTCATAACCGCGAGACTCTAATTCTAGTGCCAGTTCCTTACCACCACTCGTAATAATCTGTCCCTGTGCCATCACATGC
Organism: Nostoc sp.; assembly: GCF_036916575.1. GTDB lineage: Bacteria > Cyanobacteriota > Cyanobacteriia > Cyanobacteriales > Nostocaceae > Nostoc. Next base: position 4,655 of record NZ_JBALGC010000122.1, read on the forward strand.
ACAAAATCAGGCACTATATAATTAAGTAACCTTTGATAGTGAGTAATCAAAATTGTCGAATTTTCTGGACTTGCCAGTTGATTTACCCCATTAGCGACAATTCTAAGCGCGTCAATATCCAAACCCGAATCAGTTTCATCCAAAATTCCTAACTTTGGTTCCAGCAGCGCCATTTGCAGAATTTCATTCCGCTTCTTTTCACCACCAGAAAACCCTTCATTCAAACTCCGACTAAGAAAACTGGAATTCATCTTCACTACATCCAGCTTTTCCTCTATTAAATCGTCAAAATCAAAAGCGTCTATTTCCTCTAAACCTTGCGCCTTCCGACGGGAATTGTACGCCACCCGCAAGAAATCTAAATTGCTCACACCCGGAATTTCTAACGGATACTGAAACGCCAAAAATACACCACTTCTGGCGCGTTCCTCCGGCTCCAATTCCAGTAAATTTTGTCCCTGAAAAATCACCTCACCGCCAGTCACCTCATACGCTGGATGCCCAGCTAACACCTTAGAAAAGGTACTCTTACCAGAACCATTCGGCCCCATAATCGCATGAATTTCACCCGATCGCACCTCCAGATTTACACCTTTCAAAATCGGTGTCCCATCAACATTAGCTGTCAGATTCCTTACTGACAGCACAATTTCACTATTTTCAATAATCATGTTGTCTCTCTTCTTTTTCGGTTTGTAGTCACCGCTTTAGCGCTTTTATCCAGCGCTAAAGTGCTGACTACAAGCGTTAATCTTTTCAGTTACTAGCGATTTTCCAGCACTAAAGTGCTGACTACAAACCCTATCCAACACTCCCTTCCAACTTCAAACTCAACAACTTATCAGCTTCCACTGCAAATTCCATCGGTAGCTGATTGAAAACATCCTTACAGAAGCCGCTAACCATCATCGAAATGGCATCTTCTGCTGAAATACCCCGTTGAGCGAAGTAGAACAGTTGATCTTCCCCAATCTTGGAAGTAGAAGCTTCATGCTCTACCTTGCCAGTATTATTTTGCACCTGGATATAAGGGAAAGTATTTGCATGGGCATTATCCCCAATCAGCATTGAGTCGCACTGAGAATAATTTCTTGCCCCTTTAGCAGTCGGATTGACTTTCACCAAACCCCGGTAGCTATTACTAGAATTACCTGCGGAGATTCCTTTAGAAATAATTGTGCTGCGGGTGTTTTTACCAACGTGAATCATCTTTGTACCCGTATCGGCTTGCTGCATATTATTTGTCAGCGCCACCGAGTAGAATTCACCTACAGAGTTATCACCTACCAACACACAGCTGGGATATTTCCAAGTAATTGCCGAACCTGTTTCTACTTGAGTCCAGGAAATCTTAGAATTTACACCCTGACACAAACCGCGCTTGGTGACAAAGTTGTAAATACCGCCTTTACCGTTAGCATCTCCAGCGTACCAGTTTTGGACAGTGGAATATTTAATTTCGGCGTTGTCGAGGGCGACAAGTTCCACAACGGCGGCGTGCAGCTGGTTGCTGTCATACATCGGTGCGGTGCAACCTTCGAGGTAAGAAACATAACTACCTTCTTCGGCGACAATCAAAGTCCGCTCAAATTGCCCCGTGTCGCCAGAGTTGATGCGGAAGTAGGTAGACAGTTCCATCGGGCATTTCACGCCTTTAGGAATGTAGACAAAGGAACCATCGCTAAATACAGCGGCGTTCAAGGCAGCAAAGTAGTTGTCAGCTACAGGAACAACGCTACCCAGGTATTTTTTGATTAGTTCTGGGTGTTCTTGCAATGCTTCCGAAATCGAGCAGAAAATAACGCCGTCTTCCGCTAGTTTTTCTTTAAATGTAGTGGCGACAGAGACGCTATCGAAAATCGCATCGACAGCGACATTTGCTAGTCGCTTCTGTTCAGATAGGGAAATGCCTAACTTATCGAAGGTTTCTAAAAGGGTTGGATCAACTTCGTCCAAGCTGTTTAGTTTTTCTTTCTTGCGTTTCGGCGCTGAGTAGTAAATGATATCCTGATAATTAATTGGCGGATACTTGACATTGGGCCAAGTTGGTTCCGTCATTTTTTGCCACTGGCGATAAGCCCGGAGGCGAAAGTCCAGCATGAACTGCGGCTCGTTTTTCTTAGAGGAGATCAAGCGAACAACGTCCTCGTCTAGTCCACGCGGAATAGTGTCGGCTTCAATATCGGTGACGAAGCCGTACTTGTAGGGTTGGTTGACTAAAGTTTTGACAGTGGCACTCATCAGTAATAATCTCTCGTGTTCGGAACTCTTTTAGGATGGAGGCGGGCTGTGGTTAACCAATTCCCATATCACGTTACGGAATGGTTACACGGCTGCTAGAATAGTGGTGGAGAGTAAAACAACAGCTATGTTGTTTAATCTATCTTCATTTTACGCTAAATTAACAACAACAATGTTGTCAAAGTCAAATTTTCAAAGAAATTTTTGGGACGTTAGCTGAACGTCTGGCACCAGAACGATGGCGACTATCCACCAGTCCTCAACCAAGCAAGATATCCTAGAATATCTGCACAAACACGAAAAAGCAACGGCTTTGGAGTTAGCTGAAATTTTAGAAGTTACCCCCCAAGCGATTCGTCGTCATCTTAAAGATTTGGAGACGGAGGAGCTAGTTTTGTATTCGACATCAGTGCAGGCGGCGGGGATGGGGCGTCCGCAGCACGTTTATCAACTGAGTCGTCAAGGACGCGATCGCTTGCATCGAACAATGAGTGATCGCTTTGGTGATGGCCACGGAAATTTTGCGGTTTCGCTGCTAGACACCTTAGCCGAAACGGTAGGACACGACCAATTTAAATCGATTTTACAGAAACAGTGGGAGCGTAAAGCCCAAGAATACCGCGATCAGGTGGGTAGCGGCTCACTGCGAGAACGTGTAGCCAACTTAGTAGAGTTCAGAAAAGCGGAAGGCTTCATGGCGGAGTATCACCCTGTTGATGCGAATGACTCCTTTGAGTGCGATCGCTTGATCTTAATGGAGCATAACTGCGCCATTTCCAACGTTGCCGAGTCTTTCCCCAGCATCTGTGGTCATGAATTAGAAATGTTTGCAGCCGTCTTACCTGATTGTACCGTAGAACGCACCCACTGGATTATTGATGGTCAACATCGTTGTGGGTATTTAGTACAAGTTCGCCATTAGTTATTAGTCATTTGTCATTGGTCTTTTTTTTAATAACTAATGTCCAATACCCAACTAACTTTGAGATAACATTTCATTTTTTCATTTATGGACGTACCACCACAGCAACCATCAGCACAATTTTTAACTCTAGAAGAGTCAGCAAAAGTAGATGCTGCCTTGTTGTCTTCACCAGAAAAGTTTTTAACAAGATTAACAATTTCATCACTGAAGCTTTTGAAGCATATTGCTCAAGAGTACGGTGTTGATATTGAAGATTTGACAGCACAGCAGGTAATTGCCTGGTTTGAAAAAGATGGCAAAATCCGACGTGAGCAGGGAATTGAAGGTTCATATCTGAAATGGTGATTTGCAGTAGTAAAATTTTCGTTGCATTTACTTAGAAAAAATAACCATAAAAATATCGCGTTTTTAAAAAACAGAAATGTTTCTTAGAAGCGCGATATTCATAGAGAGTAATTTTACTATATAATAATTAATCTGACGTTAAAAACGCCAACCTGAAATAATAAACAAAAAACACCTTTTTCAAGGTGCTTTTATTTAAAAATAACATTTGATTTTTCAAACAATTATTTAAGGATTGTAATTGTTAGCCCGAGGACTACGAGATCCAGTTACCGCTCCAATCATTGAGGCTATTAAACCCAACAAAGAACCAAACACAAACCACCACAATCCCGAACGTAAATTACCTGCCGCTTCACGAGCTTGTTGGGCACTTATGTTTGCTTGTGGTACATTAATACCACCTTGCTGTTGTACCTGGTTTATGACTGCCCCAGCGTTGGAAGCAGCAACACCAAAAGCACCAGATACTCCACTTGCTAACAGCCATGAGCTAACTGCTAAAGTCGTTGCCCAAAGAATTGCGCCGTTGAGAAGAGCTGTATTACGGTTCATCGGCCCACAAGCACGGGCTGTAACCCAACCACCAGTAAATAGGGAAATTAGTAAAGCGATGGTTGACCAAAGCCCCGCACTACCCGCAGCGTTAGGGGCAATTGATCTGGGTGCACCTGAACCTTCAACTGTGCCTGCCGCAACCGCACCAATTATAGCGCTCAAAATTAATTGAGTAGCTAAAGAAACCAACAAACCAGCAATAATTGGCCCCCAGCGAACAAGATCATGATATTCAGCTACTCGGCCTGCTATCACAGACTCTGTAGGAATAACGTTATCACCTGCGCGATTTACGTATGACATAGTTTATGTTCTCCAGTGCTGTTTCAAGTGCTGTTTCAGCAAAGTTGCTGCTCAGGTATAGTAATGTTTATGCTTAAAATTAAATAGCTAAATCACCTACTTTTATATCTATCAATAGAAATATTTAATGAATCTATCTTTAGTGAAAAAACTAACACATTTAACAACTTTTAATATAATTTAAGATTCATTTATAATTTAATGATTATTGAGAGCTTTTTCCTATAAATTGTTAAGTTAAATACAGTTATTAATATTAATTGATATAATTCTATCTATAATTTTTTTTGAAAAAATTAAATTTAATACAAAACTTTGTAACCCTGATTGGAAAATCTTAACAAAGTAATTGGATAGCCATTAACAATTCAAAATTCAAAATTCAAAATTGTACTCCTAGGTCGAAGCAAGCTACGCGCAGGGTCTGGTAGAGAAGAGAGTTACATAAGGGGACTATTACCCCGACTGTAGCTTGCTTCCCGCTGGGTAACTAACGGGACTTAAACATTTTTTCGGGATAAACAAGCCTCAAACCCTTGCAGGGTAAGGGAAATACACCAAATGCTCAAAAATAGCCCAAACCCAGATATATCAAGAAACTAAGCCTAACGATGTCAAAGTCTTTCTGTATATAAATTTGAGGCGATTTTTTGAGTGTTTTTTGTCTAAGTCCCACTAAAGGAAATCAAAGCCAGCTACGTATTGACGTTGCGGGTCTTAAACCCTTTAATTTCCGATAAAAGATTAACGCATCTTTACAGCAGTGCCTGTGGCAGTAATCAGTAAAAGAACTCCTGACTGGTCAATATTGATTGTACCAGTATCAATTTCAATCCCAATCACAGCATTTGCTCCCAAACGTTGTGCTCGTTGCTCTAATTCTTCTAATGCCTTACGTTGACCCTGCTCAAACAGACGCTCATAGCTACCAGTTCGTCCACCGATAATATCCCGAATACCCGCCAGAAAATCCCGCAAGAAATTGCTGCCGTAAACTACTTCTGCTGTCACAATACCTAAATATGACTCAATAACGGCTCCTTGAATCACATCAGTAGTAGTTATAATCATAAATTAATCTCCCAAATAGCACGTATGTTGATATTTATTATTAAAATACTCTAACAAATGTAAATTTATTTACACATATATAATTAGCCTGCGTTGAGATAGGTTTGATAAACATATTCTCACACAATTTTAGATTGCGTTCGCTGACAGCGGGCATGAAGTGCGATCGCAACGGTGTTTTCACTTGTAGTATTGGCCGAAAAATCATAATTTGAAGAAACATTTTGCTCTTTGGATTTATCTAATCGTGTAATAACCAAAAAAAGATGTAGACAATCGATAGATAAAAAGCTGCTGTACAAAAAGTATACGGCTTTACTAAAGGTAGTATAAATAACAAAAAATTGGATACACCTTTAGCTAGTTGTTAAGTGAAATACTCAATAGTAATTATTAATGTTCAATAAGTGATAGTATTGGCACGCCTATTGAGGATTAAGTGAGATACCTATTGGGTTATTTGGAATGACAGGTATAACTACTGAAAAAAAAGAGTGTAATTTTGATATTATCCCAATTTATATGTAGAGTAACCTCATTTCATCATTTATACCTCGCACCTCATTTTTCAGTAAAAACTCTGTAATATAGCAGTAATTGTAGAGGAAATAGTGAATGAACTATTAACATCTTAATCAATACGAATAAATACAGTTTTCAAAAGTCCATATTTTTGTTTTAATGTACAAGAAAAAAAGTCCTCTAAATTTTCAGGAATTTTACTGTGTACAAGCCAAGATCATTTGTGCTTAGTGTGGTGTTATTGGGATGTTTTGCCTTCAGCATACCTTCAGTGGCTCAGGCTGAGGTATTAGTGGCACAAGCCAAAAACCCCCAGTTAAAACAACTACTAGAAGACGGACGGAGATTAGTTGATACGGGCGATTATGGTGGTGCGATCGCTGTTTATCAGCAAGCAGCTAGCCTAGATCCCAAAAATGCTAAAATTCATTCAGGTATTGGCTACTTATATGCTCAACAGGGAAATTATCAGGCGGCATTAACAGCTTATCGTCGGGCGATCGCCATCAACCCTAACAATAGTGATTTTTACTACGCTGTAGGTTACATCAAAGCGAATTTGGGCGACACAGCTGGGGCAAAGGAAGGCTACCGTCGTGCCATACAGTTGAACCGTAATAACGTTAACGCCTATTTAGGATTGGCTGTGACGCAATCTCGTCTAGGAGACTATAGTGCAGCTACCTGGGCATACGAGCAAGCAATCGGCTTGGATAAGAACAATGCCCAGACTTATGAGTTGATGGGTTCGATGTATAAACAGCGACGACAAACCAAACAAGCCAACAGCTTGCTTCAGAAAGCCCGTGACTTGTACAAGCGGCGCAATGACTCAGATGGCGTCAACAGGGTAGATGCTATCCTGCGACAGTTAGGAGGATGAGGTTAATCTAACTGGCGTCCCGTTAATTCCACAAAAATATCTTCCAGGTTACAGGGACGCACCATCATTCCGGTTTCATCGGGCTGTTCATTCAAGTAGAGATTTGCTGCTTCCAGGGATGGGAAAAACAAATATTCCCAGCGACGAGCACCATCACTTCCCACTTCAGACACACCCAATTCCTTCATCACCAAACCTTCACTGTGAACAGAACGGAGCTATTGTAAAGTTCCCAAAGAAATCAGCTTACCGCTATCCATAATACGGATGCCTCCTGGCTTGGTAGAACCGAAAGCATCGCAGAAAAATTCGACCTCATCCATATAATGGGTCGTCAGTAGCATCGTCATCCCCTGCTTATTCAAATCCTGATAATTTCCCAGAGGCGTCGCCTGGTTTAGGGGTCTAGTCCTACCGTTGGTTCGTCCAAAAACAAAATTTGCGGTTGATGCAATAAAGCTCTCGCAATCTGCAACCGTTGTTTCATACCCCCAGACAGGGTTTTTACCAAATCATCACGTTTTTCTGCTAGCTCAACATTACTCTAGCCATTGATTAATTAGTAAAGCCCATCCATTGTATTTCCAGACGGGCAGGATGCCCACGAAGCGGTATTAGTCTGTGAAGTTTATCTTAATTTCTAACTAGGATGACCACAGTCATCCTCCAAGAAATATAATGGTGAGTAGTTTACTCTTTTAAAAGGATGACACTTAATCGTAAACCATCTGCTGCTCTTAAAATAACATAACATTTTGTGTAAGTCAAAGTGGATATTGGTACTCCTTGCCGAGAGGGACGACCCCTTACGTGAAAAGTGCCCGAAATTTCCACTACCCGAACCCGTGTATTGATGAGTGGATGGTCTTCTCTTAGTGGCTCTGACCCTAGTTGGCTAGCTTCTTGATAGCTCATTAAATTAGACTTTATAACTTTTGAGTTACTTGCGTTAAAGCGTTTTTCTATTACTATCTTAAGTGCTCTTTCAGCTGCAACTTGTTCACCAATATCTGCATTAGGATTTGCTGGAACGGAAAAATCTGGTAACGGGTCATTATTTACAGGAGGTAGTTGGCCTTTAGTATCTTCAGGATTTGGTGCTGGTTCTGCGTTCATAGGTGAAACTTGAGAACTTGTCTGATTCTTTTAAGCTATGGCTTGGCTCCCACATGAAGATATAGCGGTTCTCGTTTACGTGAGGTACACCCGTAAGGGCACGGCACAGAACAGCCCCTACACCTCGCAATATAATGTTGTACCGCATCTGAATGGGAACCGCTATATGAAAAGTCCAATTGCAAATAAAACAATAGTTGGAATCAGTTTCTTCCTAATAATCAGTTTTCCTGAAATTATTAACACTACTTATGGCATTACGGTTTCAGCTGACAATGGATAATTAACCTAATAAATTCTAGCAGGAAGGTCAGCCCCTTCTCTTAAGTCAAAAGTCACTCATTCAAAAGTCAGAAGACAAACTAGGACTCAAGCAATTTTGTAATGTAGAATTACTGAGTGTGGCATATTGCAATCCATATACAGCAGCTTTCAGACTAGTATTTTTGTCACTAGTAGTTTCTAAACCAGCTTCTGTGGAACGAGCATTATTATTTGGCCCTCCAATGTTTGTAGCCTGCCCTATTTTTAAACTTACAGCATACAAATGCGTTTGAAGTTGAGTTTTAAGATTAAACCCCTTAATTAAGGTTTGAAAGCTTTGATATAAAAGTATTGTCATCCCTCTTCTTAAAAGAGGGATAAGTTATGTTGGGTTTGATTGGAGACTTATCATTAGGGCTGACGCAAAGATAAGTCTAAGCGCCAGAAGCCGGCGCTCAGAACTTCGCGGAACGCGGGGATGCGGAGAGATTTTAATAATAAGTGATTATCCGAACTTGATATTAACTCAAGTCGTTAAAGACTATAGCGATTTTGATAGTAAACCAAAATTTGGTTAACTCGTTGCCGGCTTTCTGAACCAGAGTTTGCTGTCCACAAGATGGACAAGCCACCAATTTGACTTTGATTGTAATCAAACTGTTGGGATGACTGAGGAATTAAATCCACTTCTACCCCTTCAACTTGACGTAAATGAGCTGCTATCTCTCTATAGACTGCTAAAGGCAAACCAGCAAATTCAATTTTTTCCTTAGTCTCCATCTTTATGAAGCTCCAACATTCAAAGGATTTGAGGGGGGCGTTGTCACTGAAATAGGATTACCGCTAGCAGATGCAGCTGACGGCGTTGAATTGACAGCCCCTTCCCCTACCATTTTGGCAACTTCAATACCATATTGTTCCAGAATCACGATGGGGTTGTAGCCCTGATTCATTTCAATACGTTTAACCAGTACGCCATTTGCTAATCGCTGTCCTGCCTGCACATAGCGACTCGTCGGCTCATCTGGTACTTTAATAATCGCCTGTGGTTCCTTACTAATTAGAACTACACCAGTCACAAGCACTGCCCTTGCTAACTCAGGTTGTACTGGTGGTGGCAATACAGACACTAAAGTAGGGTTGGGGACAACTTGAGGCAAAACCTTAGGCAAGACTGAAGGCAAGGTAGGATTGACTTTTTTAGCTATGCTGCGTGTTGGAAGTTTTCGTTTAGCTAGTGATGCAGTAGGTAACTTAGGTGATACAAGAACAGGTCTGTTTAAAGCTATGCTGCGTGTTGGAAGTTTTCGTTTAGCTAGTGATGCAGTAGGTAGCTTAGGCAATACGGGAACAGGTCTTCCAGATGTTTTAGGCATTCCGGGAACCGTCTGCCCGAAAAGTTGTGCAAACGGGTCACTTCGATCTTTTGATAGCACAACTAGCCGTGCTCGCTCTGTAGCATTAGTGGATTGAATCAGGTTAACTGTAGGAGTAAATTGTGAAACCTGTTTGGCAGCTATCACTGGATTGTTAAAGGATTGAGCCGCTGCTGGCGACTTTGCTGCTATTTTGGGAATCGGCGCCGGATTGATGGCTTGTTGTGTATCTTCCGAAGCACATCCAGCGATCGCTAAAGTTAAAATAGCTGCAATTGTAATTTTTAAATTTCTGCCCATGAGCTGTTCTCAAAAGCCATTGGAAAATTGAAAAGTAGAAATCAACACGCCTGAAATTTGTATCAAAGGCAAAGTATGTTCCCTTTATAACCTAATTTTTTACATTTCAAAGGTTATTTTTAGCACTGCCTTCCCAGCATAACTGCGGCTTGGTATTTATTTGTAGTCAATCTTCTGCCGCACCCATAAGCTGTTTCATCAAATCCAGTCCTTTCTTGACTCTACGAGAAACCGTTACTACACTGATACCTAGATGTTCTGCAACTTGTTTTTGGGTCAAATCTTGCAAAAACACGCATTCCAAGACATCGCGGGTGCGTTTTTCTACCTGAACCAATGCTTGTTGTAAGCGAAGTTGGTCTTCTTGTGCTAATTGAAAGCTGCGATAGTGAGGATCTGGAACCAATTCTCCCAAACAGGCAGAGCCTTCTTCTCCGTCTTGGACTGGCACATCAAGACTCAAGGGAGCGCGATTGATCCATGCTAATTTAATTTCTTGCCATTCGTTTGGAGAAATTTCCAGTGCTGCTGCTAATTCCGAGTCGGTTGGTTGACGATTATGTTTTTCACGCCAAGAACGTGAAACTCCTATTGCTTGCTGTTGTAGCGCTAACCACCTCCGAGGAATTCGCACGGTGACACCTTTATCTCGGAGATAGTGTTGAATTTCACCCCGAATATAGGGAAGAGCATAGGAACTGAAAGCATGTCCCTTGGAAAGTTCAAATCTTTCAATAGCTCTGATTAAACCCAAACATCCAATCTGGAGCAAATCATCGTAGCTTTCATGACATTGATTCGTCCAGTAGTGAGCTTCTTTTCTCACAAGCCCAAAATTGAGTTTTACCAGTTGATTGCGGACATTTTCTGACGGAGATTGCTGATATTCTCGCAACAACTGCCAAATTTCGTGTTTTAGTTCATTGGTGACTGTGGTAGGCATAGCACCGGGTTTATTGACCAAATAAAGAATCAATTATTCGCTTTTAAATTCAGCTGCGATGGCGTACCCGCCCGCCGTAGGCGATCGCACGACATCAAAGACAATATCGCGCGATAGCGCTATATGTCCTAGCAAATACTATGGGAGACAACAACGTTTTTCTAGAAAAAACTCCATCGATTGCTTGACAATCGAGCAAAATTTAAATGGGCAAAATCGGTATTTAGTTTGTTATTTATCTTTGGTATGTCCTGTAGCTTTTTTATAACTACATAGAAATAAAATATAAAATTAATTACTAAATAACAAACCGAGATTGTACTTAATTTAAATTAATTAACGAGCAAGTTAATTGAAATAACTAAAACAACAGTGATCAGGATTTTTTTGGATCAGTAAAAGTTGGATTTACAGTAAAATTACCTGTCCATTTAACTGAGATTTATCCAATCTTTAAAAATTACTAATAATCTTTCAAAAATACTAAGTATATTTATGCAAGCTAATAAAAAAAGGGCATCTCACCCTTTTTTGTACTTAAGTCTATAATCTTTTAATGAAAGGGAAAAGGTTAAAGAGATGAATCAAGTCAGCCACAATACCGAGGTATCAGCCTATTGCCAATTGCAAGGGTTATTTCGTTCACAATCTTGCTTGGCTTTCACTTTTCTCCATCTTTGTAAAAAACCTATCTACCCCCCTGAAAAAAGAGGGTAAATAAGTTAACTTTTGTGATCAAGTCTGATACTTACAGAATTGTCGTTCTGAGTGCCAGTCAGTTGCGTTATTTAAGAGGATTTAGCCACGAGTCGGTTCAACCCGTCCATAAAATAGACCGCGAATCTTGACTTCTTTAGGTTCGCCAGCACCTAAATCTGTATCAGATGGCTGTTCGCTCTCGAAAGTACCAGCAATTTCACCACTAGAGCCATCTATTTTAGCGATTTGCAGAGAAATCTTGCCATTGAGATTTTCAGCACGCTTGACGTTAGTGCGGGTAAGTTCTTCATCATCTGCTTGGGCGGGGAGAGCCACGGCATTATCGTAGCCACTGACGACACCACGACCTTTGGGATCTAGGAAGGCAGCACCACGATAGGAAGGAACTTTGAAAGTGCCTTCAAAGTCCGTAGAGGTGTTTATACTGGTCAAACTGGGTTGGGTTTGAGCAACCAAGTTTTTGATAGTGAAGAGGAAAGGTACTCGCTCACCACCAGGAAGTTGCACAGTGATGGCTTGGAAGTCAAGACCATCAGTTTCCACAAAGGTCAGGCTATTATCTGAGTTGATTTTTAGGTTGCCTTGCACCTGGTCAATGGTGGAAGTGTATCTGGTCAACAATTTGCCAGCAACAAATTCTGCTTCTTGGCGTTTATTAGCAGGTTCTTCTTTGATGAAGAAGCTAGTTGGTTCCAAGCAAAGTTCTTTGATGGCATAGGATTGGCTAGAATCAATGGGAATAGAGCCACGGCGTGTTTCTGTTAGTTGGGGGCATTTGTTAGCCAAGCCAGTCCCGCGAATTTGATCGTAAGTGAGTACATCTCTACTGCTAGTAGCAGGAGCATCACTACAAGCAGTTATTAGCCCCAGGCACAAAGCCAAGAATGCAACAATTAAAGCGCGATACCTCATGGTCAACCTCAATCTCAAAAATTAATATCTAAGTTGTAAAACTGCATCGAAGCTTTGATCTCTGACGAGAAGCCGCTACTCTGCGAGAAGCTACCTTTAGTCGGACACGGCTTTGCTCTGATTGCCAGAGTTAAAACAAGTGTCCGGGCGTCTAGGTTGTCAACCGCCGCTCAAACTTTTCTGTTGCTAAACGTACTTAAACGTGTCGCTCTCTGGATCTTCGGGTGTAAGCCTCAGACAAGGTAGCACACTGTATCCATTTTGGATGTGTGTAACTAGGGGAGCAAAAAACCAGCAGTTTCACTGTTGGTGGCATTTGTTAGATTTGGGCGCGTGGATGAGTAAGCCCCACACAGAGCGGTATAAGTGCTTGCCTCGAAGAGTGCGAACAGAGGAGTCTGCTTCGCACTTTGCTCTTGCCTATGGCAAAAGCGGCGTCGCCCAAGTCTTTTTGTATCATGTATGTGACGCCACTACATACAGCCCATTGTTTGATTGGGAAATCAGCCAGATCATACGATTTTTTTTAACTCAAAATCAAAGTACTCAAAATCCAAGAAAGTCTCATCGTGATCACATCTAGCTGCTGTTATCGGCTATGTTAAACTTTACCGCTCCCTTTTATGAGCGATCGCAATTGCTTTTGATAAAGATACAAATCTAGTTATATTCACCCCTTACTAGAGCAAGTGAGGGGATGCGGGGACAAAAAGAGAAGTCGGCTATAGCAAGATCCCACAGGGTGCGCGGGCTTTTGGCGATAGCGCAGCCTCAACTCTTGCTTGGGCTGCACCCTAAGCGTAGCTATGCCGCAGGCTTTACGAGTTTGCGTCCCTTGCGCGTTCGCACTCTTTGCGTCTGGCTTTGCCTATCCCGTTGCCTTGGTCTTTGTCAGGATAAGGGTACAGAACTTCGGAGGGACGCTCTTAGACAGTGAGTTCAAAAAAACCATCTAGAAGCTTACAGAATGTTTATTTCCTCTACTATTTGTCTAGAATGACAGCTAATGAATCTAGGCTGGCAAGCTAGGGAAAATTAAAAATCTTCGGTAAATTTGAGTTGGCCTCATTTATACGGAAAGGGTGGGATGAACAATAACAAAAATATTGAATCAGAGAAGTTGTCCTGTAAACTGCAAGCGATCGCAACCGTGGTGTATGATGCAGTTCAGGTTTCTCAAGGCGATAGTGTAGCTCTTTTAGCTTTGCTGCGGCAATTGGAGCAGTTACACCGAGAGATCCGGGATGGGGTTTTTCAAGAGAGTTTGCCTGTTAACCGTCGGCAACTCTACTCACTACTGAAAGATATTGAGTCTGAAGGAGGCTGGCCTTACATTGAGCGTATAAGACTACAAGCATTTTTAGCGAATTTACTACAAGAGGCTCCCGAAGAAAATAGCCACGAGATTTTGGAGAGCGATCGCTCATCCAGCTGATTAGCTAGAAAATTATTTCGATCTCTGAATTAACAACTCTAAGCGCCTCATCAACCACTAAACCAAGAGCGGTTGCTCATTGAGGCTTCAACGTATTTCATAATTCTTAATTTATAATTCATAGTTTCCCAGAAACTAATAACTGTTTAATCTAGTACGTCATATTTTGAATTTTTAGCAAAGTCAGAGATGTTCCGCCTTCAGAGAAGTCGAGCCGGGGCTTTTGCCGATAACGCAACCCAAAGTAGAGAACGTTTGGCTTTGCCATCCCCAACGGGGTACTAAACAGGGCGTGATTTTGAATTTTGCGTAACGACGCTAGGGTCTACGGGTTATGCCATCACAAAGAAGGCGATCGCGCTCCTCAAGATTGCGGTTGTGCTTGAGGTAATCGCCCACCCAGTCGCAACCACGAACAAGCAGATCATCAAGATGTAAATTCCACAGAATTATCGTGTTGTCAGCACTAGCTGATGCTAGTGTTTGACCATCTGGGCTAAAACTGACACTTAATACCGGAGCGCGATGTCCATTGAGACTTTTAATTAATTTGCCTTCGCTGCTCCAAAGTTTCACTGTACTGTCCCAACTGGCGGCGGCGAGCAATTCACCATTAGGACTGAAAGTCACGGCATTGACGCTATCGCTGTACCCTTTTAATAAGGTTTTTAACAACGTCCCATCCCGTCGCCAAAGTTTTACGGTGTTATCCCAGCTAGCAGAAGCCAGCAACTCGTCAGTGGGACTAAAGCTGATACCCATCACCCAGCTGTCATGGGGTGAGAAAGTTTTGAGCAAAGTACCATCCCGCTGCCAAAGTTTTACAGTTTGGTCATCACTGGCAGAGGCTAAAATCTGACTATCAGGACTGAAATTTACGCTATTTACACAATCCTGATGCCCCACTAAGGTTTTGAGCAACTTGCCCTCACGGTTCCAAAGTTTCACTGTTTTATCTTTGCTAGCTGATGCCAAAAACTGACCATCAGGGCTGAAACTCACGCTCATTACACTATCAGTATGCCCGTAGAGAGTCATAATTAAAGTACCGTCAAGCCGCCAAAGTTTCACAGTTTTGTCATAACTTCCTGAAGCCAACATTTCACCTTTTGGGTCAAAACTGACACTAGGAACTTGATTTGTGTGCCCCACCAAAGTTTTGTAAAGTCGGGTTTTAACCTCGCCACTACTGGTGTATCGTTGCCAAAGTTTGACAGTGCGATCCTTACTACCAGAAGCTAGCATCTGACCATCGGGACTCCAAGCAACGCTCAAAACTCGCTTTTGATGCCCTTGAAGAATAGACGGTCTTGGGGCATCTAAACTCCATAGTTTCACGCTTTTGTCGAAACTTCCTGAAGCCAGAAATTTGTTATTTGGACTGAAAGCCAAGCTGACAACATCATCGCTGTGTCCTTTGAAGGTTTTGAGTAAAGTACCAGTGATACTCCAGAGGTTTATGGTATTGTCTTCACCTGCGGAAGCTAACTTTTTACTATCGGAACTAAAGCTCAAACTCCACACTGTACTGCGATGCTGCCGTAAAGTTTTGTAAGGACGAAAGTCAAAACTGTCTTTAGTGCTGTTACTTTCCCTGAGCCAAAGTTTCACTGTCTTATCTCGACCTGTTGACGCCAAGAATTTACCATCTGGGCTGAAAACAGCTATCATCACAGCCTGTTGATGTCCCTGCAAAGTTGTAACAAGGCTACCGTCCCGTCGCCAGATTTTCACTGTTTTGTCGTCGCTGGCCGAGGCGATGAATTGACCATCGGGACTGAAGTTTACCCAGTTAACCCACCCTCGATGTCCTCTCAGTATTTTTACTAGGCTACCGTTTTTGTGCCAGAGTTTTACGGTTGTATCCTTACCGCCAGTAGCTAACAACTCACCATCAGGACTGAAATTAACGCTGTCAACCGAATCTCCGTATCCTTTCAGGGTTTTATATGGTTTTGGGTCAAATTCACCTGTAACCGGGTTTTTGTGCCAGATTTGCACTGTTTTGTCAATGCTGGCGGACGCTAGGGTTTGACCATCAGGGCTGAAACTTACACAGGTAACAGCATCAGTGTGACCTTTGAGGGTTTGGAGTAAGGTACCGTCAGGACGCCAAAGTTTCACTGTTTTATCTTTGCTGCCTGATGCTAGCAACTGACCATCTGGGCTGAAAGTTACTCCCCAGACAACATCAGTGTGCCCTTCCAGGCGGTTAACCTCCGTTACCCCATAAACTGCCTGTTGCAGGGCTGTCACCACCCGCATTCGGGTATCTGGTTGCACTCCATCTCCCTGTTTAAGTCCTCTCCAAGCCCGCAAACTTTCTAATAGGGCATCAAACTCTTTATTAGACGCAAACAAAGCTTCGCTAGCAGCAGTGATCGCACTAATTTTAAAGTTAGTTTCACTGCGTTCAGCTCGTAGAGTTTGGCGAATTGCTGCTCTTTTTTGCAAGTCAGCTTGCCACCATAATGCTGCGATTGTTCCCCCCATAATTGCTAAGACTGCACCTGCTATCCGTGCTTCCCGCAGTCGCCGTTGCAATACCAAATTGAGTTGCTTTTGACTAAGTTTTTGGGCCACTTCAGCTTTAGTTTTTTCTAGTTTGACTTTTTCTAATTCGGCAATTATGCCATAGTTGTTTTTTTGGCGAATTGGTTCAACTAAATAATCGTGAACTAGCTGGTAGCGATCGCCTAACTCTTCTCTGACTCGCAACACCAAACATGAACCCACCAATATTTCTAAAATAAGTTCCCCAACTGTGTCAAAGCTTGATATTGTATCTAGATCATGATTATTAACTAATGCAGTAGCTAAATTAGCTTTAGTTTTTAACGGTCGCGTTCCCTTTTCATCAGTTAACTCAAATAATAATTTCCAACTTAACTCTTCGTTTTCCTGACCGCAGTCTTTGATAACTTCTCCAAGCCAGCGTTCCACCAATTTTGCCGAGCCGCCGCAAAGCTTATATTCTCCGAGTGTGGTAATGTTTTCTATTTGTAGTTGAGCACCAACTATTTGTAATTCAATTGGATGTACTTCGTCTAGTTCTCCTGTCAAATCCTGAACTAATTGGTTAATTAATTCATCACTCAGTTCATAATGGGAACGTTGAGTAAGACTGTGAATTATGGCTTTAGCATCCTGGCTAGAGAATTTTCCTAAATAGTAGCGAATGTCCTTATCGAGAATATTTTTATTAATTACTCCTAAATCATATAATCCAGTACTATTTTTCTGGCTAAAACGTTCAAATTCTAATAAATGATGTAAATAATCTTCTCTTAATGAAAGAATTATCTTGAGAAATGAAATATTTAAACATTCACTAAAAAATCTATAAAATTCCCTTCTTTGCGTGGGAGGATTACTAACAAAGAAAAATTCTTCAAATTGATCTAATATGATAATTATTGTACAATTGCACTTAGATGCTAACCGAATTTTTTCTAGCAAAATAGTAGGTGTAGAGTCAAGATTAACTGATATTCCTGTATATGCCAGCGCTTGGTTTATACTGCTTATCAAGATTGTAATCCAATCACTGTAAACAGACAAAACAATAGGTATAGGAATGCGTTCACCAATAACTTTTCCCTTGAGGGCTGGGACTAAACCAGCTTTGAGAATTGAACTTTTACCTACACCTGATGGCCCATAAATTACTGTGAGTTTGTAGTCAGCACGGGTAATTCTTTCAATTAAGCGATTGACATCTTGTTGCCGTCCAGAAGCAGATATTTCTTGGGGAATTTCTTCAGGAATAAACGGTATTTTGTGAGGTTCCAGTACTGGGTTAATTCTGGGGCGTTGCGGCTGCAATTGACTTGCCCCGATAAAGGCGCGAAAACCATACTGATGTTCTATTTGAATTTTTTCTTGCTTCAGCTTAAAGGCTTCTGTATAGTTATGACGCTCAAAAAAGTAAAGCGCTCGCAGTTCCTCTAAAATCTCTAAGTAAAGTGATGGCTGATGTTGTAGCTCACAAACGACCCTCGCCCATTCCAAGTTATTGATAGCCTCCTCCGATTCACCCAGATGCCGCTGTGTACGTGCTAGCAACAGAAGATACCAACTTTCTTGTCGTCGTGTTCGCAAAGCGTCTCGCAGAGAAACTTCTGTTGCTTCTTCGGAGATAGAAAGTGCTGTATTCGCTAATTCATGAGCCAGTACCCAATTCGACTCAGAAGCCGCCACATTTGCCAAAAAACCATAATTTTGAGCAACTTGTGCGGGAGTTCCATAAATTTTATGTAGATCTAATGACTTTTGAGCTAATTCTTTTAAGTCATCCCAGGCTTGTAAGCGTTGCAGCATTTCACAAGCAGGCAAAATAAATTTAGCAACTAAGTCTTCTCTTTGTACCTCTTTCAATAGCTCCAAGCATTGTTTAAACCACAAGAGAGCATGTTGGCAATAGCTACTATTAGTATTTTGGTATAAGTCTGCCATTCGGTGATAGCACAGCCCCAGGTGGAATAGTACTATTGCTTGCTTGAGTAAAGACGAGGGAGGGGTAGGGTGAGGGGATGAGATGGGAAAAGAAGAATTACTCTGCCACTGTGCCACTCTGCTTGCTTCCTGTTGCCACAATGCTAGGCTTCTTTGATAATTGGCTAAAGCACCATTAATTTGATCGTTGGCGTATTTATCTCGCCCCAACACAAATTCTAAACTAGCTTCTAATCCTGGTGTTAATTGAACGCCATAGAGGCGCAATAAATCATTACGGGCTGATTCTATTTCATGACGGTGTTGGGACTTGGGATCTAAATCGAGGAAGGCATTAGATAAAAAGGTTTCGGCACCTGCTTCTAAAACTTTGGCAAATAGAGATTCGGCCTCTTGGCGGATCAAAGCAATTAAATCTGCTTTGGTCATTTCAAATTTAATAGTGGTTACAGCCCAGCTTTTGAAATCAGGCGCTAATCTTGAAAGCAATGATGCCACTTCGTCTTGTAGCCACAACACAACTGGAAATGGAAAAGTCGCGGCATAGATATCTCGTGCTTGGTTGATGCCTGTAAGTAAGTTTTCCAGGTCGATAATTGACTCAATTCCGAAAACCATGACAGCGGATGGCAAAGAGTCTGTCAGGACGGCAGGATTATCTAAAGATAGTTCTGAGACTATTGTGCTGTGTAAGGAAGTAGTTGATGGATTAAGAAAGATTTCTCTAATATAGATGTCTTTGGTGACGGAGCGAATATTCTCTAACATTTGCTCACGTAATCGTCCATAGTTACATCGAACTAAAATCAAGGCAAATTGACCTTCAGAAAGCGCGATCGCTCTAATCAGTCTTTGCGAAGTATGCTGATTTTCTTTGGTGCAGACGCGTAGCTGCTTATCATTAGTCATTGGTTATTGGTGATTAGCCATTAGTTACTAGTTATTTATTAGCCATTAGTCAAAAGTCCAATAATAAAGAACAATTGACTAATGACAATTGACTCACTCAACACTGTTACTTGTTTTGTTGCCAAGCCAAAACTTTTTCTGTTTCTGCTAAGGCTGGACTGATGCCAAACCAGCGCCCCAGAGGATCGCGATATTCAAACAGATACATGCTTCTTAGTAAGCTCTGATAGTCAGACTCACCTTTAACTCTCTGCTGTTGCACTACTTCAAACAATAATTCCCATTGAGATTCATCAATAGCTAATAGAAGATCGTCGCGGTAGTCCTTAATCACGGCTTCTAAGCAGTCCCTAGAAAAAGGTGGATCTTCTCGTTGCAGGCAGCTATAAAGTAAACCCAATAAGTTACGAATGTGACCACCACTAACGCGACATAGACGATCCAAGGTTTGGGAGTGATCGAATAATTCTGTAATTAATAAAAGCCTTCCATTCAAAGGAACTTCTGGAAAAGCTCTTGCTAGAACTAACTGGCGCACTAGTGACATCCCTGGTTCGTAGTCACTGCCATCTCTTTGCCGCACTAATACCATCGGTAGTACTTTTGGCGCAATTCCTCCCCCCAGGCGGTTTTTCAGTGTCTCGTACTCATTGGAGAAAATTAAGGTTAGGGGAATTGTGTAAACTAGGTGGCATTTGAGTCGGCGTAACTGTTCGCCTCGGTCGATGAAGAGATATTCTGGTTGCGATCGCCCGGATGCTAAGGGACGCATATCGACTCGATCCAAATTATCTACAATCACTACCAGTCCTTTTTGACCCCGCAGCTTTAGCTGTTCAACAGCCTTTTCTAAAATTTCTTCGTTAATCGCTTGCAAAATACTATTGGTACGTGGTTCCAGATATTGCCTCAGTTGATTCCGCATTTGGGTGCTATCTTTGGTTTTGGCAGTAATTTTGGCAATACCCAAGGACAATTCTGCTTGTCCAGAAAGCTCTATGGGGCTTTGCAAAAAATCGCCTACTTCTTTAAACAAATTAGTAAAGTAACCAGGTTTGAGTTTGATGCCAATGCCTTCTAAACTGGCACTGACTTGACGGGCTACACTCAGCAAAATATCGCTGACATCAATATCCGCCATGTCTAAGTCTTGACTGGACTCAAAATAAACCACATGAAATCCCGCCAATTCTAGTTCTGTCTTGAGGCGCTGCAATTCCGTTGACTTACCGCAGCCAATGTGACCCGTAAATAACTGGCAGGTTGGCTCATCAGGAGAAATCCGAATGATAGTCCGCTGTAATTCTTCGACAATCTTGCAACCACGTACATCAGCAAAATCTATGTAATACTGCCGATCTAGCACGTTACTTATATTTAGGGTGTAGCTAGGGTTACATGCTTTATAAAAACGTGACAAATTTAATGTCGTTCTCATGTATGTAGATGTGTTAGTAGATGTGTATGTAGATGCAGTTAAATTCGTATTTTTTATACAAATAATCTCTATCCGAGATGTAGGCATACGATTAACTCGCAAGTTGGTAGTGTCTTGCAAGGGACAGCAGTTGGTGCAGGATCACTGTCAGTAGCTGTCAGTAGTATGGTAGAGATTTAATTGGCCCTAATAACCTTAAGCATATCTGTCCTTTTTACACCTGCTATTGAGGTTTTGACAATCTGTAGCTTTTACTTGACCTAGCACAAACTTTTAGGACTTAGTGAATCAGTAAAAAAAGCTACTAAATTATCTGGTTCTCAGTTTGTATAGCTGATGAGGTAGGACTGGTATGAATTATAGCAAGGTACACAGAGATACAGGAATACTGGTATATCATTTCACATTCTATTTGTCAAGGAAACAAAATCCTAAACATCTAAATTAATATTTTGTAATCTTTAGGTAAAAAATCTTCATAAATAACTTGTCAAAAAGGCTACAGTCTGTTAGCAATGGACACCGGAAACTTTCATCGTCACGATGGCTAGCACTACGATCTTTGTGTAGTTACTATAAAGTGTTACTAAAAATAAAAAAAGTCTTGAGGAGAGCGGCTAACAGATGCCAACAGTGTTTACTGAAATTAATAATGATACGAGGGCGTCAATAAATTTGGATTGTAACCAGAAAGGGGTTTGAATGGCTGGCATAATATCAGTTTCCCGCACGGATCTAGCCCAGCGTCGTCAGAAATTACGACGGCAGCGGCAGATGAGAATTATTCAGGCTATTTGGCGAACCTTTGCCATTACTGGTTTTGCGGGTGGATTGCTGTGGGTGGCAGTCCAACCAGTGTGGATGCTAAAAGCTCCCAAACAAATAGTGATGAAATTAGACAATAAATTACTGTCGGATAAGACAGCTCAGTCACTGTTAGTGCTATCTTACCCCCAGTCTTTGTGGCGGATTGAACCGTCGGCGATCGCCAACTCTTTGAAGAAACAACCAACTATTGCCCAAGCTCACGTCAAACGCCGCCTGTTTCCTCCTGGGTTAATCATTGAAATCCAAGAACGAGTACCTGTAGCGGTGACTCAAACACCTGGCAACAAAAAAGTAACAATCGGCTTACTAGATGCAAGTGGGGTCTGGATGCCTTTAGAAAAATACACATCACTGAATCCCACTAAGAAATTACCCAATCTCAGAGTAATTAGCTCGCCAAAACAATACTGCCTCTACTGGACTCAACTTTATCAAGCTGTCAGCCAAAGTCCTGTGAAAGTGATGGAAATTGATTGCCAAAATCCAACGAATTTAATTTTGAAAACAGAACTAGGAAATGTGCATCTCGGCTCTCCAGGCCCCCAGTTGTCTGAACAAATTAAGGTACTCGCCCAAATGCGCTCTTTAGCAGCAAAACTCAATTCCAGTCAAATAGAGTATATTGATCTGAAAAATCCAGAATTTCCCTTAGTACAAATGAACCAAAAAATCCCAAAATTAACTCCCAAAATCCCTAAAAACATCTAGCATGTTTAATGTATTGATAGTTCTTAGTAAATTAAGAGGCTTTATGCTGATAAATATATTTATTATTTTCAGTTTTTTAGCAAACCGCACGAAAATCGGCATTAACTTCTAATTAAAATGAGAAGATCAATTATAAAATCTCCATTGTGAGTAAAACACTCTCAATTGTGACCCTAACATCTAATAGTAGGGTGCAAGATGTCAGACAATCTCATGATGGTCTATAGCGTGCAAAACGCCTTCTGCCCATAGATTCTTTGACTAAACCCAGTGCGGAAAAGAGAAAAATGCTTGAGTTTTTCACTAAGATCAGACTCGCTTTTCAGATGGCACTGATGAAAACGGTTTACGCCGCCATCCAAGTGCAAAGCCAAAAACACTCTGGCTTTGGTCTGTTGAGGAAACTTCCAAAGACAGTTTACCGAAGTTTCAATCTGTAACAATACCGCCCAAAGTTGCGTAAGCATTGCTTTTCGGCAATAAGTTTGGACTAAGTAGGTAGGCACAATTAAACCAAACTGTGTAAACTTGTGTAAAGCGCCATAAACGCTTTGAATATAAGCTTTTAAGCGATTTACATTTCTTAATATAGTTGTATTTTTTAGCGCCCATCTACTTACCCCTCTTTTGTTACTTTTGGCAGAGAATAATCTGGGATGCTTACAGCATAAGACTTTTACCAAAAACCTTGATTTCGGCCATTCTATTAAAAAATAAAGGCTCAAATGCTCGCTGTATCTACAGTTGAAAATTTGGCTCTTATTTTTCTTCTCCCTGAGTGACAAAAGAGGGTTACTCTGTGCCGTAATATCCTATTCGGTAACGAAACCTCTTAGAAAATCTTGATTTGTTGACCGCACTAGTGAGGGTTCCTGTAGGATAGACTATTGCTTCACTAAAGTGTCCATTCAGACCCCCAAACAACAAGTTAATCAGGTATAGTCTGACAAGTAAATTCTTACTTACTTTCACCTTAAAGATAAGTAAGTATAACGTAAGTTTTGTGTCTAAAGTTGCAATCATCCCTAATGGTGAAACCTATTAACAATATTATTGTTGAGACAGAGAAGAGGCGCTATAGTGTGTCTTTACAAGTTATGCCCTCCGTTGAGAATAATCAAGAGATTAATGTCTGGTTGAAGTTATACACGTTACTTTTAAATAAATGTAGGTATACTTCTCTAGAATTGGCTGTGCGATCGGCTGCCTTAAAAGCTTATCCCATAGCAAATTTTCGCACTGGCAATTCTGTTAGGCTTGGCAGTAGTGAAAACAATAAAGGACAGTGCCATAGTATGGCAGTGTCAAACTAAAGTTGACTCTGAGGTGAATAACACCTGAAAAAGTCGTTTATCTACCCTTTCACAAATCCAATGACACTTGATAATAACCAAGGACTTACCTATAAAAATTCCCAATCTACGGGACAGCCGGGGTTCTCTCTGGCAGTTAATTCGACCAATCCCTTTAATAACTCTGGGCTGAACTTCGGACAAAATCACGATAATAAGAAGATTTCTGCGGAAAATAGCCGAATTGGCGAGATTGTTCCTGGTCGAGTCGCCAACATCAAAGTGATTGGTGTCGGTGGCGGCGGTGGCAATGCTGTTAACCGCATGATCGAGTCTGATGTCTCTGGGGTAGAGTTTTGGTCAATTAACACTGATGCCCAAGCTCTTACCTTAGCTGGCGCTCCAAGTAGATTGCAAATTGGACAGAAGTTAACACGGGGTTTAGGAGCAGGTGGTAATCCTGCCATCGGTCAAAAGGCAGCTGAGGAATCACGGGACGAAATTGCTACAGCTTTAGAAGGGGCAGACTTAGTATTTATCACTGCTGGTATGGGCGGTGGCACTGGGACAGGTGCAGCTCCAATCGTGGCAGAAGTAGCCAAAGAAATGGGCGCTCTCACTGTTGGTGTAGTCACACGTCCATTTGTGTTTGAGGGACGCCGCCGCACCAGCCAAGCCGAACAAGGTATTGAAGGACTAAAAAGTAGAGTAGATACACTGATCATTATCCCCAACAACAAACTGCTAGAAGTGATCCCCGAACAAACGCCTGTACAAGAAGCTTTTCGCTATGCAGATGATGTGCTGCGTCAAGGGGTACAAGGTATTTCTGATATCATCACGATCCCTGGTTTGGTAAATGTTGACTTTGCTGATGTCCGAGCTGTGATGGCAGATGCAGGATCGGCATTGATGGGAATTGGAGTGAGTTCTGGAAAATCTAGAGCCAGAGAAGCAGCGATCGCAGCTATTTCTTCGCCGTTACTAGAATGTTCTATTGAAGGCGCTAGAGGTGTTGTATTTAATATTACTGGTGGTACTGACCTCACTTTGCATGAAGTGAATGCTGCCGCAGAAGCAATCTATGAAGTAGTTGATCCCAACGCCAATATTATTTTTGGGGCTGTAATTGATGACAGACTCCAAGGTGAGGTCAGAATTACTGTAATTGCCACCGGGTTTACAGGTGAAGTGCAAGCTGTGCCACAACAAAGCGTGGCTAACGTTCGGGTAGCATCTAATACTCCTAAGCGACCAACAACCCAGCAACCCACAGTTAATCCTCCAACCTCAACCCCAACTCCAACTCCAACTCCGGAACCAAAAGAAAAACCTGGATTGGATATACCTGATTTTCTGAGAAACCGACGTACACCACGGAATTAAGAAATTTTGGATTTGAAATTTTAGATGAAATTAGCAGTCTCAGATCAGGCTGAGTGCTGTATAAAATCTGCTAGTTACAGGGTTTTCCCAAAGGCAGGGGTAAGCAATCTGTTGCCATCCCCAATTTTGCCAATTGGTCAAAAAACTCGTCAACCCTACTTTATAAAATGAACTTGGGCAGGAGTCTGCTGGCTCGCATGTCCAGCTATGCTTTTGTCACAAAAAACAGGAAGCACTGTCCAATTACGGATGCGTCACTGATAACGTACCTCTACTCAAAAGCCAGCTAGCAAGAGCGTCTCGTAGAGAAGCGGTTAGCGAGTCTTCTCCCTTCGCGCAGCGTCTGTCTGCGACACGCTGCGCGAACGTAGAGAAGGGAAGATGCCCGCCGTAGGATGCCCGTAGGGCTGTAGGGCGAACGAGCGTCACGAACGTCACAGCCCATCGTAGACATCGCTACATCTACCTTCACTCAAAACAGCGGAAATTTAGAAAAAACACTACTTATATTCATTCCCAGTGTTGGTTAAGCTGTCTAACCAACACAGTAAACCAGAAGAAGCACGGCTGTTGTACGTAGCAATGACATAGTAACCCGCATCAATTAATCCTGACTGAAGATCGCCAGTTGAAATTTACAGCTGTGTTGAGACAGCATTAAGAAAAGTACTTTAGTAATGAAATACTGGCACGCTTAAAGATCAAACAGAAGTGGCTCTTTGGCAGTGTCGGCGCATCAACAGATAAACTCCCATCACACCTACACCAATTAGTGCTGTAACGGTTTTTGATTCTGGAACTGTCTGGAATGAGCCATTCACACTAAACTGACCTTTTAAGGCAACACCTACCTGTAAACTGAGTGGCTGGATCTCGGAAAAGGCTAATGTGCCAGTAGCACTCCTGAATATCCCCTCACCTCCAATAATATTGACAGTACCAGAAGACTTCACTGTAAGCGTTTCAAAGTCAATCAACCCAGTACCACTTGCAGATCCAAACAACTTGTCACTGCTGCCGCTTCCTTCAAACGTGATATAGCCAGAAGGAAACCCCTGTAAGTCGAAAGCTGTCGGTTCAGTGTTGAAACTGTAGAAACCTGTAGCAAAATTAGTTTGGGAGTAGCTCAGGCTATTAGTTTGGAGCAGTCCATATGGGGCATCAGTGCTTGAACCTGGAACAAATATTTGTTCTAGGTTTGGCGTGAGGTCTTTGGCGGTTGCCAATATATCGTAATTGGCGCTAAATGGATAAGTAGTTTGCGCTATCGCTGGATTTGTACGCACCCCAAAAGTGGTTAACATCAAAGCGGCTGAAACCAGCCAGAAATTTTGTAAGTGAATCATACTCGGCATTCCTTTTAAAGTAGAACATATTGATTCTTACAAAAAACGACATACATCTCTCATCTAAGGAAGTCAATAGGAGAGATTGAGATGAATTTAACGCTTGAGCAAAAAGCTACAGAAATATATCGGGCGCGTCAAAAAATATAGGTGTGTTTAAAGACGACATAGCAATTTTTATATTGGATTATATGGTTATACCTGGGTCAATTTCATGGAAAGCAATCATGAACTAGTAGATGATTTCTTGAGATTAAGTCCTTAGTTGTGCGTGAGTACATTGTGGACAATCTCACCAATACTTGTACTGTCTAAATCCATGGATGATATTTTTTGTCAAGGCGTAAGTACTAGGTTTGTTCAATCCATTGAATAACTTGATAACCAAGGTGAGTACCATCTAGGCGATCAATCTCACGAATTCCGGTAGGACTGGTGACGTTAACTTCAGTCAAATAGCCACCAATAACGTCAATACCCACAAAAATTAAGCCGTCTTGGCGTAAGCGTTCAGCTATTTGGGTACAGATTTCATGCTCTCTTGGGGTAATTTCGGTTTGAGCGACTGTGCCACCAGTTGCCATATTATTGCGAAAATCAGTTCCACTAGAGAGGCGATTGAGTGCACCAATCGGTTCGCCATTCAGCAGGATAATTCGCTTATCTCCCTCTTTTGCCTCTGGTAAATAGATTTGCACCATTACAGGCACTCGACCTTGGAGGGTGCTGAGTTCGACAATGGAGTTAAAATTGCGATCGCCTGATTGCAAAAACAAAATTCCTTCCCCAGCTTTGTTACCCAATGGTTTGAGAACCGCAGCTCCTTTTGCTTCGACAAATTTCCGGATAAACTGCTTATCAGCACTGACAATGGTTTCTGGAATCGCTTTGGTAAACTGGAGGGCATACATTTTTTCATTTGCCCCTCGGATGCCACTGGGACTGTTAATCACCAGGGTTTTATTTTGGTCAATGTAATCGAGAATGTAGGTGGCATAGAGGTAGGAATCATTGACTGGTGGATCTGTCCGCATAAATACGGCGTCCATTGTCTCTAAAGAAGTTAAGGAGGAATTGCTCAACTGATACCAAGAATTCGCCGCTACCCACCGTCTGTCCACCAACTGTACTGGTACAATTTCTACTCGCTGTAGGATAGCCCAAGCTTTGCCCTCCACTACACTCAGCAGATTTGCCTGAGTTACCCAAACTTCATGTCCCAGGATTTGCGCTGCTTCAATCAGGGCAATACTAGTATCATGACACGGGTCAAGCTGATGGATCGGATCAATGATAAAAGCCAGTTTCACCCTTTATACCTCAATCGCCAAGAAATTAAATGGTTATTCAATTATTATCTCTTGATGATCTTAGCAATTGACGTACATCTGTACTGCTAAGTAGAATCTGGAGGGTAAAATCTGGTGAATAGACATCGGTTTTGTGGAGATAAAAGCCCGTAGATAAGGCAATGCTTTGTTTTTCCAGAGTTGTAGCGACTGCCGTGTAATTTGAGCGGCTTGTCGCTAGTGCAATATCTTCTGAACCTAAACGTTCTTGTTAGAAGTTAGTAGCTCATCTAGCTTGCCTTGTCTGTCTAAAGCATGGATATCATCACAACCACCAATATGATCATCATTGATGAAAATTTGCGGTAAAGAGCGCCGTCCATTTGCTCTTTGAGCCATTTTATTTCTGGCTACCTCATCTCCATCAATGCTGTATTCGATAAATTCAACTCCCTTGTTCTTCAGCAAACTTTTGGCACGAATGCAAAACGGGCAAGTCCTCCAAGTGTAAATTTCTACTTTTGCAGCCATAATGTCCTCAACTTGATTTAATACTTCTTAATTTTAGAACTTTGCCACTGGCTGTAGCGGCTTTATCTCGTTTTGACTTGATCTTCAGAAGTGGCTAACCGGACTTAAACAAAAATTAAGCCCAAATCTAGCCCAAACTAACTTTATAACCCACATTCTGCACCCTAAAGTGTCGCACTACGAATTTTGGACGTTTGAAGATTTGGGAATGGCGATCGCCATGCAAAATTGGTTCATTTTAAGAAAAATTGTATCCTTTATTGTGAAAAATACGAGTGCTGTAATACACCAATAATTAGACACAGCGATCGCTACCCATTCGAGTTAACCAATAGAGATACTTGGGTAGTTTTCAAAGATGTCTAATCTAACGCAACGGTCTTTTGTTGCGTCCCTGGTATAACCCACTGAACGCATACAAAAGCATCAAGTTTTTAGAAGTAATTGAATAAATTTCAAAATAAATATCTGGTTAGTCTCTACATAATCTCTACATAAAAGTACAGGTAGTTTGGCAGATAACACTTTTTTCCTATCTAGCTCCCTTCACTTTTTCTTTTCTTCAACTCTTGCAAAAGTACTTTTTACAAGAGTTGAAGAAAGAGTATCCTACTAACGACTGTTATTCATTAACAATTGTAAAGCCTTCATATTGAACTGCACTGGCAACATTTGGTAAATTAACGTTACCAAGTAAAGTGGCGGTTGCAAAGCCAGCGCCATTAGTACCCGTGGCACTACCTAAACCTAGACCTGATGCAGCAAGTTCATCTTGGTAGCCTGTGATCTCATAGATAGCGCCAGTTTCCAGCCAACCGATCAATCTTTGAGAACCGACGTTAGTAAATGACAGCCCAGAATCTGCGTCAACATTCAAAGGTTGTCCTGAAGGAGTTCTCAGAGCAATCGGCGCAGATAGCTGACCAGTGAGCAGATCGACTTTGTAAAGATTGTTCCCATTTCCATCACTAGTATGGAAATCACTAGCAAAAGCACGAGTATTACCAGGATTGAGATTGTCGATAGCTAATCCATCGGCAAATTTTCCCGGGTTGGTAGGTTGAGTTCCTCGTATTTCTGCAGAAGTAGGTGTTGAGTCTACAAGGCTAATAGTTCCAGGATTAGCTGTAGTAATTTTATAAAGAGAGCTTCCTACTGGTTCTCCACCAAGATTAGCAGTTTTATTTCCTGAAATGTTGTACAGAGCACGAGAAGCTTGCAAAACTGAAATACTACTAAACTTTTGACTGTAAACAGGCTAGGACAACTTAACTCAAGACAGTTGTAGTTACTATTTGCTCAACAAGATTCTAACTTTTAGTAAAAATTTACTAAAGTCAAAAATGTTTTTGAGAGACCAGTCCTATCTGATTTGTGAAAATTGCTTTTAAACAAACTTTTGATTCGCCAAAAGAACAGAAAATTCCACAACAGATTTAGGATAAACATAGTAAATTCAAGCCTTACTGTAGGTTTAATCGATTTGGGAAATAAAAAATTAATGAAAATGGCTGAAATCCTATTTTTCAATATTAAATATGGCTTGCCTTTACCTGTTTAATCTTTGGAGACTTGGACAGTCCATAGTGGAATGCCTGCGATGGGCGAAGCCATCGTGGTGGACATATCCTATGATTAATGGCAACATATTTTGTGAAAGTAGGGTATGTGAGAACTTGATGTCGGGAGTACAAATCTCAAAACTACATCTAGTTACACTTACAGACATTTTTGGGAACTAATTATTTCCAAGTTGGATTAAATTAACAGAGAGTCAAGCGTCTCTGATTTACCCATTAAAAGTCAAACCTTAAGGTTAAGAACTGTATTTGGAATGATCTTAATAACAAGATATTTGAGTAATGTTAAGAATAATTTTCCTAATCGTTAAAGTTTAATAACATTTAGTTAAGGTTTAGTAGCTACAGAACGACGCTTGGGCTTGTAGCTGACTTTTCACGGTAAGTCCTCAAACCACGAAACAGCGTGGCTTTTTCCACAGCCTAATTCTCAATAGTTATAAGTTAATGAAAATAGCTAATGTAAAAATCAGGGCTTGAGAAACATTCAAAATGACCTTTTCCACATGCCGTGAAAAGTCAGATTTATATGAGTAACTTCAGCTTAGTGGAGTAGAAATATTTTTTATCTTTAATAGCAAATGCCGTAGTTATATTGACTACGGCATTTTTAACTGAAATACAAAACTTTAATTTCAGTATTTACCCACAGTCAACGGCATATTCAATCAGCTGGGCAAGGCGCTGACGTAGGGTTTCTAATCCCAAGCGCTGACTCGCAGAAATAAACACCGCTAAGGGAAATTCTTCCCTAGCTAGAGCCAGTGTCTCACTATCGGCTTGATCAATCTTGTTAAAAACAACCAGCGCCGGCCCAGGAGTTATTGGCATTTGCGCCAAAATTTCCCTAACTGAGCGAATATGACGCAACCAAGCGGGGTGAGACAAATCCACCAAATGTAGTAGAGCATCGGCTTCTGTAACTTCTTCCAAGGTGGCACGGAAGGCATCCATTAACGATGCAGGCAGTTCGTGTATAAACCCTACCGTATCTGTAATCAGAATTTCTTGAGGTTCATTTGTTTCGCCATGAGGAATTACCAGACGGCGCGTGGTGGGATCGAGAGTGGCAAATAGCTGGTCGGCTGTATAAACTTCTGCATTTGTAAGAGCATTCAGCAAAGTGGACTTCCCAGCGTTGGTATATCCAACCAAAGCCACTGAGGGAACTTCTCGATGCTGCCGTCGCTGCCGTAACCGCGAACGATGGGCCTGCAACTGATCCACTTCTTTTTGCAGTCGGGAAATGCGCTGCCCAATGGCACGGCGTTCTGTTTCTAGTTTGGTTTCACCAGGGCCACGAGTCCCAATACCACCACCCAATCGGGACATGGTACGACCTCTACCAGCCAGTCGCGGCTGCATGTATTCTAACTGTGCTAGTTCTACTTGCAACTTACCAGCACGGGACTGAGCGCGTTGGGCAAAGATATCCAAAATGACTTCGGTGCGGTCAACCACCCGGATACCAATTTGCATTTCTAAGTTGCGGACTTGGGAGGGTGAGAGGTCGCGGTCAAAGACGACAAGATTAACTCCTAGTGTTTGGGCAGTTAGGGCAATTTCTTGCACCTTACCTTCGCCAACTACTGTCTGGGGATGAATGCGCGATCGCTTTTGTTGTATTGTCTGCAATACATCTCCCCCAGCCGTATCAACTAAACGTGCCAATTCCAGTAGGGTGTCTTGGAATTGTAAGGGAGTCATCTCACTGGTCATCAGCCCCACAATTAGCACGCGATCATGGTCAGCATCTACTTCCTGGGCGACAAATTCCCGCTGGAATTCCGCTTCCAGATTTTCTACCAAATCTACTAAATCCTGGTCTGCCAAATCGTCTAAATTCAGAGGTGGCGATATATTCCAACTTGGGCTTTGGATTTGGCTCTCCTCTAGTTTGAGAGCAGCAGGACTAGTAATCAGGGTGCGAGATTCTTGAGGTGTCAGATGAGCTAGATAAGCTTCTTTGACGTACCCAGTCGAACCGCCTCCCCGCCGTGTAAATCCGGTTCCGGTAATGTTTAGGACAACTAGGGCATCTAAGCGTTGCAGTGCCATCGCCGTGAGCGCCGCCTCATTTGGCGGTTCTGGCTTCAGATGGGTGGCAATACAACGAATACCGCTGAGTCGTTCTGCACCGTAACGGGGCAATTCCATCAGTGGTATTTGCGTTTGACGCGGTGTGCCTACCCCGACGCGAATCACTTGTCCGCGACGGTTAATATAGGCGCACACAGGCTGATTGACTTCTGTGCTAATTGCTGCCAGACGCTGGGAAAACTCAGGTGTGGTGATGCGATCGCCTGGTATGCGCTGGTGATACAGCCGCTGTAGTTGTTTCAGCTGGCTGGACTTCAGACCTTGGAGATTTCCAAAAATAGTCTCTATAGGCGTTTATGACCAGTTAAATGGCCCCCCGAATTCTTATAAGTCTATTTTACAACAGGGTTTCGGCTCCTATCTCTCTCCTTTGAGGGATGCATTGTGAATTAGTTCACGGTGGGTATTTATTTTAAGCGATTTTGGTGGTAGTAACTCACAAATCGAGCAATGGTAACAACACGCGCCGTCTCAGAACAAAATTTAAGGATCTATTTCACCAGTTTGTTGAAGTGCAAAATTGATAATAGTTTCACTTAGCCTAATTCCACGAGCAATCATTCTACCAATTGCTTGTTTAATATCAATAGGGTATCCTTCTCGGTG